>CACZOA010000094.1 GCA_902782665.1 uncultured Bacteroidales bacterium
AGAACCACTTTACGCTGTTCGTCATCCAATTTTATGTTAGGATCAACCTCAGAAAGGATTCCATCAAGGTATGCTCTTTCTGAAGCTAAATGGTTAGACAAGAATTTCTCATTGTGTGCATTTATTGTTGCCGAAGTCTCTGTTTTCTGAAGATCTTCATATAAAGATAAAAAACTGATGATGCGTTCTTTTTCAACACCATTATCTCGGCAGAAATACCTCAATGTATTGCTATCATTCAGTACTTTAAATTGTGCATACAAACGTGCACTTCCATCTATAAGGTCTTTATAGTCACTTCTGGCAATGTAGTCATCCTTTTTGAGTAAGGCCTCTATGCATTTCTCGAATTGAAACAGCTGAATTAGTTCGGGAGCATTGTTAGCCTCCAAACTTTGCGTTTTGCCAAATCCAAATATTCTGCTCAAAAAGTTTGCCATAATTTTGATAATACTTAGCTATAATATTTCTAAATGAAACTTGTCATGAAAGTGCCATTCTCTTTTTACTATAAGATTTTGATACAAGTCGTAGAATATCTCCACCAACTTGGTGGAGTTTTATTATACCATTATTAACAGCGAACTGCAATTCTCCAACTGATTGTTGGAGTTTTGAATTTACCAATTCTGCACTGGCTTGGTTCATTTTCTCTGCATCAATTACTGAAACAAGTCGGTTCAGTTTTTTCATGTTCTTAGCATAGAATAGATAGCGACTCTTAATGTCTACTATCCAATCCACATAGTTTGCATCAATATGAATGTCATGCGACATCACAATATATGGTTCAGCCTGTGACTGTATGTCTTTATTCTTTTGCGTCATTACTTGAATTGTTTTTATTGTTTACCTCCCAATCTATTTGCCGTGCCATCAATTCCTTCTATTTTGCGAGTCTTGTCAGAAACACCAATGGCAAGCACACCTCCATCAGCATTAGCCATAGCCACAATAGGTATTGCTAACGCTTTGGGGTCAATCTGAATGCTCTTACAATCAAATGTCTGGCATTCTTTGCGAGCCTGTATTTCTTCTGTCGTCATCATTTCTGTCTATTTCTCTTGATTGTACTCTTACTGCCTTGCCAATTTCTTGTCACATTATTAATGATTCTTGCCACAAAGATACAAAAAAATGATAACCATGCAGAAATTGCTTAAAATCAACATTATTTTCTATCTTTATCTTCCTTTTGAGACGCTTCTCCCCCAATAATCTTTTCCATATACACCCACGTCAACCCTTTTCCGACCTCTTCACTTTGGTATGTCTTGAATCCTTGACGTTGGTAAAACTCATAGGTGTGCGTCACTTGCTGGCATGTGCAGAGCCAAACACGTGTATGCGGAAGTCTTGATTGTATGTCAAGGAAGAGCTTTTGGCCCAAACCTTTTTGTCTGTGATCTGGATGAACCATCAATCGGCCGATATACAACGAGCCATCTTTCACACTGCCACGCACTGAACCTATAATCTGTCCGTCCGCTGTCTGTATTTTCAGCATCAGACACTGTGTGAATTCTTCGTAGGCGTGCTCCAGCGTTTCAGTCATCGGAGCTGCATCCTCAAAACCAAGTTCTTTGCATTGTGGGCCAAATGCCAGGCGTTGAAGCTCGAGAATTGCCGGCATATCATCTATTGTGGCTATTTCTATAGTATTCATGATCTTATCGTATAAAGACGGAGTATTTATTCAGCGACGGAATTGTCAGGATCTTTTTTCAATCTCCTCCACAAACTCCTTTGGCAGGATGACGTTTTCCATACTTATCGCGTCTGCAAACAGTGGCCCGATCTCTTCAACTTTGAAACCGGCGATGCCACAAGCAATCTTTGTCACGTAGAATTTGAATTCAGGATGTGATTTGGCACAGCCCAGAAAATTCTGCACTTTTCCTGCGATATAGTCCACTCCGCCCTCCATGGTAGGCAGGGCATAACATTGTCCTGTGAGACCTTCGCCGACTCCCCATTCAGCTCCAAATTTTTTGTTGGCGACGCGAGCCGCACCACCTCCGTGAAAGCCACGTATGTTGCTTCCAAACACGAAAATCTCGTTTGTGTTAAGTTCAGTTATAAACTCAGGTGTGAATTCTCTGTTGTATTTCATAATCAATTTTTTAGTAGGGTTATAATACCTTTGTCTGCTGGCAACCATTTCACAGAATCCAGATCCTCCCGTCGCAGCCAACGGGCATCCTCATGCTCAAGCAGTTGAGGCTCACCAGACGATAGCGTGCACATGAAACATTGCATCGACAGATGGAAATTTGGATAGTCATATTCGACGGTGGTCAACAGTTCGCCGACTGCAATCTCACAGTTCAGCTCCTCACGTATCTCACGGCGGATAGCGTCCTGAGAATTTTCACCGGGCTCGATTTTGCCACCAGGAAATTCCCACCATCCTTTCCAGTCGCCATATCCACGTTGGGTGGCGAATATACGACCTTCTTCATCATGAATTATTGCGGCTACGACGTGTATGGTTTTCATTACAGATAGATTTTGTTATCATTCTTTCTCATGCCCCTCATACCAATAGCTTTGCTCAATTCCTTTTATGATTACCTCGCGATCTTCTGTGTCTGATGTTAGGTTTTGGCTGAGCAGATAACGGATTTCAAGGTCGTTGATAGTGGAGCGTTCCATTGCTTGAAGATACTGATCTTTGTCTACATATTGCCAGTTGACAACTTTGCCAAGCGATCGTTTGAGCATCATGTCAAGCCATATACGGGTGGCGCGTCCATTGCCCTCCATAAATGGATGACAAGATATGGCATGAAATCATACGAAATTCCATGCCATTATTCTTAAATCCTTATTTCTTCTTCTTCTTCGCCATCATCGCCTTCTTCTTGGCAAGTTTGGCTGCTTTTGCTGCCGCAGCTGCTTCGGCTGCCGCTTTCTCTGCCTCTTCTGCTTTCAACACGTTGATTTTATCCTGAAGTGGCTCGAAGTAGTATTCCTCTGCCTGGAAGAAGCATGCCTTACATTTGGAATCCTCAATCTCTTTCTTGATCTGTGCTGCAATCGGCTCTTTCTCTTTTGGATCGCCCTCAAGCAGTTTCTCACACTTGCCTTTGAACACTTTTTCGAAGTATGCCTCTTCGTAACGGTCTCTCAAATCAGACACGTTTGTCTCCCATTTCGTGTCTTCCACCAATGCCTCTGCGTCGTTGATGGCGTTGAAGTTTGCGATGATCTTGTTTGTCGACGAGATTGTATCCGCGTCTTTCTCCATAACCATCACATTGACAAGTTTTTCGATTCGCTCTAGTTCCTTGCCATCCTTCAAACTTGCTTTTGCTGCGTTCTGCACATCATTATAGTGAGCCTTGAAAGTGTTTTCATAAAGATACTCTTTCTTCAAGTTCTTCATCATGATAGAGTTGAGAAGCTCAGAGTAGTTGTAGATGATAGCAGACGGATTGATGTTGGTCATTCCTTTAGCCTTGTTCTCTTTGTATCCCTTCACCTCTTTGTCTAAAGAAAGATAATCCTTCAAAAGTTCGTTCAGATCATCTTCCTGTGTGAAGACGTCGTCGCTGATAAGCTTAGCCGCATACAGGTTACGTGTTTTCACAATTCTGTTGTTGACGTAGGAATCGTTGATCTGGTTCGGTTTGCGGACATTTGGTTTGTGGCTGCTCTTATAGTTTACTGCCACGATTATAGGGGCTGTCTTGTTTGCGACATTCTTTCTGATAGTGGCGTAGTCAATATTAGAGTTGTCGTCGACGCATTTCTTCAAGGCTGCGTTGGAGAAATTTCTCTCTATATCCTGATTGCTTGGGGCAAACTGGTATAGGCAGATCGAGTAGACTTTGCGGTCGACGTCAAGTTCGTTGAATAGGGATACTGTGGAATTGAACACATACTGACGCTCTTTCGTCTTGCTTTCCAAAAGTTTACCATACTCCTCTGACACTTTGTTCATGGCAGAGTAGTCGTTGTTCACCTTGCCTATGTTGGAAAGTTGGCGGCAGACGAAATCTGAGATACGCTGTGGCTGTTCCACGTTGATAGCCTCTGCGTAGAATTTCATCTCCACAGGGTTAGTTCCGAATGCGTTGAGAGGAATATTGTCGGCGATTCTGATCTTGCCTTGTGTGTTGGCTTTGTTGACGGTCAACTCTTTGTTCACATAATCCACTGTCAAATTATAAAGAGGATATCTCACGTCCTGTGCGACGGTGGTGCTGGTGATCTGACCTGAGATGAATACGTTTTTGACTTTGTCTTTCTCCTTACGGCTTGTGTAAATTGTCTCAAGTTGACCTTTGAAGGCTTCAGGATTAAGGATGTATAAATCAGTAGTCAGCATTAACCATCCGTCTTCAGCAGAAAACTTCTGATCGCCTTTGATTTCGCCGATTTGTTCGCATTTGATAGTCAGTTGCTGTTCTTGCGCGTTTGAAACGACTGCACAGAACATATATGATAGAGCTACAATCGCTGTTTTTATTTTTTTCATCTGGTAATTTTTTTGAAATTTCACAATTCTTTGTTTCAACAAAAATAAGAATTAAAACTGAAACATGAAAAGGAACTGTATAAATATATCAAGTTTTACAAATGTATTTTAATGTCGTGTTTGGAATAAGAAAGCTAAACAGAGTATGAATCTAAACTATTGCAAAAACTAAACAGCTTTAATATTGAACAACTTCTTACAAAATGACAAGATATATACCGCATAAATATGCCAAAATGAGGATATTGAGGCACGTTAAACTGAAATAATATTCATAATATTTTTGAATTGCTTACATTTTGACTAACTTTGCACGCAGAAGATAGAAATTTGAAAAAATAAAGTAACTAAATAAATATGGCAGACAACTTGAAAGTAGAAGAATTGGATCAGGTGGTGGTTCGATTCTCAGGCGACTCCGGAGACGGAATGCAGCTTGCTGGAAATATTTTTTCCACTATCTCGGCCACTGTAGGTAATGGTATTTGTACATTCCCTGACTACCCAGCAGATATTCGTGCCCCACAAGGTTCGTTGACTGGAGTATCTGGATTCCAGGTAAGTATCGCATCAGACAAGGCTTTCACTCCTGGAGACAAGTGTGATGTATTGGTTGCAATGAACCCTGCAGCTCTAAAGACACAGTATAAGTTCTGTAAGCCAACATCATCTATCATCATCGACGTCGACAGCTTTAAGAAGGCTGATCTAGAGAAGGCTCAGTTTGAGGCTACAGACGCAGCAGGTGCTATCGCAGAGATGGGCATTAAGCAGGATGTTATCGAGGTGCCTGTGACTTCAATGGTTAAGGATGTTCTTGCTGATTCAGGTATGGATCCAAAGGCTATGCTTAAGTGTAGAAATATGCTTGCTCTTGGTCTTGTTTGCTACATCTTCAACCGTGATCTTTCAATCGCTGAGAAATTCCTTCGCGACAAGTTCTCTGGAAAGAAGGCGGCTATCGCAGAGAATAACATCAAGGTTATCCACGCAGGATACGACTTCGGTGCTAACACTCATGCATCAGTAAGCCATACATATAATGTAGTATCAAAGCAGACTCCTGCAAAGAAGGGTCGCTACATGGATATCAACGGAAACAAGGCAACTGCATACGGTCTTATCGCTGCAGCTGAGAAGGCAGGTCTTCGCCTATACCTTGGTTCTTACCCTATCACTCCAGCAACAGATGTTCTTCACGAGTTGTCAAAGCACAAGTCTCTAGGTGTGACAACAGTTCAGTGTGAGGATGAGATCGCAGGATGTGCTTCTGCACTTGGTGCTTCATTCGCTGGAGCTCTAGGTGTGACTTCAACTTCAGGTCCTGGTATCTGTTTGAAGAGTGAGGCAATGAACCTTGCTGTTATCATGGAGCTTCCATTGGTTGTTATCGACGTTCAGCGTGGTGGTCCTGCTACAGGTCTTCCAACAAAGTCTGAGCAGACAGACCTTCTTCAGGTATTGTTCGGACGTAACGGTGAGACTCCAATGCCAGTTATCGCTGCTACAAGCCCAGCAGACTGTTTCGAATCAGCATACGCAGCATGTAAGATAGCTCTAGAGCACATGACTCCTGTAGTGTTCATGAGCGACGCATATATCGCAAACGGTTCAGAGGCATTCAAGCTTCCTAACCTTGCTGAGTATCCAGCAATCAATATTCCATACGTTCCAGAGTCAATGAAGGGAACATGGACTCCATACATGAGAGATGAGAGAGATGTAAGATACTGGGCTGTTCCTGGTCGTGAGGGATTCGCTCATATCCTTGGTGGTCTTGAGAAGGACAGCAAGACAGGTGCTATCTCAACAAATCCTGAGAACCACGATTTGATGTGCCGTCTTCGTCAGAGCAAGATCGACAAGATTCCTGTACCAGATGTAGAGGTAGAGGGCGACAAGGATAATGCAGATCTTTTGATCGTAGGCTTCGGTGGAACTTACGGACACCTACACGCAGCTATGGATGAGATGCGTGCTGCAGGTAAGAAGGTGGCTCTTGCTCACTTCCGTTACATCAACCCATTGCCAAAGAATACAGCTGAGGTATTGAAGAAGTACAAGAAGGTGGTTGTAGCTGAGCAGAACCTAGGTCAGTTCGCTGCATTCCTTCGTATGAAGGTTGATGGTTTCGCACCAGCACAGTTCAATGAGGTTAAGGGTCAGCCATTCGTAGTTAGCGAGTTGGTTGCAGCATTTAATAAATTAATTTAAGAATAAACTTGAGTCAAAGAATGAAAGAAAAGAAATTCTTAACTCTTAATTCTTAACTCTTAATTTTAGATTAAAATGAGCGAATACACAGCTAAAGATTATAAAAAAGGACAGCCACGTTGGTGTCCAGGATGCGGTGACCATTTCTTCTTGGCGTCGCTTCACAAGGCAATGGCAGAGATTGGCGTTGCTCCACATGATATAGCAGTTATTTCTGGTATCGGTTGTTCAAGCCGTCTGCCTCACTACATGGCTACTTACGGTATGAACACAATCCACGGACGTGCCGCTGCGATCGCAACAGGTTGTAAGGTTTCAAACCCTAAGCTAAGCGTATGGCAGGTGAGTGGTGATGGTGATGGTCTTGCTATCGGTGGTAACCATTTCATCCACGCTAACCGTCGTAATATCGACCTAAAGATGATCCTTCTTAACAACCGTATCTATGGTTTGACTAAGGGTCAGTACTCTCCAACTTCACCAAGAGGATTCGTCAGCAAGTCGTCTCCTTATGGAACAGTTGAGGATCCATTCCGTCCAGCTGAGCTTTGCTTCGGTGCAAGAGGTCACTTCTTCGCACGTGCGGTAGCCACAGACGCTGAGGGTACAGTTAATGTTCTAAAGGCAGCTCACGCACATAAGGGTGCTGCTGGTTGTGAGATCCTTCAGAACTGTGTTATCTTCAACGACGGTACACACGAGGCAGTTTACACTAAGGAAGGTCGCGCAAAGAACGCTATCTACTTGAAGCATGGTGAGAAGATGTTGTTCGGTGAGAACAATGAGTTCGGACTAATGCAGGATGGCTTCAATGTGAAGGTTGTTAAACTAGGTGAGAATGGTATTACAGAGAAGGATATCCTTGTTCACGATGCTCACTGTGAGGACAACACACTTCAGCTAAAGCTTGCTATGATGGATTATCCAGTAGCACTTGGAGTTATTCGTGATGTTGAGGCTCCTACTTACGATGATGCTGTAAACGCACAGATCGAGGAGGTTAAGGCTGCTAAGAAGTATCACAATTTCGCAGAACTTCTTGAAACTAATGATACTTGGGAGGTTAAGTAATTAATCTTACCATTATAGATTCTAATAGAGACGCGGGAAACTGCGTCTCTATTTTTGTATAATTGGATATGAATAACGGGCAGGTTTCAAATCTGCCCGTACAATTATATAATATGTGTCGTAGTGGTGGTTTTCAAACCCACCCCAATCTACATCATTCATCTTTCCTTATGATTCTTATCTCTGTTCTTCTATTCCACTCATGTTCTGCTTCCGTCTTTGCTCCCTTGATATATGGTTCATGTTTGCCTTTTCCTACAGAGATAAGCATTGATCCAGGAATACCATAATTGTCTATCAGGAGACGTCGAACGTAGTCCGCTCTTTTTTGATCCAGTTTTATACTTAAATACTCACTTGCTCGTTCATCCAGATGTCCAGAAATCTCAAACAGTTCGTCTGGATATGATTTGATGAACTCTGCAAGTTCTTCTAACTGTGCTTCATATTCAGGTTTCATAGGAGAATTAAAATCAAAAAAGGATAGACACCATCTAAATCCCCCCTCAGCATAAGTGGGGAAGGCGAGTGTCAGTGCCAATATGATGGAAGCAATTTGTTTCATGTCGGTATGGTTTAGACTCAAATATAAAGATTCTTTATCGCTTTGCAAATAAAAATGTGTATTTATTGCCATAATGGCTCCATTTCCCAGTTCTTTGGAAAGCCCATTGCGGACAAATCAATGTTGGAATATTCGACAAATAACCATCGAAGTTTTGTTGTCATGTCATTTTCTGGTACGATGGCATCCATTAAGTATTTGATAATACAGAGAGTAAAAAATATTTTGCCTTGCTGTATTGTATCGGAAATCCATGGACGTGTGTAATGAGACAATAGAAGGGCTCGTAGTGTGAAAACTCTATTCCAAATGCGTGCATGGTGGCAACAATTATTTCGTGTGACTGTTATAATAGTCATCCATGATGTGAATACAGGTATATTAAGATTAAATTCCATTGCAATTTTTTTACGATATCGGTTGACTTTGATATTTTCATAAATACGTGTCAATACGCCAAGAGGAAGAATCTCTGCTAGCATCCAAGATGGAGGGAATGGATTATCGTAAGTATTACGAAAATGTTCAATAAAATCTTCGCATGATTTGTTGTATTCTTGTTGAATCTTCTGTATTGATTTGTTGAATTTTGTTATGTTAGCAAAGTGTATAGGGTTTGTCATCCAAAATGGATCTTCTGTTGCTTTACTCATTACGCTTACCATTGCTGCTCGAACTGCGATTTCTATCTTTTCTATTTGGTTGAAAATGAGTAAGCGTAGCTGCCGATCAAATCTATATAGATTAAGAGCTTGATTAAAGGAACTGCCTTTTTTATAAACATGAGCTTCTTTAGGTGTGGCAAGTAAAGGATATAAGTATGCAGACATACGGTAATAACCGATACGTTTCAAATATTGCTGAGTTTTGTTACTGTTATCAATTACGAGTCCTCTACTAATCAACAGATTTACTTGTTCTGAAGGATCTAAATACGTTTTTGAATAATTAACCATAGACTAAAACAATAAAAAAAACGACCCGCCGATTTAAGCATTATAAAGAGGCTTGGCGGGTTCTTGTGTTGCAAAAATATTATTTATATATTATTTTGACAAACTTTACATAAGAAAAATGAAAATAGGTTGCAAATGTATAAATAATTATGAATTAAGCATTACGCATTATGAATTAATTAAACAGACTGTCCATCTTCAGTCTCAACAGATGTGTTTCGCAGACCAATTTGATAAACTCCTTTGCCGATTGTTTGAAATAGGAATTTTTCAGAATCAGGAAAGCCCCTTCCATCACATTGTCTGTGACGTCAACCGGTACCGCCACTACATCAGATCTTGTTTTGGTGGAGAGACTGGAAAGAATGGAAATCATTTTGCCGTACGACACAAGCATCAGGATTGGTGTGATTTCATTGATCACGATTTGTGGTTTTAGTTCGACGGGATTTGTCTTCAGCACTCTGTCGATCATATTGCGGGCCTGTGTGCCTTCTGCCGGAAGTATGAGCGGATATTCGGCGATTTCTTCCATTGTGATGCTGCTTTTCTGGGCCAAGACATGGTCTTTTGCGACTATCGCGCATAGCTTGTCCTCAAACAGATTGTGTGACTCAATCTGCTCGGCGATTGTCTCTGGTTTGAATGCCAGCATGATGTCTATCTCCTTACGGAAAAGCATGTTCTGCAGTTCGTCGTTTGTCTTATAGAAAATATTGAGCTTTATATTGGGAAATTTTTTCACGAAGACGTTGATCGTATCCGACGTCAGAATACGGAATGAGTGTGTCACTCCTATATTAAGAGTTCCGCATTTCATATTCATAAGGTCGTTCATCTTGTAGACGCAATTGTCCGCGTCTTCTATTGTTCTCTTCGCATACGGAAGCAATGCGTCTCCTGCCTCAGTCAACCCCACATTATGATTGTTCCTATTGAATAGTTTCGCACCAAGTTCATCTTCTAATTTTTTCAAACTCTGAGAAAGGGCACTTTGTGTAGCGTAAAGTTCTTTTGCTGCTAACGAAAAACTGCAAGTCTCTGCAATTTTAACGAATGCTCTCAATTGTCTTAGTTCCATACCTTCTAATAATCTTCAAGTGCAAATTTAGTGCTTTTATATTCATTGTGGGTATGGTGTGTATTAATTCTGCTAATCATGACTATAAGAAAATGATATAATTGGCGAATTTTGCTTATAGCAACTATCAATAAAACTCATAACAAAATCTGAAATCGCATTCAAATCTGCTCTACTTTTGCATCAGTGAACAAAACGGAAGCGTTATGATGTGGAACGCAATTGGATTGATCCTTTTCTTCTTCCATATCGTGACAATGCCGGAAAGAAAAAAATGATTAATAACTAAAAAACATAGATAAAATAAAAAAAAACTCATGGTTTCATTATTAGTTGTAGTCGCTTCTCTATTTGTGTGGAGAGCCGTCTCGAAGATTTCAGCGTGTGGAAAGAATAACGGTTTCGTTATTGATGGAGATTCTGTTGGTATCGTATTGTCCAAAAAGTTTATCCCTGTAACAACAACAGAGTCGTCAAATTTCCAATACAAGTATTATGGACTTTTCTTGGCTGACTAATTTGTTTACCAGCAATGAGTCTGTTGCCCATATCGCCTTGCTTTATGCCATAGTGATATCAACAGGTATCTACCTTGGTAAAATCAAGGTTATGGGCATCTCTTTGGGTGTAACTTTCGTTCTGTTCACAGGAATCCTGGCAGGTCATCTGAAGATTACCGCACCTGTGAGCATACTCACGTTCATACAGGATTTTGGATTGATTCTGTTTGTTTTTATGATCGGACTGCAAGCTGGTCCCGGATTCTTCAACAGTTTCAAAAAGGGTGGGGTGACGATGAACAAGCTTGCAATGTTGACGATTTTGCTCAATGTGTTGGTGATGTTCGGATGCTATTATTGCTTTTTCGACACGACTGACGAAGATAATCTGCCGATGCTGGTCGGAACTCTGTTTGGCGCGGTTACGAACACTCCAGGACTTGGTGCTGCGAGTGAGGCTCTTACTACCGTCTTCACAGATGGGAATGCTCCTTTGATCGTAAACGGATATGCATGTGCCTATCCTTTGGGTGTGGTCGGAATCATCCTGGCTACTATTGCCATCCGATTCATCACAAAGACTGATTTGACTCAGGCGGAAAAGGAGTTGGATTCAGATGTTGAGGAGACGGATTTGAAACCGGAAAAACAATGTATCATTTTGAAAAACAACAATTTTGATGGTAAAACATTGAAAGAGTTGCGTCATACTTTGGATAAGGAATTTGTTTGCTCTCGTCTACTTCATGATGGAGTGATGATTTTTCCATGTGGTTCGACAAGAATATACCTTGGTGATGTACTTTTCATAGTCAGTATGGAGAGTGAGGCGGATGCGCTTGTCACTATTCTTGGAGAAAAATGTGAGATGGATTGGGATGATGTAGGTGAGGGTAAACTGATTTCTAAAAGTGTGGTGGTTACAAATCCTAAGATAAATGGCCGAACATTAAGGAAAATGCATCTTAACAGGTTGTATGAGGTTAATGTCACTCGTGTCAATCGAGGTGGAATAGTGTTATTCGCGTCTCCATCACTTGAATTGAAAGTGGGAGATAAGGTGAGAGTCGTGGGACGTGAGGATGCGGTAGAGAGGGTCCGCAAACTGTTTGGTGATTGTGTCAAGACACTCCATGCTCCGAATATCGCCACTATCTTTATCGGTATTTTTGTGGGAATAATTTTCGGAAGCATTCCGATTTCCATTCCGTCGATGCCTGTGCCATTGAAACTTGGTATAGCTGGAGGACCGTTGATCATAGCTCTTTTGATCGGACGTTTCGGTCATAAGATCGGACTTGTGACATACACAACGACGTCGGCTAATCTTATGCTCAGAGAGATCGGACTTGTGCTTTTCCTTGCCTCTGTGGGAATCAAGGCAGGAGACAGTTTCATAGATACGGTGGTTGCTGGCGACGGTGCTTTATATGTGCTGAGTGGATTGCTCATCACCGTGATTCCGATATTGATTGTCGGTACTATCGCAAGATTACACAATAAACTAAACTACTATACAATAATGGGAATGCTAGCTGGCACATATACGGATCCGCCAGCACTAGCTTACGCAAACAGTGTCTGTATGAAAGATGCTCCTTCGGTTGGTTATTCCACAGTCTACCCATTATCGATGTTTTTGAGAATATTAACAGCACAGCTAATTGTGCTATTGGCTTGTGGGTAAAATTAAAACCAATTTTTGATATTTGTAAGGAGGACGAGGGTTGTGAAATTCTCGTTTTTTTTATGCTCCTCCTCTCAACCATTTTTTTCTCTTCCGAATAATTTTCCTAGTATCGCACCGCTACATCCTCCTATGATATGGCCGAAATGGGAAACATTATCTGCGACGAAGAGTCCATCCATCACCTCTTTGCCGATATAGCAGATGAAGACGAGGATGAATGTGAAAGGAATCTCTCCCGACTTACACATTGTGAGCGACGACATGATGATGCACATGAACACTATTCCTGATGCTCCAACAATTCCCGTCGGCAAAAACAATGCGTTCAAAATTCCGGTGATGAATGCTGTTGCGAAGATCATTCCAATCAGAGATAAACTTCCGTATTTCTCTTCCAAAAGAGGCATCAGCAGAAGAAGATAAATCGCGTTGCCGAAAAAGTGGCTGAAATTTGCGTGGCAGAAAATATGGGTGAAATACCCCATAAGAATCATCGGATTCGCCGACAAAACAGGTTTGCAACTAAATATATTGTTCACAACTCCCAGTGTCAGGTAGTTGCCGATTGTCGCTGCCAACATCAGTGCCAAGAATGTGATGGTCACTGGAGCGTTGAATGTAACTTTTATTCTGCTCATTTTTGATTTTGATTTTATTGATGCAAACTTACAATAAATTTTGGAATGCGGAATGTTACCTCTGCATTTAATTGGGGAATTGTGTCTGATATGGAAATCTATATGTTAAATCGATTGACGAGTTTCGGGTGTCAAAGGAATCTAAACAAATTTTTCTTATAAATTAAGTTTTAGGTGCAAAAATATTAGAAAATATTGTCTGTAAAACTAAAGTTTTTTAACTTTGTAAGCAATATGGATTAGGATGATGAATTTAAGCAAAAACATACTGCCTGGAGTAGTTTCAATCTATGATCTAAAGAATTCTTTGGATTGTGATGGATATGACTCTAATCCTGACTTTATAATATTGAAGATAAAGCCTATCACTGCCTATTTTGACGGTGCGTTGGAGATGTCGGACCTAATAAAGTACGGAAACGGGTGGATGCTATAAGTTCAGAGTGGATTAGAAGAAGGTGAAAGAGAAAAAAATAAAGTTAAATGAGAATTCGCTTATTTCTATGTATTTGTCTTTGTGCAACACTTTCCGCACAAACCGTCCATTTTGTTTATGATAATGCGGGGAATCGTACAGCAAGGTACATTGATATGTCTAATAATCGTGATGGTGGAGTCGTTAATGAAGAGGATGAATCCAGAAGAGAGATAAATGATTCGTTGGCGTCGAATCATATTCATATTTATCCTAATCCTACCGACGGACACCTTAGCGTTAGAATAGACAGTTTGAAAAAAGACCAGAGTGCATATGCTCTACTTATAGATACATACGGAAAAAACATTGTTTACCAATACGCAGACAAAAATGATGTCACTATTGATTTTTCCGATAGAGATCCAGGAATATACATTTTGCGAATAGAGATTGACAATCTCAGCACGGAATGGAAAATAATTAAAAAATAAGAAGATGATTCAGAAAATCCTTTTGTTGGTGTGGTCTTTATTATTTACCTCCGTTTGGTTGTCTGTCGCACAGAATCCGTCAGCTCAACCAGAAGGCGGGGACAGTTCTATTCCCGACTTTGAGAAAGGAGTTTATATGATGCCAGACGGCACCCCTACAGACGACAAGGCTCAAGGTGTTGTGTTTGGCAAAATAGGAAGTATCCTCAACGTCAGTGCAAATGGTTCCTTGATGTATCAAATTCCGATAGAAGTGCCATCTGGAGTCAATGGAATGAACCCGAGTATACAGCTTGTCTATAATTCACAGGCAGGCAACGGAATTGCTGGATACGGATTCAATCTTTCGTGTGTGTCGTCAATATACAGAGCAAGAAAGAATATGTTCTCTGATGGAAAACCGGACGCAATCCATTTGACGGACGAGGACAATATCGAGTTGGATGGAGCAAGACTTATATTGACATCCGGAAATAATTTGGCTGACGGCTCGAAGTACCGCACTCAAGAAGAGACGTACTGTGACATAACATTTCACAGTGGAGACGACAAGGATGGCTCTTACTTCAGTGTTGTGACAAAAGAGGGTGTCACGATGGTCTATGGAGCGTCGGGCGATGCAAGAGTAGAATCTCAGACATCCGGTGTGCCGTTGATTTGGCTTTTGACAAAAGTGACGGATCAAAATGGAAACTACATGTCATATGAGTATGGATTGGACGATGAGAATGGCGAGTTTTGGCTGTCCAAGATACTCTACACTGGCAACGAGAATGCCAAAGTTGCACCTACTTGTGCCGTGGATTTCACCTACGACTCCGACCGAAAGGACTCAAGACTGCAATTCACTGCAGGCTCTAAATTGTCATCATCAAAACTGTTGAGAACCGTCGAAGTGAAGGCAAACGGCAAGCTTCTTAAAACATATACACTGTCTTACTTTTTTGACGGCTTTTACAACAAATTGAAATCCATTACTTTATCCAACGATAATGAGGAGAGTTTAGCTCCAATTGTCCTAAACTGGAGTAGTCTGGACAAAATCAGCGAATCTGCTCATAAAATTGAGAAGTCCGTCTTCGTCCCATTTGCAGAGGATGATGATTGTTATGATGAATATAGTGTTTTGGTGGATGATTTCAATAATGACGGAATTTCCGATTTCATAAAGACTAACTCGGACATTCCAACTGGATTTTCTGCTATTGAAGGTGTCATTGTTGAATGGAATTTGTATTTATCCAGGAAGACGGAATCAGGTGTCATGTATGAAAAGGCAATGGAAGTGCCAATGGATTATTTTATAGGTGCATTGTTGCTTCATTCTTTGGACATTAATAAAGACGGAAAGAAAGACCTGATTGAAGTCAAAAGATCTGGTTCGTATTATTGGGTAGATGTCCTTTTGAACGATGGAGAAGGAACGTTCATCAGACAAAATTTTGAGACGGAGATCGCCCTTACAGACTCTGACCAATCGCAGCTTGAATTCAATGATTTTGACGGTGATGGATTCGTAGAGATGTTGGTGTTGCACAAAGAAGAGACAGAGATGTACGAAGATGTGGACTTCGCCGACTTGTACAAGATAGACTTTGAAGGCAAACATTTTTCTAAAATATCATCGTTTTCATATAAAAGTCAGTATTTAGCGGTGGACTCCAGATATTCCATAACAGATCTGAATGGAAACGGACTGCCGGAAATTTATAATAGAGCCTCTCATAAGGCATTTGAGTTCGACTCCAACACAAAAAACTTTGAAAAAATAGACTTCGAGGAGATACCGTTATATTTGGATATGGATGCCGGAGCCGACTTCGTTGACATCAATGGCGACGGATATACGGACGCTATTGCAGTTTCCCAATATGAAAACAAATGGAAAATCATGCTGTCGACTGGAACTGGGTTTGTGGAAATACCATGCCCACTCAAAATGGAGTGTGAAAAAACTAGTCCATATGTAGTAGATTGCATTGCTAAAGGTAAACGTTTTTATGCGGACTACAATAATGACGGAACTCTCGACATTTTGGAAATCATCAATGACGAACTGACATTCCATTATTTCACAGGCAGTGGATTTGTATCAAAAAAATACTCGCAGTATGAGTTGCCAGACATTTTGACTAACAAACTGTACTATAACAAACATATACCGTTTTATGACATCACTGGCGACGGTGTGACAGACCTTATGTCGCTCTCAAAAAATGGGCTTGACGTTCATTTAGTCCACACACCAGAAATTGGCCGATACTTGTCTCAAATCAACGATGGGCTCATGTCGGTCCACACGGTGGATTACAAGACTCTGTCTGATCCAGTCACCTACCAGTCTGGTCAAAATGAGAGATCTTCCGAGGTGACGCAGCTTTGCATCCCTATCCATGTTGTTAGTCAGGTAACGACAGAATCAAGAAATTATGAAAGCACGGAAAAATATTATTACAAAGGTTTGAGATTCCATCAAGAAAAGGGGATATTGGGCTTTGAAGAATTTACGCAAGACAACGAGACACTCAACAAAAGGAAGACAATCAAGTATGCCTACGATACCATCTTGTTTAATCCTCATCCTGTGGAGGAAACAACTTCCACCTCTGTCACAGACAGACCGATAGAGAATGTTGTATTTGAATATAAGACAGAAAATCTAGGAACAAAGTCGGGGAAGCGGTGTTTCAAATACGTGGCAAAGAAGACAGTCACAAACCGTCTGACAGGCATGACAACTGTTATCGAAGCGTCGGACTATGAGGATGGAAATCCTCAAAAAATAACCACCACGCAAGGAAATGTTGTCGAGGAAAAGACCATGACATACGAGAGAAAAGGATCATGGTGCAAAAATAGGGTGAGCTGCTTGACGACCAAAATGATTGCTGACGGCCAGGAACAAGTGCGTAAGGTGTTGTCTTTTTATGACGACAGGGGCAACCAGACGAAAGAGATTGCCGATCCGGACGACGAAAATGAATTTGTTACAGAATACAAGAACATCAACCATTTCGGACAGGCTCTTTTGGTTGAGCGTTCGGCAAACGGTACAACACGTCGCTCTCAATTTGAATACTGTCCTTCGGGAAGGTTCATGACTGCCAAGACGGATGAAATGGGCGACAGATATGAGTATGACTGGGATGAGAACACCGGTTTGTTGAAGAGTAAGACGGACCGTAAAGGCACAGTCCGCTTCTCCTATGACGGATTTGGCAATCTGACGGAGACTAATTTTGCAGATGGAATAACAGAGACAAGCGTTACAAGATGGGCAACGCAAGAAAACAGTCTGGGAGCAAAATATTACACCTATCACGTTAAATCGGGAAGTGCCCCCGTCGTCACGTGGTATGACAATGTTGGCAATGAGGTGCTTAAAGAGACATTCGGACTGAATAACAAAAAAATCAGTGTCTTTACACAATATAATTCGGATGGAACGAAAAGCAGAGTGTCTGCACCTACATTCTCCTCAGATCCGCAAAGCTGGGCGACTGTATATTCCTACGATGAATACGGAAGAGTCACCAGTCTGATAACACCAGCTGGAAAAAGCACCACCAAATATGAGAAAACTTCCACCACGACAGTATCGCCGGAAGGGAGAAAGAAGATGAACTATGACGCTTCGGGAAGGGTTGTTAGCATAGAGACAAACGGCAAATCAGTAAGTTACGAGTATTATCCATCAGGAAAGATTAAGACCTCCACTCCTGAGGGTGGCACCTCTATCAGTGTCGAGTATGACTTGCAGGGAAGACGCACAAGACTGACTGATCCAGACGGTGGAGTACAGGAGACCAAATATAACGGTTTTGGCGAACTGCTGTGGTCGGGGCAGAGTGTTCATAAAAAAGGAGACACCATAGCCACAGAATACTCATACGCCGAAAACGGCTTGCTGCTTAGCAAGACGACAAACGGAAAGACAACCAGCTACGACTATGATAGTCACAACCGCATCGTCGCCATAGAAATTCAGGGTGAGCACAGGCAGTCGTTCTCATACGACGAGTTTGACCGTGTTGTAAGACAGAAGGAGGAGATAGACGGCAAAATGTTTGAAAGCCGAAAAGAGTACGACGAGTTTGGACGTGTAAGGAAAGAAACATATCCGTCTGGATTCTTCACCGTCAACCACTATGACCGCAACGGCATCTTATACGAGGTGACAGACAGTTTGGATCGGTCTGTCTGGAAACTTTTAGAAGAGGATGCGTATGGTCAGAGCCTCCGAACGCAAAAGGGAGCCAGGGAGAGCGTTTTTGGATATGACGAGCAAGGGCACACCCTCTCCGTCTATGCAGAAGGTGTGGTGGACATGCTGTACGCCTATGATTCAAGAGGCAACCTTGAGTCGAGAACAGACAATATGACGAGCCAGCAGGAGATGTTCGGCTACGACGATATGAACCGTCTGACAAACTGGGATATCTACCGTGACGGCACCTTGGTGAAGGAAAATAGTCTGACTTTTGACGGGCAGGGTAATATAAAGACGAAGAGCGATCTGGGCGACTGTGTGCTGAACTACGGAGACAACGGCAGACCTCACGCATTGACATCCATCGAAGGAGCTGTGACAGGCATTCCCGTCACAAAACTGACGCTCGCCTACACAGATTTTCAAAAGGTTGAGAAAATTGAGGAGGGGAACAAGAGCTATGGCATATTCTATGGTGTCGACGAACATAGACGCAAATCCGTCTATATGGAAAACGGCAAGACAAAACGTGTCCGCTATTATTTCGGAAATTACGAAGAAGAGACAGATTCCATTGGTAATGTCCGAAAAATTCACTACCTTGCAGGCGGAAGTCTGTTCATACAGAATTGCGGCAACGATTCCCTGCTGTATGCCTACCACGATTTCCAGGGCTCTTTGATAGCTTTGACGGATGAAGACGGCAATGTGCTTGAGCGATATGCGTACGACCCTTGGGGAGCACGTCGAAATCCCGAGAAATGGGAAGAGAAGGATCAGCGTACGAAACTTCTGACAGACAGAGGCTACACCGGTCATGAGCATATTGATGCGTTTGCCATCATCAACATGAACGGACGCATCTACGATCCGCTCACAGCCACATTCTTCTCCGTCGACCCATACGTGCAGTCGCCAGATGATTGGCTCAACTACAACCGCTATGCCTACTGCATGTTCAACCCGTTCCTGTATGTGGATCCGAGCGGCTACACTTGGTTCAGCAAGTTAGGAAACTGGTTTAGAAACAACTGGGAAAGCATAGTCACGACAGTAGTGACGGTCGCTGTCGGAGTTGCAGTCGGAGCCGCTGTGGTAGCTTCATGTGGAACAGCCGCTCCATTGTTGGTGGCGGTATGTGCTGGAACAGCCGCAGGATTTGCAGGAGGAGTGACCAGCGGAATCCTGTCCGGTCAAGATCTAGGCGGCGTTATGAAGTCTGGACTTATAGGAGCTGGCACCGGGCTGGTTTTCGGAGCGTTGGGAGGAGTCGCATCCACGTTTGCACCGGCAGGAGCATTGTGGGGCAGTCTTTATGGAGCAGGCACTGGCTCCGTAATTGGCGGTGTGGGCAGTGTCATGACGGGAGGCGACATAAAAGAAGGAATAATCTTTGGTGCCGCGACAGGACTTGTCGGAGGAGGCATCCAAGGCTATTGCTCAGCCAAGAGTCAGGGGCTTAATCCATGGACGGGAAAGGAAATAATGCCGAAGATACCGAATTATGATTTAACACTGGAAACTGGAGATTTTGCTGAGAATGTGACGTTGTATAGAAAAACGTCGGGAAGTGAAGGAAAACCAGGTTATTTGTTCATGACTGACAACTATGAGTATGCTCAATCATATGTTCAAAATGGTGGTTCTGTTGAATGTGTGGTTTTACCAAGATCAGCAATCTATGTTATGTCTAATAATGGTTCGGGTGATTTGGTCATTACTCCTAACCCACAAATACACAAAATCAATGGTGTCGAATATAGAGGTTGTGAATATACTTTTTCTCCTAGAGTAAAAGGTCTTATTGTACCATTAATGAAGTAGTTTATGGAAAAGACAGAATTAATAATAAATATAAGAAGTTTACTTGATAGTATAGAATCCAGTCTGAAAAAAGAATGTGTCAACAAGATTCCTGATGTGGAGAAATTCATATGCATAAAAATTGATGATAGTTTTAATCCATTTCTATTTAGAGATTTGATTACTTCTATTCCGCAGGAAACAGAGGAAATAATGGATTATATAACTTTTTGTAATTATGTTGATTCTGTTCAGAATTTGTTCAGTTGGGTGGATATATGTCCATTTAAAGTAAATGATAGTTATATTTTATATATTGTAAAACTTGTTGTTAAATGGAACAAACAACAAGAAATTGGTTTTCATGGATCTTTCCCATCCTTCCGTCACTATCCCATATATGGACAAAAATATGATTTAAATTATTTTTGGCAAGTAAGTGATAGGGATTATCAAAAGAGGGAAGAAAAATGGTGTAGACGTAGCCGGAGAATTTTAGAAAAATACAAGATTCAAAAATGGTTTGCTAAACGAATATATAGGTACTTTGGTAAAAAAATAAACATCTTGGATTTGGATAAAGAAATGAAAAGTATTAATGTCTTTTCGTGATTGATTAGACCCGAAAGATTCGCTATCTTTGTGAAGGAATAATCTTCGGTGCTGCCACCGGACTTGTCGGCGGAGGCATCCAAGGCTACTGTTCAGCTAAGAGTCAGGGGCTTAATCCGTGGACGGGAGCCAAACTGCCAGAGACGACGGTGAACACTCCGAATGTGCCTTTTGAAGTGCAAGCGGAAATGTCCGTGGCAGAGAAAGCAACGACTGGAGGAAGACAAGTTCAATGTAGTTCGGTAAATTTTGAGGATGCTCAATTTTCACCTAAACAATTAAATCATAATTATGCTACACATTTAGAGGGGAAAAGTTTCCTTACCATAGATCATAACATTCTTCTAAATGACTTAAAAATAGGTAATTATGAAATTATTGGTATTAATGGACGAAATATGCCTATTGTTCAATTCCAGTATGACAATATAGGAATTGTTATAGGAAGAGATGGAAGTATTATAGGAAATACAAACCAAGCAACAATTCACATTAATGCCAACAGACAAATACATATTGTTCCAAGAAGTAATGGAAATAGTGCTGTAACACCTTAAAATTTTATAAATATGATATGGATAGACAAAATAGATGGAGTCCAAAGGCACGTAGATGACGAGGAACTTAATCAAGCCTTGAAAGATTTAGATACAATTAAACGGAAATTTTTAGAGTATGATTATTTGTACGCAGGTAATTTGAATTTTGAAATGTTTAAATTGCCGTATTGGGAATATTTGTTTCTCTGTGGTAATATAGATGTCCACAAAAAAAATATCATTGAAGAGGGCGCTCTACTTTACATATATGTGTTGTATAAAGAGATCTTTGAATCTGAGGGATATTGTTTTTTGTATAAAAACAAAATTTTGTTTGAAATACTAAAGGTAAGCATAAATAAATATACTCCAGATAGTATAAAAAAAGAACTGATGGTGTCGAAAATAAAATACGAACAGCAACATTATGAAAACGAAAGGTTAAGTGATGATTTTTCTATAGATGAACTATCTGAAAATGAAAAAAATATACTTGACAATTTGATTTCAAATGACGACTGGGTTTATTCTAAATTCGTTTTAGGTATTTAGTCTTATATTATCCAAGGCGACTGCTCAGCTTCTTAAAGTATACTAAGTATGAGTCAAATAAACTTTTATGACAACAAAAGACATTTAATAATGTCTTTTTCTAATTTTTCTATCCTTGAACAGGATATAGGACTGATAAGGTTTCATATCGAAATGTCATTTGGAATTTTCAATGTTTCGACTGAAACAGAAATATACATGCCATATCTGCAGTGTTTTTCTGATGAGTTAAAAAATCTATATGACCATTTTACAGAAAAACAAAAAGCTGTATTTAGTCCAATAGAAAGAGATGTCGACATATTATTTGAAACAGGAGGGAATATGGGATATATTTCAGCTTTAATAAATTTATATTACGATTCAATCTGCGAGAATAACGCTACTTTAACATGTAAATATACTATCGACCAATCATTTTTGCCAGAATTGATAGAAGAGATAGAGACAACATTGGAGGAGCTTAGGTAGAATACTTATAAAACAATAAATTTTTTATAGAAATGAATAGACATAATTGCAGAGTTTGTGGGTATTATATTGATGATTTACCATGGGGTAAAGATGGCAATTGTCCTACTTATGAAATTTGTCCTTGTTGTGGGGTCGAATTTGGAAATGAAGATTGTACAAAGGAATCTACAAAACAATATAGAGAAAAATGGATAAATGATGGAACAAAATGGTTTGAACCAGAAGAAAAGCCCCAAAACTGGAATAAGGAGGAACAATTTATAAATATTCCACAAGAATTTTTATAAATCAAACAAATCGCATCTACGAGTTTTCTTGTGAGGTGACGAGAGAACTCAGCAATCAGACTTGTCGGCGAGAGTATGTTCATCCAATTGAAGGTCAACGCTTTCCTGGACCGCACAGAGTTATAATAGGTTCAGAGGGTGAAATTTATTATACACCCGATCATTATAAAACTTTCTTAAAAATCAAATAGAAATGTATTATTATACTGATATTGAAGAAATAAATATTGATGCAAACTGTTATTTGGCTCGAATAGAATTAAACCCTGAAGAAACTGAATCTTCTATGTTTAGTAAATATAATAATGTTTTGCATTTCCCAGATTACTTTGGCTTTAATTGGGATGCATTTGATGAGTGTATCAGTGATTTAAGTTGGATAGATCAACCTATCATTTGTATTGTACATTCACCTTTAAATGTCTCAGACAAAGAATTCTTGTATAGATATTTGAAGTGTATAGATGACGTGGAGAAAGATTGGAGTATATTCATAAATTCAATTGACGATAATCCCCAAAACGCATGGAAACGTCAGTATGTTAAGTATGTTAGATTCTATTTCCATGAATGTGACAGAGAAAGGATTTGTTCGACATTGTCAAATGGCTATACGAGATAACGATATCCTACGAATCATACTATTTTGAATAGATATAAAGGAAAATGATTGGAAAAATTGATTTGTTGGATAGAGAAAAAAGTGGATTTGTAGAAAAAGAAATTTTTCAAAATATCCCTTTGGTAAAAGAAAATGGAAATAGTTGCATTATACAAATTATTTCAGAAAATTCCTTAAAAAAATTCTATCTTTTTAAAAACGGAATTTATTCTTTTTTTCTAACTTACGAATTGTTCTATTTTTTAGTAATTATAATGAAAAATAAAAAATTTGCACTGAAACAATATGACGATAATATTTTTGCCATCGATTTAACTGAAGATGAATTGGCAGATGTTTACGAAACAGTATCCGACCTGATACCAGGAAGTTTTGACTATCACAATAAACCAACATTAATAACTAATAAGTTAGAACTTTTGGTAGATATTTTTATGCTGTAAAAACCTCTTTTTTTCTGGCTTTATAAAACCTCTACGGCACAGCACTCGGCGGAGTTAGTGCGACAATAAACGGTGGCGACACCTGCGAGGAAATAATCTTCGGTGCTGCGACCGGACTTGTCGGCGGAGGCTTCCAAGGCTACTGTTCAGCCAAGAATCAGGGGCTTAATCCGTGGACGGGAGCCAAACTGCCAGAGACGACGGTGAACACTCCGAATGTGCCTTTTGAAGCACAGACGGAGATGTCCGTGGCTGAGAAAGCAACGACGGGAGGAGAAAGACAATTAGATTTAACAAGTAAAGAATTAAATATAGAAAATCCATCTACTCCTGTTGGAAGACGTGGGTCTGAAATGAATTGTGAGAAATCGAATTCGTTCGTAAAAATAGGAACACGTACATATACAGGACATGCTTTAGATCGAATGCAGGGTCGTGGATTTGTTCCTTCTGTTGTGGAGGATGCAATAGGAAATCCATTGAAAACGTATTTAGGGAGTAGACCCAATACTACAGTTTATGAAAATATTAACATTAAAGTTGTAATCAATCAGAATGGTGATGTTATAACGGTAATACCTCGATAAAATTTGATATATGTTACATGTAGATATAAATGCTGGCAATATAGTTTTTTCTATTAGTCCAAGATACATATCAAAAGAAGAGTCTTTTGATTTGGTATTGGTGAATTCAGATGTGAGATTGTCGGCCAAAGGATTGACTTTGAACGAAGAGATAGAATTGTTTGATTATGATTTTGTCTCTTTGCGAAATAAGTTGGAATTGTTAGTGAGTAATAAAGAAGACGTTGTGTCTTGGAATACGGAAGAAGAAACAATATTTTTTTCTATAACGAAAAAAGAACAATGTTTTATTTGGAATCTAAGGTATATCATTGGAGGAAAAGAAGATGATTTCTTGAATTTTAATTTTGTGTTATCCGAAACGGATATGAACTATATAATTAGTGAAATTTATTCGATAATAGATTGGGTCAATATGAGTTAATTCTATTTTATAACTTAGGTAGGATACTTCACCGTCAACCACTACAATCCGCTCACAGCCTACTGCATGTTCATTCTGATAGAATTCTCACCTCTTTTTCTCATTAAAAGGCGTAGTTTCTCTGTGGACTTAGTGCCTCTGTTGTTTTATAAATTCAGTGTGCTCGCCTACGGCTCGCACTAAAGAAGGGTTAGGGCGTTCCGCCCTTAACAATCCTCATTTATCTATTATTATAATATTCTTCTATCTCGTCGAATTGACGTTATTTTATGGTGAATATTAAGTTTACTAATAGAAAATCAGCGTCGACAGAATACTGTCAACGCCGTTTTTTAGATGTTAGTGTGAGATAAATTTATATGATATTTATTCGTTAACTTCTTCTGAAAACGCTTTTGCCGCCGCTACAAAAGCTGTGAACAACTTGTGTGGCTTCAACACTGTGCTCTGCAATTCAGGATGGAATTGACCGGCGATGAAGAATCTGTGTGAAGGTATCTCCACGATTTCCACCAAGTGGTTGTCTGGGTTCATTCCGGATGCGATCATGCCGTTTGCCTCAAACTCTGCAAGATAGTCGTTGTTGAACTCGTATCTGTGGCGGTGACGCTCTGAAATGTGTGTTGTGCCATACACTCTTTCTGCCAGTGTGCCAGGTTTGATCTCACACGGATAAGCTCCCAATCTCATTGTTCCTCCCATACCTGTGATGTTCTTCTGGCTCTCCATCAAATCCACCACTTTGTGAGGCGTTTTAGTATCCATTTCGGCTGAATTGGCGTCGGTATAACCGAGCACGTCTCTTGCGAACTCGATCACTGCACACTGCATGCCAAGACAGATTCCGAAGAATGGAATGTTGTTTTCTCTTGCATATTTCACAGCTGTGATCTTGCCTTCTATTCCTCTGCCTCCGAATCCAGGAGCGACGAGAATGCCGCTCATTCCAGCAAGTTTTTCTGCGACGTTGCTCTCATCCACATTCTCACTCTGGATATACTGAAGGTCCACTTTCACTTCGTTGGCAGCTCCGGCGTGGACGAAACTTTCGCTGATTGATTTGTATGCGTCTGGCAACTCAACATATTTGCCTACCAACGCGATCTTTATTGTCTTCTTTGGATTCTTGAATCGAGCAAGGAAACATTTCCATTCAGCCAGATCAGGCTCTTTTGATGTGTCGAGATGCAAGTGACGCATCACCACCATATCCAACTCCTCTTCGTGCATCATTAGAGGAACCTCATAGATTGTAGGAGCATCCATACATTCGATAACAGAATCTTTTGCCACGTTACAGAATAGTGCGACTTTGGCTTTCATTCCGTCGTTCAAAGGATGCTCTGTACGAAGCACCAACACGTCTGGCTGCACTCCGTTCTGCAACAGATGCTTCACTGAATGCTGGGTAGGCTTGGTTTTCAACTCTCCTGCTGCAGCCACGTATGGGACGTATGTAAGGTGGATGCAGACACAATCGTCTCCAAGTTCCCATTTCAACTGACGTACAGCTTCGATGTATGGAAGAGACTCTATATCTCCAACTGTTCCACCGATCTCTGTGATTACAATGTCGTATTTCTTAGTGCTGCCGAGAGCCACGATGTTGCGTTTGATCTCATCTGTGATGTGAGGGATGATCTGCACTGTCTTTCCCAAATAATCGCCGCGACGCTCTTTGTTGATCACATTCTGATATATGCGTCCTGTTGTGATGTTGTTGGCCTGGGAAGTCTCAACACCCAAAAATCTTTCGTAGTGGCCTAAGTCCAAATCTGTCACCGCACCATCCACTGTGACGTAGCATTCACCGTGTTCATACGGATTCAGTGTGTCTGGGTCAATGTTGATGTATGGATCCAACTTCTGAATAGTAACGGATAAGCCTCTCGACTGCAAGAGCTTAGCCAATGACGCAGCGATAATGCCTTTGCCAAGGCTGGACGTAACGCCTCCTGTGACAAAAATGTACTTAGTATTCATTTCGTTCTATGATATTAAAAACATTACAAAATTACAAAATCTGATGAATGTGATATACGTAATTGGAAAGATGCTTTGTAGGATTTTGAAAATATTGAAATTTGTAAGTAAAAACGATATTGTTGTTTCTGTTTTTAAGTAATTTTGATTTTATACTTACGTTTTGTTATTTATTTGTGTTTCTTGTATGACTTTTAAACAAAAAAATCCCCGTTTCTAAAAACGGGGATTTTTATACCTATATATGGAATGTTAATTTTAATGTTCCAAAGTTTCAACTCTAGAATCCAAATCTTGAACTTTATTTTCCAAAGCCTCGATTCTAGGGCTTAAACCAGTAGTGTTGTTGATGGCATCATCCAAAGAACCAACAGAAGTTTCCAAAGTTCCGACTTTAGTTGTTAAACCAGTAGTGTTGTTGTTGATGGCATCATCCAAAGAAGCAACGGAAGTTTCCAAAGTTCCGACTTTAGCAGCTAAACCAGTAGTGTTGTTGTTGATGGCGTCATCCAAAGAACCAACGGAAGTTTCCAAAGTTCCGACTTTAGTAGCTAAACCGTTAGTGTTGTTGTTGATGGCATCATCCAAAGAAGCAACGGAAGTTTCCAATGTTCCGACTTTAGTAGACAAACCAGTAACCGTAGTGTTGATTCCAGACAATGCCTCTGTAATCTTTTGGCTGATAAGAGCTGATAGCTTATCTTCACTTAGGTTATTCATTTTCTCTACCAACTCTCTGTATTTAGTGTCAGCTTCAGTGCTGTCTGCTTTATGCTTTGCCTTTACCTTGTCAATCTCTTTAGCTAAAGAATCATTTTTTGCGTTGATTGTTTTAGCCCAGCTGACAAGTTGATTCATCATACTGTTGATGTTCGAAATGTTTGTCGAGTGTGTCGCCAATTTAGATGAGTTTTCATTTACTGTTGCTTGTATTCCATCAATCTCATTTTCAAGAGAGAATACCTCTCCGTCGACATACTCTGTTATATTAATGTTAAGTGTATCCAATTTGCCATAGATCACTTTTGCAAGGCTGTCAATCTTATTCTTCATGTTCTTTGACGATGCAGTAGCGTTGTTTGCCACTGTTTGTGTAAGATTGTTGATTGCTTTTGTATGGCTCTTGCTGATACTGTCAACTTTTGTGCTCAAAGCAGTTGTTTTGCTGTCAAATTTCGCTTCCAACACAGAGTCTTTTTCTGTCAAGCCTTTTATTTTGCTTTCGTTAGCTGATATTCTGTTGTTCAAAGTAAGGTCGTCTGCTTGAGCCTTTCTTTCTGAAGCGAGTATTTTGTCATCTACCTTGCCTAGCTCAGTCTGGATAGCTTCAATCTTTTTGTTAAGCTCTTTCTTGTTGTCAGAGACAGTAGAAGAAAGTGTGCTGACTGTGTTTGTCAATTCACTGGCTCTTAAATCTGTGCTGTTGATTGATTGAGAAAGAGTACTTACTGACCTGTCAAGAGCTCGCAATTCGTCATTAGTCGCATACACTGACATTCCTGATTTATCCATGAAATATTGCAATGTATCTTTCTTTGCGTATAGCTTGTTGACCTCTTTCAAGTTCTTGTAGTTTGATTCTGCCAACGCCTTGTTCGCATCTACAGTCTGGCTCAACTCTGCTATTGTCTCACCTGTTGTCTTAGACAAGGTGTTTACACTTGCTTTTGTTGCGTAAGAAGACAATGAGTCTTTTGTTGCAAAAGCAGAGATTTCTGATTTTGTCGCATATTTAGCGGAGTTTGACTGTAATTCAGTGATCCAGTAGTTGTTGGCGTCGACCACCGATTTCAAACTGTCGATTCTGTAGTTGCTTGAGCGAAGACCTCTGTTGTGCAAATCTAGGACATCATCCTTTGTAGCGTAATCTGTAAGGATCTTTCTTGTGCTGTCAGCTGAGTATGCCGCAACGTCTTCGATTTTTGCATATTGCGACATATCTGGCTTGTCTTTCAAGTCAGCCCAATATCCAGAAAAACTGTCTGCTGATTTTAGAGAGTATAGTGCGTATGGCACGCTGCTTACCGAAGTTGTTGCAACAGCGGCCTCAGTCAACTCTGGGCTTGTGGATGTTGATGTTCTGATGACATACTTGTTTGCCGACCAGTTGATGCTGCTGAATGGTCCGCTTGCAGCGCTACCTTCTCCAATTTTGATTGCGAACGAACCGTAGTTGTCGGTTTTCGCATTGTGCATTTCTGAATACACAACCTCGTATGAGCCAACGTTGTCTATCAGGATTTCAACTTTGACATAAACCGTATGGTTGGCTACAGGAGCTCCAGAAGTGGTACGTACGACACTTTGATAGTTGAAACTTTGTGGAGTGGCTGCGTTGGCGTTGATTGCCATGAAAGGCAGCGTCGCTAATAATATTTTATTAAGTATATTTTTATTCATGACGATGATAATTTACTTGACAATGACTTTTGTTGTGTATCTCTTATGTTTTCCTTGAGTGAACGCCACCACGTATGCTCCTACATGGCTTAGGTTCAATGTTATAGTTCGATCTGCTGGTTTGATAGGAGCGAGTGCCAGACTACCTTTGTAGTCGAACACGATAATTTCGCCATTCTTGAGCTCATCAGCAGTGAATCCGTCCAAGGTAAGCTCGAAATCCTCTCCATGTCTCACGATCACACTCTCTGTTGCGAATCCTTTCTTGTCGGATGCTGCAAAATATAGAGACTGAGGACAGATTGTCTTCAATCCTTCATCTGTGCCGACGATGACGCTGTACGCACCGTTCAGACCTTTCTCATCCTGATATATCTTGTTGGTCTCGCCTGGCAGATTCTCTCCATTTTTCTGCCACTGGTATGTGTAGATGGATTCTCCGATATCTCCCACAGCGATCACGTTTCCAACTTTTGGATTGATAAAGTCCTTGCTATATCCGACGTTCACGCTGAATTCCTTCATCTCCTTCTTGTATCCGTCAAAATAGTTCACTGTCATCTTAGCAGACACAGCATGTCCTCCCTTGCCGTAGTTGGCTGGCAAAACGAAAGAGGCTATAGCAATTCCGTCTTCATGCTTGAACTTCTTCTCTGTGATAATAGGAAATGAGTCGACGTTGCTCTTTAAAGAGAAAGACTCGATGTCGTTCGGTGCCCAATTGGAAGACAATTTGACGTTGATCGTGTCTCCCGGACAGTAATTCTCTGCAAGCTGCAGATCGTATGTTCTCTCGTCGACTATAGCATTAAGGATTATATCATACGACGGCATTCTTTCAGGAATGACATTGTCCCAACTTACGAAAGCGGAGTCATGTCCTATATATGGGTCGTTGATCGGTATGATCAAATCGCCAGTGTAGAATGTGTCTGCAGCATATTCTTTGTCGGCTATGTAATAATGGATAATATGTCGGGTTGTGGAAATTCCGACCTCGTAGCCGTTTGTCACGACAAGTGTTGTGTTTGCGTTTCTGTCGGAATAACCAACAAAAGTCTCGCCTACTGTGCATGTGACCTCAAGAGCGTTGCTCCTACCTTTCGCTGATCCAGCAGATAAAGTAGGCGTTTGACCTGAGGCGTTGATGACGAAACAACTCGGCAAGAGTAAGGTTATCAGTATTTTACTTAAATCCTTTTTCATCATTAATCTATTTGAGTGTGCAAATTAGATAAAATGCAAAAAACATACAAACGATTTTATTTTTATTCTTTGAATTGTTGATAAAGAATAAAAAGTGTTGAAAACTACAAATCCTTTTTCAACTCTTTTTCTGCCCGTTTTTGATGCAGAAACAGTGATGTTTATGTTTTGTTTTTAGCTGTGGCTTTTCATGAAAAATGAATTGACAATAACTCTCTAATTTGCAAGTATAAAATAAAGAGAATGAATCATGATAATTGATTCATCCTCCTTTTTATCATGCAAAGAGACGCATAATAAAAGAGAGACGCAATGATTTGCGTCTCTACATGAATTATATGATAGGAATATTATATTCTTTGCATTGTGCGTACATTTCCTCTGGCCAGATGCTGCACTGGATCTCTCCGATGTGAGCCTTGTGAAGGAAGAACATACACAAACGGCTCTGTCCGATACCTCCGCCGATAGATAGAGGAAGAGAGCCTTCAAGCAATCTCTTGTGGAAATACAACTCCTTGCGGCTTTCCTTGTCTTCCAATTTCAACTGGCGCTCCAATGCCTCTTTGTCGACGCGGATACCCATGGAAGAAAGTTCAAGACTCTGGCCAAGGATAGGATTCCAAACCAAGATATCTCCGTTCAAGCCAGGAAGACCATTCTCACCGATAGTAGACCAGTCGTCGTAGTCTGGAGAACGACCGTCGTGCTTCTTTCCGTCGCTCAACTTGCAACCGATACCCATCAAGAAGACAGCACCATATTTCTTAGTAATCTCATTCTCACGCTCTTTAGGCGACAAGTTAGGATACATCTTAAGCAACTCCTCTGCGTGGATGAAGAAAATCTCTTCAGGAAGCTGAGGCTTGATCTGAGGGTAACGCTCGTAAACGACATATTCAGTCTTTTTCATCACTGAATATATTCTCTTTACGATATTCTTCAAGAAATCGATAGTACGCTCCTCTTTAGAGATGTGGCGTTCCCAGTCCCACTGGTCAACATATAGAGAGTGAAGGTTATCCATCTCCTCATCAGGACGGATAGCGTTCATATCAGTGTAAAGACCGTATCCCTGCTCGATGCCGTAGTCGGCAAGCATCATACGTTTCCACTTTGCAAGAGAGTGGACAACCTCAGCGCAACGGTCGCCCATATCCTTGATAGGGAAGCTTACAGGACGTTCGATACCGTTCAAGTCATCGTTGATACCAGTGCCCTTCATCACGAAAAGAGGCGCAGTCACACGACGCAAATGAAGTTCAGCGGATAGGCAGCTTTCGAAGAAGTCCTTCACGCATTTGATACCCAACTCAGTCTGTTTGATGTCGAGGATGGGTGTATAGTTAATCGGCTTAATAACTTTCATTTTGGTTTAATTTTCTCTTTATTGAGTTTTCTCACGAAAGAAAACATACGCAAATTTATATCTTTTTTTTAAATATCAGCAAAATTACCTTACAAATTGTCTAAGAAAAAGTGATTTTTGCCATAAATCTGATTGCCAAATAAGTATCAGAGATATAAATATGATAATGGAAGAAGACGGGAGAGAGTCCAATTTTATGGTAAACAGGTTGTGACAGAAGGCTAAATTTTATATTTTTGCACCGCTTTATCAGTCAACTGTTATAGCGAGGCCCCGTAGTTTAGCTGTATAAAATGTCAGATTCCGGTTCTGAAGAGCGCGGGTTAGAATCCCGCCGGGGTCACTATTTTTGAATTTTCTTGTTGATAATAAATTGATTGCAACGAATGTCTGGTGGATTAATTCCCTTTTTTCTTCTCCTCTTCTTCCATGTGACGTTTTGCACTTTATAGAAAACTTATCACAAATGGACACCAAATCACTCACTTTTATTTACTTTTGAATTATGTTCAAAGTTAATCAAAATTCTAGTTCGTGTTGATTATTTTCTTTTTTAGTGTGTTCATATTCTTAATTTTACAAAAATTACAATTCGTCAAACTCACGGTGGTATAACAACTATATCAAATAAGACAATCAGCCAAACTGCTGATTGTTTTGCTCATTGGTTCAGTTAGATATGTTGTTTAACAAAAGAGGACGGCATAAATTTTATGTCGTCCTCTCCTATATTTCTGTTAAATGTGAAGTAATGTCATAAAATGTTTTTATTTGAATTTAGTTACACAGTATATATTGTTTTTATACTTGTAATTTTTTTCTCTACTCTCTGCCTTAGCCTCATTATCTAGTTGATAAGGACTTGTTACATCAAATACCCCGGATAAAAAGTAGCCATTTCCGGAACCTTTCCACCCCCAGTTGTTGTGAAGAAAGTAAGTGTCACTATAACTTACTGCACTGACGTATGCTCCAGTAGCGTTATTTATTGTTTTATATTCAATTTTGTTTTTTATACACTTGTATCCGTCTATAACCCAACAGTGTCCTTTTGTGTATTTTATATTTATACCTAAGACAGTAGTTTTATTACGATATCCATTAGCAAGTAGTGGACAATTCATATCTAGTGCGGTGATCACATAGTCGTTATTGAATTGAGAAGAAAAACCTTTTTTATATCCAATAGTTTCTAACCAGTTGCAAGCATTTTCAGGCATAGTACCACTACCGTCACAGTCATAATCCTCATAAGCCATGCCAGAACCTAATCCTGCAATAAACATCAATTGTGCTATATTTACTTGATTGTTTTCATTACTTTCAGGGGATTCTGTCATTTTGTCCCATTCAAAAGTGTAAGATCCGACTGTCTTAGGAAATTTCCAATATGACATAATTTGAGCAGTAGCGGTTGCTACGCATCCTGTTGGAGTTTTGCCATTCTCGTTTTTACATTCTTTATATGGAGTGAAAAGGTTATATGGATACCCTTGACCCCAAGTTACTGCCAATAACGGTTTTTTTGTTTTTTCCGAAACTTTAGTTATGGTAGTAGATGTTGTATAAGAAGCACGAGTTGCTGGATTTACATTCTCTAAAACAACATAATTTGCTTCTGCTATGTTTTTAAGGGAGTCTTTACATTTTTCAAAATCTGAGATTGAGTTCTCCGCATAGGATTCCAAATTTTCTAGGAATATGGACATTCCGGGATCGTCACTGTTTTCTTCCAATGATCCTTCATCTACGAATGCCAAAACTTGTGATTGTATTCGGTCATCCGCAGACACAATTGCAAATCCTTGATTGTCAGCAAAATTAAATACATATATAAGTGAATCAGAATCAGTATCTTTGCTTCTAAGTCCAGACTTAGTGCTACCATAGACAGCGTAATTTTCAATTGTTCTTGGGTTTCCAGAACGAGTTGATTCTGAAGAAAAATCATCTGCTGCATTTAGTGCAATTTCCATTGCCTCACTTGCAGATATTTTGTGATTTTCTGAGAAAATCGCCTTCAAGTTCAAATTATTTGAACTTGTCATTTCTGATTCAGGTATTTTTGTAGATACCTCATTGTCCAAAGCTTCATCATCTTTACAGCTTGTTGTTGTAAAAATCAAAAGAGCTAGGGAAACTAATTTTAAATTCAGTTTCATCTTCTTTGTTAATTTAAGACTGTATATAAACATTTTTGTTTACCTGTAGAAAAAAATGACTGTTCCACATAGGATGAAAATAACAAGTGACATGCTATGTGATTTCTTTATGCAGATAGTAGTCTTTTTTTTCTTTTTCGCATGACATTACGAACGTTAGCATAGTTAACAGGTCCTCATGCCTAACGGTTTGCTTAACAAAACTTTTCATTTTACACAATAACAGAATATATTTAAACAATTTTTGCATTAGTGGACTATTGTTTTTGATAACATTGCTTATAAACAAATTTAATCCGAATGCAAATGTAGTATTATTTCATATAATCTCCAAATTCTATAAATTCTTTCATTCTTTTTACGCTTTGTTAATATGAGTGTATTCTAATATAATAAACTTTATCATGAATTAAAATTACAATTTTTCAATCCTCTTTTGGATGTAGAGTACAGATGTTTCCTTTGGGGAACATCTGTATAATACTTTGTTTCGTAATTTTGTTTGGAATTAGACTTGTCAATTCCAAATTGACAAGACCCCCACATATTTTCATTCTCATTATTCTTAGCTTTTCACATCTTTACATTTTTATCCGTACCTTTGTCTAAATTTGTAGAGAATTTAATATTAGAACATGTTACTACTGGTTACTATAGCAGTTTTGCCGGCATTATTATTGCTGGTTTATATGGGATGGAAAGACCGTCAGCATCCGGAACCTGTATCTTGTTTGTTGAAGGGTTTGTTTTTTGGTTGTCTTTCTGTAATCGTTTCGCTGAGTATAACATCTATGTTTGGAGATTTCGGAGATCCGATACTTGATGCGTTCTTCAATGCCGCTATCCCTGAGGAATTCGCCAAATTGCTTATGTTCTGGTTGCTGATCCGTAAGAATAAGAATTTTGATGAGCCGATCGACAGCATCGTATATGCGGTTTATGTGTCGTTGGGCTTTGCCGCTGTTGAGAATATTTTGTATTTGGTAGACGAGGAGGATTTCTTCTCTACAGCCTTCTCACGTGCTGTATTCTCTGTTCCCGGTCATTTCTGTTTTGCTGTTTGCATGGGATTCTGTTATGGAATGGCCCGTTTCGGACAGAAACTAAAGATCATATATTATCCGATGGCTTTTATTGGCCCTGTCCTTCTTCATGGCACGTATGATGCTTTGCTTATGTCGATAGGCGACGACGATTCTTGGATAATTATAATCTTGATTTGGCTTGTGTTCTGCATTTTGATGTATCGCGCGGCTGTAAAGCGTATTAACAAACTACGCGAATGTCCACCGGCATAAAACTCCGATGACGTATAGTTATTTGCTTATCCTAAGATACGAGCAATATTTGTTCAACAGGTTGCCAAGTGGCAGATCTCCTTTGATGAATCTTTCCGCATCCAGAGAGAGGAGTCTTTCTCGAACCATAGTTTTGCCTTTATAGAGAGAAGTCAAATAATAAACCTCGTTTTCTTTTTTTATTTCTACGTTAGAGAAGAATTGAGTGATGTCTTCTGGATCATAAATTATGGAGTAGCTTGGCCGTTTGGCTCCAGGAATATCTTCACGAAGAATCTCTTTTTCTATAAGGTCTTGGATGTCACGTATGGCGGTGTCTTTAGAACATTTGCTTAATGATGCCCATGTCTTTGATGTGATTTTAGCCTCATATCCATCAAGAAAGAGGTTGAGCATCAGTTTCTGTCTTTCAGACATGCTGACCGCAGCTGCTTTCTGCCAAAAGAAACTCTTGTTTAGTATCGTACTGACAATTGATTCAGCTTCATCAAGTGCAAGAGACAGTGTGTTGGCATACCAAACCAGCCATTCTGTTATATCCCCGTCGCCATGCTGAATCTTCTCTAGAATTTGATAATATCGATTTTTATCTTTGTTGATTTGAGACGAGATGTTGTAGAATCGGAAGTCACTTTTGTCTGCCTTGGCAAGAAGTATATCAGAGAGGATTCGGGCAAGACGTCCATTGCTGTCCTCAAATGGATGGATGCTGACAAACCATAAATGGGCTATCGCAGAACGTATAATAGAGCATGTTTGGTCTTCAGAATTAAACCAATCAAGGAATTCTTTCATTTCTGTTTCAATTCTTTCTGGCGACGGTGCGATGTAATGAATTTTTTCACGTCCGAACATTCCTGAGACAATATGCTCTTCATGAGTTCTGTATCTGCCAATTTCAATTTCCGACCCTTCACTGTATCCCGATGGAAAGAATGCCGCTTGCCAAGCACAAAGTTTCTCTTTGGTCAGATGCTGATTGTAGTTGTTCATCGCATCCAACATTACCGCAACCACAGAATCTATATAGTGAGAAGGTGCTGTTTGCTTCACATTTTCGATTCCTAATTTTCTGGCAATGGAAGAGCGTACTTCATCCACGTTGAGACGAATCCCCTCAATCTCGGAAGAATAGACAATATCGTAGGTGAGAGATTCTGCCATTGCTCTTAGTTTGCTGTCAAAACCAAGTGATGACAACCTTCCATACAGATACCCCTGCTTTCTACCTACGGTTTCAAGCAGATTTGTCATTGCTGATGTCTCCCATCTGAATGATGTCCAATTATCTCTTTCGTGTATGAGCATAGCCTATAAAATTTGATTTGCGACATTTTAACCTGAAAAACGCCGCAAATTTTGCGACAAAAATAACAAAATAATGTCGCAAATTCAAATCAAGTCGGCATAATGTCGCAAATTCAATATAGACATCGCTATACGGCGTCTATACGAAAACATAATTTTGAATTTGCAATTCCTATAACTAAAAATTCTTTTACAATATTCAATTTTTTTGTATTTTTGCACCCTGAATGAAAAAAGTGGGATGTTTTTCCCGTTTATGTGTGATTCCTGCTGAATAAAAATTCATTCTGTGGATGGAATCATGGTTGAATCTCTTGACTTGTATGAATGTATATGGGTTAGGGGATTTTTTCATTTGAAAAGGAGAAATTTAATAATTAGCAACTTGATTGACCTTAGGACTACAATAATGAATAAACTTTTGTCGCTTTTGCTGGCGACTTTGGCTTTTTGTTCTTTTCCCGTTTCGGCTGAGCCTGTTGATAGGGACACTGTTTTTATTGACAGTCTGAACGTCAGGTTTAATCTGGACGATCCGGTGATAAAATCTGGAGTGATTGACTTCTATATCGACAGCATCGGCGTCGCTTCTAATGATTTCCTTAAATTCATAACGCTTGTAGCCACTCCTTATGATTTTTCCAAACCACAGATAAACAGAATCTTCGACACTGCGTCTACTCAATATAATGAGACTCGTATCCTCACGTATCTGAAATATTTCAATGACAAATCTTATATTCCGATTGTGAAGGAATGGTTTGTGAAAAGTGACAAACGTGCCAAATCTTTGTATGAATCGATCCTGTTTGAGTTTGGCGACAAGGAGATCAGCGATCAATGGGAGAACACTATGAGAGGATGCTCTACGGTGAATAAGATGATTCCTATGTCGATCGGACAGTATCTGCCTGTTATTTGCGGCCGTTTCCCTGACAGAAGGTTTTGTGATTGTGTGTTGGATTTCGTTATAAACCATCAGAATCAGTATTTTGTTTATAAAGACTATAACGGGGATATTGAATATGATGACGTCGTGTATTTCATCAGTTTTTTCCTTGTGGATCGACTGAAGGGATTCCCGGATGCGTTTGCATTTAATAAATATGTACGCAATATCGGAAAAAACAGGTATGTTTCCTTTACTCAGGCAGATAAGGATAGAATAATCAAGTGGTGTAAATTGCACCGTCGTGATTATGAGTTTGAATAATATGGGAGACGCAATTGTCCCCAAACGACTGTTTTAGTAACAGACTTTAAGAAAAAAATCGAATTTTGTGATAAATCATTCGTTTTAGCATTAAAAAAATGTTAAAATTATCGTCATTTTTGGCTTTTTATGTGAAAAAATCTAATTATTTCTTTCCTTTGCGGTATACAAGTTAGACTAAAACAAACGGTTATGAAACAAACTAGATTTATTTCTGTCGTTATCGCGACAATTTTACTGCTCTGTTCAGCAGACGTTTTCGCCCAGCGTTATCATGGTAATCGAGGATCTTCTGGAAGTGGAGGACGATCTGTGTGTAAGTCTTCTCATTCCTCGCGTTCTTCAGGTTCGAAATCTCGTTCAAAATGTAGTTATGGCAAAGAATATTTTAACAGAGGTTCTTGTGGTACTTATGAATATAATTATAACAATAGGCTTATTAAAAGTATTGCGACTAGACCTGCTTCCAAAAGCATTATTAATAATGGTTATACTCCTGCCATTTACTTTTCAAAAAGAGATGTTTTAAACTCGTCTTGTCCGAATTATGGATATGAGGTGAGCAAAAGGAGAGCGACAAAAGGTTCTGTTTTGGTACATCATTCGACAGGCGATCTTTATTATCGTGATGGAATCTTCTTTTCTAAATGTCCTGATAGTCGTAAGTATGCGATTCATAAACCTAGTTGTGGTTTACATGTCCCTGTTTTACCAGACTCTAGTAGTATGTATGAGTTGAATGGAACGGCTTATTATTACTATTATGCTACATATTATACATTCGATGAGTCGACGTTGGATTTTGTAGTTGTGACTCCTCCTGTTGGTCTAGTGGTAGATAAAGTGCCTTGTGATGCAAAGGAGGTCATTGTGGATGAAGACCATTATTATATTGTTGGTAATGTGTTGTATAAGGAAGTCGATTCTAAGTATGAGGTTGCGAAGTTGGATAAAGAAGCATTGAATCAGATAAAAGATTTCTTAGCGTCTACAAAATGATATGATGCTAATGAAGTTGAATGATCGTTGATAACCCTTATTCGAAGAATAATTGAATAGTTGATTTTGAAAGATACACATTCATCTAAGAATGTGTATCTATTTATTACTGAATTATTAACAAACTAGACTAAATACAAACGGTTATGAAACAATCAAGATTAATTTCTGTCGTTATTGCGACAATTTTGATGCTCTGCTCAGCAGACGCTTTTGCGCAACGTTCCCGTGGCGGTGGTAGTGGATCTTCTGGAGGTCGTATGGAGGGTGGCCCACGACCTGTATATAAAGTCTCTTCATCATCGCAGTCTTCTTCAGGTTCCTCATCTGGTTCTTCATCAAGATCTTCTTATAGTTCTGGTTATAGTAAAGGATCATGTTGTGGAGGACAAGTAAGAAGTGGAGGGTATTTTTATAATGATGCATTTCGCAATCGAGACTATAATTATAATAGCTTTTCTATGAATAATAGCTATTATGGAAGTCCTTCAACAATTGGATATGGATTAGCCGACGATAACGATCATGTTTTTACATGTTCATTATTTGATATTTTTTCTAAAAAAAATATGTTAATCGCACCTTATCCGATCTTTGGTTATGAAGTGAGCAAAAGGACGGCGACAAAAGAGTCTATTTTAATTTCTCGTCCGTCAGGAGATTTTTATTATCGTGATGGAATTTTCTTTTCTCAAAGCCCCAAAAATAGCCGTAAGTATGTGATACATAAACCATGTTGTGGCTTCAGAGTCCCAAACATTCCTTCTTCACGTCGTGAATATGTAGTTAATGATATTTCATATTACTACTTTTATGGAACATTCTATATTTACGACGATTCTACATCTGAGTATGTAGTTGTCGCTCCTCCAGCTGGACTGGTTCTAAATAAACTACCTCGTGGTGCCAGGGTAGTTGAAGTGGGTGACAATCGTTATTATATAGTTGGTAATGTGTTGTACAAAGCTCTATGTTCTGAGGAGAAGTGTAAATTTGAGGTGGCGAAGTTGGATAGGAAAGAAATGCGACTTGTTAGAGATTTCTTAGCGTCCTCTAAATGATATCAATGAAAGTTGAGATATAAAGATTGCCGAAGGAAACTGTCTATTCAGAATCCTTCGGCATTTTTTATTGTAATTTATAATTCCGCATTCCTAATTTAGTATTTCTTAAAGTCTCCCCACAATCTGGTCATCTGTTCTTTCATCTTTATTTCAGCTGCACTGTCTCCTCCGTTCCATAGCTGTACACCGGAGATAGCGTCAGGCATATATTGCTGTGCGTAGAAATGACCAGGATAGTCGTGTGGATAACGGTACTCAGCGCCATATCCCATCTGCTCCATCAGTTTGTTTGGGGCGTTACGGATATTGAGTGGCACTGGCAGATCTCCCGTCTTCTGCACCATATCAAGAGCCGCTCCGATAGCCTTGTATGCGGAGTTGCTTTTCGGGCTTGTTGCGAGATAGATAGTTGCCTCGGCCAAGACGATTCTGCCTTCAGGCCATCCGATCTTCTGAATTGCGTCAAACGCCGCATTGGCAAGCAACAGAGCGTTAGGATTGGCAAGACCTATATCTTCGGCTGCGGAAATCACAAGTCGACGGGCGATAAACTTCGGGTCTTCTCCTCCTGCCACCATTCGACCAAGCCAGTAGATGGCGGCGTCGGGGTCGGAACCTCTGATACTTTTTATAAAAGCTGAGATGATATCATAGTGAAGCTCTCCGTTCTTGTCGTAAGCACTTGGATTCTGTTGCAGACGGATGGTGATCAAATCGTCTGTCAGTTCCACCGTCTCCTTATCCTGATCCGCATTGCAGACAAGGTCGATGATATTCAGCATTTTTCTCGCGTCGCCACCAGAGAAACGGAGTAGGGCATTCGTCTCCTTCAACACCACATTCATTTTTTTCAGCTCATAATCAGTGGCGATCGCTTTTTCTGCGAGACGCAACAGATCCTCATTTTCAAGAGGCTTCAACACATACACCTGACAGCGTGAAAGCAATGGGGTGATCACCTCAAAAGATGGGTTTTCCGTCGTCGCACCTATTAATGTGACCACGCCTCTCTCCACAGCGCTCAACAATGAATCCTGCTGCGACTTGGAGAAACGGTGGATCTCGTCGATGAACAGGATAGGGGCTTGTGTGTCGAATCCACGTGAATGTTTAGCCTTTTCCAGCACCTCACGTATGTCCTTCACTCCGGAAGAAATCGCGCTCAGAGTGAAAAACGGCAGACGAAGTTGCTCAGCAATGATTCCGGCAAGAGTCGTTTTTCCCACACCCGGAGGCCCCCACAGAATGAATGACGAGATTTTTCCAGAGTCGATCATACGGCGAAGCACAGCACCCTCTCCGATGAGATGTTGCTGTCCAACATAGTCCTCCAGCGATTTTGGACGCATTCTTTCTGCTAATGGCTGCATTTTATTTAATAAATGTGAAAATTCACCACAAAAATAAGATTTGCCAGTAGAAAAATCTAATAATTTTATTTTCATTTGCATCGTAAAACAAAAAAAACGAAAGATTATGAAACAGACTAAATTGATATTCGCTGCAATCGCAACATGTTTGCTATTCAGCTCGGCAGACGCTTTCGCTCAGCGTTCACATGGAGGTTCGGAGTCATCTGCTCGACCTTCAACGTCTACTTCGGTGTCTGCTTCACCTTCGAACAGCTCATCAAGCAGCTCTTCAAAGGGAAATGTATCGTCAGCTCACAATGAGCGTTCGGCACGTCCGACAGCTCAGCCAGCACATAAGCCATCTTCTCACCAGGCAGCTCCTCCAAAGGCTCCAAACCGTGTAGAGCGTGGTCCAGTGTCAACATCGTCTCCAAGCAAGCGTCTTCAGCCGCATAAGGTGGCTCCAGGAGCCAATTATCACAAGAAGCCACATTATGGCTCTGCGGTATCAATGAAGAAGGCTACTAAGAAGTCGCATGTGATCAAGCACCATACAGGTGATTACTACTATCGTGACGGTGTTTTCTACCGTTTCCACAACAACAAGTATACAATCCACCGTCCACATGCTGGATTCCGTGTGGCGTCAATTCCAGAGTATCGTGTTGTTTCTGTCAACGGAGTGTCGTACTACTATTACTATGGCACATTCTACTCTTACATGGCACCATCTCGTGAGTATGTTGTAGTGGCACCTCCTGTAGGAGCAATAGTTGAGAGTATCCCTGAGGGTTACGAGAAAATTGATATCAACGGCAATACTTACTACACTGTTGGTGGAGTGCAGTATAAGGCTGTGATTTTCAATGGTGAGATTTGGTATGAGGTAATTAAGGTCGACGACGACTATTGATAGTATTAGAATATGAATTAAATAAAATCGGAAAGACGGGCAGTGATGTCCGTCTTTTTTGTTATACATTTATCTTCTGCTTTATTCTGTTTTATTGGAATTAATGTGTATTTTTGTACAAATAATTCAGAATAACATCCTATAATATGGCACAAATAATGACATTGGATGATATAGACATCCGTATTTTGCAGGAATTGCAACAGAACAGCCGTCTTACCAATAAGGAGTTGGCTGCACGTATTCACCTAAGTACCACTCCGACATTTGAGCGTCATCGTCGTTTGGAGCGTGAGGGTTATATCAAGATGTATACTGCGATTGTCGACGCAGACCGAATAGACAGAAGTTTTGCAGTATATTGCAATATCAGTTTCAAGCAGATCAACCGTGAAGTTGCTGATGAGTTTCGTGAGATTGTCGCTAGTTGGGATGAAGTGACAGAATGTTACAATGTGAGTGGTGACTGCGATTTCCTTATGAAGGTCAATGTGCGTGGTATGAAGGAATATCAGGAGTTTATCCTTTATAAGGTGGGTGAACTTGATTATGTCGGCCGTGTACAGAGTGTTTTCGTGATGGAGACACTGAAGCAGAATTACGGTATTAGATTGTGATGGTTAATGGTTGATGGTGGAAGGTTGATGGTGGATGGTTGATGATGGATGGTGGACGGTTTAATCAATCCTTAACCATCAATCGTCAATCATCAATCGTCAATCATTTTTATTTTCCTAGTTTTGTTTTCACAGATTTTACAATAGCAGACAAACATTTTAGAATTCGTATGCAATCGTGATTTATTGATTCAAAATTTGAATCATTAAGATATCCATTATCATGAAGTAAGTTTAACCAATAGTCTGTTTCGTCAGCTTCTTTTAGAGCGATATTCATTTTGTTCAAAAAATCAGCTTTCGATTGAGCGTGATTAGCTTCTCGAATATTTGCTCCTATTGATGTACCGCTTCTGTATACCTGTTTGGCAATCACAAACTCCTTGTATTCAGCATCTTCTGTAAGATATTGAAACAAGCGAGAAATACGGCAAGCAAAATCATATGATAAAATCTGAACGTTGCCAGAAATCTTTTGATTTTCCGACATCAAGTTAGATAGATTCCCTCTTTTATTTTTGTACTCCATACTAATCTTATTTTGGTTGGAAGGTTGATGATGGAAGGTTTAATCAATCCTTAATCATCAACCATCAATCATCCATCCTCAATCATCCATCCTCAATCATTTTTCAACTGGCATTGAAGCATTCTGCCAACCCAAGATGCCTGAGTTTAGCTCAATCACCTGATAGCCCATGTCTGCCATTGCGTTGGCTGCTACTTTGCTACGTTTTCCAGAACGGCAGTAAACTGCGATTTTTTTCTTTTTATCAAGTTTTGCAGCTTCTGTCTGGAAGTCAGCACTCTTCATATCGATATTCTGAGCACCTTTGATGTAGCCAGACTTGTATTCAGATGGCGTACGTACGTCTACAACGACAACAGAGTCGTTCTTGATTGCTGTGGCAAATTCTGTAACAGATAGAGATGTGAATTCACCAGCGTTTGCTACTGCTGCAGTGCAAAATCCTAATGCAACTAAAATCCTTTTCAATCTATTCATATCTTATTGTATTGGTTTTTAATTTCTTGTTTGATAGAATCTTTATCCAATCCGCATAATTTGTACAACTCTTCCGGAGTGCCGTGTTCAACGAATTTGTCTGGCAAACCAAGTCGTTTGACAATGATAGGTGTATCGTTGTCGTTGAAGAATTCGGTCACAGCTGAACCCATTCCTCCGTTCTTCACACCATCTTCCACAGTGATTATGCGACGGAATTTTTTTCCGACTTCTCTCAACAGATCTTCATCCAATGGTTTGACGAAAATCATATTGTAGTGTGCGGCATGGATTCCCTCTTCCTGAAGCTCACAGATCGCTTTTGCTACGGTGTTGCCGATCGGACCGACGGTAAGTACAGCCACACCGTCACCATCTGTAAGCATTTCTCCTTTGCCCACTGGCATCTCTTCAAGTGGACAATGCCAATCTTTCTGTTCTCCCTTGCCACGTGGATAACGGATCATGAAAGGACCTTTGTCTGGCAGCTGGGCTGTGTACATCAGTTTGCGCAATTGGCTTTCGTTGATTGGCGACGCGATTGTGAGGTTGGGCACAACACGGAATGCGGCGATGTCGAATGCACCATGGTGAGTCGCGCCGTCCGCACCAACTAATCCGGCACGGTCGAGACATATCACCATATTAAGGTTCTGTATTGCCACATCATGGATGACATTGTCGTAACCTCTCTGCATGAAAGAGGAATAGATGTTGCAGAACGGCATCATGCCAGCTTTTGCCAGACCTGCTGAGAATGTCACCGCATGTCCCTCGGCAATACCTACGTCGAAAGTACGGTTTGGCATCTCATGCATCATGAATGTCATGGAGCAACCTGTTGGCATGGCAGGAGTCACTCCCACGATTTTGTCGTTTTCACGTGCCAGTTCAAGCAACGTATGGCCGAACACATCCTGGAACAAAGGAGGTTGGTCAGTCTGGATGACCTTGATCTTCTCTCCTGTCTCAACGTCAAACTTGCCAGGAGCGTGCCACTCTGTAGCCGCCTCTTCTGCTGGTTTGAAGCCTTTGCCTTTTTTGGTGATAAGGTGAAGTAGTTTTGGACCTTTGATTCGTTTCAAATCTTCCAAAAGAGAGACCAGTTCCACAACGTTATGTCCGTCAGATGGACCGAAATATCTGATATTCAATCCTTCAAACATGTTTTGCTGACTGCTCAACAATGATTTGACGGAGTTGGTAAGACGAGTGAATTTGCCTTTCTTGTCGTCGCCTATGATACCGGCATTTACAGCGCGGTTGTATAATCCTTCACGAATACGGTTGTATCGTGGGGAAGATGTCAGTTTAAGCAGATAATCGCTCACTCCGCCCACAGCTGGATCAATAGCCATGTGGTTGTCGTTGAGGATGATCAGCAGATTATTGTCGCAGATGGATGCGTTGTTCAATCCTTCAAAAGCAAGTCCACCAGTCATAGCACCGTCTCCAATGATGGCGACGGTATGATTATCTTTGTGTTCTAGTTTAGATGCCACAGCCATTCCGAGTGATGCGGAAATGGAGTTGGACGCATGCCCAGCAATGAAAGAGTCGTAATCACTCTCTTTAGGGTTAGGAAAACCGCTTATTCCGCCAAACTTACGGTTTGTGCTGAACACTTTGCGTCTTCCTGTAAGGATCTTATGTCCGTAGGCCTGATGACCCACATCCCATACGATATTGTCTGATGGCATGTCGAACACATAGTGGAGAGCGACGGTGATTTCAACCGTGCCAAGACTGGATGCGAAATGCCCTGGGTTGTGCGACAGTTCATCGATGATGAATGCGCGCAACTCTTCACAAACTTGAGGCAGTTGCTCCACCTTAAGTTTCTTCAAATCCGAGGGATACTCGATATTATTGAGTAGACTTTCTTTCATTTCCATTCTTTTCTCACTTTAACCATCATTTCCAACACTTGACTTATTATGCTGTTGTTGGAGTAGTTTTTTATTACAAAGTCAGCTTTGTTTATTTTATCGTCATCGTTGGCCTGGTTAGCCATACGTCGGCGGATTTCTTCAATATTTGCGGAATCACGTCGTGCGACTCTTTCTATTCTTGTTTCTGTAGGAGCGTAGACAAGGCATACTTTGTCGATACATTTATTGTTCAGACCGCATTCGTAGAGTATTGCGCTCTCCAATGCGACGATGTCTTTTTTTTGCTCCAAGCACCATCGGTTGAAATCATTTTCCACTGCTGGATGCACGATACCTTCAACCTTTGAAAGCAAAGCAGCGTCTGAAAAAATCATGGCTGCCATTTTTTTCCTGTTGAGACGTTGCCCTTCATACACGTCGTCACCAAGCAGGTCCATTATTTTTTGTCTCACGTCGGCATCGTTCTCCTGTAACCATTTGGCTTTGGAGTCGCAGTCGTATACAGGGACTCCCAATACAGAGAGAGTCTTGCTGACGACACTTTTGCCTGAGCCTATACCTCCTGTTATACCAAGTCTCAACATTATTGTTCTGTTTTAGTTTCGATAATAAACTCAACCTGTTCAGGATGCAAAGAAATGCCAAAAATTCCTTCGGCACTGTTGGCAACCTCCACGTTGACCTTATTGCTTTTGTTGTTGATCTTGTTGTAGTCCACCACGAGAGTGAACGACGAAGGTGTGACTTTATCCCAATTGCTGACACCGACTTTGCATTTTACACCTACATAAGCAGGGAATGTCTTCAGTGTCAGATTGGAAGGAACGTTCTTTTTGTTGATGCCGACCACTTCGATTATTTTCTCAGTGACCTGTTCTGCTTTAATATCTACAACAACTTGAGACTCGTTGAAAGAGATATTGTCACTCTTTTTCAAAGGAACAATTTGAGTCGTGTTCTCAAAGATATCATTGAGCAGAGAGTCTGCAGGCAATGTCTCTAGGGAGTCGATATTGTCCAAAGTCTCTTTTGTTCCGTAGATATCAATTTTGTCTGGCGAGATTGAGACCTCGCCGATTTGGATATATTGAGGACGAAGTCGGATCTTGCCTACGAGCTTGACGGGTACCGTCTTCTTCTCTATCTTGAATATCGACACTTTGATAGTGTCGGGAGAATAACTTTCAATTTTGGTGTTGACATTGAGTTGCTCTTTCAGTTTGGCTTCGAAACTTTTGGCTTGGATTAGGTTTTTACCCTCTTGTAGTTTTTCCCTGCCTATTTTGATTGTGTCGAAACCGTAGCCGAGGAAAGCGAATGCCATCTTAGCATGGTATTTGAACAATGTTTGCCATTGGTCTGTCACTGTCACTTCAAGGACAGGGCATAGTTGTTCACTTTTGCAGAAACCTTCAGGTATCTCTTGGTATTGTATTGGTATTTGGATAGTTGACTCACCTTTTTCAGATGAAGCCTGCATCAGCCATAGGGTAGCGGATATTGCCAAAAAAAACAAAAAGACCCAAAGGTCTTTGCTCATCACAAATTCCCTGGCCTTTTTGATTTGTTTTTCTATGAAATTTAGAATTTCGTCTTTCACTACACTCTAAATGCTGAATAGATGATTTACTTTGTGACGTCAGTTGAGACGTTTGTTGTCTGAGCTTCGTTTGTTGGATAAACGTAGTTGACATTTACGTTAACCACAACATTAGGAGCGATTTCGATACGGATAGTCACACCGTCAGCCTCGATACTTTTGATCTTGCCGTAGATGCCTGTCTGTAGGATCACAGTGTCGCCAGCCTTTAGGTTAGCGCGGTATTGACGGATTTTCTTCTCCTGCTTTTTCTGGCTCCAGATCATGTAGATGAAGAATGCACCGAAGATAAGAATCATTGGTAACATTGAGCCTAAACCTGGCTGAGCCTGTAGTAGAATTGATAATAGATTCATTTTTTTCTTTTTTTAGTTATCTTGTTTTTGGTGTGATCACCGCAACTTTTGTCAATTTGTTTTGTTCTTTAAGATCTTTCACGATAGCGTCAAGCACACCGTTGATGAAAGTTGAGCTTCTTGGAGTGCTGTAGTATTTAGAAAGTTCCACATACTCGTTCAAAGTGACGACGATTGGAATGTGAGGGAATGCGAAAAGTTCTGCGATCGCAGTCTGAAGGATGATTTTGTCCATGAAAGCGATACGGTCTTTGTCCCAATTCTTGATGTGTGTCATGATAAGTTCGTCGTACTCTGTCTGATTATAGATGACTTTTGTAAGTAGAGTAAGAGCGAATGTCTCATCAGTTGGGTCGCTGAACTTAGGCATCAACTCGTAGTCGTTAGGCGTAGTCTCTTCGTAACGGGCGATTGTCTTCATGATGAAACTGATGACGGTTTCAGTGTCGTCGTTCCAATATATCGACATGCCTTCCAACTCTTCTGTCAGCATCTTGTTAGAAGTCACCACGCTTTTGTAGAAGCCACGTAGGAAACGGCGGTCGCAATCGTAGTCGTGCTCGCTTGCCTCGGCTGTCTCATAAGCCTGAGAAGTCAAAGCCTCTGCATATAGAGAGTTGATGATTTCAGGATGCTTGTTCCATGATAATTTGTGCTCCTCTAAGAATTTGTTCAGAGTCTCGTTTTCTGCAAGTTGTTGAGCGACTTTGTTTTCAGCCAAAAAGTCGGCAGGGATCTTCTCTCCGCTGTCAAAATTGGCGTCGCCAGCCATCTGGCATCTTTTTGCGATAGACTCTTTTCTTGTTTTTGCGTAATCAGACACTTCGACAGCAAGTCTAAGCAATAGCATGTAAAGCTCGTATGTTTTGTCGAGTGAGATTGTCAATTCATTTTTAGCATCGTTGACATCTTTACTGTTGCTCTTGTAGTACGAAAAAAGTATCTGAATTACTTTGATTCGAAGAAGGATTCTGTTTATCATCGTTATTTTCTTTTTAGCCTCGCAAAATTAGTAGAAAAAATGCAAAGCTTGAAATTTTTTAGTGCAAAAACACGATTTGTGGAGAATTCTCTGGTATTATTCGTTTCTCTGATTCAATGATTTGGATGGAACGTATCCAAGGCCTTTACGAAATGTATTTTAAAAAGTAGAGACGCACATCCGTGCGTCTCTATAAATCAATATTTCTTCTTTACAAAATACGATATGTTATTCTGCTGTAGTATTATCTACCAATTTCTTCATTCCGTCGAAATTGAATCCTAGAGAGAATCGCAATGTTCTGTCAAGAGGACAAGTACTGCTTGAACGAGATGCTATCAAATAAGCAGCACTAAGTTCAAACACTTTCATCTTGAATCCGACTCCGGCTGCAAAATACTTTCTGTTTCCTTTTGTCTCATTCTCGTGGAAATATCCGAAGCGAGCCATGAACATGTCTCTGTATGAGTATTCTGCTCCCAAACTCCATGTTACTTCCTTCATTTCCTCGCCAAAACCACCTGAATCACCGAAAGATTTGAAGATTCCTGAGATTGCACCATGGTCACGGTATTTTTGCAATGCATCCTCATATTCCTCTCTGGTTTCGTAGTCATCTTCAAGAGGAGTTGTTGGAACAAGAAGCTTGTTCAAGTCGAATGACACAGCGAACTTGTTGTATGCGTCAACAGGGAATTCGTAATTGACTCCTAATCTCCAGTTGGTAGGAAGATACTGATATGTCGCTCCGTCATCATATGTAGGCTTAGCACCGATGTTTGAGATGTTAGTACCGAAATTCAACTTTGCGACTCTCTTGTCTGACAAGTCAAATGGGCGGCTATAGAATGCAGAAACGTCGGCTGCAACTGTTTTAGCTGCAGAGTATGCCTCTTCGTCAACAACTCCGTTCATCAAATCAGAAAGAATGAATCTTAGTGCTACGGATGCGTTCCAATACTGGCTCAATGCACGTGAGTAAGCGACGTCGATAGCCATCTCGTATGGTTTTGCTGTTCCCTGTGAAATGACCTCTCCTGAAGGGCCAGGCATATCAGACAAGTTGATTTCTCCATATGAGAAGTATCTCAATGAAGCCGACAACGCTTGTTTTTCATCTAGTTTATAGTAGCCAACAAGGTATCCAAGGTTGATGTCATTTACAATGCTTCTTAGCCAAGGAGTGAAAGAGATCGCTACACCTCCTTTGTTTTCCATTGTGGCATATTTCGATGGATTCCAATGTTGAGAATATAGGTCGGCGGAGGTTGCTGCACCAACATCTCCCATACCACCACCTCTTGCATCAGGGGCAATACTCAATGAAGGTATTGCAGTCTGTAAAGGGTTGAAGTAATCGCTTTTCTTTTCTGCGCTTACACTCAATACGGATAGCATTATAGCTGTCCCTGCCAAACTCGCTTTTATTCTTTTCATCTATCTATTCTATTTTTTATCTTTCTACTTATTTAACGTGCAATATTACTATTTATTGTGCAATAACCATGATTTTTTCAGTTTTTTCTGCAAAATCTGATTTTTCAGTAGCTATGCGAATATACAGTAAGTATAGTCCTGAGGCAATTTTGCCGTTCTCATTCAAGTCCCACTCGATGTTCCATGTTCCGTCTGTCGGCTTGTCTTTAAACTCTTTTCTTAGAATCTCTCTGCCAGACACCTCGGTCAATGAACATTCTACAGTCTGAACTTCATCAGGTCTGTTTGTCTTTATGTAAGCTGTAAATTTGTCCTTGGCTGGGTTAGGGTAGACTGTTAGTGTCTCTATCTCTGGCGCCAAGCTTTCGTTTACATAAATTCGGATAGTTGATTCGGATGAGTTGCTTTGCAAATCCCATGCTTTGATCTTGATTGTGTGCCAGCCTTCACTCAATGCCTCTTCTATGTGGTATTCAACTCTTCCTTCTGTACAACTTGCTGTATTATATTTGAAATATGAATTTAAAGAGATGACGTTCTTTGTGTTGTCGTCGATTGTCAATGTGATGTTATGACCGATACTGCTGCCTGTCGCATTTATACCGCTTGCATCCGACAAATCCACATAAATCATAGGGTTAGGATTCACTTTGTATCCATCCTTGTAATTGTCTCCGTTTGTTGTCACGACAAGATTTGGTCCGACGCTGTCTGGTGTCACATCTGGTGCACTGCCTCCGATGTACAAGGTTTCGTCTGCTCCCATAGCATCCCAACCATTTGACTCGTCGTATGCATACATAGACAATCTGCCGAAATCGATATTATAGTTGATGTCTTTAGGTATGATCATCTGTAGTTCAAATTCTCCATTAGTTACGATAGAAGAACCTGTATACAATGTGCTCTGTCTGTCGTAATAAGTGTAAGGGTCGATGCCGTTTTTATTTCCTTTCGTGAACGCTTTTACCTCTTTGTCTTTTAGTGTGGCGTTTACTATTCCGTTGAATTGTTTCAACGTGTTGCCTGACTCGTCTTCTACGTGACAATAAATCTTAACTTTGGATAGCGCTTTCAGAGTGTCTGTTTTTGAGACACTTCCGTCTGAATTCAAAGTTACAATTGAGTCGACCGCTATATTCAATTCAGGAACTTTTAATTTTAGACCTGGATCTCCCAACAAAATATAAACCATTTTGTTCGAGTCCTGACCTCTTGCTGTTTTTGCCGCTCTGTATATTTTACCTAAGCGGTACTCGTTCTCTGGATTAAAAGCTTGTTTTAAGAAATCCTTGTCTAACGATAGGTTTGGTGATGCGTAGGCTGTGCGTACGGCTCCAATAGAAGCAATCGCTCCTCCGTTTGGATTAAGCATGATTTCCTCTCCGTAACTTGTTCTGAAATCATCATACTGAGACAGATTACAGCTTCCTGCAAACCACACAGGATATATTTTGTTGTATATCGTCTGTACTTGTGATATTGAGTAAGAATGCTCAGCACTTATGGCGTTATACGAACTGTGTCCTAAGTAGTTGAAAATCAAAGAGCCTTCTGTGAATTTCTTTGTTATGGCTGCAGTCACTTCTGGGTATCTGCGTGATCCTCCACTCATGTCACAAGTGAAGTTGTCCCAATAGAAACGAGTTATATTCATTCTTGGTTCAACTGTTTCTATCGTTGATATTGCCTCCTCTTGATGTGATAAAAAAGAGTGGTATCCTGAAGATGAGCTTTGTTCTTCATTGTCATCTGCCAAAGCAAGAACTTTTGTTCTCCATTCGCCTGGCTCCAATGCATAGTATTGTTTTACTTTGTTGACAAGATTTTCTGCTTGCTCTGCTTTTATGACAGGGAATCTTCCTACTCCAATGTTTATTCGTTTATTGGTGTATAGGTTGTTGTAACCTATAGATCCGTCTTCAACATAGCCGAAATAGTCGTCGCAAGAGTAGCTGGATGTTTCGTTCAATGATTTCACGGATTGGTATGTCAACATTTTGTTGTTGTCATTCTTCTTTAGCTTTCCTCTGTTGTCGTATGTTCCATCTCCCATCAACAGCAGATATTGAGGATAAATTCCATATTCAGATTCCGACGCTTTGTCCCATAGCATTTTCATGAACGCTCTGATGGCTGTAGGATCTGGAGTTCCGCTCGAGAATTCATTGAACACTTGCTCTGCAGTGACAACCGCTACATTCATTCCATCCTCTTTTTGATGGAACTCTGCTAATTCTTTGGCTTGGTCGATGAATTCAGGGTTGGTCACTACTACGTATTCAATATTGTTAAATGCGTGCAGATTCTGGTTGTCTACATTTCCGACAACTTCTGGAGTAGGGAATCCTCCTCCCCAGTTGACCAAGATGTACCTTCCGACTGTAGGTCTTGTTTTGACTGTGAATATCAAACTGTCTTTGCTTAGTCTTGTTGGCACTCTTTTGACATCACCGATCTCTGATACGTCCCAAACCTGGATGTTAGAATTTGAATTCAATGCGGCGTATGTGATGTTGTATTCTGTCGACGATGGAGTGACTGGTATCATCTGGTAGCTTACATTGCCTTTCAGATTGCATTTTGCTGCAGCGATTATATAGTCAATGTATCCGGCTCCGGTAGTTGATCCTGTAGTGTAGTCGTATGTGGCCGATATGGAATTGGATGATGTCTGTGTGACGTCTGCTTCCATTATCTTCTCGTATCCAAGATCATATTTGGCAGCTTTGTCGAATGAAACTGATTTGTCTGTTAAATCGGTCTTCAGATTGAATTCTCCTATAGTTGACGATGCTGACAGCACATTGCTGTAGATTCTTCCAGTTTCTCCCGCTATAAGATTGGTGAATGAGAAAGAGAATGTCTTGCTGTCGCCATTGCTGAATTTGTTGCCATACCAGTTTCTGCCGGTTTTGGCTATGTTGATGTCATCAAATTTTTGCCATTTGATGGCTGTATATGTAGTCTCTTTTATCTCTTCTTCTGTCAATTCCTCAGCGAACTCAATTCTCTTAGCTTCAGAACTTTCCTCATGTAGGAAATAGTAGGAATAGTCAGATGAGTAGTTTTCTGTTATACCAATATAATTGGTCGCGGATGCGTTTATCTTTGTCAACCCCACAACACCTCTCAAGTAGAATGCGATTTTGTCTCCTAAATCAACCACTGGCTGGTCTGCCAAATCATCTACATATTTGTTGCTTTCTGTGAAGTCTTCGTTCAACAACTCTCCTCCATATCCGCGTAGGTGTACATTCTTAGGGTTGGAAAAACCCATCTCTCGCAATTCATCGTAAGTGAATGAGTAGAGTCCTTCCTCCTGTACACGAATTTTTACAGTTCGTCCGCTTGACAAAACTGATTTATTAGTATATGAACGCATGTTTTGTGCATTGACTCCACATATTGAAGCCAATGTCATTGCAAACGTGCATGTCAATACATTTCTAAATAACTTCATAACTAAACTAAATTGTTATTTGACACTGAAACTAAGTAATTCCTGACCTTCTATGAATCCTTTGATTTCATCTCCAATCTCTACTTTGCCTACACCGCTTGGTGTGCCTGTGAATATCAGGTCTCCCGTCTTCAATGTGAAATATTTACTTGCTAACGACACAATCTCCGCTATCGAAGTGATCATTTCACCGCTGTTGCCTGATTGGACTGTTTGGCCATTTTTACTTAGGCTAAAGTTGATGTTCTGCAGGTCGGTAAATTTGCTTTTGTCCACAAATTCTCCAACAGGAGCGGAGTTGTCAAAACCTTTGCTGATATCCCATGGCGCGCCTGCTTTTTTGGCAGCAGCCTGAAGGTCTCGAGCTGTAAAGTCTACTCCGATTGTGATGGCATCGATATATCTGTCTGCAAATTTTGCCGCGATATTCTTGCCCATCTTTCCTATCCTCACCACAAGCTCAGCCTCATGCTCTATCTGTTGTGAAAAATCTGGCAGATAGAATGGCTTGTTTTCTCGAAGAAGAGATGTCTCTGGCTTTAGAAAAAGCACTGGTTCTTTCTTTTCCTCTTTATATAGTTCTGCATTGTGGGAACCATAGTTCCAACCTACACAAATTATCTTCATATGATGTTAAAAATACCAATTTCGCAAATTTAAGATTTTATTTTTCTTTTTTTATGTTTTAGCTCAAAATGTTTTTAACATATTACAAATACATGCGAAATTTTAATGTATAGGTTGGTTTGAAAAAACATGGATTCTTATCTTTATAAGTGCATCTTATTGATCGACGACGATGATCTTTTCGGTTTTTTCTGCAAAATCTGATTTTTCAGTGGCTATGCGAACGTACAATAGGTATAGTCCATTGGAAATTCTTCCGCTATCGTTCAGATTCCACTCGATTTTCCATGTCCCGTCTGTTGTCTTGTCTTTCAAATCTTTTCTTGAAATCTGTCGTCCTGATAAATCCAGCAGTGTGCACTCCATGGTTTGTACCTCATCTGGTCTGTTTGTCTTTATGTAGGCTGTGAATTTGTCTTTGACAGGGTTCGGATATACTGTCAATGTCTCTATATCTGGAGCGATATTTTCACATACATAGATTTTGATTGTGGACTCTGATGAGTTGTTTTGCAAATCCCATGCTTTGACCTTGATGGTGTGCCAACCTTCACTCAATGCCTCTTCTGTATGGTATTCCACTCTTCCTTCTGTGCAGCTTGAAGTATTGTATGAGAAGTAAGAGTTCAAATTGATGACATTTTTTGTATTCTCATCAATTGTCAATGTGATGTTATGACCGATACTGCTTCCTGTGACGTTTATTCCACTCGCGTCGGCCAAATCCACATAAATCATAGGGTTCGGATTGACTTTGTAGCCATCTTTGTAATTTCCACCATTGGTTGTCACGTTGATGTACGGACCAACGTCGTCTGGCTCGATATCTGACGCACTGCCTCCTATAAGGATGTCTTCGTTTGCTCCCATCGCATCCCAACCATTCTCTTCGTCGTAGGCATACATGGAGAGTCTTCCATAGTCAACTTTATAGTTGATGTCTTTGGGGATAATCATCTGAAAATCAAATTTTCCGTTGGATATGACGGATGAACCTGAATATAGGGTGTTCGTATATTCATAATAATTGAATGGATCAGCTCTTTCAAACACTTTTTTATTGTCGACTTCTCTAGTGAAAACTTTGTTGGCTTTTGTGGCTATTTTCGTTTTTTTGTCTTTGAGAGTTGCTCTGGCAACCCCATTATATTGGCTCAGCACATTGCCGGTCTCGTCCTCAACGTGACAATAAACCTTCACTTTGGATAGCGCTTTCAACGTGTCTGCTTTGACGACGGATCCATCTCTATTCAAAGTAACTATGGAATCAACCACTAAATTTAGCTCAGGAATTTTTAATCTTATGCCTGGGTCTCCCAATAGTACATAATATGATTTGTCGCTGTATGACCCTAGTTGTGTCTTGGCTTCTCTGTAAATCTTACCTAAACGGTAATCATTATCTGAATTGAATGTTTGTCTCAAAAATGCCTTGTCAATCGACAGATTGGCAGTTATGTAGGCTGTGCGTACAGCACCGATGGATGCTATCGCTCCTCCATGTGAGTTTAATATTATCTCTTCTCCGAAACTTGGTCTTAAATCGTCAAATTGAGAAAGATTACAACTTCCGGCAAACCATAATGGATATATTTTGTTGTATATGCTTTTTGCTTGTGTGATTGAATAGGCATGTTCCGCACTGATTGCATTGTAAGAACTGTGTCCGAGATAGTTGAAAATCAGTGTTCCTTCTGAAAATTTCTTTGTTATTTCGGCTGTCACTTCAGGATATCTGTTTGATCCTCCGCTCACGTCACAAGTATATTTATCCCAGTATATACGGGAAACGTTCATCCTTGGTTCAGCTGATTCTATTGTTGAAATGGCTTCCTCTTGTTGATATAGGAATGCATGATATGATGACGATGTTGTCTCTGTTTTTTCATTGTCATCTCCCAGGGCAACAATCTTTGTCCTCCAATTTCCAGGTTCTGATGCGTAATATTGCTTTACCTTGTCGACAAGTGCCTCTGCTTGCTTGGCTGTCGTGACAGGGAATCGTCCTACTCCAATATTTAGCCGTTTGTTCATATGTATGTAGTCGTAGCCTGAAGTGTTGTCTTCAACATAGCCGAAATAATCGTCGGATGTATAGCTGGTTGATTCACTTAGCGATTTGACGGATTGGTATGTCAGCATTTTGTTGTTCTCGTTTGTCTTAATTTTTCCCCTGTTGTCGAAAGTTCCGTCTCCAATCAATAATAGATATTGTGGGAAAATTCCGTAATCCGACACTGATGCTTTGTCCCATAGCATCTTCATGAATGCTCTGATGGCTGTTGGGTCTGGTGTTCCGCTCGAGAATTCATTGAACACTTGGTCTGCAGTGACAACAACGGTGCTCATTCCGTCTTCTTTCTGATGAAAATCTGCGATCTCTTTGGCTTGGTCGATAAATTCCGGATTGGTAACTACCACGTATTCGATATCTTTTAGCGCATGAATATTCTGGTTGTCTACATTTCCGACTACTTCTGGAGTCGGAAATCCTCCATTGGGGTTGAACATGATATATCTGCCGACGGTTGGTCTCGTTTGGACTGTGAATATCAGGCTGTCTTTGCTCAATCTTGTCGGCACTCTTCTGACATCGCCGATTTCTGACACATCCCAAACTTGAATGGTGGAATTGGAATTCAAAGCTGCGTATGTGATGTTTGTCTTTTTGGAAGATGGCCCGATTGGGATCATTTGGTAGTCGACGTTGCTTCTCAAATTGCAGTTGGCGGCGGCGATTATATAATCGATGTATCCTGCTCCTGTAATTGATTCTGTTGAGTATTTGTATGTGGCGGATATTGTATTGTCTTCCGACTGTGTGACATCAACCACGATTGTCTTCTCAAATCCAAGTATGTACTCGTCTTCATTTTCAGCTTTTATTTTCCTTTTGTCAAAATCCTCCGATTTGTTTGTTGTGTTTGTCAAGATGCTGAATTCACTTATGGACGTCGATGAAGTCATTATATTGCTATATATATAACCTGTGGCTCCGGCAATGATGTTGTCGAATTGGAACGTGAATTTTTTGCTGTCGCCATCGTTGAACTTGCTTCCATACCAGTTTCTGCCGGTCTTGGCGATGTTTATGTCGTCGAATTTCTGCCATTTGATGGCTGTGTATGTAGACTCTTTGACGACCCCTTCCGTCAACTTATCTGCATACTTGATTTTTGGTGCCTCTGTATTTTCTTCGTGTAGGAAATAGTATGAGTGGTCAGATGTGTAGTTTTCAGTTATGCCGATATTGTTTGTCGAGCTTTCGTTTATCTTTGCCAACCCTACGACTCCTCTGAGGTAGAATACGATTCTATCTCCCAGATCCACGATCTGTTGGTCGGCCAAGTCGTCGACATACTGATTGCTTTCTTTGAAATCTTCGTCAAGCAACTCTCCTCCATATCCACGTAGATGTACGTTCTTCGGGTTGGAGAATCCCATTTTGCGTAGTTCTTCGTATGTGAATGAATATATTCCTTCTTCTTGAACACGGATTTTTACTGTTCGTCCGCTCGACAATATTGATCTATTGGTATAAGAACGCATGTTTTGAGCGTTGATTTCTCCACTGATGGCGGTCAATGTCATAGCAACTGCGCATGACAATATTTTTCTTAATAACTCCATACTCGATCCCCCTATTATAAATTTAATACCTTAATTTCGCAATGTGCCGATCTATGTGCACAATTTTATTTGTTCATAATTATAACGTGAAATGTCATGTGGTATTGTGTGTGAACTCTGAAAAAGTTTTATTTTTGTTTTATAAATAAGGAAACGAAAATTTAAAATATGGATTGGAAAGATTCGCTATCTGCTCTTAAAGGCACTTTGCCACAGGGAGATGCAGAACCAGTTGTTGAGGAAAAAGTGGAGGAGAAGGTAGACGCTCAGAATTTGATCGTTAGTTTTGAGAAGAAGGGTAGAGGAGGAAAGACTGCCACTATCATTTCTGGTTTCACTTGTGATTTGGAGACGGTGCATCAGATTGCTGATGTGTTGAAGAAAAAACTGGCGACAGGTGGTTCATACCGTGAGGAGGAGATACTTCTTCAGGGCGACAAGCGTGATGCTGCTGTGGAATGCTTGAAAAAACTTGGGCATAAGGCGAAGAGAGGAAATTGAATTTAATTCGTAATGCATAATTCGTATTGCGTAATTGTGGGTGAAATCTAAACAATGGGATAATCATGAGACGCACGGTCGTGCGTCTCTACAAGAGGGTTGAATCACCAGATGTGTGGCATGTCCCAACAATTATGCATTATGAATTATTTTTTGTTCAGCCAATCGTAGTAGTGCTCTAAAATTATGCTTGACATTCCGTCTGGGTGATCAGATATGTCAAATAAATATTTTTGGAGACGGGAGCCTCCCCATAATCCCCAATTGTTTCTTATCCACATGCCTAAACTCATGTGTAACTTTATTGTCTCTTTTTTATCAGGAAGATTTTTGATGAATTCCTTGTCCTCCTCACTCAACAATTGATCCAATTGCACGCAACAGTCATCTAAATCCATAGGAATATAGACGCAGTCTATCGTATCAATCGTGTAAATTTCATCTTGATAAATATTATTTGGAGATTTTGCAAATTGTGTATTTTGTTTTTCTGCCGCTGCTCTTCGTCTTTCAGCATACTTCTCTTTTTGTTCTTTTAAATCGATTTTTTGATGGTTTAGATAACGGTGATAAGATACCAGAATTGTCTCATACATCTGGTAATATTTGTAGATTTCCTTTTTGACGAAATATTTCTCTAGCGGGGATGTGCTATCTGTCATTAGCCATGTTTCATAAAAATCCGCATCCTTATTACGGAATTTCTCATGCTCGCTAATGCTGTCTTCTGGCAATGTCCTAATCAACTCTTTTTCGTCGGCTGACATGGTTTTGTCGAGCAACTTAATACAACCTTTGATATTTCTTGGTATAGGATAGCCAGCCAACTTTTTTTCATATGCTGATGATAGCAGTGAATGAAAAGATAACAGAAAGATTATGATTGTTTTAGCTTTCATAATTGTTTGTTTATGTTTGTAAAAAAGGTTTTAATTTCCCATGTCTTTGGCTCGTCCCCACAATTACGAATTATGAATTATGAATTCCCATGGCTGTCCCCACAATTACGAATTATTAGGGCGTCCACAAGGGTTCGCCCCTACGAGCAAATTCAATTCCTCAGATGTATTTCCCAACAATTACGAATTATGCATTATGAATTATGAATTAAATCAATATTCCATTGCAATGGTCGATTTCGTGTTGTATGATTTGGGCTGTAAAGCCTCTGAATTTCTTCCTTTGTGTTTTGAAATTAATGTCTAAATATTCCAACTCTATTTCATTGTATCGAATTGTCTTCTTTACTCCTGGCAATGACAAACATCCCTCTTCTGCAGGATAAGGTTTCAATTTCAATGTGATCACAGGGTTGATGAATGCCTCTTGTTTATCACCCACGCATACCACGATGATATTTTTCAAAACTCCGATCATATTGGCAGCCATACCCACGCATCCGTCAAGGTGGGCACGCAGAGTGTCGAGCAGGTCAGTCACCACTTGTTTGTCTTCTTCTGTAGCTGGCTCTGATTTTTGAGACAGGAACAACGGATCATGCATTATCTCTTTTACCATATATCATTATTTATAGATTGCCGCCAACATTACAAAAACATTTTTCCCCACTCATCAAACTGTTTCACTGATTCTTCACCGAATTTTTCCAGTTTGCGTCTTGCCTGGATAAAATCTCTCTCTTCTCCCAAGTGTGTCTTGCTGAAGAATTTGTCGGCAAAACAGATGATCTGTTCTTCTATGCTGACGGGACGCATGTCACGATGAGGAACAGGAAGATCCTGCTCGATGATCTGCTTCAACGATAATCCTGTGCCTGTGTGACGTTCCGCCACCATCGCATGGCGTGGCAGACCTTCCGCTTGGAGCAACTCACTGCCGAGATAGCCGTGGCAGATGTAGGGCTGATCTCCGTCGCAACAGATTCCAGCCGCTGAAGTCTTGAAGATACCGATGTCGTGAAGCATTGCGCCTTCCTCCACGAATCTGCGGTCGGCTCCAAGCTCAGGATGAGCGTCGACAATTTTCAACGCTTTTTCTGTGACCTCTTTTGAATGAGTGACGAGAATGTGGTAGAGCTTACTGTTCTCGTCGTAGTATTTCTTTATTATTGCTAATGGATCTATCATAGGATTATTCTTTTCTTACAAAAATAGGAAATTTGTATAAATACACACCAAAAGAATCTGGCTTTCTACATCTCCTTTACGTTTTGTTTCTGTGGCATCGCTATGCCGTCTGTGTTTTGAAGAAAATCATGCGTCACAGCCTATTTGGAAGACATTTGTAGCAGGAAAGTACCTTCGGCTGGCAGGCTCTGTTTGCCGGATACGAAAAAGACCGCTCGTTGTCAAAACGTACGGTCTTCAAAACACTTAACCAATTAAAATTTCTATATCTTTTATTCTTTGTTTTGTCCTTTATTAGCAGGCCTCTTTTTTACTTGCTTTTTCGGCTTCTTTCTTTTCCTTACGGAATTTGCGAAGCTCTTCCTGCACCTTCACAAGTCTCTGGTTGCTGCTGCCTCTCCAATCGAGACGTGGATCGAATTTTGACTGGTCGAATCTGCCGTCAACAATCACGTCGATATAGTTAAGCAACGGTATAACCTCTTCAATCTCAAGAAGTTCTTCGAATTTGTAACCAGTGTACACCCATATGTTTTTACCAGTCTCCTTCTTGATTCTCTTTAAAATATAGCCAAAATCCTTAGGATTAAAGAACGGGTCGCCACCAGAGAAAGTGACACCGTCAAGAATAGGATTTTCGTTGATAGACTCAACCATTTCGTCTACCATGCTACGCCTCAATGGAAGCCCGTTAAGCGGATTCCAGCTATTTGGATTCTGACAGCCAGGGCAGTGGTGTCTGCATCCAGATAGGTATATCGAGTAACGAAACCCTGGACCATCCACGATAGTCTCTGGGTATACTTTCATTATGTGAAGTTCTCCGATTAAGTCTTCCATTTTTTTGTTGGTTTTACATTCGCAAAGTTGGGAATAAAAAAACGATTTAAGGTAAAAAAAAATGAAAAGTTTCGTACTAAAATCATAACTTGTTATTATGATGGCTGATATGAAATTTCATTTGAAAAAAATAAAAAAATGTTTGTTTATTCATTTCTGTTTCCATGTTGAATAAAAATACAAAAATGGTCTATTTTTGCTGTGTATGAATCATCTAAGTTGTTGATAACTCGGTTTTTATCAAAAATTAAAGAAAAAGATTGAGATTTATTTGCAGATATAAATAAATCAAGCTACCTTTGCACCCGCAAATGAGAGCCTAAAGGCTATCGAGTTGTGATTGTCCTATGGTGTAATGGTAGCACACCGGTTTTTGGTACCGTTTGACTAGGTTCGAGTCCTAGTAGGACAACAGAAAAAGACGCTTGAAAAAAGCGTCTTTTTTTGTTTATTTGCAATTCTTCCATTTCTGCATTATTTTTGTAATCGTTGAATAAATTATAATATGGATAAAAGACAAATTACTCCGTGGGCTTGGATTCCCACCTTATATATGGCTGAGGGTGCTCCATATTTCGCTGTGAACACTCTTGCGATGCTTTTCCTTTCTGAAATGGGACTGAGTAATGCTGATGTGGCTCTCTACACCTCTTGGATGTATCTGCCGTGGGTAATCAAACCGTTTTGGAGTCCGATACTCGACTTGTTTGGCAGCAAGAAGATGTGGGTGGTGGTGATGCAGTTTATTGTGGCTATCGCACTTGGAGGCGTTGCTTTTTCCGCTCCGTTCGATTTCTGGCTTAACGCTTCTTTGGCATTCTTCTGGCTTTGTGCATTTGCCTCTGCCACACACGATATAGCTGCCGACGGATTGTATATCCTCGCTCTCGACACTAACCAGCAGTCGTTCTTTGTCGGTATCCGTAACACGTTTTATCGAATCAGCACAGTGCTTTGCCAGTGGGGATGTCTGGTGCTGGCGGGTCAGTTGTTTGAGAAGAATACCGTCGACGGGATGGAGATGATACCTGCCCATGCTAGTGCGTGGAGCACCGTCTTTTATATAATGGCGATTGCGTTCCTTGTGTTGTCCGTTTATCATTTCGCCTTTTTGCCGAACGATAAAAAACGTTTGGAATCAATATCTGCAGTAGAGACGTACGGACGTGCTGAGGAAAATGGATGCACATCAGAAAACGGATGCCAGTCTCAGGAAGGAATGGTAGCGTCGCTGAAGAATAATTTCAAATCATTTTTCGCTAAATTCACGGGTAGAGAGCTCCTTCTTGCCCTTCTTTTCATCTTCACTTACCGTCTTGGTGAGGCTCAGCTTGGAAAAATAGCCCAGCTTTTCTTGAAAGACACATATGAGAATGGCGGACTTGGATTGACGTTGACGGATGTCGGCAATATCTATGGTCTTGTCGGTGTGATCGCATTGATGGTTGGTGGTGTCCTTGGTGGAATCGCAGTGTCGAAATACGGATTGAAGAGGATGATGTTCCCGATGCTGTTGTTTATGAATATTCCTAATGTGGTGTATATATTTTTGAGTTCGACTCAGACCGCATTTCTTCCCACTATCTATGCTATGGTTGCGATCGAGCAATTCGGATATGGATTCGGATTCACAGCGTTCACTCTATACCTTGTATATATATCGCAGGGTAAATATTCCACAACGCATTACGCTATCTGCACGGGATTGATGGCTCTCGGAATGATGATCCCAGGAATGATCGCAGGATATATGCAGGAGACGTTGGGATACACTAATTTCTTCATCTGGGTATGCATCTGTACGATACCTCCGTTTTTCATTGCTCCGTTGCTTAAGATAGATAGAGAGTTCGGTGTGAAATAAATGTGACGATAATGAAGTAAACGGCAGAAAATGTCGAGGATAAGAAAAAAAATGTAATTTTGTACATCAAAATAAACTTAAACTTAAAATAAATGAAGCTAACAGGAAGAAGAACATCCAGCAATGTGGATGACAGACGTGGAGTAAGCGGTAAGGCTGTCGGTGGCGGTGGTCTTTTGGTCGCTGCAATCGTAGGTATTTTCACATACATACAGACAGGCAGCGTAGTATCTGGATTATCAGCAGGTTGGAACTCATATTCAAGCCAGCCAAAAGTTGAGACTGGTAGTGGCTACACACCTACTAAAGAAGATGAGGAGAAATTTCAGTTTGCAGCACAGATCCTAGCTGGTACAGAGGATGTGTGGACAGAGATCTTCAAGAATTCTGGTATGACATACAAGGCACCTAAGATGGTTGTCTTCCGTGGCACTGTATCGTCGGCATGTGGAAATGCTCGTTCTGAATCAGGTCCTTTCTATTGTTCTGGCGACCAGGCTGTGTACATCGATCTTGATTTCTTCGATCAGTTGGAAACAAATTATGGAGCGAAGGGAGATTTCGCAAAGGCATACGTGATTGCTCACGAGGTCGGTCATCATGTGCAGTATCTTCTTGGTACGTTGCAGAAGGTGTCGCAGCAGCAGGCTAGAGTATCTCAGGTAGAGAGCAACAAGTTGAATATCCGTCTTGAACTTCAGGCTGATTTCTTCGCAGGGGTTTGGGCTCATCACGATAACGCTAAGTATAATTCAATGGAGGCTGGTGATATAGAGGAAGGTTTGAATGCGGCTTCTAAGATTGGAGACGACTATCTTCAGCAGCAGGCATACGGACGTACTCAGCCTGAGACATTCAACCATGGTACTTCAGCACAGCGTTCACGTTGGTTGAAGAAAGGTTATGAGACAGGTGATCCAGGCAAGACAGCGAAATCTATCTTTGAGTTGCCTGACGCTCAGTTGTAATAATGATAAATTATAAATGCGGAATGCTGAATTGATGAGCATTTGGCATTAATGTATAAAGCGGAAGAGTCGATGATTCTTCCGCTTTTTTTGATTCCAAAATTTTAATGATTATTAAGTTGCTCGCCCTAACGGACTCGCAAAGGAGAAGAGGGGTTAGGGCGTTCCGCCCTTAACAATCCTCTTTTTTGTGTGACAAAATCTTTTAATTAAGTTTAAGCAGCTTATAAATTTGTGGTGAATGAAGTAGAATGAACAGTAATCATAAATGCAGAATTCTAAATTCAGCATTCAAAAAAACAGGCTGTACATTTCTGCACAGCCTGTTTTTATTTTGAGACGATTATTTTCGTCTTTTCGAAATCAGATGTTATTTCAACATCGGGTTGTTCAACTTTACTGGTGATGTTGCTGTAGCCTCAAGTTCTCCCGTCAACACTTTCACGACTGCTTTCTGTGTGAATGTGTCGATGCTGTAGGCGTTGATCTTAGTTGGGACGATTCCCTCGTAGATCTCCAAAGAATATGGATTTGCATACGAGATGGCGATCTTCTTCTTTGGATCCAACATGTTGGCTGTCCATACTCCGAACGACTCCTTGTTTTTCAACAAGCATGTACCAAGTGGGTGGAAATAACGGTTCTCGAAGCAAACAAGTATCTTATCGTAGTTGTTCAACGAGTCGATTCTGTATCCCCAAGCGTAGAAGTGTGGGTTCTCAAGAATATCCACGCTGAATCCACGGCTCTCCAACTCTCTCTTTGTGACTGCGAATTTCTCCACTGTCATCTGCTCTCCAATCTCAATAAGGGCAACTCTCTTGCCGTTTTCTGCTTTGATTGGAAGAAGATTGTCGCTGTTCTCAACCACTGTGATAGCTTTGTCTGCAACGGCAGCACCTGTCTTCTTAACAAATGCTTTGTCTGCATCTGTCATTGGAGTGGCGATAGTGTGATTGTCTTTCTTGTTGTAGCCGAAGCGTTCACGCATAGCCCAAACACGCTCAACAGCGTCATCCAAACGCTCCATTGGAATCTCTCCACGTAGGATTCTTGCCTCTACTGTGTCCATATACGCAAGTGATGGCCACAAAACAACGTCAGCACCAGCTGCGAAACACTGTACAGATACTTCAAGCTCATTCTTGTAGTAGCCTGCACATCCACCCATGTTGAGCGCGTCTGTGATGATCACACCTTTATAGTTGAACTCATTTTTTAGCATGTCCACCATAAGCTCCTTAGAAAGAGTAGCAGGTGGCAACTGACCGTTGATCTTCTGTGTCTGGAATGCAGGCAACTGAATGTGGCCGACCATGATTGAGGCTGCACCACCGTCGATCAATCCCTTGAACAATTTTCCAAATGAGTTCATCCACTCCTCTTTCGACAAAGAGTTGGCTGTAGTCACGATATGCTGGTTACGCATTGTCACACCGTCGCCAGGGAAATGCTTTACAGTAGAGATGACATTTTTAGAGTGAAGTCCGTTGATCTGGCTTTTCAAGATTGGAAGAGCCTTGTTAACGTCGTCTGAAACCGAACGCTCAACCACCAATTCCTGAAGAGGATTCATATTAAGGTCTGACACTGGATGAAGAAGCCAGTTGAATCCCATCTCACGAGCTTCCATTGCGATAGCCTGCTCTGAATCGTAGGCTAGGGCAGTGTCTGCGGCAGCACCAAGCGACATGCCGACAGGTAGATGTGTATATTTAGAATATGTCTCGCCGATTCCTCTTTCGAAATCCTCGCATACAAGCATCGGAACCTTTGAGTATTCGTTGTATTCTTTCAGAATCTCAGGCAATACTTCCAATGGATCTTTTGGAGTGTATTTCTCTTTCAAATACCAGTCTGCGATAAACAAACTGCCGACAGGATATTTCTCCAAGAATCCTTTGATAGATCCGTTTCCAACTGCCTTATGGTCTTGTGTCAGAGCAACCACCATCATTGTTTGTCCGATCTTTTCACGAAGTGATAAAGATTTCCAAGAAGTGTCTTTTGCAATAGGAGATTCTTCTGCAGCCGACTCTACGTTTTCTTTTTTAGCAGAGTCTTTGTTGGCATCAGTGCGGTTACATGATGTGCCAAGCATTAGACCACATAAAAGTGATAAATAAATTTTTTTCATAAATGAATTATATCTTGTAGTTTTATTTGATTCCTAAACATTGGAAGATGTAAAACATCATTCAATGCAAACGTTACAAAAATAACAAAAATTAATTATAAATCGGAAATGAGGTATGTGAAATTAAATTATAGGTTAAAGATGGATTGTTCTGCATAAAAAATGAGGATTGTTAAGGGCGGAACGCCCTAACTCACTCTCATCCGCGAGCCCAGAGGACGAGCGGTAAAAATGCGTTTTTTGTAAATTATAAGTGCTCGCCTTCGGCTCGCACTAGAGGGGGGAGGAAGGGCGTTCCGCCCTTTGGAATCCTCAAGTACAATGTACTATTTATCGGTCATAAACAACTAAAGTACCAATTTTGAGATAAAAAAGGCCACACATTTCTGTATGGCCTAATTATGCATTACGAAATACGCATTGCATTAATATGATCTTGCGAACAATACTCTGCACTTACTTGGTTTGCCAGTCACCATACATTTGCCTGGCTCTTTGTCGCCGGCGATGTAAGAGTCGAATGGCACGCAACGGATTGTTGCCTTTGTCTCTTCCTTGATAAGTGCCTCTGTCTCAGCTGTTCCGTCCCAGTGAGCAAGAATGAATCCACCTTTCTCGATCTCTGTCTTGAACTCCTCGTATGTGTCGACGCTCTTGATGCTTGCGTTGCGGAACTCAAGAGCCTTGTTCAACATATTAACCTGGATGTCAGCAAGAAGTTTCTCCACGTATGACACTGTATCAGAAAGGTTGATGCTCTCCTTTGTCAAGTTGTCACGACGTGCCACCTCGATAGTGCCGTTCTCCAAGTCTCTTGCTCCCATACAAAGTCTTACAGGAATACCCTTCAACTCATACTCAGCAAACTTGAATCCTGGACGCTTCTGTGAATCATCGTCGTATTTAACTGAAATGCCTTTAGATTTCAACTCCTTGATGATTGGATCTAGCTTTTCTGCGATGGCATTCTTCTGGTCGTCTCCCTTGAAGATTGGAACGATAACCACCTGGATAGGAGCCAATTTTGGAGGAAGAACAAGACCGTTGTCGTCTGAGTGAGTCATGATCAAAGCACCCATCAAACGAGTTGAAACACCCCAAGATGTAGCCCAAACGTAGTCCATTCCACCTTCTCTGTTCTGGAACTGTGCATCGAATGCTTTTGCGAAGTTCTGACCTAGGAAGTGTGAAGTTCCGCTCTGAAGAGCCTTTCCATCCTGCATCAAAGCCTCGATTGTATATGTGTCGACAGCACCTGCGAAACGCTCTGTCTCACTCTTTACTCCCTTGATTACTGGCACTGCCATCACGTTCTCTGCGAAATCACCGTAGACGTGAAGCATCTTCTGTGCTTCTGCCTCTGCCTCTTCACGTGTCTCGTGTGCTGTGTGACCCTCTTGCCACAAGAACTCAGCTGTACGAAGGAATGGACGTGTACGCATCTCCCAGCGCATCACGTTTGCCCACTGGTTGCAAAGGATAGGAAGATCACGGTAGCTGTGGATCCAACCTTTATATGTGTTCCAGATGATAGTCTCTGAAGTAGGGCGGACGATTAGCTCCTCCTCAAGTTTTGCCTCTGGGTCGACAACAACACCGTCGCCAGTCTCATTTGTCTTCAGACGGTAGTGTGTCACTACTGCACACTCCTTAGCAAATCCCTCTACGTGCTCAGCCTCTCTTGAAAGGAAAGACTTAGGGATTAGAAGTGGAAAATATGCGTTGACGTGGCCAGTCTCCTTGAAACGTCTGTCAAGCTCAGCCTGCATCTTCTCCCAAATGGCGTAACCATAAGGTTTGATCACCATACATCCTCTTACAGGCGATTGCTCTGCGAGGTCTGCTTTTACTACCAAATCATTGTACCACTGTGAGTAGTTCTCTGCACGTGGGGTCAATTCTTTTGCCATATATTTTTTTATGTTTTTCTCTTAGTTTAACACTGCTTTGAAGCGTTTGATGAACTCATCTGCGTCTGCTTTTGTCAAGCACAAAGGTGGAAGAAGACGCAATACGTGTGTGCCGCTGCATCCTGTGAACACATGCTGCTCGAACACTAGTTTTGTACGGATCTCTTTGTATGGCACCGTCAACTCGATTCCGATCATCAATCCCTCTCCACGCACTTCTGCGATAAGTGGAGAATCGATGGCTTTCAACTGCTTCATCAAGTAGTCTCCAACCTCAGCCGCATTAGCGACCAAGTTTTCTTTCTCCATGATGTTGAGAACGCTGATAGCTGCCGCACAACCAAGATGGTTTCCTCCGAATGTTGTTCCTAACTGACCGTAAACAGCTTTGAACTTAGGTGAGATCAACACTCCAGCCATTGGGAATCCGTTTGCGATACCCTTTGCCACAGTGATCATATCTGGTTTTACGCCAAGGTGCTGGTGGGCGAAGAACTTACCGCTACGTCCGTAACCACACTGGATCTCGTCGCAGATAAGCACAGTCTCGTATTTGTCGCAAAGTTCACGCAATCCGCTCAAAAACTCTTTTGTCACCATACGGATTCCACCTACTCCCTGAATGCACTCAAGAAGTACAGCACATACGTCGCCTTTGGAGATCTCCTTCTCCCAAGCGTCCAAATCGTTGATTGGAAGGTAAGTGACGTGGTTGTTTGCATTGATAGGAGCGATGATCTTTGGATTGTTTGTTGCCTCAACAGCAAGTGATGTACGGCCGTGGAAAGCTTTCTCCAAAGTCAAGATACGAGTTCTTCCGTTAGTGAATGACGCAAGTTTCAATGCGTTCTCGTTTGCCTCAGCTCCTGAGTTGATCAAGAATAGATAGTAGTCCTCATAACCGCTGGCCTTACCTAGCTTTGCGGCCAATTCCTGCTGAAGCTTATTGACTACTGAGTTTGAATAGAAACCAAGTGTAGCTACCTGGTTGCTGATTGCTGATACATATTCAGGATGTGCGTGACCTACAGATATTACAGCGTGACCACCGTAAAGATCAAGATATTCCTGACCTTTATCATCCCACACCTTGCATCCTTTTCCCTTCACAATATTTACATCGAAGAGAGGATATACGTCAAATAGATTCATTATATAAATGTATGAATTATTTTATTGTTCTTTTATTTCTTACGATGGCTTACAATCTTTTTCCGCCTTCGTTTTTGCTTTCGTTAGAATGCGACTGACTTCAAGTTCAATCCCATCTTCTCGTCAAGACCGAACATCAAGTTGAAGTTCTGGACTGCCTGACCCGACGCTCCCTTCAACAGGTTGTCGATCATAGAGATGATAAGTAGCTTGTTGCCGTGCTTCTCAACGTGTACGATTCCCTTGTTGGTATTCACCACCTGCTTCAAATCAGGATTTTTGTCCATTACGAATGTGAACGCAGAATCTTTGTAGAAATCCTTGTAAAGTTTGATAGCTGCCTCTTCGTCAAGATCACACTCTGTGTACTGGCTTACGTAGATTCCACGTGCGAAGTCACCACGTACAGGAAGGAAGTTGATGTCCTTATCGAATGATGGCTGAAGATTTCTCATTGTCATACCGATCTCGATAAGATGCTGGTGTGTGAACGCCTTGTATATAGAGATATTGTTGTTTCTCCAGCTGAAGTGTGATGTTGCGCCTGGCTTTACTCCTGCACCTGTTGAACCAGTGATTCCGTTAGTGTGGATTTCGCTCTTCAACAGACCTGCGGCTGCAAGAGGAAGAAGTCCTATCTGGATGGCTGTAGCGAAACAACCTGGGTTGGCTAGTTTTGTGGCTTTCTTGATTCTTTCACGATTGACCTCAGGCAGACCATAAACGAATCCGTTGCTCTCATCTCTGTAATCCTGAGACAGGTCGATAATCTTAACTGTTGCTGGCACGTCGTGGCTCTCCAAAAACTTCTTGCTGTCACCGTGTCCTGAGCAGATGAACATTGCGTCGATAGAATCAAACGGCAATTCATCTGTAAACTTCATCTCAGTCTCACCGAACAAACCTTCGTGAACCTCATATAAATAGTTGCCAGCATTACTTGTGCTGTTGACAAACTTGATCTCTACTTGTGGGTGGTTGACTAGGATTCTTAGCAACTCACCTGCGGTGTATCCTGCACCACCTATGATTCCAACTCTTACCATCGTAAAAAAATTTTTGCAAAATTACCAAATTTAATTCATAATGCATAATCCATGATGCATAATTCGATGGATTTTATATAATTCCGTGGTGTGGTAATGTGTGTTGGGGGTATGTATGGGGGATTGTAGACATAGGGGTGTCCCCTACGTTGGCGTATTGTAGACATAGGGCTCACGCCCTATGCTATGTTGTGTCGCACCTTCGGTGCTTAGTGGGTGTATTTTTTCTTTCTCGTGTAGAGGTATATTGCGGCGAAGATGCCTAGCAATAGTACCGGAAGAAGGACGTTGAGGATCTGCCAGAATTGACGGGCTCCGATCGACGATGCTTTGTTGAGCAGACGGAGTTTGACTTCTCGATTACGCAATTGCATCCATCCGTCGTCATCTGTCAGATAGTTGACACAGTTGAGAAGGAAATCGCTGTTTCCAAACTGCTGGTTCATATATTGGTCATAGCCCAATGGCAATACTTGCGCGTTGGCTCCGTAGCCTTGCACGTCGTTGCGGATGACATCCGCGTCTGCCACTACGATCATCTTGGTCGGCTGGCTCTCTGTCTTTGCTGGCGACGTTACTTTGATTCCCTCTGGTGCCATACGGTTCTTGAATATTGAGGTGAACTGGCCTTCAAGCAGTGCGGCGGTCATCATATTGCGGATGTTGAAGTAGTATCCCGTCTTCTCCACATTGATGATATCCATGCTCACGATCGACGGGATTGTCTGCACGTGTGTGCTCGACGATGTGAGAAGCAACGGCGTCTTCACAATCTTGGTCGTGTCTCCCACAAAATCCATTGAACTTACAAACTCTGTCTTGACTGGAGTCACATTCTTGGAAATCGTATGGTATGGATTGGTGATCAGCAATGGTGAATAATACCATGGAGCTGGTTTGAAATCTGGTGTGTCTCCCTCTCTTGACATGTTGACAGGAATCATCGAGCATTGCACATCCTGAAGCAAAACAGGATTGATGCGTACTCCGTAGCGGAACAGCTGGTCGTCAAGGTTGACGGTGTTGACAATACCGATCGTCTGCGACTCTTTGCTAAGACTGTCTAATGAGATCTTCACCGCGTCGACAAGCCATAACACTTTTCCGCCATTCATTATATATTGGTCGAGCACATATTTATCTTTTTCTGGAAGGGCCGACGTCGGTCTGGCAACAATCACTGCAGCATACGCATCCAACTCGTCTGTGCGGTTGTTGATAGCTCCGAAATCGATGCTGTAGTATTCACTCAATGTCTTGGTGAAATCATAGACATACTGTTCTGGCCACTCTCCGTGTCCTTCCAGAAATGCCACACGGGTGTTTCTTTTGTCAACAAGCAGACGGAGTACATTCGTCAACTCATATTCCAGACTCTGCTCTGAGAGGTTCAAATTCTCCTCTCCGCTTTTGCCTTGTACATTCTTCAACAGACAGACTGGTCGTGTGACCTTCTTTCCGCTTGTCTCTTTGTATGTGATCTCAGCCCATGGGAAAACCACCTTCATGGTTGGGTTTCCTTCCGCATCTTTATCGTAGACGGGAATGCGTCGCAATCCACGTTTCTCTAGCTCCTCATACTGTTTGTCGCGGGTTTTGGCATTGTCTGCTGCCGACGGGTTGACAAATTTATATGAGAATCCTCCTCCAGCATAGACATTAAACTCGTCCAGCATCTCTTTAGTCGCTTTACGTAGACGGAGGAATCCGGCATTCAGATCACCATCAAGATAAACCACGACGGAAATATCACCGTCGGCATTCTTCAACATATTCTTCGTGTTGTCTGAGATGCTGTAACGCTTCTCCTGTGTCAAATCTAATCTGAAGAATAGTTTGTCGGAAAAAACGCAGAATCCGATTGCCGCTACTGCTACAATCGCAATCAGATATTTATATATGTCTTTGATATTCATCGTAGTCTAATTTAAAGCTAAAAAAGAAAAAGCTAAAATGCCGTTATCTCCATCTCAAACTCTCCAGCATTCTGATGATGTCTTCACGTATATATTCACGCACTGGTGCCACCGAATCCTGGTTTGGAGTGTTGTCGAAATAGAGCGCTCCACGGAAAAAATGCTTCACGCTGTCTGTCGCCACAAACTGGATGGCTGAGGCTGTGTTGCCTTTTAGCTCGTAGAGTAGGGCGTACACCTTGTTCGAATCATCCACGTATGGCTGTTCCGTGATGTCGTCTGCCTTGATCGTATGTTTGTAGACGAAGGAGCGTGCATCTTCGTTCACCTCTCTGAAATTGCCGTCCACATGCTTGTAGCTGCAATAGATTCTTGCGTTGTGACGTGGATAGACGACATCGATCCAGTATGGCTCCTCTTTTGTCGGCTTCCTCTCTATGTTGGCGACATTCGCGTAATCAAAAATATACGGAAAAGAATCGTTGTCGAATTTCACATACTCCTTTTCCTGCAATGCTATGCGGAAATGGCCGCGTGGACGAGGCACATCGTTAGAGCATCCGCTTGTGATGACGGTAATGATAGCCGTCATTATAGAAATCACCAGTAGTTTACTTCTTTTCATCTGGCAAACGTAATTTTATCTTCTTAATTCTTCTTTTATCCACTGACACGATCTTGAAGATGTATCCTTCGTGTATTATCTCATCTCCGAGCGACGGAATGTCTCCCTTCAACGACAATATCAGTCCTGCTACAGTGTCGGCATCTACGTCTAGAGCTTCAAACACACTCGCGTCGATCTTCTCAATCTTATAGAAATCAGACAGAGGCATCTTTCCTTCAAGCAGATAGTTGCGCTTGTCAAGCTCAGTGTAGAGTTTCTGCTCCACATCATGCTCGTCGCTGATGTCTCCGAAAATGACTTCGAGGATGTCTTCCATAGTTACAATTCCTGATGTGCCGCCAAACTCATCCACTACGATAGCCATGTGCATTCGTTTCACCTGGAACTCGCGCAGCAGGTCGTCGATCTTTTTCGACTCAGGCACAAAGAACGGTGCGCGGATAAGATGCTGCCAGTTGAAGTCATCTCCACGGTCGAGATAGTTAAGGAAATCCTTCACATATAGGATACCCTTCACATTATCCACCGAGCCGTCGTAAACCGGCATACGTGAATATTCATTGTCTCGGATGACTTTAAGCACATCCGTATATTTGTCGCTGTAGTTGACAGCCACCACGTCTACTCTTGGACGGAGGATTTCCCCCACCGAAACGCTTCCGAAAGTGACGATGCTCTCCAGGATATCCTTTTCCTCTTTATCTTTTAAAGAGTCGGAGTGCAAAGTCTGTGACAATTCGTCGAGCGAGATGTTTTTCTGTCGTTTCACATCCAGACGGCATGCGATAAATTCCGTATGTTTAAGCAGTGCGGCGAATGGATATAATAAGACATAAGCCAACATCACTGGCTTAGACATATAATATAGACCTGCCACTCTGTTTTGTTTGCTGATCTTATGAGGCAGCACGTCGGCAAATAAAAGGACCCAAACAAGTGTTCCCAAAAGCATAAGCACCGTCAATACAGGGCCTTGACCTGCAGAGTCTGGGTTTATAGCTTGCACGCTATTCACCAAATGTTTGATTTGGACGACTGTGATCGCGATAATCACAGCTACGGAGCACCAGTAGCCCAGCACCAAAGTAGACAATGATTGCTTTTCGTCGTTCAGCAACCTCTTCATTCCAGAGTATCCGGCGGAATCATTCTTCAAAATCTTGTCTTTGTCGGAATCCGACAGCGAAAACAGAAAGTATTCACAATAAGAGAATACAAAGATCGCTAAAGACCCAAGCAACCATAAAAGGGCTGCCAAACCATACGCACACCATTCCGGCAAAGGGACAGAATCGGCGGAACTATCAAACAGTATTGAAACGTCCAAAATAAAAATTTTAGTTTAACAAAAAGAAAATTATTCGCAAAGATAAGAATATTAGAAATATATTGTATATTTGCAACGTATTAAAAAAATATTAAATAATAACAGTCAAAAAAAGCAATCCAATGAACAAGGTTTTTTTGGTAGGCAACGTAGGAAAAGATCCAGAGGTTAAGTATTTGGATCAGGGTAAGGTTGTGGCTACATTTTCGGTAGCGACGACAGAGAGAGGATTTACAGCGCCAGATGGCACAGTAGTGCAGCCACAGACAGAGTGGCACAAGGTAGTGGCGTGGGGACACAGTGCAAAATTTGCTGAACAGTACATCAAGTGTGGTAACAAGGTTTTCATTGAAGGCAAGTTGTCAACAAGAAGCTGGGTGGATTCTGCAGGTGTGACCCGCTACTCGACGGAGGTCGTTGTAGTCAATCTTGAAAGTATGACGGCGGGCAAAACCAAGGAAGATGAAGCTCCGATGCCGAATACTCCTCCATTTTAAGGATGTGAAACGATAGACGATAGACTAGTGACGATAGACTAGTGACGATAGACTAGTGACGGGGATTGTAACAGAAGGGGAAACAGATGGGATTTGTAGCAAGAAACTTTAGGGATTATAAGGTATGGCAGGAATCCGTAGCTTATGCATCTAAAATCTACAAAGTAACTAGCAATATGCCATGGTTTGAGAAAAAAGGGCTCTGTGATCAACTTCAAAGGGCTGTAGTGTCTATATCTTCAAATATAGCGGAAGGGGCAGCAAAACCATCTGATGCCGATTTTGCTCGTTTTTTAGATATAGCACTTGGCTCTGCTTATGAAGTGGAGACGCAACTTCTTATTTCTATGAATATCGGATATATTAAAGATGACATATATGGAGGTTTGCTTAAAGATATTCTGTCTATTGAAAAGCAACTCACCACATTGATCAGATATATTCGTAAAAATTCAAAACCACATCTTTAATCGTCTATCGTCCATCGTCCATCGTCCATCGTCCATCGTCCATCGTCCATCGTCTATCGTTATCGTCTATCGTCTATCGTTATCGTCCATCGTCCATCGTTATTTTTAATAGATTTTGTTTGCCATTTTTTTATAAAATCGTAATTTTGTAACCCGTTTGTAACCTGTTTTTAGAGAAAAACGATTAAGTGGATTTTGAAGGACTATTTGATAGTTTTTGTTCACGAGGAAATAAGGACGAAAATCCCTATGTTTTTCTATATGATTAATCAATCCGATTATTATTGTAAGATTTTGGTTGATGTGCGATTATGTTTAAGATAATCGTGTGAGGAGTGTGTGAGATTAATAGAGGATGGATGTAAAATCTTTTGAAGTGGTATATCTGAAGTGGGATATCGGTCTGATTAAGAAAATTCAATTTTGAAATCAATTAATTTATTTAATACCTTACCAAACGGGAATTTATTATGGTAAAATTTAATGTGTCCCTTGAAGGAAAGACGGTGCTTGTCACAGGTGCTGCTGGATTCATAGGATCGAACCTTGTGAAGCGTTTGTTTCATGATGTTGAAAATATAAAGGTGGTAGGAATCGATTCCATCACTGATTATTATGACGTTAACATCAAATATGAGCGTCTCAAAGAGATTGAGAATCTTGGATGTGATTGGTCTTTTGTCAAGGGTGATATCGCTGATAAGGCTACCATAGATAATATTTTCTCAGAATATAAGCCTGCTGTCGTTGTGAACCTTGCGGCTCAGGCTGGGGTTCGCTACAGTATTACTAATCCGGATGCCTATATCCAGTCTAATCTGATTGGATTCTACAATATTCTTGAGGCTTGTCGTCATAATGAGGTGGAACATCTTGTATACGCATCGTCTTCCAGCGTCTACGGATCAAACAAGAAGGTGCCATATTCCACAGACGACAAAGTGGATAATCCCGTCTCTCTATATGCTGCGACAAAAAAGAGCAATGAGCTTATGGCTCACGCATATTCGAAGCTTTATAATATCCCGTCGACTGGATTGAGATTCTTCACCGTATATGGTCCTGCAGGACGTCCGGATATGGCATATTTCGGTTTTACAAATAAGCTTCGTGAGGGCAAGACGATCCAGATTTTCAATTATGGAAATTGCAAGCGTGATTTCACGTATGTGGATGATATTGTGGAGGGTGTGGTTCGTGTGATGCAGCATGCTCCAGAGAAACAGAATGGTGAGGATGGATTGCCAGTCCCTCCATATAAAGTCTATAATATCGGAAACAACTCACCTGAGAATCTTCTTGATTTCGTGACTATTCTTCAGGAGGAGTTGATCGCTGCCAAGGTGCTTCCTGCCGATTACGATTTTGAATCGCATAAGGAACTTGTGCCGATGCAGGCTGGCGATGTGCCTGTGACATTCGCAGATACAACCCCTTTGGAGCAAGATTTCGGTTTCAAACCAAGTACAAGTTTGAGAACGGGCTTGAGAGCGTTTGCGAAATGGTATGCTGGGTATTATGGAATAAGATAAGTAATAATCTAATTAATTATGAAAGGTATTGTTTTAGCAGGCGGTTCAGGAACTCGCC
>CACZOA010000095.1 GCA_902782665.1 uncultured Bacteroidales bacterium
GATAAAGAACTGGTATAAATTCAAGGATACCGCTTTAGTGGAGTATCTTCTAAATAATGAATATAACGAGTCTGACTTCAACATGTATGCTGGACATTTTGAAATCAAGAATTTTTCCGAAAAAAAAATCCTTCGCCGAGTTGTTGTTCAAACTGGCGATTCTTGAAGACGGCATCCACGACGATGAATGGGAAGTACTGATGGATCTGTTAGTGAATTTAAACTTTACTGAAAATTACATAGAATTTTTCAAGAAACGCTATAATCCATTACGTACAAAATTTAATGATTATGAACGTAATACAGAAACAACAAAAGAATATCATTCCGTCTCCCTATTAAAACCATACTATGATATTTTAGGCGTGGACGAGAATGCTTCCGACGAGGAGATCAAACGTGCATACCATAATCTTGCGTTGCAACATCATCCTGATTTGCCGAAAAATGCTGAACGTGTGAAAGAGAGCGAACAGATGATGGCTAAGATCAATGAGGCGTATGAGAAAATCAGAAATTGAAAATTCGAAATTATAAATGAGCAAACAGATCTTATCTGATTAAGAGATCATAGATAATTAGATGATAGATAATGCATATGAGAAAGGGAATAAGCTTTTTATAGAAGTCATAAGAAAATAACACATTATTCCACCAAATTTCATAACTTTGCAAAAAATACACAGATTAAATATGAAGGTCGGAATTATTCAGGAGAGCCATACGGCAAACATAGATGCTAATATCGCAAAACTAACTTCCAAAATTGAGGAGTTGGCAAAGAAGGGCGCACAACTTATCGTTTTGTCGGAACTCCACAACTCTCTTTATTTCTGTCAGGTGGAAGACGTTGACAATTTTGATTTGGCTGAGTCTATTCCTGGCAAGTCTACCGACCATTTTTCAGCAGTGGCAAAACGTCTTGGTGTGGTGATTGTGATATCTCTTTTTGAGAAACGTGCCACAGGCCTTTACCATAACACCGCTGTTGTGCTCGACAAAGATGGTTCAATCGCTGGCAAATATCGCAAGATGCATATTCCAGACGATCCCGCATATTACGAGAAATTCTATTTCGCTCCTGGCGACCTTGGATTCCAACCTATCCAGACATCTCTCGGTAAACTTGGCCTTATGGTTTGCTGGGACCAGTGGTATCCTGAAGGAGCGAGACTTATGGCTCTTGCAGGAGCAGACATGCTCATATACCCTACCGCTATCGGATGGGAAAGCACTGACACCAATGACGAAAAAGCTCGTCAGCGTGGAGCATGGATGACGGTGCAGCGTGGACACGCAGTTGCAAATGGATTGCCTGTAGTGACAGTCAACCGAGTCGGCTACGAAGCTGATCCATCAGGAGTTACCGGTGGAATACAGTTCTGGGGCAGCAGTTTCGTCGCAGGTCCACAAGGAGAGCTTCTTTACGAAGGTCCGACCGACAGAGAGGATTGCGTCATCGTCGATATCGACATGGAGAGAAGCGAAAACGTACGCCGTATATGGCCATTCCTACGTGACAGAAGAATTGAAGAGTTTGGCGACATCTGCCGCAGATTCAGAGACTAACCCCAAAAACAAAACAGACTATGTACAGACTACTATTACTCATAACTTCCCTACTTATCGTCATCTCTGGGTTTGCACAAACTCCGTCAGACTCCATACAGGCAGCACGAAAGGCTCAAATTGAAAAAGCACGTGCAGCAGCAAGAGCTAAGGCAGAGGCTAAAGCAGCCGAACGAGCAAAAAATGAGGCTGCAAAACAAAATGCAGAGAATGTAACCGACAAAAAAAACTCAGACTCAAAGGCAGTTGCAGAAGCTGATAAAAACATAAAAGAGGAGAAATCAAAACGTGATAGAAGATCACGTGAAGAGAAGGCTGACAAGTCCAACGATTCAAAAAAGAGTGACGCGAAAGCTGACTCAAAAGCAGATGCAAAAGCTGACAAAAACGTAAAAGAGGAAAAATCAAAACGTGATAGAAGATCACGTGAGGAAAAGGCTGACAATGCCAATGACTCAAAAAAAGCACCCGCAACCAAAGAAACTCCAAAAGCAGAAAAGGTAAAGAAACCATCTGCAAGAGAGCGCAACAAAGCAGACACAGCTGTCGCAAAAAGCAAATATGGTCCAGGAACATTTGGATTGCGTGGCAATATCGGAGCAACTATAGCATGGAACGATTATAGCGACAGAGAACACAAAATCGGTTTCAACAGATGGGGATTTGTATTGAACGGCGGTATGGGTTACCGTTTCAACCATATCGGCTATGTCGGTCTGTCGATTGATATAGAAGCCATTGAACTACTTGCATTCTCACCAATGTTGGATTTTGTAGTGTCGGCACCAACACCTGTCTCACCTTTCATTGAACTGACTGCTGGTCCATATTTCTCTTATGACGAGTATCGCAAATGGGTGTTCCAACCTCGTGCAGGCCTGTCATACCGTGGCAAGAAAAATAAGATTATGCGTTTCGGATTCGGATTGAGAATGTACGATGACGCATTTGATTCAGATTCTTTCTCACCTCAATACGCAGCAAGCTACTCAGTAGAATTCTAAAGCAATGGCACTGCAATTATTCATCATCTTTGCGATGTTGGCATTCGGAGAACTGGTGGTATGGCTGACAGGAGTCCGCATACCATCGTCAATCATCGGAATGCTCACACTCACATTATTGCTCAAACTTGGAGTCATCAAACTTCGTTGGGTAAAATCTGCGAGCAATTTCCTCACTGGCAATCTCGCTTTCTTTTTCATTCCTCCTGGAGTGTCGCTTATGTTATACTACGGACTGATCAAAAGCCAATGGATTCCCATCTCAGTCTCCATCATAGTCAGCACAATATTGGTTATGGTATCAACGGTATGGACATATAAACTTGTCAGAAAAAGCAATGGAAATCATAGAAAATAAATACTTTCTTCTTGCGCTGACATTTGGAGTATATGCAGTGTCGAAATACATTCAGAAGCGTACAAACTTAGTGTTGCTCAACCCTATTTTATTGAGTATTGCGGCTATTATCATCTTCTTGAAAATCACAGGAATAGATTATAGCAAATATAAAGAGGCAGGAGCCATGATTGAGATCTGGCTATCCCCATGCGTAGTAGCATTAGGAGTGCCCCTCTACCTGCAGTTGGACGACATCAAGAAACAGATACTTCCTATTCTTGTATCACAGATAGTGGGATGTTTAGTCGGGATTTTCAGCGTCGTCTACATAGCCAAATGGCTTGGAGCTACAGATGAGGTCGTGCTCTCACTCGCTCCCAAATCAGTCACCACCCCGATCGCGATGCAAGTGTCAGAGTTGACGGGAGGTATCCCAGCTCTTACAGTATCAGCGGTGGTATGCACAGGCATCTTCGGAGCGATATTCGGGCTAAGCATATTCCGTCTGACAAAAGCCAAAAGCACCATCGGAGAAAGTTTGAGTATGGGTACAGCATCACATGCAGTCGGCACATCACGCGTGATGGAGATCAGTCCACGATACGGAGCCTACGCCGGTTTGGGATTGTCGATCAACGGCATTCTGACAGCCATCGTCGCCCCAACAATCCTTGAATGGATAATGTAAATTATTATATACTAAGTATTCAAATGCAGCCTATACAGGTGCCAGAAAAGCAGAAATTAACGAAAAACCTTCATTAAAAGAGAAAAAAGCAGTAGCTTTGTAACAAACAAAGACTTCTCTCTAAGAGTTTAAATGAAAATGAGTATAAGCGGTAAAATATCCATTGCCTTCTGGGCAATCTTTTTGATAGTTGTAATAGCTGTCATCGGAATGTTTGTAGGTATCAAGAATGGTTCATTCGGTCACCTTCCCCCAGTTGAAGAATTGCAAAGTCCAAAGAATAAATTTGCGACAGAAATTTTCTCATGTGACGGTGTTGTTCTCGGACGTTATTTCCAGTCGAGCGAGAACCGCGTCTTCACTGCTTATGAAGACATATCTCCAAATCTTGTGAACGCATTGATCGCCACAGAGGATATCCGTTTCAAGGAGCATTCAGGAATCGATTTCAAATCTCTTTTCCGTGCGATTTTCAAATCTGTGATCCTTCAGCAGAAAAACTCAGGAGGTGGTTCGACAATCACTCAGCAGCTTGCTAAACTGCTTTACACAGATGTTGCCAGAGACAAGATGGAACGTGCGATGCAGAAACCTACAGAGTGGGTGATCGCCGCAAAACTAGAAAAGTTTTATACTAAGGAAGAGATCATGACCATGTATCTCAACAAGTTCGACTTCCTTAACAATGCAGTGGGAATCCGTTCTGCAGCACAGGTCTATTTCTCCACTACTCCAGATAAACTGAAATTAGAAGAAGCTGCGTTGCTTGTGGGTATGCTAAAAAACCCAGCCCTTTACAACCCTCGTCGTGAGAGCCGCTACGAAAAGTGTATAGGCCGACGCAACGTCGTTTTCGGACAGATGGAAAAAGCAGGCTTCATCACTGCAGCTGAGAAAGACTCTTTGTCGAACCTTCCTATCACATTACATTTCAACAAAGTGGACCACAAAGAAGGTCTTGCTCCATACTTCCGTGAGTATCTAAGACAGGTGATGACAGCGGAGGAGCCAATCAAGAGCAAGTATCCAAAATGGGCACGTCAGAAATACTACGAAGATTCGTTGGCTTGGACTACAGACCCTCTTTACGGATGGTGCAACAAGAACAAAAAACCAGACGGATCTCCATACAATCTTTACACAGATGGATTGAAGATCCACACTACAGTTGATTCACGTATGCAGAAATATGCAGAAGAGTCAATCAAAGAGTTCTTGGGCGGACATATCCAGCAACTATTCTTCAAAGAGAAGAAAGGACGCAGCACTGCCCCATATTCAACAAAGACTACAAAAGCACAAAGAGACTCTATGCTTCAGAAGGCAATGCGTCTTACTGACAGATACCAACGCATGAAAGCAGCCGGAGCCTCAGCAGCAGAAATCAAGAAGGCATTCAACACTAAAGTGCCAATGTCTGTGTTTGATTGGGAAAATGGAACAAAGGACACAGTCCTAACTCCACTTGACTCTATCATCTACAACAAGCATTTCCTACGAAGCGGAATGATGAGTATCGATCCAAAGAACGGACATGTGAAAGCATACGTAGGTGGTCCTGACTTCCGTTTCTTCCAATATGATATGTGTACAGTCGGACGCCGTCAGGTAGGATCAACAATCAAACCATTCCTTTACGCATACGCCATGGAGAACGGTATGAACCCATGCGATGAGGTGGCAAACACTCAGCCATCAATAAAAGTGCAGACAGGACTGAGAGAAGACGACTACACTATCTGGCAGCCAAAAAACGTGCCTTACGGAGAGTCTGGAAAGAAAGAAATCGGACAGATGATCACTTTGAAACGTGGTCTGCAGACATCCAACAACTGGACATCAGCAAGAATCATGATGCAGTATCATCCAGAAGGATTCGTGAAACTGCTTCACTCATTCGGTATCAAAAACCAGGAGATCGAGCCAGTTTACTCACTTTGTCTTGGAGTTTGTGACTTGACTATTGCCGAGATGTGTGCCGCATACACAGCGTTTGCCAACCATGGAATCCAGATCGAGCCAGTTTATGTTGAGAGTATTTTCGACAACAACGGAAATCTATTGGCCACATTCAGCCCACGCATGAAGGAAATCTTCAGCGACGAGACTTCGGAAAAGATGATTTCATTGATGAGAGGCGTGATCGACGGTGGTACAGGATTGAGAATCCGTTCGTCAGCAGCGTCGTTCAACTTCACTATTCCATGGGAGCCAGGACGTCCAAAGCACGCATACAGAATCGGTTGGGAGACAGAGATGGCAGGAAAGACAGGAACTACACAGAACAACTCTGACGGATGGTTTATGGCATTCATTCCTGATTTGATCACAGGCGTATGGGTAGGAGGAGAAGACCGTGATATCCACTTCGACAACCTACGTAACGGACAAGGTTCATCTACAGCTCTTCCTATATGGGGTGTATACATGAACAAAGTGTTTGATGACCCTTCACTTCACTACGACAGAAAATGCAAGTTCAACGTGAAGGAGACTTACAACTGTAAGAACCAGAACACTGGTGACCAGAAAGTAGAGGAGAACGCAGTGGAAGGAATCTTCGAATAAAACGAATAATATCATATATTGATGTAGAGACGCACAGCCGTGCGTCTCTTTTTTTGTATGTCTCTGCGTTTTTTATGTGCATCGTTTTTACAATCATTTTATATATATCCTAACAATTTTTACTCCCCGTCTACAATATTCCCCTTTTTTCATTATATTTACAAAATAACAAACCATAAAACATCGAGACTATGAAAAACGAAGAACAACATATCAAATTCATGCAGATGGCAATTGACCTGTCTGCTAAAAGCGTTGAAGAAGGAGGCGGACCATTCGGTGCCGTGATCGTGAACAAAGAGGGTGAGATTATCGCAGCATCACACAACTGTGTGACTCTCAACAACGATCCGACCGCACACGCAGAGGTGATGGCTATCAGAGAAGCCTGCCAAAAACTCAAAACTTTCGACCTTAGCGGATGCACTTTGTATGCCTCTTGTGAGCCATGCCCAATGTGTCTGTCGGCAATGTACTGGGCACACATCGAACGATATTACTACGCTGGCACACAGCATGATGCCGCAGAAATCGGTTTTGATGACAAATTCATCTACGACGAAATCGCTCAGAAGCCAAAAGACAGATTCATGAGCAGAAAACAGATCCTGCGTGACGCCACTCTTAAAGTGTTCAACACGTGGAAAAACAAAGCTGACAAGATTGAATATTAATCTGTATTGACAAATAAAAAGAAGAGACGAGGCATTACCCCGTCTCTTCTTTATTCTATCCTACTTTCAATTATCTCGAATTAGATTTCTATTTCCAAAGACCTTCGTAAGCATCTTTTTCCTTCTGCCACTTCTCACAATCTTTTGCTAAAGCAGCAGCGTCGGCAAACTTCTTGTCTTTTCCTTTCTCTTTTGGATCCGTCTCCACAGCCTTAAACTGGGCAGCTGCTTTTCCAAACTCTTTGGAGAAAAGGTAGTAGACACCAAGATCATAGTGGATTGCCGACTCAACCTCTTTATTGATATGTTCGTAGTTTTCCGAACCTACACTGTCAATGGCAGTCTTAAGTACCTCCTCTACTCCCTCTGTCTCCATTGCGAAAGCCTCTTTATTCCACTCGTCTTCCTTAAGATAACCCAATCCACTCTTCAACTTGTTGACCGCATCATTGATCTCAAGATACTCCGCACCATTTGACGAACGTTTCTTGGGTCTTGCGAAATAGCAAGTGATATCTTTATCCTTAAACATGAATGAGGCACCCACAAGACCAGAGATCTTCTTATTGCTATACTCACTCACCACTGCCTCATACGACATGACAGAAGCCTCCTCCTGTACTTTGGCTACCGCAGCTCCCTCGTTTGGCATCCAACCCGAATTGAAATTCTTCGCACATTTCACATCCTCCGTGTATATTGAACTTTTATCAGGAAGGGTAATCGCGACATGAAAAGCAAAATCAAGGTGCATATATGCGCAATAGTATTTATTAGAGCTGTTGAGCTGCGTAGGGATCTGACCCGGCTTCATCTGTGAAGCTCCCGGTGGATCTGTGCGAGTAGGCACCCAGAAAGAACCGACCTTAATCTTCTGCTTACGCTGCATAGGATTGAACTTGTCTATTGCCATTGGCGTAAGAGCCTCGAACTTGGAATAACGCACCAAGAAATCAGCCTCAGCAGGATTATCTGTACGGATAAATGATTCATTATGCAGTTGTGCTACAGCGGCTGTGAACGTACCGTCTTCAGCCAACACTCCGTTCTCCACCAAAGCATAAACCTTTTTTCCAAGTGACATCTTTAATTTCGGATATGCAGACATGCTGTACTTGCCGATTATCTCCGGCTCGGCTTCCTGCGCCGATATCGTCATCGCCACAACAGAACAAATCAGGACTAATATTTTCTTAATCATATCTAAATTTTACTATTTCGTCGCAAAGGTAAAAAAAAATAAAAAAAGACGCAATAAAATTGCGTCTCTACATATAATTTTATATTTCAAACATTTATCTTTCTTCTCTTTCAGATTAAGTCCTCTTTAATGAATTCGAGGATGGTTAATACGACGTTGCAAACTTGCATCCATACTGAAGGTTTGCCTTCATATATTTTTCAAATGCACTATCATGCTTGCCAATAGATTTGAATCCATCTGGTGTCTCTTTCCACACTTCTGAGAAATCAGACTCTGGAGTATAAATATAAAGTTTGTCCTTCGTCTTCAGAATATATTTTTCTCCCTGTGAAAAAAAGACTGTGTCTCTCTTAGAACGAGCCAGATCCACTCCATAGCCAAGATAATCATCATAATCGACGCCGGTCAGAGCTAGCATCGTAGGCAACACATCATACTGAACTCCTAATGTAGGATCGACTCTTGGTTCAAGCTCTGGATGATTAAAAATGAGAGGAATATGATTACTTGCCAACATATTCGACACATAATTTCTTCCGTGGTCTGCGACAAACACAAACAATGCATTCTTTCCCCACTCTGTGCCTCTCACCAAATTATACAACATTTTCAGTTGAGCGTCAGCATACGATACCGCTGCCTCCTCTTCACTATAATCTTTCTTATAAAACTCTTTAGGAATAGTGTATGGTGGATGGTTAGAACATCCATATACCACACTCATTGTCTTCTTTACTCCAGTTGAAATCAAAGAATCTGTTTTGTTGAACGCAAACCTAAATAAGAATTCATCCGGTGCACCCCAACCTAACGATCTAAACTTTTCAGGATAATCATCCTCACTATATTGATATTCAAACGGATTTGCAGCAAAGAATCCGAAAACATTGTCGAACGACGGTGCATGAGGTATAAAAAATTGTGTAGTGTAACCCTCATGACGATAAGCGGTGGAGATCACTGTTCTTCTCCTTGGAATCTTTTCCATCGAATGGAAATGAGCAAAAGTAGGTGCAGAACTGAACGTAGAACACATTCCTTTTTGCGTGATCACTCCAGCACTGTAGAAATCACTGTAGGATAACGATTTAGCATAAATAGAATCAAGGAATGGCGTAATATCCTTAGGATAACCAAACGTCTTCATAACCTTTGCACTCATTCCCTCCATAAGGACAAGAATGATATGATTGTTCTGCTTGATGCAATTGGCATCAGCCTCATGAGGATAGTTCTGATATCTCATCGCTATTTCCTTCGCCTTACTAGACGGCATATATTTGAAGACATTTTTACCCTTCGACGACTGTGCTCCCGATCTAACCACATAGAAAAAGTCGTTCATAGCAGACAAATTGAAAAGCAACTGTTCGCTATACTCAGCAAAAGAAGTGTTGAGTGGTTTTCCTATATACTTCTGGACCTTTTTGATACGCTTCTCCTTAGGTTTGCAACGTCCTCTTATGCCGACTGCCATAAGCAACGCAATAAGAATGAACACAAGTGTGCTCACCACACGGTACTGCTCTCCGTCTTTAACAAATTTCTTAAACAAGAAATACAACAGATATACAAATCCGACACAATAGGCAGTTGACAGAAGAAACGCAACAATATATGTGCCGGAAGTCATCATATCCAAAACTTCCGTTCCTTGTCCAAGAGCCTTAACCGCTTCAAAGTTTATATTTGCGAACTGATATTTCACATAAACTATATTGGCGGTACAAACAGCAAACTCTAAAAAATAGATTACCGCGGTTATCCAAAATCCTATCTTAGATGCCAATTTCGACTCCTTTCCTATGATACTCTGCACACCAAGCACAAGCGTGACAGGAACAAGAGCCAAAAGTGAACAATGATTATCGTATACCAGACCTCGTCCGAAGCATTCCAAATATTCAGAGAATGGAGTGTTATCTTTCAATGCTACCGAACAATACGCAATCTGTATACCACGAATAATAGCAAACGCCAATAGAGCTGACAAATGCGTCAACAAGAGGTATTGCCAATAATTTATTGTTTTCTGTTTTTTCATTAGAAGTATTTTTGTAGTCGCAAAAATAAACATTTTTGTAATCCACGGCAACTCGAATGTACAAATAGGGGGCTAGAGTTTTCAAATTAATATTTTTTTCGCATATTTGGCAAAAGAAAAATTAAATGCTTATGAAAATTCTTCTCCACACCTTGGTGTTTCTGCTGTTTGCACTCCACATCCACGCGACTGGGGACACCTTTGATGCAGCACAAAATTTGGCAAAAAAATACTGTCAGAATCCATCCTTAAAGAAGACGGGGACAAAACCGACTTCCACAACACTACGTTCTGCTTCAGAAGAATTGCCATCATATTTCATTTTCTCTGATGATGCGACGAGTATGTTCTGTATCGTATCAGCAGATGGGGAAAAAGTGATCGGTTACGGCGACAATTATTCTGATGAATTGCCTCCTCAACTTCAAGCAGCATTAGATATGTATGCGGCAACGTCGCCTCAACGTTCTTCCCAATTAAGAAGTGCTAAAATAAGAGAAAATATTCCACCTTTCATGGACGTGGTGTACGGGACTCGTTCTCCATACAACAAATTTATCCCTGAACGCGAAGGTTCCGGACCTCCTGTCGGCTGTGTGCCTGTTGCATTAGCCCAGATAGCCAAATATTATGAGCATCCATCAAAACTGATGAATGACATTCCCGGTTATTCTCACTACTCAACAACCTCTACTGATACGATTTTCCAAATTGAAGGCCAAAAAGCAGAAGGTCGAACTTACGACTGGAACCTAATCCTGAACTATTACGAAAAAGACACTACTGAAGAATTGAACAACGAGGTGGCAAAACTGATGTGGGACTGTGCTAGAAGTGTTGAAACAGCATTCGCTCAAAGTGGAAGCTCCGCACTCACCGACATGTTTTTCTACTCTCTGACACACTATTTCGGATATAACAGCGATTCTCTGAAGAAAATATCAAGGAGCATGTATTATCGTGAAGAGTGGCTCGACTTGATCCACGAAGAGTTGAGCAAAAAACGTCCTATTTACATGTCCGGCACGTCATATAACCATGGTGGACATGCCTTTATTTGCGACGGATATGTTGATGGATATCTTCACATCAACTGGGGATGGAATGGTCCTCACAATGGCTACTTCGACATCGACATATTGGACTACAAACATGACAAAGATAAAGAACAAATTACTCCTGACAACGGATACTCGTTCTTTGAGACTGTAATAATAGGTATCATGCCGGGCGAAGGAAAAACTGAATATAAAAAGCCAAAATCAGCTAATTCAATTGTACAGATAAAACAAGAAGGCTTTTCCGTCGACACAAAATACAGAGCCACAGAAAAAGGGTTCGTAATGTACACGTCATTTGAGGCATACAATCCAAACATAGACGAAGACAGAAACTTTACTCTAGGATATTTGGACAAAAATGGCAAATTTTCATTCCTGACAAATGGAGAATCTGAATATTTCGATTCCAACACATTAATTATTGACACAAAAAGAGAACTTGACAAATCATATCTAGGCAAGGAAATCAAACTATGTGTTTTGGAATCTGACAAAAATGATATCGAAATTTTTGTTCAAGACACCATCTACGAATGGTGGCATCTTTCTGAACTATTTGATACCATCACCATCACAATCCCTGACACTATTGTGAACAGCGATGCGATCATTGAGCCTAAGAAAGTGAATCTTATCGGTGAATATACAGATTCAACAATTGCTGTGAATATAGAATTCCAAGCAGAAAAGCCAAAAGGCATAATGAAATATTTCGCTTTAGCTATTGCTGTAGATGGTGATACGTTAATGTCCGAAACTTCCAAGAATGCATTCTCTACAGAAAGTGAAGAGTCGATATGCCTCAAAAGAGCACTTAAAAATCTTGATTTGAATCAAGAGATTTCCTTACTTGTGGTGCAAACAGACTTTATTCCAAATGGAAAACTTAACAAGAAAAATTGGGATATCTGCAAGAATTTCAAACCAATCTCTTTCAAATTGTCGGATTGCAAAATCTTCTCAAAAGAACTGGTCGTAGACACTATTGTGCATACCACAAAAGGTACAAAACAAAGTTTTGAAATCACATTCTCCAATCCGACCCCATTTGAATATTATAACGACGTCTATTTTCTTATCAACAATGAAGAAAGTACTGGCGTTATGATTGATATACCAGCTAATGGGAAAATAAAAAGGACTATAGAACGAGATATGCCTTTGTTCACAAGGTATATCAATGGTTTGTTCAGTATATACAACAACTTTGATGTCGCAGCCGAAATGATATTCACAAAAGACACATTCAGTCACGTGTTCTATGCATTAAATGGAGGCGATGAAACGACTCTCTCTCTCCAAATTCTCAACGGCACAAAGAAAAAATATACCAACACATTCGTCTTGGTCAGCGATACTGATACCATAGCCAGACAGACTGTAACTGTTGAGCCATTAACCATCGCCAAGTTCAACCATTCTCTTCCCGTGATTGCAAGTGACACTGATTTTATAGCATTAAACTATACTCCATACGCTTTCTACGATAACGACAACAACTTATTAGGCTATGTTTCACAATTGGACTACTACGGAACTGTCTCTCAATCCGTTGGCAATAGAAGAGACAAGTATATTTCCATTAAATTAAAACCTATCATAGATTCTATCATGCCTCCTCTGATCATTGGTGTTACGTCTTCTCTGGAGGAAACAGACAAATACCAAATGAGACAATATACTCCTGATCCAGCAGAAATGTCCGCAATATCAATTGAATTTAAGTTGAGTAATCTTTTCTCTCTTGAAAAACCGAAATATATAGGTCTTTGCAAAGAAGATGGCACCTTCTATGCATACATGGAATTGAAATGGGATGAACATAATGCATCGCCTGATATTCTCTCTAATGATATCAATATCATTGCTGTCGACGGTGGTATACAGATATCTTCAGATATAGATATTCAGTCATTGCCAATCTATAACACCAACGGCAGTCTGATTAAAAATGTGGAATTAAAACAAAATTCATCACTGTTTGTGCCTTTATCAAAAGGTGTCTATATTGTCGGCAACAAAAAGATTTTGGTTACGTTGTAGAGACGCACGGACGTGTCTTATAATCATGTAATATATCCGTATGACAAATAAAGAGAGACGCACATTCGTGCGTCTCTACATGTTTTATCTTTTCTTTTTGAAAAAATCTGTCATCAATGTCGTGCATTCATTTTCTAGCACTCCTGATGTGACGGTTGTCTTGGGATGCAAAGCATTCGGAGCAAATCTTTGAAATCCTCGTTTCTCATCCGAACTGCCATATACCACCCGTGAGATCTGGCTCCATCCTAACGCCCCGGCACACATCACACATGGCTCAACTGTGACGTAAAGTGTGCAGTCTGTAAGATATTTCCCTCCTAAGTAGTCGGCAGCCATCGTGATTGCCTGCATCTCCGCATGAGCTGTTACATCATTCAATGTCTCCGTAAGATTATGGGCAGATGCGATAACCTTATCTGCACACACAATGACGGCTCCAATCGGAACCTCACCTTCAGACAATGCTTTTTTTGCCTCTTTCAAGGCCATCTGCATATATTTCTCGTCGTTGTCTGCCATAGGAATCAATCGAAAAGAGTAGGTGATTCAGCATACTGCTTTGCCATTATCTCAGAAAAGACAATGCGTCTGACAAAATCCGATTTCTGAATCTTATGCTTACGGCAATAGCTGGAAAGAGCCTCATACTCCTTCTCATTCAAAGACACAACCACACGTCTTTCCCTTATTAAACTTCTATTTTTTGGAATTGCCATACTCACCGTTTTTACAGGTTGTCACACAAAATTATGAATTAAAATGTAAAAATCATCCGTTTTGGCTAATTTTGTATTGATTAAAGAAATTATCCGATGAAAGCGCAAGATTCCGCAGACTATATACACTCGTTGATTGAGGAGGGAGAACACGTCAACCAAGACTTCAAATTTGAGATTTCAGACGCAAGAAAAATAGCTAAAAGTTTCTCCGCATTCGCCAATACAGAAGGTGGCCGTCTGCTCATCGGCGTGAAAGACAACGGCAAAATATCTGGAGTGAGCTCAGAAGAGGAGGCATATATGGCGGAAGCCGCAGCCAACGTCTACTGCACCCCTCATCCTGAATTCGAAATAATTCCGCATAAAGTAGACGGGAAGACAGTACTCGAAGTGATTATCCCCGAGTCGGACGACAAACCAATCTTCGCCATCGACGAGGAAAACAGGAAATGGGCATACGTGAGAATCGCGGACGAAAACATCCAAGCCACCGCAATACATCTTGAAATGTGGAAACAAGGTGGAATGCAATATGGTGTGACAATTGAATTCACGGATACTGAGAAAGACCTTCTTAAAGACATCGAAACAAACATTTTCTCAATCAATAAATTCGCCAAATCACATAACATCGACAGACGTGACGTGCAGAGACTTATAGCAAAACTCGTAAGATTCGGAGTGTTGGACTATACTTTCGTCGACAGAAAATTCAAATTGTCTTTGTAGTTTTATTCCAAAGTGTCGGTGAAATCGGAAAATTATGTTATATTTGCGTCTTGCAAAAAGTACGTGGCTCAAAAAGGGTATAATATTAACTGCTTTCGTACATTGCAGTGATTAGAAATGAAAATTACAGCATCGATTGTAACCTACATAACTGAACACGAAGAATTGCAGAAGTGCATAGATTCAATGTTGGCTGACGGCATTGATCATGTGTACATTTCTGACAATTCCCCATCCGATGATTTACGTTCGTTCTGCGAGAAGCTTCCGAAAGTGGAATACTTCTTCAACGGCAAGAATCTTGGCTATGGTGGAGGTCACAATGCGGCCATCAAAAAGGCTATTGCTGAAGGTTCCGACTATCATCTTGTAATCAATGCCGACGTATATTTCAATACGGGAGTGATTCCTGCCATCACAAAATATATGTCAGAGAATGAAGACGTGGCTATGGTGCAGCCAAACGTTCTTTATCCAAACGGTGAGCAGCAGTACACTGTGCGTATGCTCCCTACTCCAGCCAACTTGATATTCCGTCGCTTCCTTCCTGACAGTTGGGGAGAGAAGATGAACTATAAATACTTGTTGAAGTTCAACGACCACAAAAGTGAAATGAACATTCCTTACCATCACGGATGTTTCATGTTCTTCCGTGTGAAATGTTTTGACACAGTAGGTCTGTTCGACGAAAGATTCTTCCTATATCCTGAAGATATCGACATCACACGTCGCATGCACAAACATTTCCGCACAATGTTCTGGCCAGGTGCTGTGGTGACACACAAACATTGCGCGGCATCATACAAAAGCAACAGGATGCTTCTGATCCATATGAAAAATATGATCAAATATTTTAACAAGTGGGGCTGGTTTTTTGATGAAGAGAGGAAAAGATGGAATACTGAAATCCTTGAAAAATATTCCTGAAAACAAATAAAAAAGACGTGATTAATCACGTCTTTTTCATTTTATATAATCGCCATTTGCTTTCTTTTTCAGAATGTCAGATTCACTCCCACTCCATTTCCGGTCAACCCGAATTTCAATTCAGACACATTCTGCCTTCTTGTATTATATTCGAAATTATAATTCATCAATACATTCTTAAAAGCTCTTTTTCCTGTCACAAATCTCACCATTCCTACAGAAAACAATGCAGATCCAGAACATAATGCCGCCAATGCGACGTGTCTGGCCGCATAAGAGTCGTTGGCAGCGGCTCCGATAGCAATAGGACCTGATACAGCAAGCAATCCTATTCCTGCAGCCCACATGGCACGTCCTGTACGATAGCAATGTACATTTTCACGGAACACATTATATTCATTACCCAGCATCTCATATGCCTCCTGTTCGGAAACAAATTCCGTATCAAAAGCGATTGCGGACGGAGACTCCTTACGATATCTCAATGGATATTTGGTCAGATTCGTAGAACGAGACACAAACACACTTGTATTATAATTCTCGTTAGACGCTGCATTTGTATTCACTGGTCGTACCCTTTCCACAAATACCGGACCTGCCTTCACCATAACATGCCTTCTTTGTACTGGGGCAGGAATCTCTTCTTGGACAGTGTCAAACGCCTCCACGTCGCCATTCTGAAATTTGATAGACTCCACCTCAGCCTCATCTAGCAAAAACAATGGGCCGTCAGGATTACTGATCTTCTTATATTTGACCTTACCTAATCCTACCTCCATCACTTTCACAGCCTCTACTCTACCATTACGGAATTTGATTGTATCCTGTGCCGACGCAAACACACATGTCAGAAACACAGGTAAAAGCAATAAGAATCTCTTCATCTTATACAATATTAATTTTTCACAAAAACAACATATGATTTTATCATAATCACGTCTGCAAAGATACTAAAAGGTCGGGAATTTAATTGAAATAAAACATCCAAAAAATTGGGGTGACCACAAGTGATCGCCCCTTCATCCATTTATTTATAATGACAATAATTCTATTTCCTTACAGGTCGGACGCTCGTACTATGGTGTCGCCAACACTCAAAATAGCTACCTTCAAACCTGCCATTATATGTTTCATACGGATTTGATGGCAAAACCACATCTTCATAAGCATAATCCCCTAATTTTAAGTTTCCACTATGTCCATCAAAAAACAAATAGTATGATGCACTATAGCTGTTTGGATTTGGCATTGACGTCATATATACACCAAGATATCCATCACTACTTGCCGGGCTATCATTATTCCAGCTGGGTTTAATATTATGTATATGTCCAGCTGCTGGAAGCCATATTTTCTTGTCGCTATAGCTGCCCTTACCATAAACCCACCATCCGTTTTCAGTAGGTCGCTCTCCACTTGGTTTTGGAAGAGGTTCTCCATTCCAACTTTCTTTTCTCCAACTTACCCAGTCTGTGAATTGTTTTCCTCTATCTCTTGAAGCAACAATAAGATCTAATAGTTCACGCATCTGAATCAAATTAGGAGTAATCCATTCCTCTCCCCAATGATATGTGGCAGCATCACCGTATTTTCTTCCCTGATATTCCTTATACAAACCTTGGAATCCAGTAGTGCTGTTTCGATCATAAGGGAAGAAGTCAGCGATGTCATTTGTTCCCTTGTTTGCGAAATAAGTCACACTCTGGTTATTCCAGCCAATTTGATAATCTTCTTCCACAGTTCCCCAAGGGAAATAGCTACCATAGCTGTCCTTTCCTGGCTGATCCGACGTTGCTCCGATATTCATTGTCGCCCACTTAACACTTACTCCCAACTGGATGGCTGTGTGAGTAGGCTGATCTGGCAATTGAATGTCCACAATAGCACTGCTGCTTGCTCCTGGATATTCAAAATAGTAGTGATACTCATCTCCTGTCTCCCACTTGCCAGTCACATTATCATAAGCATAGATATAGATTTTTAAGCTTGTCTCGTTTGTAATTTTTGCCAAATCTGGCATGGTGACATACATATCAATATTTCCATCCTTATCAATCTGTACAGGGAACGACTCTTTTGTCTCTTGCTTCCAACCTTCTATTACCAGCATAGATCCTGCAGGAATCTCTCCTGGTGCTTTTCCAGTGATATGGAGAATACTCTTTGCTCTGTCTGGCAATGGCATCTTGAGTACCTCATTTTTACCAACCGATATATTTCTATTACATTTCATGATATAGCGATATTCATCACCACCTTCTGACGTACCTGTTTCTTCATTATAAGCATAAAAATAAAACTCAATTTTTTGGTTATTACTGATTGAAAAACCAGCAGGCACAGCAACATAAATATCTAGTTTGTCTCCTTGATCAGCAAACACATATTTCGGATCTGATCCTAAATTGACCAAATATTTTTTTTCACTATTTGTTTTGTCCAATCCCTTTATCTTCAACAATGAAGTTCCGATAAACATTCCTGGCGACGTCGTCTGGATATGAAGCAGACTCATATCCTGGTCTCCTAATTTAGCCGGCAAAAGAGAGACTGTTGGCTTACTGTTTCTTTTTAACACAATTCTCGTGGCCTCACCAACCAAATATTCACTACACTTGTTATTTTTTTCTTGAGTCTGAACCGACAAATCTTCATTCAATGGATTTCCATAAGAGACTGTTCCCGTCCATGAAGCAGAGTCTGGAATCTCACCGTAATGGAAAAACTCACCATCATTGCCAACCATTTTTCTAAAGATAAAATCATACTCGCCATTTGCGTTTTTTAGTTTAATTCTATCTCCTTTATCCCAACGGACAACTATTTTTTCTCCGTTTTCTTCATAATGAGCACGAGTGGAAGGTGTATCATCAGTCGACACCAAGATAGTGTAACATGGCACATTATCACTTGGCATAAAGGCACTCTCTTCTTCGCACGACGCAAAGAATAGCATTGCTAAAAGTATATTTAGTATGTATAATAAACACTTCATTATTCTATGTTTTATGAATACATGCATTAGCAATTTAGCATTTTGCATTCAGCATTTACACTCTATTTATCTACCGACTCCCAAGAAATCGTCTTCTGATCTCTCACACAATTCACAAGCAACTCCTGCTTCATTTCATAGTTTGGCATCACAGAGAAATCCATGGAATAACTACTGTTTCGTGTGATTTTTTCATATTGAGTCACAGCCTCATCTTTACCTTCTCCAAATAATTTATTTTTCTTTATAATATATTTGGCAAAGAACACCCATGGGTAATATGGCTTTTTTTCTTTTATACTACTATATGGGAACGATCGTTCTTGCAACACATCTCCTGAAATCATTAAAGTATAATAAGTTGTCCCCATAAGCCAACTACTCGTTTTTCTTATAAGCAAATAACTACGATTATATCCATCAAAATTTTGGGTAACTATCGAAAAAAAATGACCACTTCCTTTATTCAATTTTGCGAATCCACTGCTAGGAATATAATAATTTGTCCCTTCACATTTATCATTAGAAAGATCCACATTGCAATTTTCAAAACTGCCTGTATTGTCTGCACTTTTATGAAATTTCCAAAAAACTCTGTTTCCATATGGATTAGATAGAGTATACGTTCCAAATGGCATTACACTATAATAATTACCTTGCAAATCTTCTCCATATTTCAAGGATTCTCCATAAATTATTTCATTATTTGCATTAGCACCAAGACATCTATTATAAGAATTTTCATAAATACTTAATATTCCTCCTCCTATATCCAGATTATCACTCCACATCACATATACATTCCCATCCTCAAGACTTTTCGCTCTACTTCCCAAATTCTTGCCACGATCCACTTTAAGATTATACGTATAATCTCCACTAGCGGTTCCTTTTTTATTTTCGAATACATACATAGAGACAGTCAAATCCTTACCATTCTCTATTTTGTTGATTTCATGATCATTTGTCATTGATCCTCCTAATGCCTTTAAAATATCGAAATCTACATTACCAGGCTCAGAAGGAGTGTAATCATTCCCTTTTGCCACACTATCATGAAAATAGTTTGTTGTTGTTGCAAGCACTTTCTTTATAACAAATTCGTCTACATAGACCTTGTTTGACGAATCTATATTATTATTAACCTTATATGTTCCTGTAAAGTTTCTGAAAGTCACTTGTAAACGGGCACAGACACGTCTCATGTGGACTGAAAATTTTGTAGCTCCCTTCTTTACCTCAGCATCTGCGGTTCCATTAACGGGCATTCCTGTGCACGTATTTGTAACTTCATCGTCGTCAACTTTATAATTTCCAGATTCTGGCACAAACCTAATATTATAAATGTCTTTTTTATCAACTTTAAGTTGTGCTTTCATCAAGTTATTTATCTCAGCATATTCGCTAATCAACTTTCTTGTTGCTTCTACCGTATATCCGTTTATCGTATTCCATCTATCCATATCCACATTTCCAAACGCATAGACCTTGGCCTTTTTACCGTTGGTTGTGTAAATTTGCACATCCGGGAATATCACTTCATATTGTTTTACTCCCGTCGACGTCGGACGATCTCCATACCATTTATTACAATGGATCGCATATACAGAATCCTTATCATTGGTCACCACAACAACTACATTCTGGAATCGACCACCATTCTCTGTCTGATCATGCTCTATATTAGCCTTGTCATTACCAGCTCGCGTGCCCTCAAGATCAACAGATAGATCTGGAGCTGCAGTAGAAACAGTGATTGTAGTGGTGATAAATCTACCTCCACGCACATCAGTTGTATCATCCCCTTTTTCCAATTGCTCCGTATCCTCCTCATCGGTGCAAGCAAAAGAGATGATTCCCAATAGCATTGCTATCAATAATGTATATATATATTTCAATTCTTTCATTTCAACTCTCCCTCATATTCATGCGTATCCCATTTGGCAACATCTATATTGACATTGACCTGATACTCATACATTCCGACAGTATATATATATTTTGTTCCTGCCTTCCACTTGTCAATTTTACCCCCTGCTGTAAGATCAACCGTCGCCTTCAGTCTTTTTCCAACTCCCGGATCTTCACTTCCAAAATAAAACTCGACCTCTCCGTAGACATCACGCTTCAATGTGACATTACTTAAATTTTTTGTCGTCACAATCCAAGATGTATATCCATTATCCTGTCTTGTTTGTATTACTAAATTTACCCTTTCTGACTCTTTCCTCAAGTCTTGAGGAATAAAAAGATATCCTTGATACCTATTTTCTCCCTCATTTAAATTCACATAACCAGAACCCGTACTAAGATAAATTTCATTTGAATTATTTATACCACCTATTTGATTGAATGCCAACTCTTTATTATCGCTACTGCTTTTTATCACATATTTATCACCACTATAAACTACCGTGCCGTCATTAGTATTTTGGGTCATTGTTATAGACACGTTATTTGTCGGCCTTGTAATTTCTGTCCATCCGATAACATTGCCTTCATCAATAGTACAATTTCCTTCTGAAGTATATCCTACGACTGAGAAATCTGTGATTTTTACAGGCTTGTCTTCTCTTGATTGGAATTTGAAACTCACACTCGCCAACAAGTGCTTCATATCCAATTCAACAGTCTCAGTATTATTATTTCTCGTTATTAGTTGCGACACCATAAGATCCGTGTTCTTACGTGGATCCGACGCTGATTTATAATTACTCAAAGTCAATGTTGTTTGACCATTCACTTTATTGTCTGTCTTGGGGAACACAAAACCATCCTCACAAGTTTCTCCCTCGACTGTATTAAATCCACTTGGCAGACATGGATAAAAACCTCTGAATTTATACGTATAGTCTTCCTGCCACTTCTGTTTTTTATCATAAAACCATATCGACTCACCTCTATTGGTGATGACAAGTGCATCTACAGGTGTGTTTGCAGCATCTACGAACACTCTGTCCCAAACAGTACCGTCAGCAGATTTCATCGCTAATACAGAAACCTCTTCATCTCTATAAAAACCATCTTTCTCGCCCCATCTCGTCACAGGTTTCTGAAATCCATCTTGCAACGCACAGAATCTAATCTCTTCCTCCGTCGCTGAATTGTCGGCATAAGCCTCATCATCATCCTTGCACGACGCAAACAATGCTGACAACAACGCTGCCAACAGACATTTGATTGATATGTTGTATAGTCGTACTCTCATCATTAAAACTATTTAAAAGACGCAATATTATTGCATTCTACTAATTATCATTTAATCCAGAATCTCAATGTTTACGTTTCTCTTATCTTCATCCCAACCATAAACCTTCACTGAGAATTCTATATATTGATTATTGTCCATTCCAAACTCTGTCTCACTTTTGTCTCCGTCACCATCAAGATCATTATCATCATCATCAAGATCATCGGCGACACCATCACCATCAGCATCTCCAAGGAAATTGTCTGTCGGCAATGTTATAACAAAACGATAAGATTTTCCTGCTTCCCAACCATTTGAAATCTGATCTTCAAGATTAACTATCAATGTCTTGCAACCATAGATTCCATCAGTCGCATCATGAGTTCCCTCTGTATCCGTCTTTGAATATCCACAGTTACCAATCAAATCTCCATTTTCATCCTCCACCTTATAATATACGCGAACGGCAATTTTGCCCTTCTGCGGAATAAGCATTAGTGATTCATTCATAGTAGCAGCAGTAGTGCCCGCCACAATATCTGCACCATCATAATAAGTATAAAGAACTCCTTGATTTGCGGAGGCTGATGCATTCTTCTTTACCAAAGGATTAGTTTCAGTACATTCTGTAATAGCAGTGAAATCCCAAAAAAACTTTTCCTCTGTATTCTGTGAATTTGTAGATATCTCGCTAAAGCTCAAAACCGGATCTTGATTAGAACCTTTATATCCAGCTGCGATAATCTCAACCCTGTTGACTGTATATTTGTAGTCTCCATCAGCTCCAACAAAGGAAAAATTGACCTTAGAAAGAGCATGGATAAAATTCAATGGCTGAACACCATTATCTGGCTTAGAATTTGCCTCAGCGTAAGCTACAACCAAATCCTTCTGCTCAGAAGCTTTCTCCTTGATAGGAAAACGGATCAACTTACATTGATTATCAGTCCAGACAACTCCAGACTCTATATTAAAAGCACGGAACCCAATGCCTCCTGCTGAGAAGCTTGGCCAGTAATATGTATCGTCTCTTGTATCAAAGGCATCAGTAATTTTATTTGTGTTATCAATGGCAAGGCCATTCTCGAACAATGCCTGATCACTAAAATACAACGCACCATTATACCAAGCCGACACCTGGAACCCGTCCTCTCTTCCTGCTACTTTTCCTTTTAACACATCACTTGTCACATCCGCCGCTCTTGTCACCCCTGCCGTATATGTGGAAAAAGAGATGACATTGCTGTTTGGTTTTCGTCTATCGACCACAGCTTCATCCTCGTCATTGCACGACACAAACAATGCGGACAAGAGTATTGCCAGCACACATTTGATTATTATGTTATATTGTCGTACGTTCATTTTTTAGCTTTCCTCTATAAAATAAAAGTTATCCAGCAGAGGCACTTTCGCACCTCCGCTGAATAAATTAAATTACTTAACTGTGATGTTAGAAGCAGCAACATCAACCCAGTCAGAAACAGTAACAGAGAATCTGATTGGAGTCAACTGATCAAACTCAGATGCATCTGTATCATTATCACCATCCAAATCTACAGGATTAGAAGGATCTGTGCTATCCAATCCATCAGGCACCTTATCACCACTTATATCACCAATAAAGTTATCAGCAGGCAATGTCATAGAGAAACGATAAGCCTTTCCTGCCTCCCATGCAGGGATAAGTGCAGGAGTTGCTGAATTATCATTGTCTGTGCCAAGATCGATAACAACAGTCTTGCATCCATAGATTGCAGTACTCTCATCGTAGTCAGGCTGACCATCATGACGTCCAAATTTATCAGTCTTAGAGAAACCACAGTTACCAATCAACTTGCCATTACCATCCTCAACCTTGTAGTATACACGAACTGCGATCTTTCCATCCTGAGGAAGAAGCATGAAATTCTCATTCATTGCTCCTGCTGTTGTTCCTGCAGGAACATCATAATAAGTGTAAAGTGTTCCCTGTGCAGCACCTGCAGTAGCATTTTTCTCTACCAAAGCAGCAGTACCACTAATTGGAGTGAATGACCAAGCTGCCTTGTTTGCCTGTGCGTTAGTAGTTGGCTGAGCTCCATCTGTTCCTCCGTTTTCTGTAGTCTCAGCAAACGACATAACAGCATCAGTTTGACCAGCAGCAATAACCTCCACCTTGTTGATTGTGTAAGTGTAGTTGCTATTAGCTCCAGCAAAAGTGAAGTTCACTTTAGAAAGAGCATGAGTAAAGTTCAATGGCTGAACTCCTTCTGCTGGTTTGCTTGATGCAGAAGCGTAAGCTATTACCAAATCCTCCTGAGCAGCGGCAGTAGACTGAACTGTATACTTTAGCTTTAGACATTTAGCATCTGTCCACGCAGCAGCTGCAGTAAGATTATTGAATGCACGGAAACTGATAGTATCTGTTGTAGATAGACGTGGCCACCAATATGTGTCACCCTCTGTATCGAATGCATCATCTATTACTGACGTATTGTCGATAGCCAAACCATTCTCAAATTTAGCATTATCAGAAAAATAAAGCTTGCCATCATACCATGCAGATACCTTAAAACCAGATGTCTGAACTGAAGCGCTTGTCACATCTAGAGCACGAGTACCACCTGCTGTGTAAGAAGAGAAACTCAATGCTCCTTTGTCTGTTCTGTTCGAACCGTTTGTCTTCTCAGCAACGAACTCCTCGTCCTGAGAGCACGATGCAAGTGCTAAGCTTGCTAGTGCGAAAAAGAAAATTTTCTTCATGTTAGTAAATTTTTAATAATTATTTTTCCTTTTGTTTTTTTACAGATCGATATCGATATTGATCTCATCCTCCCAATCGCTCACCGTGATGTCGAATCCATTTCCTTCCTCCGTCTTATTCACCTTAGGAAGATCTAACGGGTCCTTCACCTCTATAATCAAATCTATATCGTTCTCATTTGACACCCTGACCTGATTGCCCACCGGCAAATCATAAGTCATGATCGTTTCGCCGTCGACGAGCATCACATCCAAATGTAGGTACAGCTCATCTGGCTTGTACGAATATCCCTTCACCAGTCCGAATGTCTGGAATGTTGTCTCCACATATCCGGTGCTGTCTGTCACCGCTGTGCCTTTCCATCCCGTCAGCTCATGCGCTGTCATCTCCGTCAGCGCGTGCATCTGGCTGATATTATAGGACTTAGCCACACCGCTTATCACGGATCTCACAGTGTAAAGGTTCCCATATCCTTTGAAATGCACTTTCACACCCATCTTGATAATCGACGATTTCGTATAGAATATTCCGTCGGAGAATCGTGTATGAGGTGTAAACTCTCTTATAATCTTGTCTTCATCAATTATCACTCCCTCATAACAGTCGTTGGCAAACCATATCGGCTGTTTGGTCGTGAGTGAATACTCATCTGCTCGCGTCTCGGCATTTGCTCGCGTCTGCACCGCCCATGGGGAATTCGATCGTGTCACCCATTCCGCTCGTGAAGAAGAGAACCATCGCGATACCTGTGGAATAGTCTCTATCTGTGCCGACGAGTATTTATCCATCCCACTGAATTTAAGCGACGCGTATTCCATCACCGACTGGTTGAATACAAAAAAGTTCCAATCTCCATCGTATAGTTTCAGCTCTGTACGCTCAATTTCGTTGGTCACAACCACAACAGGATCCTGTTTGCCTGTCTGGTCATAAGCGTAAACCGACATACCTGTAGGTGCGGTGCCCTCATCGAAATCAGGCCAACGGCTTCCACTCCAATCAACTTTGATATCCACCGGCACTAGTTCATCCCACTCATCCCACAATTGGCGTCTGTCACAAGACGTGGCGAACAAAATCAGAATAAACATCAACCAAGTAGAGACGCACGGACATGCGTGTCTTTGAGGTGAATGTTCTTGAGAGCGCGACCTATTCTTTAATAGCATCGTCACCTCCTTTCTTCACTAATTTGCTCGGTCTCTCCACTTTTCTGTGGATAAGGTAGCCAATATTAATGTCAAGTTTTGTAGGACCGATCCATGTGTAGCGACCGTCGTGCTGCCACACCAGATATTTATTCTGCAATCTGCCCTCATAATAACTGTAGTTAGTGCGCATCATTCCTAATCCCGCTCCAAACTGCAATCTCCATCGTCTGTTTTTACCGAATCTCTTAGCGTAATGGTAAGAAATTCCTGCGTTGATACAAATCTCTCCCTGATAGCCTTTCGAATCTAATTCAAAATCATAATATCCGACGCCACCAAACAATCCTACCGCATGACCTGTAAGCACTGGTTCGAAACGTCTGTCGCCAAGCCAATATTTGCCTTCCAGCTCCCAATACTGCAATTGGTAACACCACGAGTCATCCTTTGCCACCCACCATGGGAAAACATACGATACATTGAAACTTAATTTCTTTTTTATCGGAAACTCTATGCCAAAGTTTGGAGACAACACTGCGTCGTACATCAAGTTAGAATTGACTGCAAACATCGGTTCGTATTCTGTGACCGTCGTCTTCCTTGGTATCTTCTTTTTCTTTGGCACCGGTATCGGATCCTGTGGAGAAAGCTCATCATTAGGCTTTTTGACATGCACAAAAGACTGATCCTCCTCTTCAGGCAGAAGTTTATCCATTTGTGGGAACTTCTTTCCTTCGTTCGTTTTCTTCTTGAAATAGATCACCACATCACATCGACGCAAGACTGGGAAAAACTGTTTTGATATTCTATCCCAAGTGGCACCATTCCTGTCAATAGATTGGATTTTTGCAGGCACGTTACCACCAGACAAAATACACTGCAACACCCTCTCTTTATTTGGAATATCAGATTTTCTAACCTCCGCTGCAAGGTTCTGCCAAATCTGTGGGATAGTCACCTTTGCATCGAAATAGTTCTCGTTATATCTCGGAAGTTGGAAATATCTTTCAATAAGATGGATGGAATTGTCAAGACGTTTCCATCTCACTCTAGAGTTAGCCTCATCAGAACCCTCTGGAGAGACACCTGCATAAACATCTACACGTGGCACATATATAGAATCCGCGCCCTGCTTCTCCTGCAATGCTCGCAACTTATTAAGCATAGCATTGTTAGTAGAATAATCAAGATCAATCGCTCCCGAGCCTACATGGAAATAAAAAGTGATTTTTGCGGAATCCACATAATCGCTGAATCCACCATTTTTCTGAGCTATAGCAACAGCTACATTCAAAACAAGTATTACACAATATGTAATTAATTTTCTTATCAACTTTTCAATCCTAATATGCCATCACATTCATCACCTTCAGCCGTTCATCAACACATTCATCATCTTCAGTTCATCATCGCATCAACATCTTCAAATCATCATCGCATCATCACCCTCAATTCAACATCTTCTACACAAAATAATAGCCAAATTTATATCCTATTTAACTATTTTACCTCATGACATCTGAAACAAACCAACATTACACTCAACACAAACAGATATCACTTGCAAAGGAAATCAAAAAAAAAATACCTTATACACATACACTACATGTTTTTTAGCATTTTTACAATTTTTATCTATGAAATCCAGGATTTTATAGATAAAAATCACATTCATAGATGCTTGAAACAATTATTGTTTTGATTAAAGATAGTATGCGTTCATTGCAGGCAGACACAATTATTTTATTGCACATTATTTAAACCAAAAAAGACGCTTTTTCAAGCGTCTTTTTTGAGTTGGTGATCGGGAAGGGATTCGAACCCTTGACCCACAGCTTAGAAGGCTGTTGCTCTATCCAGCTGAGCTACCCGACCTACCTTAACTGCTTTCTTTCAAAAGCGATGCAAAAGTATAAACTTTTCAAGTTAAAACCAAAATTTATACAGCTTTTTTTGAAAATTTATCAGAAATAGCAGAATTAGATTCATAATTCCGCTATTTCTATGCTTTATTGATCAATCCACAATCTCGCCAATCAATGTGGCTGATGTTGTCTGCAACACTTTGACGTGGACAATGTCGCCAACCTTCGCGTCTCCCTTAGGGAACACTGCCACCTTGTTCTGCTGTGTGCGTCCGAAAAGTTGGTCGGCACTTCTCTTGCTTCGGCCTTCAACCAAAACCTCGAATACTTTACCAAGGTCTCTTTCATTGCTGATTGCAGACAGACGTGTTTGATTTTCAATAATTTCGTTCAAACGACGTATCTTTACCTCCTCTGAGATATTATCTGGTAAAAATTTCGATGCATACGTGCCAGGGCGCTCAGAATACTTAAACATGAACGCTGAATCAAACACCACCTCATTCATCAATGACAGAGTCTGCTGGTGATCCTCTTCCGTCTCACCATGGAATCCGCAGAAAATATCTGTTGTGATTCCGCAATCCGGAATTATACGGCGTATAGCGGCGATTCGTTCCAAAAACCATTCACGCGTGTATTTTCTGTTCATCGCCTTTAGCACAGCTGAACTTCCGCTCTGCACCGCAAGATGTATATGTTTGCACACATTATCCCACTTGGCAATCGCATAAAGGATATCATCTGTCATATCCTTAGGATGCGACGTAGTGAAACGGATACGCATGTTTGGGAATTTCTCCGCGATGATCTCAAGCAACTGGGCAAAAGTAGTGACATTCTCATTCTCGTCGACGAAACGATAAGAATTGACATTCTGGCCCAACAACACTACCTCTTTGAATCCTTTTTCACTAAGATCCCTCACTTCATTCAAGATACTGTCTACAGCACGGCTTCTCTCTCGTCCACGAGTGTATGGCACGATACAGTAAGAGCAGAAATTGTTGCAGCCTCGCATAATAGACACATATCCGGAAATGCGGTTATGGCCAAGTCTTGCCGGGATGACGTTGCGATAAGTCTCCGTAGTGGAAAGATTCACATTGATCGCTTTTTCTCCCGCCTCCACACTCGAGATCAAGTTTGGCAGATCAAGATACGAATCTGGTCCGCACACAAGGTCAACGACACCTGTCTGAAGCAGTTCCTCCTTCATTCTCTCAGCCATACAGCCGATAATACCAATGATTAGCGGACGCTTGGCATCACGCTTCAACGACTGGAAATACTGAATACGGGAATGAATCTTCTGCTCCGCATTGTCGCGGATCGAGCAAGTGTTGGCAAAAATAGCGTCTGCCTCCTTCAAATCCTCAGTGATTTCATAACCCACCGTCTGCATGATCGCAGCCACAACTTCTGTGTCTGCCACGTTCATCTGACAGCCATAAGTCTCAATAAAAAGTTTTTTTGTCGCAGATTTAGAGTCTGTTTTCATCTTTTATATATTAAAATTGTTGCAAAGATACTCATCTTCATTTATTTTTGTAATTCATATAGAAGAATTTAGAAGAAATAGATTTTCAAATGAGCGCAGAAACAGAATCAAAGTCGACATCGACTAAGAAAAACAAAGAGCCATTTTTCAAAAGATTCGTCAAAAATCCTTTGGTGATCAGCATACTTGCATGCATTGTGATTGTTTTTATCGGATTTGCATGGATATCAAGCTGGCTTAACAGCTATACCAACCATGGTATAGAGATAGAGACTCCCGACCTAAACGGTATGACAGAAAAAGAAGGTGGTGAGATCCTTGCCCTTCGTGGATTAACATATGAGGTCATAGATTCCATGTATGTCAACGGAATGAAGCCTGGAGCTATCGTCGACCAGGTGCCAAAGGCTGGAGCGAAAGTGAAAGAAGGACGCAAAATCTACGTCAAGATACAGGCATACAGTGCAAAGAAAGTGTCACTTCCAGAAGTACGTGAAGGTTCAGCTCGTCAGGCAGAAAATCTGTTGGCAAGCGTAGGATTGAAAGTCAACAATTTGGAATATGTACCGTCGGAGCAGAGCGGAAACGTGATCGAGGTGAAATACCACGACCAGATCATCCTTCCAAACACAAAACTGATAGAGGGATCTGCTGTGACTTTGGTTATCGGACGCGGTCTGTCTAACGAAGAGGTACAAGTGACAAGCTTCCGTGGACTTACTCTTGATAGAGCAAGAAACGAAGCTCATGAGAAAGATTTGAATATTGGTTCTATCAATTACGACAACGGCATATCAGATCAAGACAAGGACAAAGCCATCGTCTACAAACAGACTCCTGTGACAGGCAAGACAGTTCCTGCAGGCACTCGCGTCGATCTATATCTGACAATAGACAAGACAAAGATGGAGGAGCCAGAAGAGATCTTCAAAAATGATGCTGTCCAGGATTCTGTGCCAGACAGTGATGACGGACTTTGGAATTAATCTGAGTTTTGCATTTTTCTCAAACAACCCTGCAAAAACAGGATTTTTCAACAGTCATTAACAAAAAATATTAACATTATGGAAACAACAGCGATAGAACACTTGTGGGGATATATTAAATCATTGAGCACAGACAACAAAAAATGGTTGTCTGAGAAATTAATCAATGACATAAAGTCTGAAGATGAGAGAAAAAAAGCAGAACCTACAAACAAAGGCAAACGAAAAATAGAAGTATCCCCAGAAATACTCAAATACATGGGTATTGCAGGGAAAGATATTGATTATGACGCAATGATGGAAGAAAAAGCTAAAGGAAAAGCATTGTGATCATGAAAGTATTTCTAGATACAAATATCCTTGTCGATTACGTGGAAGACAGGAATGTTTTTTCAAAATATGCCTCTATCATTTTCCAATTATCCCTTATGGGAGAAATTGAACTGTATGCCATTGACATTTCATTTTTAAACGTGGCATATATTTTAAGAAAAAAGTCATCGGAGATTCTTTATGACGCTTTAGGCATTCTATTACAAAGAATTAATGTCTTAAGCGTAACAAGATTTGATTTGGAAAATGCAATAAATGCCAAGCACAATGATTTTGAAGATTGCGTACAATTCTATTCCGCTCTATCTGGAGACATGGATTGTATAATCACCCGCAATAAAAAAGATTTTGAAAATTCTGATATTCCAGTTTATACTTCTAGTGAATTTCTAGATTTGTTGAATATCGAATACTAAATAATAGCAATGCAAGACGAAAACGAAGATATAGAGATTTTCAAAGACGGCGAAGCTCCAGAGGCTGAGCTTGGCAATGACGGTCAACTTCACGAACATTTCCGATTCAGTGTGCCAGAAGGCAAGAAATTGGTACGCATCGACAAATTCCTTGTCGGTGTGATGCCTCATGTGAGCCGCAACCGTATACAGATGGCGGCGGATTGCCAAACTATCCTGGCCAACGGCAAACCGGTAAAGTCGAGCTACAAAGTGAAGCCGAACGACGAGATTTCCGTCATGCTGTCGTACCCGCCATCGGATTTCACAATAATTCCCCAGGATATTCCAATCAATATCGTCTACGAGGATAAGGATGTTGTGCTTGTAAACAAGGCGGCAGGTATGGTGGTGCATCCAGGATTCGGCAATTTCCAAGGGACATTGCTAAACGCTTTGGCATGGCATCTGAAGGATGACCCAGACTACGACACCACAGATCCACGACTTGGACTCGTGCACCGTATAGACAAAGACACATCCGGATTGCTTATAATAGCCAAGAATGACGACGCGAAAAGTGATCTCGGCAAGCAATTCTTCAACAAGACCACCCGTCGACGCTACAACGCTCTTGTATGGGGAAATGTGGAGAAAGACGAGGGGACAATCGACGCTGATATAGCACGTGACCCTAAAGACAGAATGCTCTTCACTACGTTTCCAAACGGAGAAAATCCGTCTGCCAAACATGCAGTGACACATTACAAAGTGTTGGAAAGGTTCGGTTATGTCACATTGGTGGAGTGTATTCTTGAGACTGGACGCACACATCAGATACGTGTGCACATGAAACATATCGGCCACACTCTGTTTGCCGACGAAAGGTATGGAGGAATGGAGATACTGCGTGGAGAACGCACGTCCAGCTACCGTAAGTTTGTAAGCAACTGTTTTGCTATTTGTCCACGTCAAGCGCTACATGCCAAGACACTCGGATTCCGTCATCCACGCACAGGTGAAGAGATGGATTTCGACTCTTCTATTCCTAGCGATATGAAGGCGTTGCTCGACAAGTGGAGAAATTTCTATCAGAATCACGTCTATTAATCAAACCCTTTTATTTGAATTAAACCTGCTTATAAGTTTGCAGCAACATAAATCAAGACACAAAAAAACGCAGACACCTAAGTGCCTGCGTTTTTTTTAACTCTCTTTCTAATTAAAACTTAGTGATAATATTGATGATCTCTTCTGTAGCAAGGAAATCAAGTTTTTCCTTAAGTCCCTGCTGAGATGCAGAATCCAAACCAGTTCCTGCCAAGAAGCCATTCTTCCAAGCCTGATCATCTGATTTGTTTGACCATGCTACAACAATACCAATAAGCTCTCTTTGCTGACCCTCAGACAATGTCTGGAACACACCAGCCATTTCACCCAAACCTTCTGTAGTAGGCTGAATAGAAGCTAGCTTATCCTCATAAACAGCATCAAACAATGTTTTGTGAGACTCTCCCTGCTTGATTCCATCAGATTCTCCCTCACCAAGTTGATCAGAACCATTACTAAACTCAGAAATAGCATCCAACAAATCCTGTGTTGTAATCTCGTCCATCTGAACACCATACTCCACAAGTCCTGAGATAGCTTCATCCAACATTTCAGCAGCCTGTTTTCCATCCTTTTCAGACGCAGCAGCAGCGATAAATGACTGCATCCATGCTGCATTATCCTTATTCTTGTTGTACTCAATTACAGTCTCAGCAAGTTTCTGCAACTGGTCTTTTGTCATAGAAGTAGCCTGAGCAAAAAGGTTGCTACCTTTTTCGCTATAGTTGTCTACGATATCTTTCATTAGACTACCTGCCTCTGTAGGAGTCACAACATTATTAACTTGCTCCTGTTTTGGTGCGTCATCGTCATCGTCGTCGCCACAAGAAGAAGTTCCCATAGAGAAAGCACAGCCAATTGCAAGTGCCACCCAAAAATTTCTTAGTTTAATCATAAGCCCTATTACTTTAATCTTTAATTAATTAGTTATCATCATGACTTTATGTCATAACACGGACAAATATATCCCTTTAAATCCAAAAAACAAATTTATTGCTGATTTTTAACTTTTTCCAAGCAATATTTTTTTCACTTCATGAAGTTTGTTCAAAGCTTCAATCGGCGTCAGGTTGTCGATATCAATTGTCAGGATCTCATCACGCACTTGAGAAAGTGTAGGATCATCAAGTTGGAAAATACTCAACTGTGTGCCAGCTGGAAGTTTAGGCTCCGTAGCTTTCTTTATTTTCTCAGTTGTGACGTCGGTATCCCTATGTTGTTCTTCTAGACGGTGCAGAATCTCGTTTGCTCTATCTACGACAGTAGACGGCATACCTGCAAGTTTAGCCACATGGATACCGAAACTGTGTTCACTTCCACCCTCTTTCAGTTTACGCAAGAATATCACCTTGCCATCTGCCTCACGTACCGACACATTATAGTTTTTCACTCGCTCAAACGTGTTTTCCATCTCGTTAAGCTCATGGTAGTGAGTGGCGAAAAGAGTTTTAGGATTAGCCTTTGGATTCTCATGAAGATACTCCACGATAGCCCATGCGATTGAGATACCGTCATAAGTAGAAGTTCCACGGCCAAGCTCATCGAACAGTACAAGTGAACGGTCGGTGATATTATTGATGATGCTCGACGCTTCCGTCATCTCCACCATAAACGTTGATTCGCCCATCGAGATATTGTCAGAAGCTCCCACACGTGTGAATATCTTATCAACGACTCCGATGTGGGCACTGTCGGCAGGCACAAAACATCCAATCTGAGCCAGCACAACAATCAAAGCAGTCTGACGAAGCAATGCCGACTTACCAGCCATATTAGGACCGGTGATCATCATAATCTGCCTCTTATCATTGTCGAGTTCCACACTGTTGGCGATATACGGGCTGTCTATTGGCAACTGACGTTCGATCACAGGATGACGTCCCTCACGAATATCAATCACAAGACTGTCGTCAACTACTGGTCTCACATACTTGTATTTTTCAGAAATTGACACAAAAGACATCAAACAATCAAGTTGCGCAATTATAGAAGTGTCAGTCTGGACAGGTGAGATATAATCGGCGAGCTCATCGATAAGCTCCATGAACAATCGCGTCTCCAACGGGATTATCATCTCCTCCGCCTTAGTGATTTTAGCTTCAAGTTCTTTCAATTCAGGAGTGATATAGCGTTCAGCTCCAGTAAGAGTCTGCTTACGGATCCACTCCTGAGGAACCTTATCCTTATGAGTGTTTCGCACCTCAAGATAATAGCCGAACACATTATTATAGCCCACTTTAAGGGATGTGATGCCTGTGCGAGCTGTCTCCTCATCCTGGATCTGCAAAAGCACATCCTTGCTGTTGGTAGAAATACGTCTCCAACTATCAAGATCTTCATTATATCCTGGAGCGATCACACCACCCTTCGACAACAAAGCAGGAGGATTCGGCACAATCATCGCGTCGATCTTAGAGCATATATGCTCACAAGGATTAAGACGCTCAGCCATTCCCTGAAGGTTGACGTTGCTGCTCTGGGAGCAAGCCATTTTAATAGGCCCCACCATCTTCAATGCCGAGCACAAAGCCAGCACATCACGTGGATTGGCTCGTTTGGCAGCGATTTTAGAGACGATACGTTCCATATCGCCGATCTGAGGCAGACATTCGTTGAGAAGCTCACGCAATTGTTTCTCCTGGAACAACGTCTCGACAATCTCATGACGCTCTACGATTGGAGTGACCTCTTTAAGAGGTTGAGCCAGCCAACGCATCATCTGACGTGAACCCATAGGAGTCATCGTCTCATTGATAATGCCGAGAAGCGAACGTTGGTTTTCGTCCGACGTTGGGAAAAGTTCAAGGTTACGCACCGTGAAACGGTCCATCCAGACATATTTCTCCTCCTCGATACGACGGATTGAATTGACGTGGCTGATATTTTTATGTTGGGTATAGTCGAGATAATGAAGGATCGCGCCTGCGGCAACCTGACCCACCTGAAGATTTTCCACACCAAATCCTTTCAGAGACGTTGTGTTGAAATGGGCAAGAAGTTTACCACGTGCACTGTCAGGAGTGAAAGCCCAATCATCAAGTTCATTCACAAGATAATGTTTTGAGAAAGAATCCTCAAAATCACGTCTGCAGCCCCTTTCGATCAAGATCTCCTTAGGAGTGTAGACGGAAAGCAGTTTGTCGACGTAGTCCTGCTTACCCTGTGAAAGCAGATACTCACCTGTGGAGATGTCGAGGAACGACACTCCGTAGATGTCATTAGACTTTTTTTCTTTGCTACGGCACACCGCGCACAAGAAATTATTCTCACGTGGATCAAGGATATTCTCACTCATCGTAACACCCGGAGTAGAGAGCTCCGTGATGCCACGTTTCACAAGACCTTTAGCCTGTTTAGGATCCTCAAGCTGGTCGCAAATCGCCACACGATAACCGTGGCGTACAAGTTTAGGCAGATAAGTGTCGAGAGCGTGGTGAGGGAAACCGGCAAGAGGCATTTCACCCGAGCCACCACCGTTGTTACGTTTAGTAAGTGTGATGCCAAGAGCCTCAGACGCTTTTATCGCGTCGTCGCCAAAAGTTTCATAGAAATCACCTACACGGAAAAGAAGGATCGCATCAGGATACTGCGATTTATACTCGGAATATTGCCTCATTAAAGGCGTTTCACTTTTTTCTGCCACGTCTCTTATATTTTAGGGGATATCTCCATACATCCCCGATTTTCACTCAGCCACAAAATTATCCAAAATCCGCCGATTTACACAGACGAGAGAAAAATAGATATTAACACAATAATAAAAAGAGACGATGGAGAGTGGAAGATTGATGATTGATGATTGATGATTGATGGTTGATGGTGGAGGAGGGATTTGTTTTGTATTGCCTTCCAGGCAAAGCTTGGGTGATGGGGTTCTCATACCCCGGGACTTCATCCCGGGTTACTTACGCTCCGCTCGTGGCGTCTTCCAGACGCTATACGTCCCTAATAAAAAGAGACGATGCGATTTGCAACGTCTCCAAATTATTAAGTCATCATAACAGTAGCGACTCTATATCACTTACAAGATCCAATTATTGGACTAATATAGAAGTCACGTGTAGGCTGGCCCCACTTTAGCATAGGATAAACAGCTCCATTATTATCCTTTGGAACAATACGCAAGTTATCAACGGCAATAAACGGATGACTCGATTGATTAGGCTGGTCAGATTGACCGAACACAATACCAATGCTTTGGATAGACTCCACTTCTGAACTAAGCAACTTAGAAGCAAGTTTGGCATTTTTGGGCAAATCAAAGAAAGGAAGTCCATTCTGTACATCTCCAAATCCATGATATTCCATATCTGGATCATTTATAAGTCTACGATCAGTTTGTGGAGAACAATAATAGCTTTGAGTTGCGAAGTTATATCGTAACTCTTCCATCGGAATTGTTATTGTCATCCAATCACCTCCTGATGTCCAATTATCAAATGTTGCAGGGGACATCCATACACCATCATCATCTTTTCGAAAACTAGCTTTGGATGGTTGCCAAAATGCACAGTAGCTTCGAATATTCCAACATTCTCCGTCATAGAAACCGATACCAAAGCCATTTCCATTAATTGGATACTCACTAGGAACATAAACCTCAAACTTGATCACGTAATCGTTGAATGATGTCTCTCCATTCGTTATCGACTCGGAGAAACATCCAAAAGGAGTTGGATACTTAGGCTTTACCCCATTGGGATTAGATTCTCCATTTGGAGAATAAGTCCAAGCAGTGTAGCCATCGACATCCCAAAAAACAGAAAAGTCTCCACGAGTATTCTCAGATTTAAGAATGGATTCTTTTAGTTCTATAAATTTGTCCGGCATTTTTATGGTCGAATCCTCCCATTCGTCATAATATTCCACATATGGTCTTTCCTGATTAAACAAATTTAGACACTCAGGATCATCATGAGTAATTAGTAAATTCCTAGTGTCACGGAAAATAAAGGCAGTTTCAGTCTCACCTGCCTCATTCTCAAATACAATTGTTCCATTATTCGCTACACCATCAGGTATTTCGATTGTAGCACGAAAAGGATCCCAAATAATTATAGAACCGTCTTCCGTTGATGCAATGATGTTATGCCCTTTACCATCCCAGAATTTTGCTTTTAACGGTTCCGACAAATTAATGCCTACAACGTTTAGCGTTTTTACCGCCATCTCATTGTCACACATTGTGACACAAGGTAATTTTTTAGCGTTTTGAGAGCCATTATCCACTGAATCTCTTCTGAATGTAACATCAACGACATTTTTTACGTCGTATTCAACAGAAGATCCGTCAGATTGCTTTATCACCATATAGGTAGAGGCAAAAGATCCTACTCCGAACATTGTAAAAGCTAGAACATGAATTAATTTCTTTTTCATATAGTAAAAAAGGTATTATAAATATTTATATTCGACAAAACCCAAAAATTAAGTAGAATCTTATACTACTACTCGACTACAAAAATAAAATCACATTCTACATTTACAAAATATTCTAAAAAATCCCACTTTATTTTCACAAAAAAGTAATATAAAAACTAATAGTGATTACATCTAATCCAACAAATATTAGTAAAAACGATAGAAAAAAAACGAAATTATTTACGAAAGAATGGTGGTGAATAAATGAAAACGTTTGAGAGGTTTATGGGTGAAAGTATTGTTTTGTTTTGTATTGTATTGTATTCCAGGCAAAGCTTGGGCGTTGGGTCTCTCATACCCCGGGACTTCCTCACAGTTTTACACGCTCCGCCCGTGGTGTCTTCCAGACGCTGTCCGGTCCATAAAGTCCAAACACAGGGGCAGGATTATCACTCCCGGAGTTCTCCGTGTCCGCTGTGGTCATTATTTATGCGTGACATAC
>CACZOA010000096.1 GCA_902782665.1 uncultured Bacteroidales bacterium
GTATGTCACGCATAAATAATGACCACAGCGGACACGGAGAACTCCGGGAGTGATAATCCTGCCCCTGTGTTTGGACTTTATGGACCGTACAGCGTCTGGAAGACGCCATATAGCGGAACGTGTAAAACTGTGAGAAAGTCCCGTGGGGCCTAGGATGAAGTCCCGGGGTATGAGAGACCCAACATCCAAGCTTTGCTTCGAAAGAGGATGTGACGGTCTGGGAGACTACTTTTAAGAATTGCAAGTCAGTGAAGTTTTTGAAATGATCGGTTTCATCCACTGCTTATTTTTCGCTTACAATTATAAATCATCTATTGGCTGATATAGCAAACCGTTCCACAGTTGGATTTTATCGCTACTGTGGAACGGCTTGTTTTATGGTTTAATAATCAGTCGTTGGTTTATTGTCCCCTACGTCTATCAATCTTCTTTTACAATAGGGTATAGCTCGATAAACTCTCCGTTGTGCTTCTTTCCGTCATTGATTAGCTCAGCCATCTTTTCTCCGATCGTCTCTATATTGTGGAATCCGGGAAGATCCATGTTTCCATTCAAATCAGTTGTTGTTGGTCCCGGATGAACAGTGAATATTTCGACTGGGAGATCCTTCTGCTCAAATTCCATTGCCATCACACCCACCATCGCATTCTGAGCCGCTTTGCTTGCCACGTATGCCATCGGATGCCAGTATGGGTTCGCCTCGGAAGGAACTGTCACATTGACAATTCTTCCTTTGTTTTTAATCAATAATGGTGTCAATGCTTTTGTTATGGCGAATGTGCCAATATAATTTACGTCGATGGTCTCTTTGATATCCTTCAGCTCTGAGTCGAAACTAGCCACAGACATGTCTCCTGGAATGCCTGCATTATTCACCAATAGCGATAGATCTCCATATTTGGCATTGATTTCTGCTGCGGCGTTTTCCACACTGTTCAGGTCGGCTAATTCAATTTTAACCCAACCTGCAACATCTATTCTCAAATCTTTCAATTTCTGTATGGCTGCTTCAGCTCGTCCTTTGTCACGTGCTCCCAAGACTACGCGCCAGCCACTTAATCCTAAATGTTTGATGATTCCAAAACCGATACCTTTGTTAGAACCTGTCACGAAAACTACTTTTTCCATTTTCATTTATTTTTATTTCATGTCGTTTTATGTTGCAAAATTATTCAATATTTATATTCCTGAATCTAAAATCGCCTATAAATTGATGGATATGGAAAAAATAATGGAGACGGAATGTATCTCGTCTCCACAAAAAATCTAAAACCTATATTCTTTAACCTTTAACCTTCAATCTTTAATCTTTAACCAGGATTTTTAATTGTTGCTGATCTTTGTCTTTTTCCACAACAATGTTGTAGATTCCTGTAGGCAGTGGGGAATAATCACCAAATCGCAGATGCTTCATTCCTTTTCCAGAGAATGTAGATAGCGTTTTGCCGTCAACACCATATAGATAAACAGTATAGGTGTCATCTGTTTGTGGTGTTATCAGCAGATCAACCCTGCCGTCGACAATGGATAATAATTTTATTTCCGATGCGGCAGATTGAATGTCTGCGACGGAATTGTTGTCCATCGGTTCCAATTCAAACCAGTCTATATTCATTAGAAACGCACTTTCTCCCGAATAACGGAGTGTCAGCTCCTGCACTCCACGTGGCAATGTCACACTGGATTCTGCCTCATACCAATCGTTCCATCCGTCTGTTTTTTCTGGATCCACAGTCAGAGTTCCAAGTAGAGCTCCTGCAGAATCAAGCACTGATATCTGGCTTGGTTCTTCCGCTTCCGAAGCGACGTTGGCGCGGATGATGTATTTGCCTGCCACTGGAGCATCAATTAGATATTTAGACCAGTCTCCATCGTTGATCCAACCGAGGTTTGGTATTCCATTTACGTCTGGCTCTATCTGTACTCCAGACATGGAAGTGTATTCCTCCGCTTCGATTCTTGCTGGAATGACAATCGGATCGAATGGCTTGTTGGTCAATTTCAAGTTGGCGTCGAACTGATATACCTCACCTGCTTTTGTCTCCACTGATACACTATTGCCTTTGTATATCAGATTCAAAGTGCCTCCACATTGGGATGTGAAGGAGACAAATTCCAATGAACGTCCATTCCATGCCATCGAATCAAGCACAAAACCACCACGGGCACGAAGTCCGACAATATGACCATCCTCCCAATTAGAAGGTAGGGCAGGAAGCAGTTGGATTTTTCCATTATGGCTTTGCATCAACATCTCATTGATACCTGAGACTGCTCCGAAGTTTCCGTCAATTTGGAATGGCGGATGCGCATCAAACAGGTTGTTGTATGTTTTGTCTGGAGTCAGAAGCATACGTATCATTTTGTAAGCGTGGTCGCCATCGTGCATGCGTGCCCAGAAGTTTATTTTCCAAGCCAACGACCATCCTGTCGCGTCGTCGCCACGTTGCTCCAATGTGACAGCTGCTCCTTTTATCAGGTCTGGAGTCTCCTCTGGTGTGATCTGTGCACTTGGAAATAGTCCATACAGATGTGAGATGTGGCGATTCTTGTTGGTTGGGTCATCCCAATCCTGAAGCCATTCAGTAATCTGACCATATTTGCCGGTCTTTGTCGGAGGAAGACGTTTGACTGTTGCCTCCATCTTCGCACGCACATCTTCGTCGACATTGAGGATCTTGGATGCTTCTATAGTGTAATTCAACACGTCGCGTATGATCTGGTTGTCCATTGTTGGGCCAAAGCAAACATTGTAGCCACCGTGATCGTTTTCTGGAGAATCGCTCGGAGCTGTCACCAGATACTTGTTGCCTGTCTCTGGCTCTTCTACAAGGCTGTTCACGAAGAAGAGTGCGGCTCCCTTCATTGTTGAGTAGACATCTTTAAGATAATCTTTGTCTGTTGGATTAAACAGGTAATGCTCCCAGAGGTGTGTGGAAAGCCATCCTCCTCCGGTCGGCCAAAGTCCCCATGCTCCATCTATCGGTGCTGTACGGTTCCAAAGGTCTGTGTTGTGATGTTCTACCCAACCTTCATTCACACCCCAGTGCACTTTGGCTGTCTCTTCTCCTTGTGGAACCATGGCTTTGATCTTGTCGATTAGAGGCCAAACACATTCGGTGAGGTTTGCTGTCTCCGCAGGCCAGTAGTTCATTTCAAGGTTGATGTTTGTTGTGTATTTACTGCCCCAAATAGGATTTGTGTCTTTGTTCCAGATACCTTGAAGATTAGCAGGCTGACCTCCTTTGCGAGAACTTGCGATAAGCAAATAACGTCCGTATTGATAATGGAGTTCTACGAGCGAAGGGTCGTTTGTGGAATTGAAGTTTTTCACTCGTTTGGAAGTGATATCGCCGGCACTGTTGTCTGGAGTTCCTAGGTTCAGCTTGACGCGGTTGAAAATAGTCTGGTAATCTTTCAGGTGAGTAGCAAGTAGATCTTCGTAAGATTTATTGTCGACTTTCGACATGATATCGGAAGCAATGGCATCTGGATCGCCAGAAACATCGTTGTATGCCTTGAAGTTTGTCGCTGTTGTTAATACGAGTGTCGCGCTGGTTGCTCCTTCGACATTGATATTCCCGTTGACGACGCTGATTTTTCCACCGTCGGCAACCACATTCAAACGATTTTGAAACTTTATTGAATTGACTGTGACATCAAAAACAAGAGTGTTGCCATTAGAAGTCATGCGGTTCGACATGTGTGGAGTCGTCATTGTCGCTCCGAAACTCACAGCTCCGTCTTTGTCTGCGGAAAGATGCACTACGATCACATGGTCGGGATAGCTCGCAAAATACTCACGTGTATGCTTGACACCATTATATGTGTAGGTTGTCTTTGCGATAGCGGTCTCCAAATCTAGTTCACGGTAATAATTGGAGTAGTCATTGTGAGAAGTCGTGATCACGAGATCGCCCACTGGTTGGAAACTTGCGGGGCCGGGTCCGATCATCCTGTCATTAACAATTGATTCTGCTGTTCGGTAATCTCCACGGAAGAGAGCGTCTCTGGCATCATTCAGATAGTTGGCTGCTCCCTGTTTGTTGTTGTTACCCGGACCTCCCGACCAAACTGTACTCTCGTTCAGGCCAATATAGTCCTTAGTTACACCACCGTAGATGATTCCTCCCATATAGCCATTACCGATGGGTAGTGCGTCGGTGAAGGAGGATCCTGCGTCTGAATCATACCAAAGCGTCAGTGGCTTGGCTTCAGCTCTAAAAGAGAAAGCGACAAGTAGAGAAATGCCGGCAATCGCTTTAGATAAACGACAAATTTTCATTTTCATTTTTTTTGTGTGTTTATGGTTTTTCGTATAGTAGTAAGGTTGACGAGAAATCCATCACAGCCACAATGTGACTATGATGGGTAGTCTCATTTTATCCTTTTGTGTTTTTATTCCTTTTGCGCCTTCCCCAACCCCTATATCTTATATTATAGGGTATCAATCATCATTTCACTCTGATCCTTCGTCCGACTCTTAACGTTGTGTTTGGTCGGATTCTGTTGAGAGCACACAATCGTTTTACAGATGTGCGGTATTTTCTTGCAATTCTGCCTAACGTGTCACCCTTGCGTACCTTATGGTATCTGGCTGGCGTGTGCAGATATTGGTTATAGTCTTCAAATGATGCCTTCGTGATCTCGTACTTTGGACTCAAAACCTTTCCAGTCTCAAAATCCACGATCTTACGGGCATTGATCGGCAAACCTTTATATCGGAATTCAAAGTGTAGGTGTGGGCCTGTACTTCTTCCTGTATTACCTCCCAATCCGATTGGATCGCCTGCTTTCACTTCCTGGTTGACCTTGACAAGCGGTTTGTACAGGTGTCCGTAGAGAGTCTCCAATCCATTTGGATGACGAAGCATCACGAAATGTCCGTAGCCTTTCTTGCGGAATTTCTTGTTGTAACGCATGATTCGCACCTTTCCGTCGAATGCGGCTCTGATTGTGTCACCTACACGAAGTCGCATGTCTGTACCGGCATGGAATCTTCCCCAGCGTTCACCACATTCACTAGTGACCACATTGTAGTTCGGATGTGAATATGTGCTGACATTGATGACTGTGTCAGTAATACTTTCGATGGTGATGTTGAAAGGATTTACCTTCGTCGCATCCCAACTGCTTCCTGTTGTGTCTCCTTCCTCAAACATGTCCTCCTCATCTTCATCAAGTTCCAAGTTGAGAGTGTCTAGTTCTGCGATTGATAACTCGAATTCTTCATCGTAAGTGAAAGACAATGAGTCTCTGTCTTTATGGGTTGGAGAAAGTGGCATTTTGTGAAAACCACTGATTATTTCTGTTTTGGGAATCCATTTGATAAACAATGGTTTTCCTACCACAGATAGTGTTGGCATTATACAAATAATGCAGACACTTATAAGTTTAGTCGTAATCTTTTTTGTCACTTTTTACTAATTTTTCTTTTACTGTTATTATTGATGTTTTTGATTTATTTTATTGTTACTTGTGTCGCACCGAATCCGTAGTCAAGGAAGGATGCGTCCTGCACGTAGCACTTTTTATATTGATTCTTCAATAATTTAAGCACTTCATTTCTTAAAACTCCTTCGCCCTTGCCGTGTATGAACACTATCTTCTGTCCGATTCTACGGCTGTTGGCATCCATCACTTCACGCACTTTCTTCAATTGAAAATCAAGCATATCCTTGTTGCTTAATCCTGAAGTGCTGTCTACAAGGTTGTCGATGTGCAAATCAACCTCGATTATTTCTGGAATGACGTTGCTTTTCACCGACTGCTTTGTGGTTTCCTGCGACTCTTTCCCAAGAATAGCTGATTTCAAATCGTCAGCCGACGGTAGTTTGAAACCAGCGGCAATATCTTTCTCCACAAGAGGCACGATAATCGCGTCTTCATCGAAGAAATCATTCTCCACATAGCAGTGAAGCTTGTAGAATTTCACTGTGTTGATCTTGATTTTCAGATCGTAGACTGGTTTGCGAGTGTATGCCTTGTCTTTCTTCATCGCTATGATCTGAGCACCAAGGTTCTCAAACTCATTAAGTTGAGTCTTTCTCACCGTCTCCAACAGAATTTTAGTGTTCGGATTGATGATTCCCGCATAACGAGAGTAGACGCTTTTTTCTCCGCCATTATAAATGTTGTAGGCAAGATAATAATTGCTGTCGTTGATCAGATATATCTCACAATCGGTCTGAGAAATCATATTAGGGTTGACTGGAACGAAACCTAGGGCTGCGTTGATAAGTTCACCCTCTTTAGTCTCTGCATAGGTTTCTTCCGCAACGTCTTCCTCTTCTTGAATGAGAACCTGCTTAGGCTTTTGTGTGTTAGTCTTTTGTTGCTGGCGTTCAGCAATTTTCTCAGCGGCTCCTTTTGATTCCACAATCACGCATTCGCTGATAAGAGTCGGGATGTCGAAACCATCCTCGTCTTCCACTTCCACCATTTCTTTGCTGACGATCTTCTTCACGATACCGCCACCAATACTATTCAAAAAACGAATTCTGTCGCCTACTTTTATTCCCATTTTCTGATTTCTTTTTTTTAATTCTACAAAAATCGGTAATTTTGCCGTACTTTACAAAGCAAATGCAATTAAATTCATTTTTTATTCATTTTTTCTGATGCATCCGAAAGAGTTAAAAATAGAAAATTTCACTTATGATTTGCCTGATGAGCGAATCGCAAAGTTCCCGTTGTCAGACAGATCTTCGTCAAAACTGCTGACATATAAGGGAGGCAAAATCGCCCACACAACATTCAGAAATATCGGTGATGAATTGCCTGAAAATGCGATGCTTGTGTTCAATAATACTCGTGTGATCCAGGCACGTATCGTTTTCCATAAATCTTCGGGTGCAAGAATAGAGGTGTTCCTTCTTGAGCCTCATTCTCCTCGTGACTATGCATCTAATTTCGCCGCAGAAGACGAAGTTGTATGGCAGTGTATGGTAGGAAATGCGGCAAAATGGAAAGAGGGATTCCTTGAGCAGACGGTGCAGATCTCGGGTGATTCTGTGACACTTAAGGCGGAATGTATCGACAAAAGTGGCAAGGCAAGATTGATCAAACTGTCGTGGAGCGGGGCAGAAAAGCATACTTTTGCGGATATTGTTGACGCTGCTGGTGAACTGCCTATTCCTCCGTATCTCAACCGTAAGACAGAGGAGAGCGACAAGACCACATATCAGACTGTTTATTCAAAGATTAAGGGGTCTGTGGCCGCACCGACAGCAGGTCTTCATTTCACTTCCGATTTGATTGATAGTCTTCAGAAGAGAGGAATCCGCCGAGCTGAACTGACTCTTCATGTGGGCGCAGGCACATTCCAGCCCGTGAAGTCGGAGACGATGGATGGCCATGAGATGCATAGTGAGGTGATCAGTGTGAGACGTGAGACTATTGAAACTGTTAAGTCAGGACTTGGCAACATCATTGCCGTCGGCACAACATCTGTGCGAACACTGGAGTCATTATATTATATAGGTGTGGCTATAGCGGAAGCCAGAGCAAAAGGGGTGACGATAGACAGCGATTATCTGCATGTTGAGCAGTGGACACCGTATGATACAAATCCGACATTGTCAGCCAACGACAGTCTTCAGGCCATACTCGATTATCTTGACAGCGAGGGCAAGGAGTCATTGGTGACATCGACACAGATTATCATTGCACCGTCTTACCAATTTAAGATTATCAGAGGAATTATAACCAATTTCCATCAGCCACAGAGCACACTGCTTCTTTTGGTCTCTGCTCTTGTTGGTGACGATTGGCACAAAATTTATAAATATGCGTTTGATAATGGGTTCCGTTTCTTAAGTTATGGAGACAGTAGTCTGTTGTTACCATAATTTTATTTGTAATTGTTTGCTAATTATAAATTTATGTTTTGAATGTATTTTTTGTGAGTCTTGTTTGGAAATCAACACGACATTTTATTGATCATTATGAATGTATTGTATTGAACGACGTGTGTTTGAGTTGAATTTCAACAAATTTTGTTATTTTTTAACAAAAAAGTTAATGTTTATTAACAAAATAATGTATATTTGTTTGATAAAGTGTGAACACAAATGGAAAATTGTCTGTTTGTAAGAATATCAAAAATTAATATATAGTGTATTAGAAGTAGATAAAATGCGTTTAGGGTATGAAAAACATGATACTAAATAAAAATATTATAAGCCGAATATCAAAACGGTCATCTTCAGTTCTGAAAACTGTCGTGACTTCCGCATTAGTTTTCGGAAGTTGGGTCAGTGCACAGGCTTTGGTGATTAGTGCAGAGAATGGTACGGTTTGCCCCAATGAAGGAGTTATCTTAAATTCTTCACTATCATCTGCTTCTTCTGTAACATGGCAGAAAAAAGTAAATGGATCGTGGGTAAATGCCAGTGCGGAAGGATCTCAGCTTAAAGTTGGAGTCCCATTCATATATGAAATGGACGATCATGATGTTGAATTCCGTGCGATAGAAAAATCAGGAACAACAATTGTTGCAGAATCGAATGTGATTAAAATCACTAAGGGTACTGATTGTGTGCCTGAATGTCACTCTTCAGCTACTGGAGATTTTATTACAGGTACAGACTTTGATCCTACAGGTAGCAATTCAGGAAAATTGGAACAGGATGTAGAAAACTTCTTTGGTGAATATACTCTTGAGTTTTCAAAGAATGATTGTCCTTATTCAATAGGTGGATTACAAAGCAGTTTTGGATCATATACTCCAAGTATAGATGATAGTGTAAGGAAAAAAACATCAGGAGTGTATGAAAACTATTTCATGAACTTGACAAATCCGAACTGTAAAGTTGTTACTATCAGTTTCCCAGCGAATCCGAGTGTATGTGGAAATGGGTACGATCATCATGGCTTGTCATATAGAAATCAGCATTATCGTTTTGTCATGCGAGCATATGTGAAGCCGACTTGTAAATTGGATGGAAATGCGGCTTTCCGTGCAAGAACAGGACACGGTACTGTGACAGATGACCGAATGGATGTTGAACTTTATGATGATGTGACAGGTGAACTTTTGGGAAGTAAGAGAGACTTGCAATCTGCTAATAATGTGGCTGAGGTCAAGTTTAGCAGTTTGACTAATGTCGGAAGTTTGCCGATGTCAGGTGGGGATTATCATATGTTGCGCTTTGAGATGACATTCTATGGATACATGCCATATGTTAATGAGGGTTTGAAACATTATGAATTTACTCCAGAGTTTGCTCAGTTAAGTTGTGCGAAAGTTTCAATTGACTATATTTCAGCTGAGGTAGAAAAGGTATGTCTTTCTCCAAAACTTGTATGTAAAGGAGATGTAGTACATGCAACTGCAACTGGATTCCCTAAGAATGCAACTTATAGGTGGTATGAAAAGTCTGGTAATAAATGGCAATCTGTTTTTGGTGCTTCTGGAAAAGGAGATGAATATCGTACAGCACATATCTATGTTGATTTTGTAGGAGCAAAGCAATATAAGGTTGAGGTTGATAAAGGAGATGGTTCTGCAACTGTAACAAAAGAATTCACTGTCTATGGAAAGGAGTGTGATCCTATTTGGCCAGATGAAATCATTGGAGATGCGATGGTATGTGCTCCAAAGAGTGACAATATTTATTATGTAAATCCAGTATCGGAAGACGAGACTGTATTCTATCGTTGGAAGTTGATCACTCCAAGTAAAGCTGTGCTTGAAAATAATACAGTGTATGAAGGAGCTGGACTTCAAGAAGACTCGAAAACGAAAGGAGCGAGTGTAAAAGTTATATTCCAAAAAAATGCAGAGCATGGAAAATACACTCTTGAAGCTCAGGTTGTGAGACGTACTGATGGGGTAGATAATCCAATTGGTACACCAATTCTGAAAATAATCGATGTCCATAATACACCAGAACTAAAATTAACTTTGACAAGTTCGCCAAATGATGTATTTGGTTCAGGCACATCAGAAGACGACAAGATTATTTGTCCTTCCGATATTACGAACAAGTTTATTGCGAACGTAGAAGTTACAAACAAGGAAGATCATAGATATAATTATACTTGGACTGGTGCTACTGCATCAACAAAATCTTCCACAACTGCGGAACTTTCTTGGGACAGAACAAAAGCATGTGATGGAACTTTGAAGTCACATAAAGTGTCAGTGACTGCAGAGATTGATGGCGTTGGCTGTCCTGCTGATATTAGCGAGACATATAAGTTTAAAACTCCAGAAGCACCAACAATCGACTGTAGCAAGATTGATGGCATAGTGTACACTCTTGGAGAGAAGGAAAAATCGATGACTATTGATTTGCCTTTGCCAGATTATGAAGTAAGCTGTGATCCAGATCCGAAGATGACTATAGAGGTTGTCGTTAAGGATCTTGAAGGTAATGTGTTGAAGGGAACTAACCAGTCACGCACTATCGAGTTCTCAATGTCTCAGTCGGCAACTATAAACAAGAAGGTTGTTGCCCCAGCTGGAGCAATTGAGTTGAAATATACAATCACAGATGGATGTGGAAAGTCTGATTTCTGTGTGGCAGTTGATTCAGTTAAGGATTTGACACCTCCGAATGTCAATTGTGATTTGATCAAGAACTATACTGCTCATTTGAAAAACCAGAAGGGTTGTGTAGCGGTTCCTGGTGATTTCCCAACAGAATTGCCTAACCTATCTGCTCCTAGATTGCAGGATCTAAATGGTGTTGACGGAACTATTACAGGAGAGTATCTAGGAAGACGTGAGGTTACAGACAGACCTTCTGAGATACCTTCTATATTTAATAAGACTAAAGATCTTAATGATCCATATAATAAAGGAGTGACTTGGATTCTTTGGGCATTCTCAGACAAGGCAGGAAACACTAAGTTCTGTCTTCAGCAGATCACTGTGATTGACGACAAGAAACCTAATGTGACATGTCCAAATGTTGATCTAGGTTCTCTTGATGTTGATACTTTGACATGTAGTTTGAAGCCATCGACAGTCATTGCAAAAATAAAAGAGGTTGCAAAATTGCCATATGGATTTGATGAGTGTTCATCTACTCCAACGGATAGTCTTGTTCCAACTCTTTATTATCGTATTCCAAAGGAGGGCGACGAGTTGCATGAGATAAAAGAGAGCATGATGGATGACCCTATCTTTGAAACTGGAATCAAGTATGAGATGGTATGGGTGTTCAAGAAAAACTCAGGAGCTTTTGTTGACGAGAGTGTGACAGTGGAATGTGCGGTTCCATTCATGGCAGAAGATAAGGACGCACCTGAGTTTGACTGTTCGTCATTGATCAACATTATGGTCTTCCCTAACTATCTTCTAGAGAATGGAGATGTTAAGTATGATACTTACGCATCAGGAGCAGGATCAAATGGAAATAATCCAAATAAAGTATATACTCTTGAAAGATATTTTGATGAAGGCTATTTGTCAATGCATAGCGATGTAATAGATATTTGTGGCGGTGATGTGACTGTTGATGTTACTATTACAGACAATCAGAATGGAAATAAAAAGAAAATAAAGGATATTAATGAGTTCAAGAAGTACCAGTTTGGTGGAGGTTCTGAATCTCGTTCTTATACTATCACATATACATTTACAGACCAGAGGTTCAATTCAAAGACATGTGAGCAAATAATCACTGTGGTTCGTAATGCTCCGCCAGTGCCTAACTGCCCTACATCGCCTATTGTGATGTATACGGATGAAAAGTGCAATGCTATATATAATATGTCATTGTCTGATATCCCTACTGCGGATGTGAAATATTACTATGCGTTAAAGTATGGTGATTGTGAAAATGCAGGTCCAGGAGCAGGCCCAGCAGGTCCGGGAGCAGCTAACGGCTGTGCTAATATGAAAGCTGTTACAAAACGACCAGGCCCTGGAGGTGCAGTGTTGACTTTCCAGGATTTCACAACACTTAGTGCTTCTAAGTCTGGTTTTGTATCAGTATCTGTTTATCCGGATTCAGTAAGATTGTATGATGCAAATGGAAATGTCACTACAGTCAAAAATCCATTGGATGCGACTAAGGATCGTGTGGTTACAAAGGAGGTTACATTCCGTGCATTCCTAGCAGGAGGTGAATCATGTAATTGTGAGGAGGAAGTGCCTTATGGATATGCCACAGCCAATATGACAAACTTCGCATCTGTTCCATCTATCGTCAAAAATTACAATTTGCCGGTAGGTAAGAACAAGTATGTATGGTATTTCTCAAATACATATGAAAAGGAGGATCCATCGTCGAAGGTTTTGGTTGACAGTTGTGTTGTTGAGATAGAGGTGAAGGATAATATCGCACCTACATTGGAATGTGGACCATGGGAAGGCACTACTAAGTTTGAGGCTGGCGAGTCATGTGAACTAAGTCAGGCTGATGTAAAGGTGAAAGTTCCTAGTCTTGACGATTTGAAAGCAAAAGACAACTGTACACCTGCAAGTGAGTTGAAACTTTCATGGGTTCGTACATTCAAGTCGAAGAAGTCTACAGATTTGACAGCTCCTTATAAAGTAGGTTTGACAACTATCGATTGGATTGTTACAGATAAGTCTGGTAACAGCGATACTTGTACTCAGTATATCGAGGTGCTTGATGTCACAGGACCTCCAGTAGACTGTGATGTAGTTACACCTCCGTTGACTGCTTATGTTGACGCTAATTGTTTGGCGTTGGCTGACGTGGTTAAGAAGGCTGGTTTGCATACACCAGAGATCGACGATGACCCATGTTCTCCTACAGGAAGTAAAATAAAGGGAGAGGGCGTCAGAAGTGATGGCAAGGATGTGATGAATGATCCTTATCCTAAGGGAAAGACAACTATCACATGGACATTTAAGGATGCTGCTGGAAATGCTACTATCTGTGAGCAAACGATTACAGTGCTTGATACAATGAAGCCTGTGTTCGATTGTCGAGATATTCAGGATACAACAATCGCACTTGCTGCCGACAAATGTGAGTTGACTCTTGACGAGGTACTTGCTGCTATCGGCACACACAAAGCGGTAGATAATTGTGATGGAGAAATTGAAGGAAAGCCAATGCTTCGTGACAAAGATGAAGTTAATGATATTGCTCTTCCATCAACATTCCATAAAGATACTACATATCATATCATTTGGCATTTTGTAGATAATGCTAAAAATGATAAGACTTGTGAACAGTATTTGACTGTGGCTGACACAACTCCTCCTGATGCTTCAGATGCATGTAAGAAGTTGACAGATAAGGAAGTCGTCGCTCAGAACACTTGTGAGCTTCCATTCTCTAGTCTTGATGTCAATCTTAACAGCTCTATTACAGACAAGTGTGATGGAGTGATTAAGGCTAAGGTTCAGGCATTTGTGACACAGTTTGATGGAACTGTGAAGAGATATGAGGATGATGAGATCAAGGATGTCATTTATCCAGTCGGAACACATAAGTTCTTGTACATCTACACAGATAAGGCTAATTTGTCTGACACATGTGTAATGTACCGCACGGTTAAAGATGGCACTAAGCCAGTAGTTCTTGACTGTTACGACGGAAAAGATACAGTGATGGGTAATGTTTCATCTGATGTCTGTGGTTTGACATATGATGATTTGAAGGATTTGATTATCATTCCAAAGGCATATGATGAATGTGATAACCTTGCGAATGGAGGTTCTGTTCTATTCATTGAGCCAGTAGTAAAGAGATATTTCTGGAACATATCAACTAATGTGTTTGAACTTGTTGTCGACGGAGTTGATAATGAAGAGTGGAAGGCAGATCCGTTCCCAGTAGGTTTGTCGAAACTTAATTTCATTTTCGTAGATAAGTCTGGAAATGTTGATTCATGTATCAAGTATGTAAATGTAGTTGATGCACGTGGACCAGTATTCGATTGTGCTACGATTGATCCAAATCCATATTATCCTGTAGCTAAACCAGGAGAATGTGAAGTTGTTATAGGTGATATTTGGAGCATTTTGGATAAAGGCTATGTGGCTACACGTTCATGTACAGATGAAAAGATACCAGGAGTACTTACCCTATATGGTACTGACAGAAAAGTGCCAGCAGATTATGTTTTGGAAGTAGGCCGTGATTATCATTTGTTGTGGGTGTTCCGTTCTAAAATAGACGGTAAGGTACAAACATGTGATCAGACCATTCGTCCGAACCATCAGAATAAGTTGGAGCCTAATTGTGATAATGCTGCTGATATTGATAGTATAAAGGCGACGGAAGGACGTTGTGATGTGCCAGGAGACAGTGTTATCACAAAGATGCCATACGCATTGGATGCATGTACTGCTGATACAGTTTGGGGAGTTCCTCACAGAAGTGATTCATTGGAAATCTCTGATCCGTTCCCAACTGGTCATACACATATCACATGGATTATGGTCAGCCCATATAATGTTGAGGATACAGCAAAATGTGAGCAGGATATCAATATCAAGGGAAATAAGAAGTTTGATATCAATTGTGATGAGTTGACTCCTGCAATGCATAAGGTTGTTGAAGATTGTGACCCTGCTGATTTGAGAGACACATTGAAAACTCCAGAAGTAGAGGATCCATGTGCTCATCCGGATTCATCTTACTTCATGCGTCCAGGTGTGGGAGTGCGTAGTGACTCATTGAAGATTGAAGACACATATCCTCTTGGTCCAACTTGGATCAAATGGGTATTCACTGATTTCACAGGATCTGTAAAGGATTCTTGTGACCAGTTGGTCGATGTACGTACAATTAAGACATTGGAGATTAATTGTGACTCAATTAATAAAGATACATTAAATATCCCTGTTGAGACAGGTGAGTGTTCGGTTCCTGCAGCTCAGGTTTTGGACTCATTGGAGAAACGTGGATATCCTTATGCTAATCATCCATGTGGACTTGGCAGATTTAAGGGTACTCCGACTCGTCCAAACGGATTGACAATGAATGATCCATTCTATGTCGGACCAAATGAGCTTATCTGGGTGTTCATCGATTCTACTACACACACATTGGTAGATTCAGTTGTGACATGTACTCAGATTGTAAGAGTTGGAGACGTAAATGTTCCACCAGTTGATTGTAGTCAGATGCCTGACACATCAGTGGTGTTGGATCCATTTGATTGTGATATTGATTTCAGTGAGTTCAAATTTGATATCAAGCCAGTTTATGACTTGTGTTCTGGCGCTCATATTGATTCAGTAGTCACTAGAGCATCTATGCCAGGATTCAGTTCTGAATCAGGTGATGATATGTTCAAGTCTCCATTTACAGTAGGTGTTGATACTGTTTACTGGAAGTATAACTTTGGTTCATATAATTTCTTGTGTACTCAGGTTATCACAGTGAAGGATTCTATGGAACCAGTGATAGATTGTGATACACTTCTTGATGAGGAGATCGTTTTGCCTGAGGGTATCTGTGAGATTCTATCGGAGCATGTACTTGATTCTATTAAACAGCCATACGCTTACGAGTATTGTTCAGGTGTGGAGATTAAGGGTGTTCCTCAGCTTATGACAATCTCGTCGACTGGAGACACAACATACTCTGAATTGCCAGCTAAGTTTATGGTAGGTGAGCCATACACTATCTCATGGTTGTTTGCCAACGATTCTTTGACAGTCATGACTAAGAGATGTGAAATCGATTTGACGATCAAGTCATCTACTAAGCCTATATTCGACTGTACAGTCTTTAATGATACAGTGAAGAAGTCAGCAAGTGGCGAGTGTGATGTTGTGCTAGATGAGCAGATCCTTCCGATTCCAGAAGGAAAGGATGCATGTGTTGATGGATATGTGGTTTACGGAAAGGGCTACATGATCGATACAGTTGTTGGCAAACCAACATATACACTTCTTGCAGAGATGAATGAAGGCAAACCTTCATATAAGCTTGGCAAACTAGGTGTTGGTGTTTATAATATAGCATGGGTTTTCGAAAGCAAGTATTCAACAGTGACAGACACATGTGTTGAAACATTGAATATCTTGACAGACAAGAGAATGGATATCGCATGTAAAGAATTGGAACCTTTCGCTCCGACAAGTGAAGATTCATGTAGCGTGTCTGTTGATCTTATTGCTCCTATAGCAACTAATCCATGTACGAATGAGGTTATCCTTCCAGATACGGTTATCCGTTCAGACAAGAAACCATTTAAGGGTACACAGGATACATTCTATGTCGGACGAACAACAGTTTACTGGATATATGTTGATCATTCGAAGACTTTGAAGGATAGCATCGATACATGTGCTCAGATAATTCAGGTTGGAGATGTCAAGGAGGATCCAATACAGTGTCCTAAGGATACACTTGTCACATTGCCTATCGGCGTTTGCCAGTTGGATCCAGAAGATATCAAACTTAATGATTCTTTACCAAAGTTCATGGATTTCTGTGCCGACACTGTTGTTCCGCTATTGAAAGTATGGCGTGCTTCTGGAAAGGCAATTACTGAGAAATTTGATCTTGGTATAGACACTGTGTTTAGAAGATACATTTATCATGGAGAAGAGTTTATATGTGAGCAAGTGATAAAAGTACGCAATGCTGCAATTGATAGCTTTAACTGTGACTTGTTAGGAGAGAAAGACACTATCACAATTGAGTTGAAGACTGCTGTCGACTCAGTGCCATTCTCAGAAGTAGAGAAGCATGGATTCAAGATTCCAGAGTTGCATAATGAGTGTGGTCAGTTGGATTCTGCATTCACTCGTTCTGACAGTTTGAAGTTGAAAGATCCTTATCCACTTGGTTTGACTACAATTACTTTTGTTGTAAGAGATACCACTCCTGGATCTGAGGAGACAAAGACATGTCATAGAGTTGTTAATGTAATCAATACAGGTGCACCTGGCATGAACTGTCCTCCATTGGATGACACTAAGTATATTTGTCATAACGATCTTCCTGCTGCTTATGCAACGTTTGATGAATTCCTTAAGGCTGGTGGATTGTTCTTGGCACAGGATGGAACATCTGCTCCTGAATTGGTAGATCCTGCAACATTCAAGGTAGACACTATCATATTGGATGAGTCTGGCAATAAGGTATCAACAATGAACCTTTGTGAGTTTACTTTGATCAGAACATATTCGGCAATTGACGTAAGAAAGCAGAATGTCTCACCTTGTTCGGATACATTCCATGTTAAGGATACAGAGGCTCCTGTATGGATTGAGGATGCTGCTTCAACTCTTGATTCGTTTGTATGTACACCGACAGAACCATTTGCTAATTCAGCTATGAAGGCAAAGGATAATTGTTGGGATGTGATTTATGATAATCCTGTAGAAAGAACACAGGATGTCCCTCTTAAGAGTGGAATATTCTTCTCTGATTCGACAAACAGATCTTCTGATCCAACCAAGTGTGAGTATTACAATTATGATGTTGTAAGACGTTTCGTCGCATACGA
>CACZOA010000097.1 GCA_902782665.1 uncultured Bacteroidales bacterium
GACGCTGGGAAGGCCAGCCTTCCCAGCGTCCCCAGTCTGGATCCTACATTTTTTTCAATTTTTCTTGGATATATCATAAGAATATTCGTAATTGTCAATATCGGATACATTTATTTTGTTCCCCTATTACGCCGCTAGGCGTTCAATATCGGTAGAACGTTTGAATGCCCCATTTTACATACGCCTTTAGGCGTTCAATTTTGATGGAAAAACGTTTGAAAAATCCCATTTCAACACGCCGTTAGGCGTTAAATAATGGCATTTTCAACATTTTTTTGAAAAAAAATCGAAATTTGTTTGCATATATCAAAACGAAACTCTAATTTTGCTATCGCAAAACAAAAATTAGTGCTTTGTAGTAAAAACGAGAAAATTTGAGGTTAAATTTAGTCCAAAAATGGCAACAAAATTTAGTCAGAACGAGGAGCAGGAAAATGCTCACAACAATATAAACGGAGACAGACAAACTCCAGAAAATCTATCGGTAGCTGAAGCGATCGACAGACTTTTTGAAATTGTCAAGAAAAACGAACATTACATGGCCCAGGCTTTCGCAAACGCACCAGAGTGGCAGTCGAGAGCACAAATGACCATGACGACGTTCAAAGATGGCGAAAAACAAAAAAACTCACATGTTGTGGTAAACGTACCGTCGACATTCTCAAAAGAGCAGAAAGATGTCTTGAAAGAATATGTGACTCAAATGGGCGGTACCTACACCAATATGAAGGTTGTGGAGACAGGTCAGGATGGAACACAGAATGTTTCTTTCCCAGCAAAAATCGAATTTGGAAAAGATGCCGCCTACACACCTGAGGTTTGTGCCAAAATGCTGCTTGGCGTGGAAAAGGAAAACCTTGTAAAGGAGATCCTCGAAACAAACGCAGCCCATAATCAATTGCAGAAAATAACAAAAGATAAAGAAAAGAAGATGAGTAACAGTAAAGAAAACCAAAAGATTGCTTCTCAAAAGAAAAGCGGTCTTAAACATTAAAAACAAAAAGTAGTTGTGAAGGTTAATGTTTAGTCTTAGGGGGTATCGTAATGGTGCTCCCCTAAGTGCGTATAACGACTGTCATATGCGTATAGTATCCTCTCTTTCTTAATGATAACCTATCCCTTTTACATCTTGCTCAACAAAATTAATTTCATTATTTTTGCAAACGAATTGCATAGAGTACAGTCAAATAATGGCAGGAAAAGAACGTCAAAAAAATATTAGCCCCAATACTGAGGAAACGAAACAATCAGCGGAGGTGACAAAGAAAATCACCAAACTGGATGTTACGGAGGGTCTTCCTTTGGAAAGAGTCTCCCTTGGCGACGCTATTGCCAGACTGACTGACATTGTCTCAAAGAATGAGGAGAACATGGAGAAGGCTTTCTCCGACGTCCCAGAATGGCAGGCCCGCACCATGATGAGCATGTCAACATTCAGAAAAGAGACTGCGTTGGGAGCAAACGGAAAACCTAAGAAAGAGATCCACACTATCGTGAAAGTACCGTCGACCTTCACCGACGAACAAAAAGAGCTCCTGAAAGAGTACGCAATTGAGATGGGCGGCACTTACACAAACATCAAAGTGGAAGATATCCTTCCCGACGGCACTGTGGAAGAGTCGTTCCCTGCCCAGATCGAATTCAGCAAAGAGTCTGCCTACTCCGCAGAAATATGCGCGAAAATGTTGTTGGGAGAAAATAAAGAAGAGATCCTCAAAGAGCTGATGGAGAGAAAGTTGATCCAGGAGGAGAGACAAAAGGCTATAGAGGAGAGAGAAAAGGGGAAAACCGAGAAATAAATAATCCCTACTCCACTGCCAACTAGATCTAAAACCGCTATCTACTTTTCATCAATCAGTGCCGACTGATTACACTCAAATATCACAACAGATTATACACTTCCATCAATGTCTTCAATGATTTGACATCTCCAAATTCCGGAATATGTAGTTTGAAATACGTGATGATTGTCTCAAGCAAAAACTGACGTTCCGTCCTGTCAAGACGGTAGAAACGCATATTTCGGTAGTTGATTCTCAACAAGGTAGGAAGAAATGCCGTATGCTGGTGGTTAAGGTAGAATGCGTGCAACGGCATATTATATTCATACTGACTCGTGGAAAGGTCGAAATAGACATTTTTCTGATGCTTCTCAGCGTTTGGCTGGATTCCAAGCAGACGGCTCAACCCGACAAGCGTGGCGATGTGGAAATTGGCAATATTACGCTGTGTATGTTCGAGCGACGCTACTGTCTGCCAACAATAGTCGAAGATCTCCTGCGTCTCCTCACCCTTATGGATACTCCTGACAAATATCTCAGCCAGAAACATCGCTATTGTCGACTTTTCAGGCTGTATGAAGAGATCAATCAACGGATAAGACGGAGTGGCTTCTTTCAACGTCGGCAACTCCTTGTTGGGACGGTAATCCCACGTCACATCCACAGCAGAAAGAGGAAATATATAAGACGCTTTATGTCCCGACCGTTTGCTCCATGCCCCATAAACGATAAAATCCACTCTTCCCGCCTCTTCAGTGAGCGTGCGCACCACAAGCTTGTCGCCAGCTGTACGCACCGCACCAAGTATGATCGCACGAGTAGTGATGAGCATCGTCTTACTGCAATTTTGACATGATTCTCTGCTTGTCCACCACGAATCTCTCATGGTACGCAGTGCCAATCACGTCGCCAGCCTCATCAGTGGCTGTGATCTCAAAACAGATTTTTCTGCCGTCGATATTGACAATCTTGGCCTCAACTGTAACAGTTTTGCCAATCGCCATAGCCTTCACATGCTTCACATTGATTTCGATGCCCACAGTGTCGCTGTTAGCGTCAAGATCAGGACGGACCATCTCAAGAGCAGTCTGCTCCATCTTTGCGACAAGAGCAGGCGTGCCGAACACATTAAGTCCACCACTTCCAAGATTCACAGCCGAATCCTTGTCTGCAACTGTATATTTCTTTACTGATATATCGTTGATATTCATTTTGTTTTTTCTCGCTTATTAATAAATATGTTTTAATGAAAAATGTAAGAGACGTGGCAATGCCGCGTCTCTACAGATATTGTTTCCTTTATAAAAATCAATTGTCAACCTCAGGAATCATTGGCCAAGGATTGTGGATGATTCCAGCAGCGTCGAGCATCTTCTCATAAACCTCCTTACGCAACTTGTCTACAGCCTGCTTTCTTGGCAACGACTTGTCTGCATACATCGGCTCAAGCACCTTGAGTGTCATCAACGGCTCTCCCTTGGCAAACAATTTTCTCCAGCCTGTACGCTCACGGTGGACGTACACCATCGGAATGATTGGCATGTCATACTTGTATGCCCAGTTGAACGCTCCCTTACGGAATGGCTTGAATGGTTTGTAGAAATCCCAACGCACTCCTTCTGGGAAGATATGGAACCACTCTTTTCTCTCGTGCAAAGTGTCGAACGCCTCATTGAACTTCTTTATTCCACCCATGTTCTCAGGGATAGGAATACATCTCGCTCCACGAAGATTGAAATAGTCTTTTGTCTTGAATGTCTCCGCCCACGCAGGAATCCAAAGACGACGGTAACCGACTGCTTGTCTGATACCTGGCACATCCCAACGATACTGATGGTTAGCTACTGTGATGGCACCGTTGCTGAAATCCTTACCATCTAACACCTTCTTGTTCTCAACCTTAAATCCGTATATCATCCAGTTCAAAAAGTTGCAAAGGTATGTCTTCATATCACATAGAAACGCGTTTCTCTTGAAATCCGGCGTCTCATCAAGATATGGATAGTTCTCATCAAACTTCAAATCCTTCACCACCTCCACTTTCACCATTCGGCGAAACGGATCGTCGTTGGGATAATCAATAGCCATATCCGGCACATAGACTCCCTCCTTGACTTTCAACTCTTTATACTTCTCTCCGTTCAAACAAGAAATATTCCCCATTATCGTCGCTGTTATTTTTTAATGTAGTCAATATTAAACTTCTCAAAGTGTATTCCGACAAGCGGTGAGAACAACGCTACGTCAGGAAACTTGGCAGGTCGCACTCCAATTGCCTCTATCTTCGCAAAACTTGCTGTGCCGCTTCCGTTGTAATCCCACTTCACAACCTTTCCGTCTTCCACAGATACAAGCGGGAACTTGACCATATCAGATGTCATAGGAATATTGAATCCCCACGTCTGAACCTCTATTCTGAAAATCGGTTTCCCATCACGTGTCACTATGATTGTCTCTGTCTTGTCGTCAACCTTCTCAATCTTGAAATCAGCCAGTTCCTTCTTACCAAACACCTGCTGTTCCATAGCTGCCGCTGACGAACAATATGCTTTCGACACCATATATGATTCATCTCCATCAATGGCAAACTTACCAGGAATGAACAAAAGTTCCTGATATGGTCCTATCGATGAATTTGTATAGTTTGCAAAGATTACTGCACCAAAACCTCCCTCAAAATTCTTCTTCTGTTCCTTCGAAAGAAAACAATCCTTTCCAATGAACTCCTCGTCAAAATAGTAGGCAAATATATATCCATTGCCCTCTTTTACTTGCTTGTTAGCTTCCATAGCCCTCTTTCCATTTGAATTTCAGCCCAAAAATACAATTTTTTCAATTGCAGAACAAAATAAGTGAAGAGATAAATGGTGAAAAAATATAGTTATCTTCTCACACAGTTACCTCCAGCAATCTTGCCCCTGGCGTTTCGCTGAAATACCATTCCCATATTGTAGACGGAATATCTCCATCCTCCACTCTTTTATAATCGATTCTGTACGACTCACAAATGCCTTCCGCCTTGAAATCATGGCTTTCCGCGACGTAATTCTTCACAGCTTCCGTCTGCTTCATCGCAAGCTTGGTGAAGATGCTTCCTTTTCCGTCGTTCACAAGAAGGATTCTCAGATTGGTGTCTGCCACACTCCACAAACTGCTGACATCATAGAAGAAACTCAAATCTCCGATCACAAGGTAGACGGGACTGTTCCCCACTCCACCCGCATATCCAATGGCTGCCGACATGCTTCCCTCTATTCCGTTCACACCACGATTGCAAAAGAATCGTGGTCGCTTGGCCTGTGCCTCCGGCATATTCCAATAAGCGTAATCGATGGCTCGGACAGTTGTGGAATTGGCAAGGAAAATCTGTGAAGACGGTGCGATATGGTTGAGAAACTCCCCATACACCAACGGATATTTTGTCGTCGTAGAGACGGTGCATGAATCCTTAAATCCAATGTTTTTCTCTGACACCTGGCCATTGCCAAAAACTCTGTTTCCATCATCTCTGCGTGGATCAACAAACAAATGTGTCATGCATTTGAATGTGTCGGCGAATTCCATTGATTTTGACACGCGCACAACTGTCTGTGGTTTGATTTTTGTGATTGCCGCTTTTGCAACCTTGCTGACAATATGTCCCCCGATATATATCACAAAATCAGGATTATATCTCTCTATGTCGTTGTCAGGAATGCGATTATTATTCGTCTGACACGCACGTCCGTGCGTCTCTACATGTGATGCAAAATATTCTATATTTGATAATACCTCTGTGTAAAATGGTACTCCGAGACGGATGAAGGCATCAATGTACGATGGATTTATTCCGTCGTATTGGCCAAACATCACCAATGGTCGCTTCGACTCTTCCCACAACTGTTGCATGGAGCTGCCAAACAAAACGTCGTCTTCAATAAGGGATATTTTTCTGCATTCAGGAAGCGTCTCGACAGTGCACTCGAAAAACGGCTCTTTGATCTGCATATTGATCTGCACCGGACCTTTCTGCCCTGCATACGCAATATTCAACGCTGCGTTGATCTCACGGTTGGCAAACCACATTCCGTCGGCAGTCTCGTCATCCTCCACGTCGACGCTATATTTCACAGCCGACGCCAACGCTGATGTCTGCCACATCGTCTGTCCCATCATCTGACCGATCATCTCTTTCGGACGGTCGGCAGTGATAACAGCCATACCAATCCCTTGATATTGAGCCTCAACCAATGCCGGCAACAGATTGGCCACTGCGCTTCCACTCGTGACACACACAGCCACCTTCCTGCCTGTCTGCGCCAAACCAAGAGTCATGAATCCCGCGCTTCGCTCATCCAATGCCCTGTGCACATTGAAATCACCGCAACACATCGATTCCACTATAGGCATGTTGCGACTGCCTGGACACACCACAACGTCTGTGAAGGAATGGATTTTTAGCAGGTATATCAGCTGCTGAATATGTTTCTTTACCGAGTACGCCATTTTATTTTCTGATTATGTGTACAAAATTAGCACAAATCATAAAAATTAAGTCACTAAAACAGAGGATTGTTAAGAGCAATACTGCCGTGCCATAAATTCTTTTAATCAAATCTAAATAGCCTATATAAAAGAGAATCCAAGAAATTATTTAATTTTGAAAAAAATATCAATACTAAGGTAAAATGGCAAAATCAAGTTCAATCTACATGGGAGAGGGCAAGATGGCTCTTTCAGGAAAATGGGAAAGTGCATTAAGCGCATGCATGGTGGCGATGGCAGTGACGATGGTACCATCATTCTTACAACTTTTATTTATAGACACCACAACACAATCGCTTCCTTTGTCTTCTGCTACTATTGTCTTTTATATTATCTCTTTTACGTGGGCATTTTGCGTGTCCTCTCCTCTCTTGTTTGCCTGTGTGGTAGGATTGCGACAGATGCATATCTCCAATGAGTCGCCATTGGATGTGATGATTGAGAAATTCAAAAACAACATTAAAAGATATATAGTTTTAGAACTCAAAATAGCATTAAAAATACTAACTTACATTGCTATCCCTTTGGCTATCTATCTGATATGCATATTTAAAAATTTTATGGAATATGATGATTTGGCCCAATCATCCCAATATGGAGGAATAGCTTCATTGAGTATGTTTGCCCTTGTTATAATATACATCTATAAAACTTTTGAGTTCTTATTCGTTCCTTTCGTCCACAATGATAATCCTAACTTTACAGATAAAGAAATCATCAATAAAAGTTCAGAATTATCGAAAGGCTATAAGTGGACAATGTTCAAAATAATGTTGCGTGCTATATTGCCAGCATTCGCAATTATTTTTGTGTTGTTTATAGCCTTCATATTTGTGTCTATGGGAGCACTTATCGGAGGAATAGCGGCTGCAGGAGCTGGATATGATTTTACTAATTTGCCAGTATCTTCGTTTGGCTTGACTTTCCTTTTTGTCTATATGATTATCGTACTCTTGCTTAGTGCCTTTGTCCAAACAAGAATGATTCTTCCATTCTCTGTGTTATATTCTGAATTGACCGGATACAATGGCAATGCACAGAACAACCAGGAAAACACTACTGCCATCGTGGAGTCTTCTGATTCTGAGGAAAACAAAGAAAACACAACGAATGAGGAGGAAAAGAAGGATGATAAGAAGGACGAGCCTGAAATTCCGTACGAACAAAGATATATGCCTAAATAACAACAAATAAATATGACTGATATGAGTGATGCAATTTATAAGAAAATCAAGGAGCTTGCAGATGAGGCGAAGGGCAGCAAACGTACTCGTGCCGACGTTGCTTATGATCTGCAAATGACTGATTCTTTGGAAGTCAGCCGTCTTGTATGGGAAGCTTACAACTATTATGGCAAGGATCCTTTGATAAAGTCCACTTTCGTAAACAACGACAACGATTCTTCTGTCGTTGATGATTATGAATTGCGTCAACTCATCACTACAGGAAATAATGAAGAATATTTCAACGCATTGTCGAAAGATCTGAAAGATGGAGAAAATGCGTTGACGGTGCTTGATAATATGCTGAAGACGAAGATGTCGGAGGCTGTAACATCAGAAATAAACAGTCTGATGAGCATCATCATGGGCACCAAAGGTATTGAGAATGTGAAGAAGGAGGCGACACAGGCTGTTGAGCTATACGGTCAACTCGTAAATGTCTATGATGAGGCTAAGTCTGGTGTGAAAGAGGTGACTCACGAGTTTGTCGACCTACGCACAGAGATCCTCCACGTCTACGAGAAATATGCCCAGATGCTTGTGGATTTCTACGGCGATTCCATCAAACGCGTCGCTCCATCTCTTTTCGATTTTGACTCAATCGAATATCTCGACACCGCACAGCTGTTTGAAAAAGTCAAACTGCAATACGACCTGCTGTCGGAAAACTGCTCGGTGATGATGTCGGAGATCAGCGACGGATTCTCGAATTCCGTGATGATAGCCTCACAAGGTGGCAACGCGTTTGGCAGAAAAGGTGCGGTCGCAATCGCAGCGGTAGAAGCGATCAAACATTATCTTGACGCTTCCGAAAAAACCGTCAGAATGAAATCCGACCTCGAGGCTTTCAAGATGAATATCAAGAAAGACGTCACAAATATCAAGTGTGATTATTCCCGTTTGGCGACGGTGTACAAGACCATCAACGACCTTTACATACCTAAGGCAGACGCATATTTCAAGTTCAGCGGCAAACTCCTTTCTGCCGAGTTTGAGCAGATGGTTTCCACACTTTATGCCAAGGCAGGTGTGGCTGAACTGGTGAAGGAGAGAGACAATGTGATGGATGAGATACGCGTCGTGTCGGAACAGCTCAACGACCACAAGAACAATCTCATTTTCTACGGTGAACAATTAGAACATTGTCAAGAGGTCATAACAGAGAAGAAGGATGACTACGAGAACGCCAAGAGTCTGCGACCAAGCAAACCGTCGGTTATTGTCAATGTGCTGACATTCGGTTCGGCAGACAAGAAATACAGCCAGAAGATGTTCAAATGGAAGGGAGTCTATGGCAATCTAGTGAAAGAGTATGAAAATGCCATAGTCGACGAAGCGGTGTATGGACAAGATCTGAATTATCAAGATGACGCTAGACGTGAGGCAGAAGAGAAGCTGACCCAACTTAAAGCGAAACAAAAAGAGCTGACAGACAAAATCTTGAAGACCATTTCCGTCGACACGGACATGAAGAAAAAACTTGCTTCCCATTTGGAGGACATCATCAGAATGCTCCACGTCGGCAAAGAGATTCTTGAGAGCGGACTCGACACCAAGAGCATCAAAGCAATCAATATCGACACGTTCCATTCCAACGAACTTCCCGAAGACATCAAAAACGCCGTGGCAGACTTCAAAGATTTCGTCAATGAAGTGGCTCCTGATCTGAAGGAAGACGTGAAAAACCATATGGCTAAAGAGTTCAACGAGCAGGAACTTGCCGAAATGAAGAAAGTTTATGCGGAGAGTCTAAAGCTAACCGACGCACTGATATCGTTGGAAGCGTTGAAAGAGCAGAACCAGGTGTCAAGCGAGATCTACGACAAAGAGTTGGAGAAGATACAAGAAGAGTTCAATTCACAAATGGCTAAAACAGATGCCAAAGCGGATGTGCTCGGCAACGTGCTCAAAGAGATAAACACAGCGCCTGATGCGGAAACAAGGAAGAAAGCGTTGATCAAGCTGACGGAAAGAGGCAAAACATTTGCAAGCGAAGAAGAGTTCAACAACTTCATCAACGGAACCCTAACAATAAACATCTAATCCCACCATCTTTCCCGTAGGGACCACTTTTTCCCGTAGGGAATTAATGTAGGTAACACATATGACAGAATATACAAGCAGCCACAGACGTCAAGAGAAAGGCGCAGACATATTTGACAAGGAACAGCAGGAGGCAGAAAGAGCGGCGGCTAAAGGAGCGGAGATCGAACGTAAAAAACGGGAGAAACGAGAGATGTTGGAGAAAGATCCCACCTACAACGCATGTACCAAAATCTGCAAGTGGATGGACACATTCTATCTGGATCCCATTCTCAGCATTATACCAGGAGGAGTAGGCGACATCATCAGCCAGACGCTGACCGTGCCATTCATATACGTGGCTGCCACGAAGATAAAATCCCTCCCGTTGACCCTCGCCATAATCTATAATTCATTGGTAGATATGTTGATAGGAGCCATACCTATTCTTGGAGACGTGTGGGATATATTCCATAAGAGCCACAAGAAGAATTACAAATTATTGAACGGATTCATAGAAGAAGACGCGAATATCAAACGACAAGTAAACAAAGACGCCACAAAATGTGGAGTGTGGATAGTGATATTATTGGTTCTTCTCTGTCTGGTGATTTGGCTTGTCGGTCAATTTGCAGGCTACGTATGGGATCATTTATCAGGACTGTTCTCTTAGATCAAAACAATGTTGACTTAAACCCACAACTAAAACAATGAAAACAAATCCAGGAATAAAAGCACTGGTATTGATTGCCTCTTTATTATTACTAATACCGATAAGCAAAAGTTGGTATTCGTTTCTCGCACGCTCTTTTTCTGATGATGCTGATGAAAATGAAACTCCCGACAATCCTTTAGAGTATACTGTTCTAACTGACTCTACTACCACATTTGAGATTTTATCTGATTCTACCGTTGCAATAGGCAAATGCAATCTTTCTCAACCCAAAAATATTTCCATTCCAGAAAAAGTATGTATTAGAGGAAAAGAATATACTGTCACTAGCATTGGAGATAGAGCTTTTTTTAAATGTTCTAGTTTGGAAAACATCGAAATTCCTGAAAGTGTCACTCACATCGGAAAAGCGGCATTTGAAAATTGTTCCAGTTTGAAAAACATCGAAATTCCGGAAAGCGCAAAACACAATAGAACTTTTTATTATTGTTCCCATTTGACTAACATCGAATTTCCTGCAACTATCAAAAGTATTGGAAATTCTGCTTTTAAAGGTTGCACCAGTTTGAATAATATAAAAATACCTGCGGGTGTCATCAGCATCGAAAATTTGACTTTTAAAGGTTGTTCTAGTTTGAAAAACATTGAAATTCCTGAAACTGTCATAAGTATTGGAGTTTCAGCTTTTGAAGGCTGTTCCAGTTTGAATAATATAAAAATACCTGCGGGTGTCATCAGCATCGAAAGAGGGGCATTTTGGGGTTGTTCTAGTTTGGAAAACATCGAAATCCCTGAAAATGTCACTAGCATTAGTTTTTCGGTTTTTAAAAATTGTTCAAGTTTGACCAATATTGAAATTCCAACGAACATATTCAGCATTGGTTTTTCGGCCTTTGAGAATTGTTCTAATCTGACCAGTATCGAAATTCCTAAAAGTGTTATCTTTATTGGGCATTCGGCTTTTGCTGGATGTAATAATCTTAATGTCGTAATCGATAATTCAAAAGACAGTGTGAAAATTGAAGAGGATGCTTTTAAGGAATGCAAATCTGTAAGGTATACTAGATTGATAGTTGATGATTGATGGTTATCTCAATAAATATAGATTAAAGCGATGAAAACAAGTCCAGGAATAAAAGCAATTGCATTGATTGTCTCTTTATTATTACTGATACCGATAAGCAAAAATTGGTATTCGTTTCTCGCACGCTCTTTTTCTGATGATAATGATACTTCCGTCAATCCTTTGGAATATAAAATCTTAACTGATTCTACCGCAGCAGTAAGTAAATGTCGTCTTCCTGAAATAGAAAATATTTGCATTCCTGAAAAAGTGCTTATTAATGGAAATGATTATACTGTCACCCACATTGGAAACAAATCATTCAGTTATTGTCGCAAATTAACAGATGTCAAAATTCCTACGAGTGTCACAGAGATTGAATACTCGGCATTCTCTGGTTGCTCCAGTTTGACTAATATCGAATTACCTGAGAGTGTCGAAAGCATTGGAAATTTTGCATTTAAAGGGTGCTCCAGTTTGACTAACATCGAAATCCCTAAAAATGTAACAGATATCGGAAAATGGGCTTTTATGAATTGCTTCAGTTTGGCTAATATCGAAATCCCCGAAAATATCACATTTATCGAAATAGGAACTTTTTATGGTTGTTTCCATTTGACTAATATTAAAATTCCTGAAAGTGTCACTAACATTGGTAATTCTGCCTTTTATGGTTGTTCCCATTTGACTAATATTGAAATACCTACAAGTGTCACTAACATTGGCATTTCGACCTTTCAAAATTGTTCCAATTTGACTAATATTGAAATTCCCACAAGTGTCACTAGAATTGAAGAATGGGCATTTTCTAATTGTTCCAAATTAAGAGACATAAAAATACCTGCAAGTGTCACAAAAATTGGAGATCATGCTTTTGATGGTTGTGATAAGATTGATGTCGTAATCGATAAAACCAAAAATGATATAGATATTGGTTATCATGCTTTTTTGGGATGCAGATCTGTAAGATACGCTGAATGAGGGGTGAGAGACCGATGATTATCGAAAACTGTTTTACTTCTTTGCCATCACCTTCTTCACCCCACATTTGATAGCTGGCGGTTCATCCTTCATATCCAACATCGACAGCACAGCCTGCAACTCTTTCAACAGTTCCGGCTCCCGCTTGCACAACTGATATGCGATTTTTATGCAGACTGCCCTCACCGCCACAGGCAGACGCATATTGCATATATTGTCGAGAGAGAAATTGAGCAGATCTACATCAATGTCTTTCGTCTCTGACAGCAGCATAAGGGAGATGTTGAGCCACAGGCGGAGCTCTCCATCCTCACAGTTGCCAGCCAATATCTTCTCCACGATCTTGCGACGGTATGGCAAAAGCAAACTTCTCTCTTTCTTACACAACACCTCCATCACCCACACCGCATGCCACGCCAAACGGGGGTCATCACCACACGTGATCTCCCATAGTGTGGGTATATCCGTGTCGCCGACGAGAATGTCGCCAACAATCGCGTCTACACTACTTTTATGCAATGACTTGACAGATAAAATTGCGATGATATCCATTATAAACAGTAAAAATATTTTTGTCATGTAAATATAACAAGTAAAAAACATTTTCATTTGCTTTTTTGACGTTTATTTGCTTATTTTGGATTCTATAAAATCAAAATGAAGAACTTTATGAAGATAAGAAATTTGTTTTTCAATACACTTGTTTGCGCGGCACTTACAGCCTGCACAGGAGATTCAATGTCTGGATTGCCAAGTGGAGCCAAGAGTTTTCTAAACAAACACTTTTCAAATGTGGAGATAAGCAATGTGGAGAGTGATGATGACAGCGACGTGGAGGTGACACTTGAAAACAGTATCCGTATCAGATTCGACCGCCGTGGCACTTGGGAAGAGATCAATACGAAGAAAAACGGAATGTCGGAATCATTGAAAAAACTGCTTCCAAACCAAATAAACAATTACGTGTCGAAGAATTATCCGGGACGTGTGATAAGAAAAGTGGAGAGAAAAAAATATGGATATGAGGTCACTCTCAACAAACCTGATCCTGTAGTGTTGAAATTCACAAAAGGTGGAGCTCATATTCCTGAAGATGAATTTGCTCAATAAGAGATGTCCTCAAAAAAAGTTATAGCGTTAACCATATCCTTACTTTTGCTTCTTCCTGTCTGCAAAAGCTGGATCTCATACCTCATAAGTACGTATGAGGACTACATAGCTAACGAAAACCAAGAAGAGAAGACAATCCTTATTGATGACGAAGTTGAAACAATAGATGCTAAAGAAGAAGAGGATGATTCTCCAGAAATAACAGACAAAGAGACAGATGAACATGTGTCTCGAGAAGATCATAACAAACTTGCGTCTCAAAACAATGTAGAGACGCAAGATCCTGCATCTAAAAAAGAGAAACAAGACACGCAAGAGTATCAGGAAAATCATAAAACTAAGAAATGGGGTATAGTAGACGCTGCTGACTCCCCATTAAAGTTTCGTTTTTCTTCATGTAATAAGCGTGCACGTGTCGAATATGACCCTTCTTATGAGAAACTAACATCTCTCAATATTCCGCATAAAGTGCGATACAATGGCGATGTATATACTGTTTACCACATCGAATATAACGTGTTCTACTATTGTCAAAATATTGTCAAAATAGAAATTCCTTCATCCATTGATTTGTCTTGTTTCTCCTTCCACCATTTTAATAAATTGACTTCCATCATAGTCGAACCAGATCATCCGAAGCTATCATCTGAAAATGGTATTTTATATAATAAGGACAAGAGTGAAATCATACGTGTACCTATAGGATTCAAAGGAAAATTCAAATTGCTTAATAGTGTTAAAAAAATAGGACAACATGCTTTTCAAAATTGTAAAGGGTTGACTAATATCGAATTTCCTTCTAATGTAACTGAAATTGGCGACTACGCATTTGACAATTGTAAAGGATTAACCAATCTTGTTATACCTTCTAATATCAGCAGTATCGGCAACAATGCATTCTCCGGATGCAGTGGACTGACAAATGTAGAGATTCAAGTCCCTACGAATGTCAAATTTAGTTCTTATGTATTTTCGGGTTGTAAAAAACTAAAATCCTTCAAAATACCTCTACACATTACACAATTGCCAGATGGTTTTTTTTCTGGTTGTTCTAGCTTCGAATATTATGAAATTCCATCACACATTACTTCAATTGGAGATCGTGCTTTTTCTGGTTGCACTGGATTGACATACGTGATTATCCCCAAAAGCGTGACCGTCATTGGAAACGGTGCTTTTTCTGGTTGCACTGGATTGACAAACATAATAATCCCAGAAAATGTCACCTTTTTGGGTAATGGAGCCTTTTCTGATTGTAAAAACCTTAATGTATTGGTTGACAACTCTAAAAAAAATGTGGAATACAATACCTCTACATTCCAAGGCTGTAAATCCTTGAGATGGGCTAAGTAATTTTTACTATCTTTGCTCAAACAATATTAGAATCTATGGAATTCATCATAATCCTGCAGGCAGTAATTATCATTTTTCTCATCAGAACTATCTTGTCCAAAGATAAGAAGGTGAAAGAGGCGACATCTTTATTGAATGAATATGGTGGCAATGAGAAAGAAAGCATCACCTACAGCTGGAAATTAGACTCTGCAAGAAAGACCAAACTTAAAGGTCATCTGACTCTGCGATTCAACCCTGACGAGATAAAAGAGCAGCGAATGAACAATCCGTTCGCTACTTTCAACAACACCAACACCTATGGCATGGAAAGCAATCTGCGGAAAATGTATTTCTACATGCTCAACCATCCTCGCACACTGATGCATACCGCGGAGATCGTCAAATACATCAACCGTGAGTGCAGCAAAAACCGTATCGATGAACTCGACAAACTGCAATTCGTTTTGGACTTCGTTCAGGAACCTAATGTGAAATATAATTACGACCACGACTGCGCAGAAATCCAATACCCCAAAGAGTACATCCGTTTCCCAGACGAAACATTATACGACAGACATGGCGACTGCGACTGCAAATCTTTCCTGGCCGCCACCCTGTTCCATCTGATGGGCTATAACGTGCTGTTTCTCATCTCCTACAAACTTGAACATGCCGCTATCTGCATAGAATACGACGAACGTTGGAAAGCACTGCTACAAAATTCCATGAGCACAGTCGTGACAGAATATGAAGGACGCAAATACGTCTACTGCGAAACAACTTCCGACAATTTCAGAATAGGAGGAATCTCTCCCAACTTCACTGTGAAAGATTTTGAAATCAAGATTGAGCTTAGAGGGTGATTAAAATCATCCTCCTTTTTTCACCAACAAAATATGCATTGTATTTATCGTTGTTATAATATTTTTATATTTTTGCACTCTCAAATGGAACTATAAACATTAATTTAGTATAATATAATGTGAAAATAAAAACGCATTTTATGCTATTAGAAAAAATTTTGCGGATTGAGTTAGTTTAAACCTTAAAAGAACCGTAAAGTTTTTATAAAACCAAATCGCATATTAATAATCAATTATTTATAAAATGAAATTCAAACAACTACTTGCTATCTGTCTGTTTGGGTGTGTCGCATTCGCAACTGCTGAAAAAACCCATGTAGTTATTGAACTGAAGTCTGGTAAAGATATCGGCTTTTTGTTAAATGATTCACTCGAGTTTACACATGAAAATGGAACTCTTGTTGTGAACAACAATACCACAACTAGCTATGTCATTGACAGTGTTAAAAATTTCCATTTTACAAATGGAGAAAACCTATCTCCAGAAGAAAAACTTTCTGTAAACGACCAATCTTCAACAGAACTTAGCATTATCAGTTTAGATGATGCAACTTTACAAGTGAAAAACGCTCAGCCATCAGAAAAGGTGATGTTGTCGAGCGTAAACGGTGTAATCTTGTTTAATTCAAAAACAGATGCGGAAGGTTCCATCGTAATCACTCTACCTAAACAAAAAGGCGTCTATGTATTGAGCATAGGAAGACGCGGTATTAAAATAATTCGTAAGTAACAATCAAATAGAGAAAACGGATGAAAAAGATAATTTTATCATTGTTGGTAGCCATGTTTGCGATTGTGTTAAGTGCTGTTACTTATACACATGTAAAAATGGTCGATGGAGAAGTTTTTGAATACCTTGCCGACAAAGTGGCAAAATTCACTTATAATACAGATACAACCACTTCTGATAAATATATGTATGTAAATACGACTGATGGAAAAGTCGATAAATACAACATAAAAGATGTCATTGAAGTGACTTATGATAATGTTTCCATTAGTGGTACAGTTTGCGGTTACGAATATGTTGACCTTGGTTTGCCTAGCGGTATGTTGTGGGCTACTTACAATGTGGGCGCAGACAGCTTGGATGAAGTCGGCGATTACTTCGCTTGGGGTGAGACTGAACCTAAGACTGACTACAGCTGGAGCACTTACAAATGGGGTACTAAAGACTCGTTAACTAAATACAACAACATCGACAGCCTTACTGTATTGAAAGCTGAGGATGACGCTGC
>CACZOA010000098.1 GCA_902782665.1 uncultured Bacteroidales bacterium
GGATAAGTGTTTGATTAATCGCATTTTACAAGCAAGATTTTGCGACAGAATTGCGACAAAGATAGGTATATTGATAAAATTATATAGCTGAAAGTCAATGCTTTAAGGTTAAGGAATTGGGATTTGAATGCCACGAGTTCGAATCTCGTCCTCACCGCAAAAAGAGAAACTGATATTCGGTTTCTCTTTTTTGTTTTTGTAGAGACGTCGCATTGCGGCGTCTCTTGTGTGTTTATAATATCATATTTATTTAATTTGCAATGCTATCTCTGGAGACGTCATTTTACGGCGTCTCTACATTTCATATTTCTGATTTCGCATTTATAATTGAAATTAGTATATTTGCGACTATATTTCGATTTATATGAAAGTAGTTATAATAAAGTACAACGCAGGAAACATATTTTCTGTGGATTATGCGCTCCGACGTCTTGGCGTAGAGGCTACAATTTCTGGCGACGCTGATGTCATCAAGTCGGCCGACAAAGTGATTTTCCCTGGTGTGGGTGAGGCTGAAACAACGATGAACTATCTTCGTGAGCATGGCCTTGACAATGTTATTAAGAATCTTACTCAGCCTACTTTGGGTATCTGTATCGGCATGCAGCTTCTTTGCAAGAGTAGCGAGGAAGGTGGTAATGTGGAGTGCCTTGGCATTTTTGATGAGGTGGTGAAAAAATTCGTGCCAAACGAAAGCATCATCAAGGTGCCTCACATGGGTTGGAACACTGTGACTGCCGATCCGTCGTCGCCTCTTTTCAAAAACCTTATCAATGATCCTTATTTCTATTACGTACACAGCTATCATGCTACGGTAGGTAAGGATACAATCGCGACTACTGATTATATCAACCAGTATTCTGCCGCTTTGCACAAGGATAATTTCTATGCTGTGCAGTTCCATCCGGAAAAGAGTGGCAAAGTGGGAGAGCAACTATTGAAAAATTTCTTGGAACTATAAAATCTGCAGGGTAATGTTAGCAAAAAGAATTATTCCATGTCTCGACATCAAGGATGGTCAGACTGTGAAGGGTGTAAACTTCGTTAATATTCGTTCGGTGGGCGACCCTGTGGAACTTGGGGCTGAATACAGCCGTCTTGGCGCGGATGAACTTGTTTTCTTGGATATCACTGCGTCGCACGAGGGAAGAAAAACATTCAAGGATCTGGTCAGACGTATCGCTGAGAACATCAGTATCCCATTTACTGTGGGTGGAGGAATCCATGAGATTGGTGATGTTGACGCGTTGCTTTGTGCCGGCGCCGACAAGGTTTCCATCAACTCCGCCGCAATCAAGAATCCTGACCTTATAAGTGAGGTGGCGAAAGGATTCGGAAGCCAGGTATGTACTGTGGCTATAGATGCCAAACTTGACGAGAGTGGAGAGTGGACATGCTATCTTAACGGAGGTCGCGTCGCTACAGACAAGAAACTTTTCGCTTGGGCTAAGGAGGCTCAGGAGAGAGGCGCTGGAGAGATCCTGTTCACAAGTATGAACCATGACGGAGTGAAGCAAGGTTTTGCCAACGATGCTTTGCGTGTATTGTCGGAAAGTTTGTCTATTCCTGTTATCGCTTCGGGTGGAGCAGGCAAGATGGAGCATTTCAAGGATGTCTTCACTGAGGGTAAAGCTGATGCCGCATTGGCAGCGTCGATCTTCCATTTCCATGAGATCGCCATTCCGGATTTGAAGAATTATTTGAAAGGTGAAGGTATTCCGATGCGAATCGTTTAGCCTATGAAGAAAGCAATTGCGTATATATTAATCATTTGTGTGGCAGTGCCTTTGTTGGCATTGCTATGCTTGTTTGTATATACGTCCTTTCATGTGGTTCCTACACCGCAGATAGGAAAAATTGCTTTGACTGACTCTATAGTCCAGAAAAATGATTCCATACGTACGCTTGGAAATAACTGGGCAAAAAAAATAGGTGATGATCTCTACGTCTGCTACACAGAGGGTAATCCAGAGTCGAGAGGGTATGCTTATGGAGCATTGCTGCCTGATCTGATGTCGTATCAGAAAAGGGCTCTTCTGAGAAGAATGGAGGAGACGGTGAAAGGCGGGTTGTACCGTAAGTTTTTATGTCGATTCGTGAGATTCTACAACAGTGGAATACAGGAGTATCTGACTGATGAGCAGTGCCGTGAGTTGTATGGATTGAGTCTTGCCGACACTAATGATTTTGATGAGTTGGCTGAGCCTTATGAACTTCAGCTGAATCTTCACGCGGCCCATGATATCGGACATGCCATGCAGGATTATATGCTCGTCGGGTGCAGCTCGTTCGTGCTGAATGGGGAGAAAACGAAAGATTCGACATTGCTTTTCGGACGTAATTTTGATTTCTATTGTGGAGATGAGTTTGCTAAGACGAAGGTGATTTCAGTCTGCAAACCTGATTCAGGATATGCGTTTGTTTCTGTTTCGTGGGGAGGTATGCTTGGCGTGTTGTCGGGAATGAACGAGAAAGGTTTGGCTGTATGTATCAATGCATCCAAACTTGATATTCCGAAATCTGTGGCAATGCCGATCTCGATGCTTGTGCGCCACATATTGATTCATTGCAAGAGTATTGATGAGGCGTATGCGGAGGCAAAGAAGATGAAGACTTTTGTGGCGGAGAATATCGTGATCGCGTCTGCTTACGACAAAGATATGGCTACCATTGAGAAATCTCCTGAAGAGATCGAGCTATATCGCTCGTCCGACAAAGATATGTTGCTTTGCACAAACCATTTCCAGAGTGAAAAGTTTATGCAGAATGAACGTAATTTGATGAATATCAACCAGACAGATACTAAATATCGCATTGAACTGCTTGCAGAGCTACTAGGAAAAAAAGAAAAGTTTGATGCAGAAGACGCGATGGCTGTGCTGCTGAATCCATACGGCAAAGGTGGTGAGAATATAGGTTTGGGCAATGAGATGGCTATCAACCAGTTGATTGCGCACCATTCCGTCGTCTTTGAACCAGAAAAATTGAACATCTACGTCTGCACGCAACCAAAATATTTTTATCCGTATGTAAAATTTAATCTACAGGATATTCTAAATGTTGCTGTAGAGACGCACGGACGTGTGTCTAATGATCACGGACATGTGTCTGATTACAAAATAGCAAGTCAAAATTTTGTGGTTGCAGATTCTTTAAGAAGAAGTAGTGATTTTGTGAGATATTATGGAAGATATGTCTTTTTTAGAGATGGAAAAGATCCATATGTTCCTTCGGACGTTAGCTCGTGTGTTGACAACAGTATAGCAGATCCGTTTTGTACTACTGTCCAAATAGTTATTCCCGATTCGTTTGTTGCGTTTAATCCTATGTTTTTTGAAGCTCATGATATAGCAGGAGATTTATATCTTAGAAGAAACGATATAAAATCGGCTTGCGACGAGTGGCAAAAAGCATTGGAGTGCAAGATTCCCAAATTGGCACAACGTAAGGCGATAGAGGATAAAATAAAAAAATACCGGTAGAGACGCACGAACGTGTTTCTAGATAAACGGACGAGCATGTCAGGATATTTTGATTGACGTGCGTCTAAAAAATGATCTTGTTTGTGACGAAAGAAAAAGATAAAAAGAAATTATGAATAGTGTTTTTAATGAGTTGACTTTCAAACGTCAGCCAGACATACAATATAAAAGTAAAGAGGAGATTGCTGCGTTCCAGAATGAGCGTCTGCAGGAACAGATGGCATATGTCTATGCCCATTCTCCATATTATAGGAGAGTGTTTGATGAGAGTCACGTTTCACCTGAGGATATTAAGACAGTGGCTGATCTGCAGCGTCTTCCCGTTACAACAAAGACAGAACTACAAAAGTTCAACAATGATTTCTTCTGTGTTCCGCAGAGTGAGATTGTGGATATTGTGACAACTTCGGGAACGACTGGAGATCCCGTTGTGGTCGGTCTGACCAAACATGATTTGGACAGACTTTCGTATAATGAGTTTCTGACATTTTCGGCCGCTGAACTGACCAAAGATGATATAATTCAGCTGACATGCACGCTCGACAAACGTTTCATGGCAGGTATGGCATATTTCCTTGGTGCTGTGGAACTTGGCACAGGAATTGTGAGAGTCGGAGGCGGTGTGCCGCAACTCCAATGGGACACTATACAGAGAATCCATCCTACAACATTGATGTGTGTGCCAAGTTTTTTGATCAAACTTGCGGAGTTCGCTGAAAAAAACGGAATAGATTTCCATAAGAGTGGAATCAAAAAGGCGATTTGTATCGGAGAAAGTATCCGTACAAAAGAGTTCGGCTTTACAGAGTTGAGCAAGCATATCGATGAACGTTGGGGAGAAATCAAACTCTACAATACATATGCGTCTACAGAGATGCAGACAGGTTTCAGCGAGTGTTCATTCGGTTGTGGTGGACATCACCAGCCTGAGCTTATCATTGTGGAGTTTCTTGATGAAAACAATAATCCTGTTGCTGACGATGAACCGGGAGAGGTGACAATCACACATTTGGGTGTGGAAGGAATGCCTCTTGTCAGATTCAAGACAGGAGATATCTGCTACCACCATACAGAAAAGTGTAAGTGTGGACGCAACACTATGCGATTGAGCGCGGTGATTGGCAGACGCAGTCAGATGCTTAAGGTGAAGGGCACTACCGTCTACCCGCCGGCATTGTTTGATGTCCTTGATCCGTTGCCTGAGGTCGCTAACTATGTGGTCGAGGCTTTCACAAATGATCTTGGAACTGATGAGATCAGAATCTTGGTCGGAACAAATACACCATCAGAGGAGTTGCAAAAGAAGATCAAGGATCTGTATCGTGCGAAGGTGAGAGTCGCTCCGATTATTGAATTCGCAAATCCTGCGGATGTGGATAAAATACGAATTGTGGAGGGACAGAGAAAGATCACAAAATTTGTTGACAAGAGATAATGGACAATCTTAAACAGAAGACGAAAAAGTCGATAGTATGGAATGCCATAGAGAAGGTGGGAGTGCAGCTGATAGCACTGCTTACCGGTCTGTACGTTGTCCGCAACGTCTCAGAAACAGATATGGGATTCATTGGAGCGTTGACTATTTTTGTCTCGATTGGAATAGGATTGGTAGATCTGGGATTCTCCACTGCTTTGATTCGACGGGAGAGTAATACGGATGAGGAGTATTCAGCTATTTTTTATGTCAATTTGCTGATTAGTGTCGTCCTGTATCTTGTAGGCTATTTCTGTGCTCCATTGATTTCAGATTGGTATTCAATACCAGAACTGACGGATCTGGCAAGATTGCTGTTCTTGATTGTCATCATCAATTCGTTATCGTTGGTACAGATCGTCAGACATACCAAAGCATTGGATTTTAAATATATAGCGATTGCAAACTTGGTGGCGGTGATTGTGAGTGGAGTGGTTGCTATTTCTTTGGTTCATTTAGGATATTCATATTGGGCATTGGCTTGGCAGCAGATCTCGTTGAGAATAGCCAAGACATTCATGCTTTGGGTGATAAAACCGTGGAAGGGATTGAAACTGAATCCTAGGTTTGGAGTTGTTAGGGAATTGTTTGATTTTTCTTACTTGCTTATAATCAACGGTATTGTTTCAAGTGTGACGACAAACTTTTTTACTGTTACAATAGGAAGAGTTTTTCCTGCGTCGATACTCGGACATTATTACACCGCGGATAAATATAAGAATATAGCGAGAGATGTTATCACTCCTACCATTTCTCAGGTGGCGATGCCTGTGTTGACGGAGATCAAGGACGACAAAGTGCGTCAGAAGCAGTATTATCGCAAATTCACGAATGTCTGTGCATTGTTGATTTTCCCGGCATTGTTAGGGTTGGCTGTTGTGTTTGATGATTTCTGTGTGTTGGTCCTTACTGAGAAATGGTTGCCTATAGTGCCATATTTCAGAATGTTGGTTGTGGTGGCTCTGCTTGATCCATTCAACGGTTTGGCAAATCAGATATTGCTGGTGGAAGGAAAAACCAAGCATTTTTTCTTTTCGGAATGTGTGCGTCATACATTGCTTATACTTTCAGCGTATATTTGTTTTATCAATTTGAGTGAATCGCATAAAGCCATGTTGGAAGTATATGGAGGCAATGCAGTGATAAACATTATGATTGCCGCATCATTTTTGGCCTGGTTTGTATGTTTGAGTATGAAGATTAAGTTTATGAATGGGATATTTAGGTATTCCATTTCAGAAATGATAAAAGATGTCGCTCCATATTTGATTATATCTGTTGTGATGGTGTTGATCGTATGGCAGTCGAAAATGTATATGGATTTCGGACCATTGCCAAGAATGGTGGCTGGTGTGGTTGTAGGAGGAGTTGTGTATTTCATAGGATTGAAATTAATAAAGTGTGATATATTAGACGAATTATCAATATTGAAAAGAAAAAGATAAAAAATATGAAAGACTGGATGAAGCACTTGTTGGTGCTATTAATTTTCGTTGCGAGTACGTTGGCGTACTTCAGTGTTAAGTTTGACGGCAAAGAGCTGTTAGGTGGTGACGTCTACCATTGGGAGGGTATGGCTCATGAGCAGAAAGCCTTCTATAACGATGGAGAACATGACGAAGTATCGTATTGGTGTAGTTCGATGTTCTCCGGAATGCCTGCGTATACCGTTACTGGATGTGGTTTGGCTCCTAATCCTGTAATAATGGCAATGACAAAGGTATTGTTTGTGTTCGGAGATAAAGATGGAGGTATTGTATTGTGTAGTCTTATCTGCATGTATGCTTTGCTTATTATTTTGGGTTGTTCCATTCCAGTCTCCGTGTTTGGTGCATTCGCGTTTGCTCTGTCTTCTTATTCGTTGATAATTATAGCGGCCGGACATGTCACGAAAGCTTGGGCAATGGCTTTTATGCCGTTGGTACTTTTAGGTATGACAATGCTTATAAAGAACAAGAATAAGTTTTTGTCGTTGATAGTGTTCTCTGTTGCGTTATATACTCATATATCTTTTGGACATTATCAGATCTCATATTATTTTGCATTATTGTGTCTTGCTCTCTACTTAGGATATTTGATATATTCGTTGATGAAGGGAGAGAAGAAAGATCTTTTGGTCAATACAGGATTACTGACAGTCGGCGTGTTGATCGCAGTTTTAATGAATTCACCAAAGCTGTTGTCTAATTATGAATTGGGTCAGCAGAGTATTCGAGGAAAGAGTGAGTTGACAGCTCAGGTGGATGGTAAGACAGACAAATCATCAGGTTTGGACCAGGGATATGCGTTTGCGTGGAGCTATGGAAAGGCAGAGACTTTTACACTTTTGATCCCAAATATTTATGGAGGAGAGAGTGGAGGAGTGCTTGACCGTAATACATCTCATCTTGCAAAAGAGATGAAAAAGCATGGAGCGGCAGTTCCAAAAACTCTTCGTATGAATACATATTGGGGAGATCAGCCATTCACTTCAGGTCCTGTTTATTTCGGTGCGATCGTATGTTTCTTGGCTTGTTTCGCGATGTTCTATATAAAGAGCAAATTCAAATGGGTTTTATTCGCGTCTACAATATTCTTTATGATATTGAGTCTTGGAAAGAATGCTGGAATCAATGATTTCTTCTTCCACTATTTGCCTATGTACAACAAATTCCGTACTCCGTCGATGGCTCTTGTTATACCGCAATTGGTATTTGCTTTGATGGCTGCTTTGGCTTTGGATAAGTACATGTCGAAAGATATAGACAAGACACCTTTGCCTTCGAAATTGTTTGGTAAAATCAGTACTGACAGATTCAGTTTCTCATTCTATGCATCATTGATTCTTACAGCAGGTGTCTGTTTGCTTGTTTGGATCGCACCTGGAATATTCGGAGATTTTGTCTCGCCGCAGGATGCCGCTCAATTGGCTAATTATCCTGATTGGTTTGTAGACGCATTGGTTGCCGACCGTAAGGATTTGGCAAGTGATGATGCATTCCGTTCGTTTGTTTTTATCATGATAGCAGCTGCGTTGATGTGGATTTTCTCTCGTCAAGGAATGGTTAAGAACAGAAAGTTCGTCGCTGTAGCTATCGCCTTCCTTACTTTGATAGATTTGTGGAATGTCGATAAACGTTATTTGAATGATGATAACTTTATAAAGCAGCGTGCTAAGAGTGAGACTAGAAAGCCAACAAGAGCGGATGAGTTTATATTGTCAGACAAGTCTGTGGATTTCCGTGTGTTGAATCTTAATAATCCATTCAACAACTCAGAAGTCTCTTATTTTCATCATTCAATCGGTGGATACAATGCTGCTAAGTTGCGTCGTTATCAGGATCTTATTGAGCAGTGTATTGAGCCTGAGATGAAGACAATCATCACAAATTTGCAGAAAGCTAGAACAGCTGAGGATGTTGAGGCTGCATTCGCTTCCACTAAAGTGTTGAATATGCTTAACACAAAGTATATAATTTATAATAATGATGCCGCACCAATTGAGAATCCGAAGATAAATGGAGACGCATGGGTGGTAGGTGACGTTAAATTTGTGAAGGATGCTGATTCTGAGATGAATATGTTAAAGGAGATAGATCCGTCTAAAACAGCAATCATAAATGAGGAGTTCAAGAGTCTGGTAACTTCATTTGAGATGGATACAACAGCGAAAGTAGAGTTGACTTTGTCTCATCCAAACAGAAAGAAATTCACGTCTTCTTCACAAAAGGATATTTTGACTGTCTTCTCGGATGTTTATTATAAACCAGGATGGCATGTCTATGTCGACGGTAATGAGGTTGACCATTTCCGTACAAACTGGATTTTGCGTGGTATGGTTGTGCCTGCTGGAGAGCATGAGATAGAATTCTTGTTCTATCCAGACACATTTGTCAATTTGACTCACATGTCTAATGTGATTGGATGGATTCTAATTCTTTTGATTGTGGGATACGTCGGTTATTTCTTCTACAAAAGAAAAAAGAGTGACGAGACAGCTGTGTCGGTAGTAAACGACTAAATCATAGATATAAATAGTAAGAGACGTGGATATCCCCACGTCTCTACTAATGTTTATTAATTAACAAATACTAATATGAAAGTTTTACTTATAAATGGAAGTCCTCGTAAGGAAGGCAATACATCTGTAGCTTTGAAAGAGTTCGCCAAACAATTGGCTGACAACGGAATCGAAAGCGAGATGGTGTGGATCGGAACAAAACCAATCCGTGGCTGTGTGGCATGCAACAGCTGTCACGACAACCGTTGCTCTTTCAACGATGATATCACAAACAGCATCATTGCCAAGATGGAGGAGTGTGATGGACTTGTGATTGGTTCGCCAGTCTACTATGGACAGCCTGCTGGACCAGTATGTTGTTTGCAACAGCGTATGATGTATGCAGGTAGTAGTGTGATGGCAAACAAACCAGCCGCTGGTATCTGTGTCTGCCGCCGTGGAGGAGCTACTGCTGCGTTTCAGTCGCTTAATATGCCTTTCCAAATGACTAATATGCCAGTTGTGACGTCTCAATACTGGAATATCCTTTATGGTTGTGCGGAAGGAGAGACAGCTCTTGATGTCGAAGGCTTGCAGACTGTACGCACTCTGGCCAACAATATGTCTTGGCTGATGAAGAAGATTGCAACGGGTGACGGTGATGCTCCTGTGCGTGAACCTCGTACACCTATGAATTTTATTAGATAATAATTATGGATTGTCCTCATAGATCAAAAACAGTGGAAGAAAAACATTCTTTTGAATGTACTTGCCCTAAGGAGTGCCCAAGACATGGAAAATGCTGTGCCTGTGTGGCCCATCACAGAGAGTATGGCAAGTTGCCGCACTGTTTGCGTCCTGTAGAAACAGAATCAAAAGAATTAAAGGCATGATACGTAATATAATTTTAGACTTTGGCAAAGTGCTGGTCGACTACGATTTCGACATTTTTTTCCGACGTTATGTTCCAAATGATGAGCGTCGTGAACAATTTGTCCCTGTCTTATATAATGATGGTTTGACTCCTGTTGTGGATAGGGGAGAGAAACCTTTTGATGAGATTGTCGATGATCTGATAGCCGCATATCCAGAGTTTGAACCGGAATTGCGAATTTTCGAAGACCGTTATCCTGATCTTATTACAGGTGAGATTCCAGGAATGAAAGAACTGCTTAAGAAACTAAAAGCGGAAGGTTTCAAGCTATATGGATTATCCAATTGGTGCAGCAAGGTTTACATTACGATGGAACAGTATGATATTTTCGAATTGCTCGACGGTTATATCGTGTCATCTGAAGTACATAAGATCAAACCAGAGCCTGAAATATATCAATGCCTTTTCGACCGTTTTAGCTTGAATCCTGAGGAATGCGTCTTTGCTGACGACCGTGTGGAGAATGTTGTGGCTGGCCGACGTTTGGGTATGGATGGAATAGTCTTCAGTGATGCAGCACAGTTTGAAAAAGAACTTAGAAAACTATTGAATGAAAATTGAGGAGGCTATAGTCTACGTGATCGCATCGAGAAACGGAGGAATGACGACAGATCAGATTGCTGAGGCTATAAACAGACAGAAACTGCATGTCAGAAAAGATGGACTGCCAGTGACCAGCAAACAAGTGTATGCTGTGATCTGCAGGTTTCCTGGAGTGTTTGTCAAAGAGAACGGCAGAATAATGTTGAATTATTAATTTAGACGATTTATGAAAAGTTTTGGATCAAAACCGTGGATGCTTCCACAGCCAGTGCTCATTATCGGCACATATAATAAAGAAGGAAAACCAAACGCGATGAACGCTGCGTGGGGTGGCACTTGGGATATGCATGAGATTATGATTTCAATGGGCAGCCATGCCACTACTGATAATCTAAAATTGAACAATGGCGAGTTCACAGTCGCTTTTGCTACTGCAGAGACAATGGTGGCAAGTGATTTCGTGGGTATTGTGTCAGCCAGAAAAGTTCCAAATAAGATGGAGAAGACGGGATGGACTGCAGAAAAAGCTCCCAACGTCAACGCTCCCGTCTTCACGAATTTCCCTATGACTATGGAATGCCGTATCAAACAGAAATTTGATGAGTCTGAGACTGGTTACTATCTTGTGGCAGAAGTGGTTAATGTACTATGTGATGAAAAATATCTGGATGGTAATGGCAATCCAGACGTGGAAAAGATGAATCTTATCACGTATGATTCTGTCAACCATAATTATATTCAGCTTGGCAAGACGCTTGGAAAAGCGTTCGCTTGTGGTAAAGAAATCTAAAATTTGTAAATACTATGGATAACAAAAGTAAAGTGTTGGAAACAATGAAGAAGGCAGGTGAGCCTCTTAATGCAGGAAAAATCGCTGAACTTAGTGGTCTTGACCGTAAGGAAGTGGATAAAGCGATGAAGGAGTTGAAAGAGGAGGGTGCGATCATATCTCCTGTACGTTGCAAGTGGGCTCCTGCTAATTAATCTGATGATTCTTGTGTTGTTGTCTGAAGAGGGAAGAAATGCAAAAGGTCGACTGTCTTAAACCAAATGAGGGAATACCATCATCATTAGTGGCGTTGCTTGCTGTGATGGCGGGGGTGTCGGTGGCTAACCTGTACTATTGTCAGCCATTGCTGAATCTTATTCGTGAGGACATTGGTCTCACTGAGTTTCAGGTTAATTTGATGCCAGTGTTTACGCAGATAGGTTACGCCCTTGGCCTACTTTTCATTATCCCGATGGGAGATCTCTACAACAGACGCACCACTATACTCACTTGTTTTGGAGCGTTGTTTTTCTCTCTGTTGACGATAGCGTTCTCCAGCAATGTGATGCTGTTGCTTGTGTCAAGTTTTGTGACGGGAGTTTTTTCCGTCGCTCCACAAATTTTTATCCCATTTGTGTCTCAGTTTTCTCGTGTAGAAGAGAAAGAGCGTAAAGTCGGATTGATATTGTCTGGACTTCTTGTCGGAATTCTTGGCTCACGAGTCGCAAGCGGTTACGTCGGCGACATTTTCGGATGGCGTGCGATGTATGAGATCGCTGCAGGTCTGATTGCAATCTCCGCAGTGATAGTGTTGAAGACATTCCCGTATGTTGATCCAACGTTTAATGGACGATTTGTCAAATTGATGTCTTCAATTTTTCAGCTTGTTAAGGAAAATCCTAAGGCTGTCACCTATTCAGTCCGTTCTGGTTTGATCTTTGGCTCATTGCTTGGAATGTGGGCTTGTATGGCATTCCGTATGAAAGAGGCTCCGTTTTTCCAGGGGAGCGACGTGGTTGGTTTGCTAGGATTGTGTGGAATAGCAGGTGCGTTGACTGCATCAAACGCAGGCAAATATATCTCACGTTATGGAGTGGAGAAAGTAAATGCGTGGGGCGTGATGTTTGTTGTGCTTGCATGGATAATCATGGGATTGTTCCAAAACTATTACGTTGGCATCATTGCAGGAGTTATCATCATCGACATCGGAATGCAGTGTGTGCAGTTGGGCAACCAAAGCGCAACGATGAAACTTTGTCCGCAGGCGTCGAGCCGAATGAACACTATATTTATTGTGACATTCTTTTTCGGCGGATCTTTCGGAACGTTCCTTGCTGGAACGATGTGGAGCAAATTCGGATGGTATGGCACAGTCGCCGCAGGATTGAGTCTGGCATTTGCCTCTATTATATTTACTTTGATCAGAAGATTGAATAATAAATAAAAAAGTAAACGGGAAAAGGAATAAGAACAGTATTTGAATCGTATGTAGAATGAATCCCGACAATCGTACATATATTGCTATCGACTTGAAGTCGTTCTACGCTTCAGTAGAGTGTGTAGACAGAGGGCTGGATCCTCTGACTACCAACCTTGTCGTGGCTGATTCAAGCAGAACAGAAAAGACAATCTGTTTAGCTGTAAGTCCGTCGCTTAAATCTTATGGTATCGGTGGACGAGCACGATTGTTTGAGGTCGTCCAGAAAGTGCGAGAGGTGAATTATGAGCGACGGATGAAGATCCCGTATGGTATGTTCACAGGGAAATCATGGAGAAATCCAGATTTGCAGGCCCATCCTGATTGGGAACTTGACTATATTGTGGCTCCACCACGTATGGCTCGCTACATGCAGATGTCCGCACATATTTATTCCGTCTACCTTAAATATATAGCTCCTGAAGATATTCATGTCTATTCGTGTGATGAAGTCTTTATGGATGTGACGTCATATCTGTCAACTTATAAGAAAACTCCGCATGATCTTGCGATGACAATTGTGCGTGATGTGTTGAAACAGACAGGAATAACGGCTACCGCTGGTATAGGAACCAACATGTATCTTTGCAAAGTGGCGATGGATATCGTGGCAAAACACATGCCTGCGGATAAAGACGGAGTGAGAATAGCGGAACTTGATGAGAAATCTTACCGTGAAAAGCTATGGGATCATCGTCCGCTTACAGATTTTTGGAGATGTGGAAAGGGAATCGTGAGCAAGTTGGCGATGTATGGAATTGAGACCATGGGGCAGATCGCTCGACTTTCCGTCAAGAATGATGAAGTCTTGTATAAACTATTTGGAGTGAATGCCGAGCTTCTGATTGACCATTCCTGGGGTTGGGAACCATGTACGATGGATTATGTGAAAAGTTACCGGCCTGAGACAAATTCATTGAGTAGTGGACAGGTGCTTCATGAGCCATACACCTTCTCAAAGGCACGTGTTGTGATCAAGGAGATGGCGGATGCTGTTTCTATGGATTTGCTTGACAAAGGATTGGTGACGGATCAGCTTGTGGTGACGGTGGGGTATGATAGGACATTGTTTGAGAATCCTGAGATAAGAGCCAAATACCATGGCCCCGTGGTGAAAGATTATTATGGAAGGGAGGTGCCGAAATCAGCACATGGCACAACGAATCTCGACAGACAGACATCTTCAACCACACTTATTATGACAGCTGTCGAAAAACTCTTTGACCGCATCGTCAACAAAGATTTGCTTGTACGTCGACTCAATATAACCACCAATCATGTCATTCCGGAGTCGAGGGTGAAAAAACAAGATGACAAAATGGTCCAATTGGATCTGTTTACCGATTATGAGGCTTTGGCAAAACAGAAGAAAGAAGAAGAGGAGCGTTTGGCGAAAGAACGACGAATGCAAGAAGCTCTATTAGCCATAAAGAAACAGTTCGGCAAGAATTCTATTCTTAAAGGATTGAATTTCGAGGAAGGAGCGACGGCAAAGGACCGGAACGAACAAATTGGAGGACACAAAGCATGACAGACAATTATGATGACATTATAAATCTTCCGCATCATGTGTCTAAGACACATCCACAGATGACGATGTATCAGCGAGCGGCACAGTTCGCTCCGTTTGCGGCATTGGTAGGTCATGATGCGATGATTTCCGAAACAGCACGACTTACGGATGAAGAAGTTGAGATAGAGGATGAGGTTGTCAATGTCCTCAATCGTAGGATGGCATATCTGAATGTAAGATTGCAGGATCATCCCGTCGTCACCATTACATATTTTATCCATGACAAGAAAAAATCTGGAGGAGAGTATAAATCCCACACCGGGACAGTCCGAAAAATAGACGAGTATGATAATTCTTTGACGATGTCGGATGGTACGGTGATACCATTTATCTCAATATTAGATATAGATGGCGAGATTTTTAATGATGATGAATTTAATGGAGTAGCCAGATAGAAAATAAAGACGATGGAAATTGTGCTTTTGTGGGCTATTTTTAATATGCTGATACATTGAGTGTTGTGAAAAAACTTAAAAAAAACATCATGAAATGTTTGGAGGTAATATAGAAAACATCTACCTTTGCATCGCAATTAAGGAAAACGACTTACCAACAACAAGTAAGAAGATTGACTTAAGGGTGTGTACCAGAGTGGCCAAATGGGGCAGACTGTAAATCTGCTGGCTCTGCCTTCGGTGGTTCGAATCCATCCGCACCCACAA
>CACZOA010000099.1 GCA_902782665.1 uncultured Bacteroidales bacterium
GGGTGTTTTTGAGGGAGCTAAGTATCAGTGGTATGATGGCTCGACACCTATTGCAGGTGCAACAGCTCCGAACTACTCTTTTGAAACAACTTCAGCTGAATATACATATAATTTACAATTGCAGGTTTCTTATGAAGGCACAGCGTTCAAATCAAACAGATTAACAATCAAAACTGAAAAATGTTGTGAAATCATAAATGAAGCTGGCGATATAGTTTCTGCATCCCGCAAAATAGTTTTCAAAGATGATTTTGGTGAGTTTGACTTGTCAGACAAAACAGGAAAAACATATAAAGTATGGGATTATTCGGATATCGCAAATCCAGTACAGATAACAAAAAGGACAACAACTCCATTCAGATATGAATTGGACTATGCACCTCTTGGTTGTACGTTCCAAGGAGAAGGTCCAGTGTTGGACGGAGAGTATACTGTCGCTGGTGTTTTGACAGAATATGCCCCATATTATGGTCTTGAAGGTGCTCATTTGGAGTGGGCAGGAGATTTGCATGGAAAGAAACGTACCAGTGGCATCCATTTCGATCATTCCGGCAAACCTGAAGGCTGTTGTTTGTTGATAAACTGCAAAGGCAATACAGCAGGTCAGAATATATATGAGCGTGAAATCACAAATTTTTGTCAGAACCGTGAGTTGACATTTGAGTGTTATATTACAATCTTTTCATCAGAAGTTCCAGGATCATATAATCCTGTTGATGTGACATTGAGAGCAACAGAGATTGGGAACTCTACTAATGTTGTAGAAAAGAGTGCGACTCAAACAAGACCTGCTGATGGAGGTACTGGAAATTGGGTTAAGATCTCTGGTAAGATTTACTTGGAAAAGGGAGACGGAATCAAGTTAGAGATTGTCAACAATGTTAACCCAGACCAAAATGGTAACGACTTGGTGATCGATGACATTATCGTCCGTGCTTGTGCAGCTCCATCATTGCAGGCATATTTCGACAGCATTTCATCGACAAGTGCTACGACTTGCGATGGCAACGACATCTCAATTTACGCAAAACCAACAGAAATGTTGACTAACTATTTTGGTTCTACGAATACTCGTTTCTTGTATCAGTGGACTTTGACTCCAGATAATAAAAAATCATGGAAGAACATTGGCGATCCAACAGACGAATCGGAAATGAAAGCAGGTAGCTCTCCTTTCGCTGGTTTGCTAACAGACGACAAAGTTTATTTCCGTGTGATCGCAGGTAGCGACTATACACTTTCTACAACACCACCGGATTTTTATAACGTAGATGATCCATGTGCCGCATATTCTATTTCTGATATTCTAGAATGCAGAATAGAATGTCCTACATGTACAGAGCCTATCGGCCATATCAAAATCACTGCAGATTCTACAATAGGCAAAATCACCCTAAACGCATCTGTAGATAAAAATATAGAAAGTCCTATTTATCATTGGTTACTAAACGGCGACAAACCTTTGCTTCGTGGCGGTTCTGGTCCTGTCATCCTTGATTATGATGACATAAATATAAACAAAGGTGTCGTCACTGTTTATGCCGTAGACATAAATGGATGCAAGACAGATACAGCGACATTCAAATTTGAGCTTGCCCCTTATTGTATAGATGGTGAAGGCAACAGAGAGAACAAAATATTGGTTTGGCAAGAAGACTTTGGAAAATTTGATTTTTCCGACTCAACAGGCAAGACATACAAGGTATGGGATTACTCAGATCTTACTAATCCAGTACAAGTAACTAAAAAAACTCAGACTCCATTCAGATATGAGTTGGATTATACACCTCTTGGTTGTACATTCCAAGGGAAAGGACCACTGGAGGACGGAAAGTATACGGTTGCTGGTGTATTGACTACTTATACCCCATATGAAGGAATGGATGGTGCCAAGTTGGAATGGGCAGGAGACTTGCATGGAGTGAAGCTTAATTCTGGAATTCATTACGACCACTCTGGCACTCCTGAAGGATGTTGCTTATTTGTAAATTGTAAAGACCAAACTGCAGATCAGGATATTTATAAACGAGAGATATCCAATCTATGTGAGAACAAACTGTACGCATTTGAGTGTTACATATCAATATTCACATCAGAAGCAAACGGAAAATACAATCCAGTTGATGTGACATTGAGAGCAACAGAGATTGGAAATACTACTAATGTCATAGAAATGAGAGCGACTCAGACTAAACCAGCAGACGGAGGAACTGGAAATTGGGTTAAACTTTCAGGAGAGATTGTTCTGGAAAAGGGAGACGGAATCAAGTTAGAACTTATCAACAATGTCAATACAGACCAGAACGGTAATGACTTGGTTGTTGATGACATTCGTATTTTCACTTGCGGCTACTGTAATCCTACTAATATCGAAACAATTGTTGCCAACGACGACGAAATTGTCAATGTCTACACAGTTTCAGGAGCATTGGTAAAATCTAACGTCAAGAAATCTGAAGCATTGAAAGGATTATCTAATGGATCTTACATTGTAGGCGACCAAAAGGTGATTGTCAAGTAGAGACACACGGACGTGCGTGTCATTACAAAATGAATTCACGTGCGTCTTCTCGCAAGAAGATTCTATACGTTCTTGGACGTAAGTTAAATTTACGATACGGGCTATTCCACAAATGCGTGGAATGGTCCGTATTTTTTTACATTCCTTTTAGAACAATCCCAAACAACCAATAGTCATACAGTGCAACAAATATCTGCATATACTATGTCAAAAACAACGTAATTTTTGCAGTTGGATTAAAAAAACATATCTTTGCGACAAAGACTATTTCACACAGATATGATCTCATACATTTGGCTTGTCATCACAATGTTTTTTGGTTTATCCAACACTTCTACAAGTGTCTGGGAAGAAGACATTGCGGTGAATAAGACGGATGAAGAAAGTGTAGTCAAATCGTGTGAAGAAGAACATGGCATATTGTTTGATGGAGAACAATTGCCATACAGTCTGTTACTAAATGCTCCAGACAACCAACGTCTAGGCAACTCCCGCCCTACCCGTCCGCACACCATGGGTGGAGGGAAAAACGGAAAATTCGTCAACTATTGGGAGCCGACAGACTCCTATTGCTTTTTATATTTTCTTTGTTTATTCTTTCTTTGTGCTTGTATATTGGTACAAAGAAGAATTGCGTCTCCACGATTCTACTATGTCATTGCGTTGAGACGCATCCTTTGTTAGGGTCTCTTTCATATTTCAGAATCTGTTCAGTTTAGTTTTTTCATAGCCTTATCCAGCTATTGAAACATGAGGATTACAAAGGACAGAACACCATTGTTCGATCTTCTTTGCGACCCCCTTAGTGTGGATTATGACAAGACAAAAGGCAATCAAACAAACATCACATTCAGCCGTACAGAAAACAGATTCTTAAAAAAGAGAATTATTATTAAACCTATCAAAGAAAATCAAAATGGCAAATATTAAAAGTTTGCAGATGTGGGAAAACATCTGTAGTGATAATCGTATCAATGTATGCAAGTCGTTCTTCGGCTTGTTGAGCACAGTAAAATATGCACCGACAGGAAGTGTCATAGAAGCAAAAAGGGTAAAATTAAGTATCCCGGACGGACAACGTTTGCACCGTATTTTGCAAGCGACACATGACAATCTATCAAAGGTTGCAGAAAACTTTCGCATTAATGACACTCCTAATGGCAATTATATGCTGGAGGCCTGTGTTTCGCAGGACGCGTCGTATGCTGTAATGCATCTTTTGCAATATAAGCAATCAGATTACGAATACAAGCCCATCTCAGAAGTTATAATCTATGAGGGGGAAGACGCGAAGATCATTAAACAATTATTCTAAACAAACAATCCGCCGTCAGGCTATACTTGGCGGCGGACTGTTAATCTCGTCACTTTAATTCTAATTTCTGTTAACTATGACTTTAACACCAGAGAACATTGTTTTTATAGGAGCCATACTCGTCTTTGCAAGTATTTTTATCAGCAAATGGGGATATCGATTTGGCATTCCCACGCTCCTTCTGTTTCTTTTCACAGGCATGCTTTTCGGTGTTGACGGACTAGGATTGGAATTTGACAGTCATGAGAATGCTCAGCTAATCGGCATGCTCTCTCTCAGTGTCATCTTGTTCTCAGGAGGAATGGACACTAAGTTCCATGATATAAAACCGATATTATCACAGGGGCTTGTGCTTTCCACAATAGGAGTCATGCTGACGACGGGAATAACAGGACTGTTCATCTATCTGATGTCGGAATGGACAAGTCTTGACATAGGATTATCGTTGCCTCTTTCCCTGTTGCTGGCAGCCACAGTTTCGTCAACAGATTCAGCATCTGTTTTTAATCTTTTACGTTCGCAACGTATTGGGCTGAAACATAATCTTCGCCCAACACTTGAGTTGGAGAGTGGATCAAACGACCCGATGGCATATGTTCTCACAATTGCTTTAGTACAGGCAATCATATCTGCAGATCAGTTTTCTGGCTGGGGTCTGGCACTGGAAATCTTGATCCAACTAGTTGTAGGAGGATTATTGGGTTACATACTCGGACATGCATCGGTTTGGATTGTGAACCATATCAACCTGCCTAATTCATCACTCTACTCCGTGTTGGTATTGAGCATGATCTTCATCATATTCACACTTACAGACCAGTTGAAAGGGAATGGGTATCTGGCAGTATACGTGGCAGGACTTGTTGCAGGGAACAACAGGTTGTTATACAAAAGAGAGATGAACGCATTCATGCAAGGAGTAACATGGCTTTTGCAGATCGTTATGTTTATCACACTTGGTCTACTTGTCAATCCGCATGAGATGTGGAGTGTTCTGCCAGTCGCCATTGCAATCGGACTATTTATGATGTTCGTATCACGTCCAGCGGCAATCTTTCTCTGTCTTGCCTCATTCAACATACCGGCAAAAGCAAAACTGTTTTTGTCGTGGGTCGGGCTTCGTGGCGCAGTGCCGATAATCTTTGCGACCTATCCTGTGATCGCGGGAATCGAAAACGCATATTTCCTTTTCAATGTCGTTTTTGTCATCACGCTTTTATCCCTTCTACTACAAGGGACTACTATTACAGCATGTGCTCACTGGTTGGGATTATCCACCGTCGAACCTAAAGACGGGAATGATTTTGGCATTGAGCTTCCAGAAAAATTAGAGTCGCAACTCTCAGAAATGATAATGACAGATGAAGATTTCATCAATGGCAATCGTCTCTCTGACATGAAATTTCCAGAAGGTATGCTTGTGATGATGGTGAAAAGAGGCGATAGTTTCATTGTGCCAAACGGAAAATTGGAACTGAAGGTTGGAGACAAATTGTTGACCATCGCACGTCAGAAAAAAATGGTTTTATGACATTCTGTATGTGATTCATTGGATATCATTTATATTTCATGTTTATTTTGGCACGGATTCGGCAAAATCATTTGTTTGATCCGTGTCTTTTTTATTTGTTTGATATTTTTCAATTTAGAAGGACAGGAATAAAAGAGTTTTATATTTTTTTAAACGACTGAGAAATAGCATACTTAAAGTCAATATTTTGCGACGGAATGTTTAACGACTCAATTTTATCATTATATTTGCAACATCTCAGACAACCGAAGTTAGTTAGTTATAAATCATAAAACAGCAAGACATTCTTGCGTAGCGAAAAATCAAACAAGATTATCTGAGAATAGGGATAAAAATTTTTATTATGAAAAAACATTTACTATCAGCAATCGGAATTTTTGCGGCATGCACAATGTCAGCGGCGCAATATATGCACATCAACCTGCCAAACGGCAAGGAGTATGATGTGAAAGTAGAGAAAACGGATCGTGTGAGCCACGTGAAAGAAGGCGACGAAGTTTTCATCAAAGTTTCCCGTACAGACAGTTCCTACTCTCTTTATCCTTTGGATGGAGCAGAAGTGACATTCGATGAAGAGATATCTCGTATGGATGGAGATGTCGCCAACTGGAACATTGTGTCAACCATGATCGAAGGTTGTGAATATGACACAGCCAGAATCCGAGAATTAAAGGAGACAGGTTATAATGAAAGGGAATTATACCAAATACTGATAGATTATGAAAGATGTGTCAGTGAAAAGAAAAAAGAAAAAAAAGTAGAATTTTCTGACAGAGAGATCGAGGCACAAAGTTCTGCAAACAAATTTGCAACAAGACTCTTTACAGATATTTCAAAAGAGAGTAAATACCAAGACAAAAACTTGATTTTCTCTCCTACCAGTTTGCAGTTTGCATTAGCCATGTTGGCAAATGGAGCCGATGATGACGAAGCATACGCAGAGATCACAACAGCATTAGGGAAAGAGAACATGCCACTCGACGAGTTGAACGACATGTACTCAAAGCGTTTGACAAATCTAAAACTGGTAGACCCTCAAAAAGTCAATATTGGAATAACCAATGCGGCATTCATTCAGAATGGGCTTCCTATTGGAAAAAACTTCTTGCAAAACATTGAGGAATACTATAAAGCAGTCGCAAACAATGTAGACTTCAATGAAGACTCTACCTATACAAAAATGAACGATTGGGCAGACAAGTCTACTAATGGAATGATAAAAAAATTAGGTATAGACAAAGACCCATCATTAATTCTAGTGTTAGCAAATGCACTGAGTTTCCAGTCGGAATGGGAAGAAAAATTCGTTCCTCAATTAACACAGCCAGGCAAATTCATCACATCAACAGGAGAAGAGAAGCAAGTGGATAAGATGAGTAGAACCTATACTGGTTGTTATGCAGAAGGAGAAAACTATCAACTCGTCACCATTCCTTTTTACGAGGATTTCCAAATGAATGTGATTCTACCAGCAGAAGGAGTTTCTCCTGAAGTTGCTCTTGCAGAAGTTGATTTCGACAATATAAAATACAATTATGTATCAACGTATGATAATGGAATGCACCTCTACTACTCCTATCATCTTTTATTGCCGAAATTTAATATCGACACAAAGATTAAGCTGAATGAATCTTTGAAAGAAATCGGACTAGAGAAAACATTCCTCGCAAATTTCAGCAACATTGCAGATGTTGCGAAAGTAGAAAATGTAAGACAACTTGCACATTTGGAAATCGACGAAGACGGTGCGAAAGGTGCTGCTGTGACAGTAATAGATCTATTGGGAAGTCCTTATCTAGAAGAGAAACTTGTAGAAGTTGACGTCAACCGTCCGTTTATCGTGACAATCAACAACCCTAAGACTCACGAGATGCTCTTCATTGGATTAATCAACGATCCAACACTGAATTGACAACAGAATATTTCAAATAAAATTCAGTCTTCAATATTGCAGACAGAGGATTTCAAATCGAAATGCAACTTGTAATTTATGTAAACAAAATAAAATCTAAAATATGAAAAAGCTATTACGTTTAGCGGGATTATTGATGGCAATGACCACAACCGCACATGTTTATGCTGAGACGACTCACGTCACAGTTGATTTGACCGACGGAACAAAGATTTCGTACCTTTTGGCTGAATCTCCCAAAATCACCTATTCAGCCGACAGCTTTATTGTAAGTGGACCAGCCAGAGCCGCTTTCGAATTAAGCACCGTCGATTCATATCATTTTACCGACGGAACTGTAAGCGATGCACTTGTTTTAGGAAGCAATGAGGTACGCATCACCTATTCCGACAACAACCACGTCAAAGCAGAGGGTTTGAAACCAAACTCATCAGTGGTTCTTTATTCTGTAGCTGGATCAGCCATTCAGAAAGTGAGTGCATCAGCTGAAGGTGTGGCAGAAATAAAATTGCCACAAGCCAAAGGAGTCTACATCCTAAAAACAGACTCACAAACCGTCAAACTTATAAAAGAATAAGATTATGAAGAAACATTTACTATCAACAATCGGATTGTTTGCAGCATGCACAATGTCCGCGACACAATATATGCACATCAATTTGCCTGATGGCAAAGAGTATGATGTGAAAGTAGAGAAGACTGATCGTGTGAGCCATGTGAAAGATGGCGAAGAAGTTTTCATCAAAGTTTCCCGTACAGACAGTTCCTATTCTCTTTATCCTTTGAATGGAGCAGAAGTGACATTCGATGAAAAGATCGCACGCATGGATGGCGATGTCGCCAACTGGGACATTGTATCTACTATGGTAGAAGGTTGTGAATACGACTCCGCCCGAATTCGTGAATTAAAAGAGTCTGGGGCTGACGATTGGGAGATATTCAAAATACAAGAAAGTTATAGCGATTGTGTCAAAGAAAAGAGAAATGAGAAAAAAATAAACTTCTCTGACAAAGAGATTGAGACACAAAGTTCCGCAAACAAATTCGCGACAAAACTCTTTACCAACATTTCTAAAGATAAAGACTTTAAAGACAAAAACTTGATCTTCTCGCCTACCAGTTTGCAGTTTGCCTTAGCCATGTTGGCAAATGGAGCCGATGATGACGAAGCATACGCAGAAATCACAACCGCTTTAGGAAAAGAAAACATACCACTCGACGAGTTGAACGACATGTATTCAAAACGTTTGACTAATCTTAAAATGGTAAATCCTCAAAAAGTCAATATTGGAATAACAAATGCGGCTTTCATCCAAAAAGGGCTTCCTATTGGAAAAAACTTCTTGCAAAACATTGAGGGATACTACAAAGCAGCAGCCAACAACGTAGACTTCAATGAAGACTCCACATATACAAAAATGGACAATTGGGCAGAAAAGTCTACAAATGAAATGATAAAAAAATTAGGCATTGACAAAGATCCATCATTAATTCTTGTATTAGCCAATGCCCTAAGTTTCCAGTCGGAATGGGAAGAAAAATTTGACACAATGAGAACAGAGATTGGCAAATTCACCACATCGACAGGAGAAGTGAAGCAAGTAGAGAAGATGAATCATTACTTTGTTGGCAATTATGCAGAAGGAGAAAACTACCAACTCGTCACTTTGCCATTTTACGAGGGATTCCAGATGAATGTGGTTCTACCAGCAGAAGGTGTTTCTCCAGAAGCAGTTCTTGCAGAAATCGATTTTGATAACATAAAACACAAAACCGAAGATGCGGGATCCTTCTACATTCTTTACAGCCCAAGACTTTCATTGCCGAAATTCAACATAGACTCAAAGATTAAGTTAAATGAAATGTTGAAGAAAATCGGATTAGAAAAGACATTCATCGCTAAATTCAACAACATTGTAGAAAATGCGGAGGTGACTAATGTAAAACAATTGGCACATTTGGAAATCGATGAAGACGGTGCGAAAGGTGCGGCTATAACATTAGTGGAACTATCTGGAAGCGCATATATGGATGAGGTTGTCGATGTTGATGTCAACCGTCCGTTCATCGTGACAATCAACAATCCTAAGACTCACGAGATGCTCTTCATCGGATTGATCAACGACCCAACTCTGAATAAATAACAGAATATTTCAAAAAAATCCCGTCTACAATATTGCAGACGGGATTTCCAGAATGAAATACAATTCATAAATCAAGCAAAACATATATACTCTATAATATGAAAAACCTATTACATTTATTTGGAGGATTGATAGCAATGGCATCAATAGCTCCTGTGTTCGCTGAGACGACTCACGTCACAATTGATTTGACCGACGGAACAAAGTTTTCGTACCTTTTGGCTGAATTACCCAAAATCACCTATTCTACCGACAGTTTGATTGTGAGCGGACCAGCCAGAGCTGCATTCGGATTAAACACCGTCGATTCATATTATTTCACCGACGGTACTGTAAGCGATGCTCTTGTTTTAGGAAGCAATGAAGTGCGCATCACCTATTCCGACGACAGCCACGTCAAAGCAGAGGGATTGCAACCATATTCTTCAGTGATTCTTTATTCTGTAGCAGGTTCAGCCATTCAGAAAGTGAATGCATCAGCTGAAGGTGTGGCAGAACTGGGATTGCCACAATCCAAAGGAGTCTACATTCTAAAGACAGACTCACAAACCGTCAAACTTATAAAAGAATAAGATTATGAAGAAACATTTACTATCAGCACTCGGATTGTTTGCGGCATGCACAATGTACGCCACACAATATATGCACATCAATCTGCCTGATGGCAAGGAGTATGATGTGAAAGTAGAGAAGACAGATCGTGTTAGCCATGTGAAAAATGGCGACGAAGTTCTCATCAAAGTTTCCCGTACAGACAGTTCCTATTCTCTTTATCCTTTGAAGGGAGCAGAAGTGACATTCGACGAAGAGATAGCACGTATGGATGGTGATGTTGCCAACTGGGACATCAAAACGGCAATGGAAACCGGCTGCATCTACGACACATCAATTGTACAAAATTTGAGAGAAAGAGGTGCAAGCGAATGGGAAATAAAAGAGGCTATATACCATGCACAAAAAGAATATAGCAATTGTGTATATAAAGCCAAAGACAAACTAAATCTAACGATCAATGGAAATGAGGTTGACGCAATCCGTTCTGCCAACAAAATTGCGACAGACCTATTCTGGGAAATCTCCAAAGACGAAGAGCACAAAGACAAGAATCTGATTTTCTCGCCAACAAGTCTACAGTTCGCGCTAGCAATGTTGGTGAACGGAGCAGACGACGACAGTGCTTACGCAGAGATCACAAAAATGTTAGGCCAGCAAGACATGCCACTCGACTTTCTGAACAACATGTACGAAAAGCGTATGAACACTTTGATATCTGAGAATCCAATGGAAGTTGAAATCGGAGTGGCAAACGCCGCATTCCTACAGAATGGCATTCCATTCGGCAAAAACTATTTGCAGAACATTGAAGATTACTATAAAGCGGCAGCCAACAACGTTGATTTCGCTCTTGACACAACATATAAATTAATGGATAAATGGGCGGAAGAAACAACAAACGGAATGATCCCTTCAATGCAAATCACTAAAAATCCTGCTCTATGGATAGTATTGGCGAATGCATTGAGTTTCCAGGCTGAATGGGCTGATAAATTTGATCATGCGTATACCAAATCCGACACATTCACCACAGTGACAGGAGAGAAAAAAACAGTTGAGATGATGAGAAACTACTACGAAGGATGCTATGCGGAAGGAGCCAACTATCAGTTAGTCACGCTTAACTTCCACGCAGGATACGTCATGAACGTCATCCTTCCAAACGAAGGTGTTTCTCCGGAAAAGGCACTTGCAGAAATTGATCTTGACAGCATCCACTACAAACGTGGACGTACAGAAATGGGTCCGGACACAATCTACTGTCCTTCACTTTCTCTGCCAAAATTCAATCTAAACGATAAGATTGAATTGAACAAGAGTCTGAAAAAAATTGGATTGGAAAAAACATTCTCTAAAACTTTCAACAATATTGCGGATGGAGCATCTGTCTCTAATGTCAAACAGCTTACACATCTGGAAATTGACGAAGACGGTGCAAAAGGTGCTGCGATAACAACCATTACATTGGAAGGATCAGCAATGCAAGAATATAAGCATGTCAATGTTGATGTCAACCGTCCGTTTGTCGTAACAATCAACAATCCATACCATCACGAAGTATTGTTCATTGGCTTGATCAACGACCCTTCGCCAGAAAAATAACGAAATAATTTTTCAACGAGCAAGAAAATCCCGTCTACAAATTGTGGACGGGATTTTGTCATATTATTATGGCTCATCACATATCTGTAATTCACAAAATAAGAATAAAAAATTATATTGCTTTCAAATTATTGTTGTTATTCAAATTTATTTTTATTTTTGCATCGTTAGTCCTACGTCTTTAATAATTATTAGACGGCAAACACTGGGTTATCAGAAATATGACTAAAACAATTTGACATAGATATGGCACTTTCATAGCGGAAGACATATCGTTATATTTTTGGAAACAAAACGAAATAATAACAATACCATGAAAAAGAATTACGCAAAAGCGGGATGGCTTTCAGCATTCCTTCTTTTATCTGCGTCGGTGCACAGCCAAATCAAGGTTGAAGCAGAAGACTTCACAGAGGCAAAAAGTCTTAATACTGAAATTGTCACTGAAAATGGTGGCAAGACAATCGGATATTTTGACGAAGAAGGAGAGAAACTTACTTATGAAGTAGACATTCCATCAGAAGGATTGTATCAGATCTCATTCCATTACCTTACTGGAAAAGACGGAAATGTAAAGATACAGGATGCCGATGGCAACTATTACATTTTCGACACACAAGCAAACAATGCAGAAAAGTGGTGGGAAGTGCCAATGAACAACTGGCCAGACTTTCCGAAAGACGAGAGTGCATTGTTCCCACTGAAGGCTGGAAAGCAGAAATTCTACGTCATCTGTACTGGCAAATCTGTCAACATCGACTATTTCCAGTTTATCAAGACATCTTCAACTGATGCCAACGTCACTAAAATCACAACGTCTCCAAGCAAATTGAATCTTATGCCAAGCGAGACTGTGGATATCATAGCAAGAGGATACAATAACGCAGGCGAATTGGTCGCAGCAAACACAGAATGGTCGTCAAACGCAAAAGATGGCCGCTACAAAGCTTCTAGCAGTGAAGGTTCAGATATAATAACAATCACTATGGGAGAGACTGTCAAGGAGTTGAAAGTAAAGATTGCAAAGCCTACAAAAAGACAGGATTTCGTTGTGACAAAAAACGGAAAGCTTAACACTAAAAACGGTGCAGTACGCAACGAAGCAGGAGAGAAAGTATGCCTAATGGGACCAAGCTGGTTCTGGAGTTGTTCAGCACCACAGTGGTGGAAGGCAGAAACAGTCGACTACTTGGTAGAGAACTGGAACATCCAGCTAATCCGTCTTCCAGTTTCAATCGCTCCAGGTGACAACACATGGGAAAATCCTAGCGCAACATGGAACACAGACAACTACCTACATAGCCCAGAATACACTAAGGCATTGGTAGACGATATGGTACGTGCTGCAATCGAGAATGACATCTACGTCATCATCGACTTCCACGAGCACTATGCAGAGCACTGGGTAGACCTTGCAAATGATTTCTTCACATATTTCGCAACAAAATGGGGTGAGTATCCAAACGTGATGTATGAAATCTTCAACGAGCCTAAATGTGGTGACGGCGACGTCGTAGCTTATGCGAAAAAAGTCATCCCTACAATCAGGGCTATTGACAAAGAAAACGTTATCATCGTAGGTTCAAGCGAATACTCACGTCATCCTGATCAAGTAACAGGAGCTGGAGATGGTTATTCAAACATAGCCTACACATGGCACGGATATATTGAATGGGGACACCAGAGCGACTGGAACGGAAAATCTTCTTGGAACAATGGCGTTCCTGTAGTCGTAACAGAATGGGGTATGGATCCAGGAAACACAGGAGGTCTGCTTGACAAATATAAGCAAGCCGGTGTGATGTCAGCATTCTGGTCAATGAGTAACAAGGGCGGAAACGACGCTAAATGGTCTGTACTAAAAGATGACTGTTTCAAGACTACTGGTTGGTCTGAATCAGAAATGACAGAAGACGGTATCTACATGCTTAACCAATGTAAAGGATGGATCAACTACAAGCCTACTGTAACAAGCATCGTTCCAAAGGAATTGTCGATGAGCATCTGCAGTGCTAAGAAATTCTTCTTGCCTACAGACGAGACTACACTTACAGGAGATGCTACAGGCGGAAGCGAAAGCTACAAATTCACTTGGAAGCAGGTGTCTGGACCTAATGACGCTACTATCGCAAATACAAATTCAGCGACAACAAAAGTCAGCGGTTTGACAGACGGAGAATACATCTTCCGTTTGACAGTAAGCGATGGAGAGGATGAGGTTTCAGAGACAGTAAAGGTAACTGTATTGCCAGAAGGATTCGTTGATCCAGGTTTGATCGACGACATGGAAGACAATGATGTAATCACTAAGTGGGGCGGACGTTGGAAGAGCAAAGACGACTCAGACAAGAACGCCAACCCTCACACTCAAATCACTGCTTCTGACGATCTTGTAAAAGACGGAGTTGTAAAGGCTGACTATACAATGGGTGCACAGTGGAACGGAGAAGGCTGGATGGGTGATCCATATTGCAGCGTCGACATGTACTTGAAGAAGAGCGAGGAAGGTGGAAGCCTTTCAAGCTGTGAGAAGATCACATACAGATTCAAGGGCCCTGCTCACGAATTCCGCGTATGTATGACTGCAGTAAAGGATGACGACTACCACACAAAGAAAGTGTCAGCATCATCAGACTGGACAGAAGTTTCTGTAACTTGGGGTAGCTTGAAGCAGGCTTCTGACTGGGGTAAGGATATGGATTTCGACGAGACTAGCATCGACAAGTTGAGCTGGCAGATTAAAGATGGTGTTGGCAAGACTGGCACATTGATGATCGACGACGTGACTTGCGTAGGTGGTCATTCAAATGTAGAGGACGTTGCTGACGAGGCTTCATTCGTTATCGCTCCAAACCCTGCAAAGAACGGTGTTGCCTACATCTACGTCACAGAAAGATGCGATGTCACAGTATCAGACATGACTGGCAGAATCGTAGCTCAGTTTGTTGCAGTACCTGAGCTTGACAACAAGATCAGCATCAAGAATGCAGGAATCTACGTTGTTAAGGCTGGCAACAGCATCAAGAAATTGATCGTGAAATAAATAAATATCACATCAAAATAACACAAGAAAAGGTCGGGCAAAAACGCTCGGCCTTTTTTTATTGAGATAAAGAGAGAGGTTCAGAACAATATTATTCAAATTCATCACGACAAAATAGTATTGTTTATTATATTTGTGAGTCACTGTTATTATGAAACCTCTTAAAGACATCAGTTTATGCGAAGACTCTTTTCACACATAATAGGTATAATCCTTGCTGTAATTGCAAATTCGTGCGTCGATTCAAATACCAACAGACCAGAAGAAGCACCACATACATCGACTCCGATAAGTGGCAAAATATATGACGAGAATGGCAACGTCTTGAATGGAGCCACTGTTTTGAGTGGAGACAATCAAGCCACGACCGATTCTTCAGGACAATTCAACATCAACGTCGACACGATAATAGGCAATCGATACGTGTTGCGAATTAAGAAAGATGGCTATTTCGACCGCATCTACTCAAAAATGGTCAGCGACACGATGGGCTATCCTATCCAATTGATAAAGAAAGAACCGTCGAAATTTGTGACATTAAAAAAATTCAATGCAAATGAAGGAATCATAATTGAGGTCAACGGTGCGACGGTGACAATTCCGGAATCTAGTCTAGCAAAAAACGACGGTTCCGACTATAACGGGACAGTCGACATTTCCGTCGTCTTCTTATCTCCGACAGAATCTCCAGCCATGGAGCCACTTATGCCTGGTGCCGACCTTATGGCTATAGCAAATGACGGAGATACAGTTCCGCTAATCTCTTATGGAATGGTGAATGTGGAGATGAGCGACGAGGATGGAAATCCACTGCAGTTGAAAGACGGTTGTGAAGCATACTTGAAATATCCTGCCCCAGAAGGATTCACCGTTCACGACACTATCCCACTCTGGTATTTCAATGAAGAAAACGGATTATGGGTGGAAGACGGATATTCTGTAAAACATGACGACGAATATGTGGGCTCTGTCAAACACTTCACTTGGTGGAATTGCGACATCAAGCTGAGCAACGGAGCAAAGATCCGCTGTCGTCTGAAAAACTATCCATACAACAATGCAAGCATCTATGCAGCCCCAGACTCCATTCAAGCATGGGTATTCAACGAAATTCTCCGATCCAACATATTTGCAAACAGACCTTTTTCCATTGCAAGCGTACAAATGCCAGCATTAAAACCAGGAGAGATTCTCGACACTTGCATTTCATTCAACAAGATAGTGTTGCTAGATGTCGAAGGCAAGACATTGGGAAATGTCAAATTCAAAATAAACGACGTAATATACCGTACAGATAAAAACGGTTCATTCTCCGTGCCTTTAGACATGAACAAAAACACCACAATAAAGTTTCAGAACTATGAAACAGAAACCATAACCAAGGACAATTTTGATGCCGATGGCGTTTGCGTCGTAGTGTGTAAGCAATTAAAGACACATGATATAAAAAATAAAAACCAGAAAGCAAAAGACTCCGTTAATCCAATGTCAAAATCAAAAGAGACAGAATTCGTACCAAAGGATACAAATAACATTAAGGAAAATACAGAAAACGAATGGAGCGAAGAAAAAGTTTTTAATGCAGGAGGAATAAGTAGAACTCAACGTTTTGTATGGGAAAAACTTCCAGTTAACTATCCAGCCAAATGTATGGAGTCTGGAATTCAAGGAGTCGTCTACATCAATATAACAATTGAACCTGATGGCACTACTTCTAATCCAGAAATCGTAAAATCTATTCAGAGAAAAGGAATAAAAGGTCCAATAGTTGAGCCCAAAGACGAAGATTTTAAGCTCTTGGAAGAAGAAGCTATTCGTGCTGTAAAACTCTCTAAATTTCGTACAGGCGATGATTACGATTATTCCAATCGTCCAAGAATAGTCATGCCAATAACTTTTAAGCTTTCTAATACGCAATAAAAAAAAGAGACGCTGCAACCGCAACGTCTCTTCACTTTTCAATCACATTAATTCTTATTTCCAGAATGTCTCTTCTAGTTTCAGGCAGAACCAGTGATAAACCGGAAGATGCAATTCCTGGATCATATAAGTCTCAGTTTGCGGCACACGCACACAAACATCAGCGATCGCAGAAAGTTTGCTTTCATTGGCACCCGTAAGACCAATCACCTTCAAACCTTTTGCCTTGGCAACAGTAGCGGCATAAAGCACATTCTGGCTGTTTCCCGAAGTAGAGATGGCAAGCAACACGTCTCCTTCGCAGCCATACCCCTGAACTTGTTGAGCGAAACACATAAGCGGTTCACAATCGTTGAGATATGCGGTAGTAAGAGCCACATGGCCATCCAATGCGATTGCAGGCAAAGCTTCCTGAAGTTTGTCGACAAGATTTTTTCCCATTACAGGATCAAGAGCCATAATAGCGTCGCTCTCTTTTTTGCTTATCTTACGAGGATTTCTGAAACCCTTCATCAATTCGCCTACAATATGTTCAGCATCAGCCGCACTACCACCATTTCCACAAATCAACAACTTATGACCTTTAGAATAGCACTCAATAAGTGTATCCAACATCGCCTGCAAATCAGCGGAGCACACCGAAAGTGCAGGATATCGATTTATCAAATTCAACATAAGTTACATATTTTATACAAATATAGACAAATTATTGTAGTCATACAAATTGTAGGATTACTTATACAACATCTATTTGCATTTATCCCCCCAAAAAGGGATTTTTGTCGTTGGCGATTTTTACAAAAACAATGAATACGAAAATTCATTATAATCATATCGAGTCTTAGAAAATAATTTCCTTATCGTATTTTTTTCATATTTTTTGTATATTTGCAACAATTCAGTATAATATATAGAAAATAATGAATATTCTTTTAACGGGAGGTGCCGGATACATCGGTAGCCATACTATAGTTGAGTTGGACAAAGCTGGCCACTCAGTTGTTGTCGTTGACAATTTCGTGAATTCACAGCCTGAATCTTTGAAAAGAGTTGCGAAAATTATTGGCAAGGAAGTTCCTTTTATCGAGGCAGATGTCCGCGACAGAGAGGCGATGGACAAAGTATTCAGCAATAATAAGATCGACGCAGTTATCCACTTCGCTGGTTTGAAAGCAGTCGGAGAGAGTGTAGCAAAGCCATTGGAGTATTACGAAAACAATATGAATTCAACATTCGTATTGATCGACACTATGCGTCGTCACAATGTCAAGAACATCATTTTCTCTAGTTCAGCGACTGTTTACGGAGACCCTGCTATCATCCCTATCACAGAGGAATGTCCTAAGGGTCACTGCACAAACCCATACGGCCAGACAAAATCTATGTTGGAGGAGGTTTTGATGGATGTACAGAAGGCTGACAACGAATGGAACGTAGTGTTGCTTAGATATTTCAACCCGATCGGAGCACATAAGAGTGGACTTATCGGTGAGAATCCAAACGGAATTCCAAACAACTTGATGCCATATATCACTCAGACAGCCATCGGAATCCGCAAAGAGCTTGGCGTATTCGGCAACGATTACGACACTCCTGATGGAACAGGTGTACGCGACTATATCCATGTCGTAGACCTTGCATGCGGACACGTTGCAGCACTAAAAGCAATCCAGAAGAAGTGTGGTTTGGCAATCTACAACCTTGGTACAGGTCACGGATATTCAGTGTTGGACGTAGTGAAGGCATTCGAGAAAGCAAACGGTTTGAAAGTGCCTTACTCAATCAAGCCACGTCGCCCAGGAGACATCGCCACTTGCTACTGCAACCCAGCAAAGGCAAAAGCTGAACTTGGTTGGGAAGCTCAGTATGGAATCGAAGACATGTGTAGAGACAGTTGGGGATTCCAGAAGCAAAACCCTAACGGTTACGAGAAATAATCCAGACAATTATAAGCAAACAGAGAGAATTCATTAGCGTTCTCTCTGTTTTGTATTAATAATCCCCCAAAAAAGAGACACTTATGCCAAACCTTTTTCAAATGGAAAATGACAAAATGTCATTTGACAAAAATATTCAAGATAGAGTAATCCTAACCGACAACGGAGACAAAATAAAATTTTCCGGCTTCTATTATATCATTCAAGCAATAGGTCATTGGTCTTATAAAAGAACTTACTTCACCGTTGAATTTAATGGCAACAATGAGGTTATTATGTATGAAGATTGCGATTGTGGAGAAGGATGGATCCATGTTTGTTGGAAGAAGAATACGGATACTTTTTCAACATCTGACATACAAGACGAAGAGATGAAAGAAGAACATGAATGGCTCTATTTTAAGAACGCGTCTGAATCAGACAAGCAGTTCATTAAAACAATAGAAAACCATTTGTATAGGTAAAACAAATCTAAAACCTAAATCCATGATTATAACGTTCAACATAAGACGGATCTATCTCTTTGGGTTCTTACTATCAATGTTTGCTTTGACGTCTTGTTCAAAAAAGGTTGCAGAAACTAACGGTGTTGCAGATGACGCTACCATAGCAGATGCAGATAGCATAGTACATATGGATACAGTACCGACAGAAGCAAATGTAGTGGATATTGCGGAACCAGATTCTGTTGTTCTGGGAAACGTTATAGTCGTTGCAGATTCCTTGATACATAAAAAAAGGCTGGAATTCAAAATCAGTACTCCTCCAGAAGGCTATGAATACTATAAAGAAAAGGACAGTATTATATGTTCACTCAACAATTGGAGCTATTCACCCGACGCTGTGTATGTGGTGAACATTAGCGAGATACAAGTAGTAAAAGATTGTGATTGTGAAGATGAATTTGCTGTTGCGTACAGAAATGGAATAAAGGTTATGGAGTCATACGAATATTTTTGGGAAGACGGCAATGGCAGTCATGACATAAATTATTATAATCCTGATGGTAGTGTAGCTGATTATGATGCACATATGATCGTATGTGACAAAAATTTTGACTCTACCGAAATAATCAAATTCAAAGATTGTATCACTGGCCCACAATAAACAAAAAAGACGAGACTGTTGAGTCTCGTCTTTTCTTATATTTCATTTATTTACTATTCAAGGCATTCCCTCTTATTGTCCTCAAACCAATCAGAAAGAGCCTCAGCAAATGTATATTTGAATTTGTAGCCGCACTCAGCAAGTTTCTTGCCACAGATATTCGTGGAGATCTGCAGTTTCTTAACACGGGCAGGACAAATTCCCATAGGGCTTCCCAACACCTTTGCCACAGCCGCAGCCGGCATGATCAGGCAATTAGGGATGTAAGGCACAAACTGTGTCAATCCCGTCGCCTTCTTCATCTCCGCTACAATCTGCTCGATCGTGTAAGCAGGTTCGAAAGTGCAGTTGTATATTTCCGAATGGGCACTACCCTTCTCTATATTCCACAAGATGAAATTCACCAGTTCCTTAACATAGATACAAGCCTTTATCGTATCCTTTCTGCCCGGATAAGCGAAAGTATGTTTTCTTATGCTCCAGTATAGACGGGAGAAATTTCCATTCTCACCCTTGCCGAAAACGACCCCCGGTCTTACTATTGTCAGCTGACGATTCTGAATATCTCGGGCCTGCCAAGTCTTGTGGATATTCTCAGCGACAAGTTTAGAGATTCCATAAGGAGTGTTAGGAGTCGGCAAAGTAGACTCACTCTTTAGTTCTTCCGAAGCACCGTAAGGAGCAATCGAACTAGTGAACACTATTTTCTTTATGCCATATTTCTCTGCGAAATCACATACATTCTGAGCCCCCAACATATTAGTTTCAAAATACTCATTGTCAGGATGGCCAGGAGTGCGATGCACAGCAGCGAAGTTAAAAACTATGTCATCTGGAGTTGGTGTAAATGGCACGTCAATAGGCTTTCTCACATCACAAGCGACATAAGTAGCTGGATGAACCTCACCGTCGCACAAAGCAGATTTATAATTCTTCACCGTTGGCAAAGGATCTCCCTGTTTGACAATATCCAAATTATATATCGCAGCATCCGGATTTTTTTCTTTCAACAATTTGGCCAAATGAGTACCAATAAAACCAGTTCCACCGAAAATTATGTAGTTCATGATAAAGATTTTATAAATATCTACAGGACAAGCACATATATAAAACTGTAAGTATGTTTTTGTTTTACTTCAAAAACATCACTGTTTTACACAGTTCTTATATACTTCAAACACCTGTTCCGAAATATGATCCCAATTATATTTAGTCATATCGTAACTAACACGTTGCTGGCCCATAGAGATCAACGTCTCCAAACGAGAAGCCAACATCTCCACATTACCACAAGGGAAATAACATGTCCTATCCAAACCGACCTCCAAATTAGCCGGAATATCACTCACAACCACAGGCAAACCGTAGCTCATGGCCTCCAAAAGCGATATTGGCAAACCTTCATGGCTGGAAGGAAGACAGTAACACAACGCATTGGTCAACAATGAATGCAGTTTTTCACCCTTAACAAACCCGGTCAATACAACACCAGCATCTCTTGCCTGTTGTTTCAATCCTAAAGAATAATCATCCTCAAAGTCTGTATCACCTGCCAAAACCAATTTGACATCAGAAGGGCAAGAACCTTTTCGTTTCAACAATTGAAAAGCATCAATCAAATGGTGAAGATTTTTTTCAGGAACGAAACGACACATTCCTAAAACATATTTACCATTTTCTATTTGCAGCTCCTTAAAATATTCAGGTAATTCACAAAAATGAGGTTTAGGGACACCATTATAAATAAGATGTACATTATCGACGCGATTGTATTTGTCATCAATAAGATGCCTTATCACATTAGAGATAACAATCACATCGTCGGCAAACATACAACCGAATCTTTCTCCTAATTTAAGCATCAGTTTTGCCGACCTACCCCACTTGTCACGGTCATAGTCGGGTCCATGATGAGTAAAGACAACACGAAGTCCAAGCATCTTTGCAAATGGAGACAGAAGAGCTGGACCTATTGCATGGATATGTACAATATCCACACCAAATCTTTTTGCCTTCCAGATGGCCTTGAAAGTGTGGATTATAGCCTCACAACGCTTGTTCTTAGGGCAATCTATATCCAACAGATTAATACCATTCCATTCCTTTAATCCGTCGTTTACATACCTGCTGCGTCGGATAAGAGTGACATCAACACCCTTATCGACCAAACGGGGGAACAACTCTTCACAATGAGTTTCAACTCCACCCATCACATTGGGGACTCCTCTAGTACCTGTAACAAGAACCTTCATTTATGAAGAAAATCAGCAATAAATTACTTTATTTCAATATCCCTATCTGTTTCAGCCTTGGTTGCCTCGTAACCTTGACCTGTGACATCAGCATTTACAATATCCTCTCCTCGTTTACCTTTCAAAGCCTCTTTGGAATCATCAGACAATCCATTGCTAATAACAGCATTCATGTCGCAAGTTGAACATTTGTCCAAATCATCCTGTGTCACCTTTCCATCACGATAATCACAACAGATCTGGTTTTCGTACATGCTGTACTTGACACCTAAAAGACTCTTCATTTTATGTTTGAACACCCACCATGCCGGAGTAGCGATATACTTACGCATAGCAGGAGAAACAGATCCGATCATCCAACAATTACGGTTGCAGCAACGAACTTTTTTACGTACTTTCTCAGCCTCTGGAGAATTCCACAACTCATCCCATGTCTGAGTGTTAAGATTACCCATGACCTCCTTATCCTTGGTTCCATTGCATGGCATCACGTCGCCATAAGGATCCATAAAGAAGGTATCAAAAGACATATCACATGGAAGAAGTCTCTTTTGACCGTATATATAGTTGATCAAGCCATGGTTGAAATAGGCGCGGAACCATTTTTTAGGGCTATTACTACGAAGCAGTTCATTAACCAAATCCTCGAAGTTTTTAGCCACCATCGGACGGTCCTTGATGATGTTCTTTGCCTCCACGAAATAAAATGAATTGTGGAGCGACGCAGTGGCGAACTCCATACCCATTTCATCGGATATTTTGTACAATGGCACCAAATCACGTGCGTTCCTATCCTGAACAGTCATACCGAAACCGACATCCTTCATGCCCATTTCACGAAGTTTCTTAAGAGTTGTATAACCGCGTTGGTAACCATCGTTCAGACCTCTGATCTCATTGTTTGTCTGCTCCAGACCTTCAATTGAGATACGGATACCAACCTGAGGAAACTCCTTACATAGATCTATGATACGGTCAGTGAAAAATCCATTTGTGGAAATAACAATACGATCACTTAGTTTGTACAATTCCCTGACGATATCCTTCAAATCCGTACGGATAAAGGGTTCTCCTCCCGTAATATTTGTGAAATACATTTTGGGAAGTTTCTTTATCGTTTCAATGGAAATTTCCTCCTCCGGTTTCGAAGGAGCTTTATATCGATTACACATAGAGCAACGAGCGTTGCATCTATACGTCACAATGACTGTTCCGTTTAATTTCTTTTCTGCCATGCCAACCTGTTTTGTATAGTAGTCCAATCCAATCACCACAAATCCTTATTACAGAACAATAATAGATAAATGCAACTAAACCACCATACCATCGTATATATTTTGCAAAAATATATAAATAAATTGAGTCCGCAAAGTGCGGACTCAATTTATAAAAGGTCAAACTAATAGTTAAAAACAGTTTTTCTTAACTGAAATTAGCCATTATGTTATTTAAAACGACAATTCTTCTTTTGAAATTGTGTTACTTTGATTGCATGATCATCCTTAACTCCTGAATAACGATTATTTCTTAAATCAATATTCTCAATGCTTAATGAATTATCAAACACTCCAAGTTCGGGATCAGCAGCTTCATCCAACATCGTTCGAAATGGCATACCACTTTTTGCAGTAAACTCATTGTCATTTACGACAACATCTCGTGACGAGACTACAGATATACACGCCGCATTAGGTTTGAACAGGCATTCGAACTTGTTGTTTTTTACTTTGATATTTTTTGCATGGCGGATATCCAAAGCTCCTCTATTATTATCTCGTGGTATTCCTACAATCACATTATCCTCAACGACAACATTATGATTGATTCCATTGCTAATTTTATAAAATTCCTGAGATATTTCAAATCCTTTCTTGATGCCCTCAAAAACATTACGTTTCACTTCCATGTTCGAACATCCAACAGAAAGGAACGCACCCATCGCTGTTTTGGATACATTATCATAAACTTTGACACTATCAACCCACATCAATAAAATACCCCAATCACCACAGCGATTAATTGTGTTATTGCGTATGATAGCATTCTTACATGGATGAACTGTCGTGTTTTTCCATCCTCCATAACGGCCTTCCACCTCTATACCTATGCATTTTGCATCGTCTATCACATTATTCTCAATAACAAAATCACTGCAGTGGGCATGGACTAAAATTCCATCATATTTTGTATTACGAATATGATTGCCGTAAATTTTAAAGCCTCTTGGCGAATTCTCATATTTACGGTTTTCCATATTCCAATTTGCTCGCACATGTATTCCATAGAACGTGTTCTGTCCATCTTTATCCTTTTCTGAATCAAATTTACAATCATAGATTGAAAAGCCATAGCTATTGCCTATGATGTCAAAATAAGCAAATTTTTCGCGTGTACCCTTCAAATTCAATCCATGAAATGAGAAATTCTGACAGTCAATCAATCTTAATTGTTCACAATTAACTTCTCCACCAGGCAAAAACTCTATTTCAAAATTACTCTTGCCTGTGATGTCCAATTTTCCCAATGATATTCTCTGGGCAGGAATCACTAATTTTTTCCCATTCAAATCAGACACTGCACGTTGAAAGGTTGTCTGTATAGAATCCTTCTCCAAACTGCCATAACGCGACAATTCTACCATTGGATAAGAGTCTCCAGCAGAAGGTTCTGCATTTCCTAAAGTCTCCTTCAAAAAAAGTAGACCAAGCATTAGCAAAACCAACAAAATGATCTTGAATGTATTGTTAATAGCAAAGCTCATAACTTTTTATTTACACATTTTTTCAAAAGCCTGTTGGTAAATCTTCGCTGTGTCACTCCACGAATATTTCAATGATTTTTCATAACACTTAGTCGACAACTCATTGTAATACTCTTCGTCACTGAGAATCTGAACTATTTTTTGTTCTACTGCTGACACATCTGTTGGAGGTACCGCGACATCAAGATCTTCAACAATTTCTGGAAAGCATGATGTATTCGGACAAATGACTGGTGTGCCACATGACATTGCCTCCAGCACAGGTAATCCGAAACCTTCAAAAAGAGACAAATAAAGCATGATAGATGCACCAGAATAGAATTTCGGCAAATCACCATCTTTCAGATATCCAGTGAAAACAACATCTGATTTGTATTGTGAGCGGTTAACCACATCGTAAATCACCTCAGAATTATAACCATTCTTGCCTATGACAACCAATTTTTTCCCTTCCAATTGGCCTTTTGCTTTTAGACTCAGGAACGCATCCACTACAGTCTTGATATTCTTTCCAGGGTAATCTATAGTTCCTACAAAAAGAAGGTACTCCTTGTAATGCAGACCATAATCAGACAAAACAGATTCCACCTCATTCTGAGGATATTTGTGAAAGAATGTCTTATCTGTAGCATTAAGAGTCAACGTAATCTTTGAAGGATTTACTCCCAGATATTTCACAATATCATTATACGAAGATTGCGAAACAGTCAGGATATGGTCACTTCTCTTAGCCATCAACGGATCACAGATCATTTTTCTGTAGAACATGCGGCCTTTTGAGAACTTGTCCGGCACATTGTATTCAATCAGATCATGAATAGTCACGATTGTCGGCACAACCTTCCATAACAACAATGTAAAGTTTGGAATATAAGCGACATCACACTTGTATTGTTTCAACAACTTTTGGAAAGTCCATTGGTGCCAAATGATATTTTTTAAACCGGATTCTTTAGTATAGGACACATCTACAATTTCCACATTTGGCAATGGGCGAAGAGTTTCGTAATCAGAAAAATCAAAATTACGAAAAATGATATATGTCGAATCAGGATTTTGTTTTGCCAACTCCTGAACCGTACAAATCAACACACGACCTATACCAGTCAATCGATTCCCTACATATCCACTTATTCCAACCCTCATCTTAATATTAACGTAGTTTATAATTTTCAAAATCCTTTCCCAACAAGAATGTGTTCACATCATACAAAGACAGTCTGCGGATAAACTGCAAGAACAACACATAATTCTTGTATCCAATGATTCTATAAAACAAACGTAATCCTTTATATAAATATTTTAATTTTTTCTCAAAACCTTCATTCATTTGGCTGACATCATCAATTTTAGCATTAGAATCTGCAGCTCCAAACAAATGCTTGCTTTTCAACAAGGCGTAATAAGAATCATTCCCCGCTGTCTTGAACGGATTCTTGTCGTATCCAAAATTTGTCACAGCTCCATTATATAGTCGACGGTGCAACTTATCAATCTTTACCCCGTTATCAAATTTTGCATAAGAATATGGAAGATCAAGGAACTGATTGAACAAGTCTCGGTTGTCATATATGAATTTCACATACTCATCGATAAGCGGATTCATATCAGGATACTCCTTCAAATTGCTTATACGCATACGATTCTGATTATTTACCACTCCAGTCGACAACTCCTTATAATTATATCCTGCAAAATGACAGAATACCAATTTGTCTTTTCTTTCACTAGCTCCAGTTCGACTGACGACATAATAAGTGTCGCCTTCTTTTTCTATTCTACGCTCGAAATAATTCCATGGAGCCACATTCAATCCCAAATTGTTAGAGAACAATATCTCGTCATAATTCAGGAAAGCAGGGAAGAAATCTGTCCATTTTTGATCAGTACATACCGCCCACAGCATCTCTCCAAAACATAGAATTGACAATCTATCCTCCCACCATTTCATCAAATTCAATGTCTTTGGCGAATTTCGGAATGCTCCAAATCCAAAATTGCTGATTCCATTGAACAGAAAACTTCTATCTGGCAAATCACCTGTATAAGGATAATCTGGGATTGTTATATGAGGTGCTGTGACAACCAAAAATTTAGAAAGTTTTTCATAAACATAACTAAAATCACTGAACAGATATGTGTCAGGATCCATATAGCATACAGTCTCATATCCTTTCTTTGTGAAAAAATATTCTATGCTGAATGGTTTGATACAAGTACAGAACTCTGTCAAATTATACTTGAATGACATATTTGTCCACAATGATTCTGGAATTTCCAACACCGACTTTGCCACAATCACGTTCTCCGCTACAGAGGGTTCCTTGCCCGTATCGAATTCATCTGCGACGACAATGTAAAAATCAACATTGTCATTATATTGTTTTACTGATTTTTCAAGTGCTAAAGCTAAACCGATATAATTTTTAGCACATATTGTGAATATACAATTCTTATTCATTTTTCAAAATTTTTATCACTTTAGCAGGGACGCCACCAGCTAAAACACCAGATGGAATATCATGCGTGACAACTGCATTCGCCGCAATTATTGCGCCATCTCCAATTTTCACACCTGACATAATACATACCCTCTCTCCGATCCATACATTATTACCTATCACTACCGGTCCCTTGCAATACAGAGGTCTTTTACTTGGACAAATGTCCAATTCATCTACATTAGCAGGATTACCATGCGAATTATCAGATATATATACATAACGTCCAGTCAATACTCCATTGCCAATCTCTATGCGATTACATGCCGTGATATGGCTATTTTCTCCAATATTGCAATTATCACCTATGACTATCGATGGTGAAAAATGTTGGTCTTCATACCTATCCCACGCAGTCAATATCACATTTTCGAGAATCTTTGTATGTTTTCCAATCGAAATATACTGACATCCAAGCAATTGATGAGGAGACTCTATCTCACCTTCCATCTTACGAAAAAGAAATCGATAGAAAAGATTCATAATCGACAGGCCTATCAACTTCAAGCATTTGACTAAGCCATGCATCAATTTGTATACAACAGTGAAAAAGCTATGCATTTTTCTTCTCAATTACATCTTTGTAACACGCCATTAACTGACCTCGAATATTTGCTACGTCATGACGTGTTTTTGCAACCTGCATCTCAACTCTTGAAAGCTCACTCATTCTCTTTTCGTCTGAAGACAATTGAATGATAGCATTTGCCATTTGCCAAGGATCATTAGCAGGCACCATATATCCACATTCGCCATTTTGTAGAAGTGTCGAGATACCTCCAACATTAGTAGAAATGACAGGCACCCCAAGACATTGCGCTTCACAAATTGAATTTGGACTATTCTCAACATACGCAGTATGGACATAAAGCGTAGATGACACTAATTCGTCCAATAGCTCCTGTGGTTGCAATGGTCCCGTAAATATAACATTATTTTCTTCAAATTTAGTCTTCTCGGTGTATTCAACCACTTTTTTTAATGTGGCAGGAAAATGTCCAGCGACAGACCACTCAAAATCAAGACCTAAATGTTTCAGAATTTTTGCTGTTTTAAGCATCATATCAGGTCCCTTCCAAAACGTCGTACAACCTGTAGTGAAAATTTTTACCTTTTCTCTCTTCTCATATTGCCACACTTTCTGTGAAGACAAGAACAAAGGTCTCAATGTTTCGTCAACATGATAATAAGATCGACCTGGATGCATGACATTCGACAACGCATGATCCCAATTAGTACGTCCCATGTAATTAGAAACATCTTGCCATATTCTGCATTCCATTTTCGCACGGTTGCGATTGTTTATTTCAACCAATTTTGCGGCCAAGATTCTGACGGCATTGAATTTCAATGCTTTTATATAATTCCAGATATTGTATTTAGGAGGATAAAGTGCATTATCATACGGGACTATCGCTCCCTGAATATGAATAACAACAGGAACTGAAGTATACGGAGCTACCGAACCATAAGGCCACTCACATCCGAACACATGAATAATGTCAGGATTCACTGATTGAATCACTGCAAGAGACTTTTCCTTAACTTCACGTTCAATAGAAGACCAAGACACCTTCGACTTTATCTTATCCCATAAAGAATAAGAAAAATGCATAGGTATATAGGTGATTCCATCAACCTTTTTTACCGTATCTGAAGGATTGTTGCTCTCAAAAGCCACGCACAATTCTACTTCAGGCAATGACATCACTGCTTCTTCCAACGAATCCTGCCATCCACCCAAAACGCCAGCATTACAAGCATATCGCTTAGGTGTGGTGATTTCAAACCATAATACTTTCACCCTACTTTCGCTTTTCTATTTTTCTTGCAGGAACTCCAGCAATTGTTATCCCCTCTTCTAAAAAGGAAGAAACGACAACAGCTCCAGCCCCAACCTTTATTTTGTTAGCCAAATGTACATTGCCAATCACCTTCGCGCCAACCCCCAACATTATGTCGTCACCCAATACAGGACAAGCATTCAAATCTGTCCCTGAATTTCCGACACAATTATTACCATGGAAATGACAATTCTCACCAATCACAGCGTTTCCATTAACAACTATACCGGTCGGATGGTAGATAGTCAAGCCTTTACCAATCTTTTCAGTAGAGATTTCCATATTCAGCTTTTGACAAAGTTTATTTGTCTTTCTGGCATAATAGAGATATAGAATCGAATACAAAGGATTAGAAGATATCTCTTTCTTGTATTTATAATAATCCATCTTCCTTGACGAGACAATCCAAGAATACAGAGATAGAATCTGCACATTTTTTATCCATGCACATATTCTTCCTCCTAACGAAGATGGAATCATCTTCTTATAAATATCAGATTCATAAGATAGGATTTGATTCAATTCTTCTTTCGTTTTCGCCATGGTCGACATTATTCTTTTTTTCTTTCATTAACAATAAAAGCAAATACAATTTCAACAGTTTCAGTTTTTCTCTATTTAATATTTTCATAAGAAATACCACATACGCAAAAGGGTAAGCCTCATCCAACGTAAACATAAGTGATATCAACTTTCCAAAAGCGAAACCGATTAAAATAAAAGCCAAATTGGAGAGTCCTTTTCTATACAAAATCCAACATGAATATCCATACAAGAATAAAAAAGAAAATAAACCTACAAGGCCTCTATCAATCAATAGTCTAAACAAAATACTTTCTGCACCTAATAAACCGACTTCCTGAGCCACCAAAAAATTTGTAAAATCTAATCCATTGCCTAATATAGGAGCATTCATCCAATAACGATAGGCAACTAAAAACTGCAGACTTCTTTGCTCAACGCTACTGCCTCCTGCCTCCTCTGGATTTACAAATGAATTCACAACCTCAGAGAAGAAGTCTCCAGTTATAGACACTGCAACAAATCCGACTAAACTAAGAATGACAATATACTTAAAATTTATTAGTTTCTTAAGGAAACAAAATGCACCAATTGCAGTAACTGCCATTGCAGATCGAGTTCCAGAAATGAAAACACCAATCATACAGAACACCCACGTCAAATATAAAATTGGTGTAGGCTTCAATTTTTTTTCAAAAAAAGAAAAGGCTAGAAAGATAGCTCCCAGTCCACTAGCGATTGCCATAATACTTGTCCAGACAGTCAACGATTGTGACCTGTATAGTCCATATCTAACATAATGAGCAGCCTGTTTAGGTATGTCTACTCCACATGATCGCAAATAATCCAAAAATGGATTTTCTATTGTCACAGACTCTACCATAGCATATGCATCCAGAAACAACAAATATCCCATCATATTATAAAAGAGGAAATGATTGTTACTCTTTGTCGGTTTAAATGCCACCCAAATAGTCCATACTAAGAAGTATTGTTCCACCCATTTAGCCACACTCAATGCTATCTTATAACCAAATATTGCAGATATAAAATAGGATGCAAGACAAACTACAAATGGAATAAGAAATGGGAATGAAAGAAACGGTTTTTTCCCATATGTATAAAAAGAGTGGAATAAAAGAAGGTATATAAATAAAGTTGTTACGTTCACACCTCGGCATACTGGCAACAATACTATGGTTGGATACCATATAAACACCAGAGCCAAACACTTTGAAGGTTCTTTGACTAAGAAAAACAGTAATATAACTATAGCTAATAAAGAAAAAAGCATACTTCTACTACTGAAGTTGTGATAGTAACCAATCTATGGATGAAGAACGTCTCGTATTAATATTTCCGTAGACAATATCGTAATCTATCATCTTTGCCTCCTGAAAATGAGCCATTTCAGTCACAAAGCGATCATCCAAACCAAGCATATTCAAAAAGTCAACCATTCTTGAAGAATTACCATGTCCAACTAAAGGAAATGTGTAGAACTGGCGTGAGAAGATGACACTGAATGCAGTAGCGTGAAAAGATGAGGAAATTACAAAATCTGCATTTTTGATGTATTCCAGAAATTCAATGGGGCCGGCATCATTCACATTTACATCAGCATACCCCAACGGTAGAAAATCGTTGATAGAAACAATCTTTTTGTTGTATTTTTTTGCTAACATTTTAGACAAAGCCTCAACATTAGGATCATTATGTAAAAAATCATATACCAAGATATAATCATTTCCTCGATCCTTGCGACACATACTTCTCCACTTTTCAGGCTCAATCAAAAATACAGGATCCAACACATTCACAGCCGTCAATCCCAAACGCTCAACTATAGCGACACCTGATGACTCACGAACTGAAATAGCTTTCATTTGTGAAAGCATATTCCTGACAAATTGCTCTGAGTCTTCTGGAATATTATCAGCCCCAAAACTGGCGGCATATGAAATACGCTTTTGGTTATCAGGTTCAAAAGCACAATAAAATGATGGATCTCTTCCATTATCATAATAGACATTCCATATCTGATCGCTACCAGCCACAAATAAGTCAGCAACAGGTCTATCTGTATTCAATTCCTCAAAGCTTTCATATTTCCTTGAAGTGCATACCAAATATTCTTTTTTGAACAGATCAAAATTGTATTTGCGTTTTCTATTCAACCACTCGTAACGATTCTGCCACAGGCCTAATATTGGCTCTAAAAAAGGCAGGAATGTAACTATTTTCCTAAATATTCCAGTAGGGGCGACCTTAAAATATTCATACCTGCGTCGCTTTTTATGAGGTAAATAATCTATAATCTCTACATTATGTCCTTGCGACTGGAGAAAATCCATAAGAGCAAAAGCCTGAAGAGATGCTCCATAATTATATACGTCGTGACAAGTAATTGTCTTTATTTTCATCTTTGGATGTAATATTAATTACAAAATTGAAAAAGTCTCATTTTAACGATTTTACTTTTTCATATATTTTTCGATTTTATTCAATACTCGTTTACAAGTAACCACCATTTTCAAAGGGATATCCGTCTTTAAAATATTGAATATAATTTTATCCTTCAAAGTCAAAATTAATGAAGACTTCATTTGTCCTTCCGCTACAACCTCAAACGGATGTTCTGTTCTTTCAATATCAGAATTCATAATCAGACTCTTACCTTTTTCTGTAAAAGCGACAACCGCACTCACACCTTTATCATCATCTTTGTACGTATTTCCCCAGAAATCACCAACCCTCACATCCGCCGATGATTGGTCATATTTGAATTTGCATTTGCTATAACAAGCCTTGTTGAAACAAGAATCACAAAAAAACATTTCATAAAATGCATTTCCTGTCGAAAACCGAGATATATTTTCTTTTTGTCGTTCTTTGATCGACTCTTGGCTCAACGATATTGCATACGAGTCATGCCATCCGAATTGTTTATTACGCCAAGCGACTCCTGACAATTCCTCAATACTGTTACTGACAGAATTAAGATATTTTTTCCACAAAATGGAAGATGGCACTCCATGACAAAAGAAATCTATTAATATGAAATTATCTTCCAAACGAAATTTTTTTACATATCTTCTAAAAGAATCCATCTGACATGGAGATCCGATCACCAGATACTTTTCATCCCTTTTCATAGACGAAAAAGCATCCAAAGTATAACTTTGAATATATTTGCTGCCTAATCCCTGATCCAAATCATTTAGATTGTCTGCAATGTAGTGCTCCGCTCTTCTTAATTGAATATTGTAACGGACCACACATATTTTGTATCCATTGTCCAGAAGATATTTTTCAAATTCATAACAAACACCTCCACTTGAACTGCGTCTACGAACATTTTCATCTTTACTCCATGCCCCAAAGGAAATAATCGGGACATTCTTTGTAGCCAACTCATCATGAGTGTACGAGCATACCGACTCACACAAGCCGCAATCAGTACATGCTTCAGTATTTTCTATAAAGGGTGTGTAAAAACCGTCCTTATTTTCCTTAATTGATATCAAATGCTTGCCACATGCAATCGCACAGGCACCACATCCATAACAAGATTTTATTCCAGACACATTCCCCATCACCTAAAATGCAATAATAGGTTCCTTAAAATCACCTTTATTTTTAATATGAATGGAACTAGGCTGAAACTTTCCGATGCCATATAAGAAACCCACTCCTTCATTTTAAAAAATGAATCTACCGACATATTCTTTTGATAAAGACAAAGTAATGGGAAATAAGTGACACATAAAATTCCATTCCTCAAATCATCATATTCGTCTGATTCCAAAATAGTCTTTACATATCCCATATTTTCGAATACTACTTTAACCAACCGATCTATAGGCATGTTGGTCATTGCAGATCCTGTCCTATGCAGATAAAAATACTCCCCCTTTTCTGAGAATTCATAACGTTTAACCCTCTTTAGTATTTCCAAATACAAAAGAAAATCCTCCCCTATAGAAACTGATTCATTGAAACGAGTATCAGCGATGAGGCTTCGTCTAATAACCTTATTCCAAAGGACATTGATTCTTTCATTCACAAAGAAATCGAACAATTCATCTCTTCCTTCAATAATCCGATGAGACGAAGGGCAATAACGACTGATTACCTTTCCATTCTCGTCTACCCGAGAATATGGACGTTCTATTATATCTGCTGAAGAGTCTGATATTTCAAAGAAATCATCAGAAACCCAATCATCAGAATCAACAAACATTATCCACTCACCACTTGCATGTTCCAAACCAAGATTACGAGCTGAACTTACGCCGCCATTCGGTTTATGAAACACTTTCACTCGATTGTCCCGCTGTCCATAAGTATCACAAATCATACCAGAACAATCTGTCGACCCATCATCAATCAACAATAATTCAAAATCCGAGACATTACATGCCAAAATACTATCCACGCATTTTGGCAAATAAGATTCAACATTATATATAGGGACTATGACGGAATATTTCATATTTTTTTTCCAAAATACTTGAGCAATGTCGGACTAGCGATAAAAATCAATAATCTTATGACATGCGTTACACCATTGGCATTTTTCAAGTTTCTAAACACCACCTTCTTCAACTGACGAATAAATCCGGACAAAGGAACGTCTTCATTGAACGACATCCACTGATTATACGTAAAATCATTGAAGAAGCCACATGCAGTGACCATCATCACTCGGTCAAAAATATTTTCATCACAGTTTTTATATCGAAATTCGCTTAAATTGTCAAAGACCTTCATGTAGCTTTTCTTTCTCCTAAAGAATAGAGAATCATCTGTAGTTATGCTACCTGTAGAACGAATTCGATAACAATAAATAGGGAGATCAACATACGATGCCACTTCAGCAGACAACAATAATCTTGGACAGAAATCCATATCCTCATGATATACTCCCTTCAAAAACTTCAATTCGGTCTTATTTAGGAAATCCCTGCTTGTTATATATATTTGCGTTGGGACGTATCCTTCCACCGCCTTAAATGACAACGATAGAAGATCTGCTCCTCGACATTCTGATATAGAAGGAATGTCTTTATATGTGGTCCTATAATAAACTTCTTCGTGATATATATCCATTTGGAACAGGAAAACCTGACTTTGTTTTTCGCCTAACACATTCAGTATTTTATCTAAACAATTATCAGGCATCCAATCATCACTATCGAAAAACCACACATATTCACCGGACGCATGACGCAAACCCGTGTTTCTGGCTTCACTCAATCCAGCATTTTCCTGATTGATAAGAAACACATTAGGGAACGTATCTATATATGATTGTATTACAGCTATCGAATTATCCTTTGTTCCATCATTAACAATTATCAGTTCCACATTATTAAATGAATCTCCCTGATTGACAATACTTGAGATACATTTATCAATGTATTTTTCTACATTGTAGACTGGAATTATAATAGAAAGTGGAAAAGTGCCCATATCTCTACTTACCGAATAATTTATGCTTACACCCATTAATAAATATAGCCGAATACTTCAAAAACAACTCGTCTTTAATAATTCGCAATAACAAGCAATAGGTCGAAAAATACAAAATAAAAAATATCAGAATATTCAGCAAATGGAAATCTGTAGACACAACATAACACCATGGCAAACCGACCAAATACGCAAATACGATATATCGCGTCACATCAATCAACTGCGACACATAACTGTATTTAAGCAGATTCTTAGTTGGATACATATTTACCAAAGCAGCAAATATATTATTGAAAATCTGTCCGATCAAAAGGCCAAAGATACCATACTGGAAAGAATAAAAAATCACAATAACAAATACAGTCTTCTTAATAACCTCTATTTTTAAGATTATATCCGTTCTATTCATCGCAGACATCAGGCTCAAACTCATTGCCCCCATCGGTCCTAATACGACACAACAGACTATCAATTGGAACATCGGAACCGTATCCAACCATTTATCCGTCCACAAAAACAAAACAATATCCTTAGCTTCATACACAAAAAAGGCTGATATCGGAGCAATAATCAAAACCAACAAATTCATCATTGTCTGAAATTGTTTTTTTAATAATTCGACATCATTTTGATATTGCGACAATAACGGCAGCCCTACCTTTTGTACCATTCCTATAGTAATGGAGCTTACGTGCATCGACAATGAATTTCCTTTCGAATAATATCCCAAATCAGCCTTTCCTATATATTTACCTATCAAAAAAGAATGTATATTTCCGACAAGCTGTCCAATCAAAGAGGATAGCAATAATTTAGATCCAAAACCCCATAGATAATTAAACGACTGTTTGTCAAAACGTTCTCGTGGTCTCCATTTCACACACACCCATAACATAATTGTTCTAATGACAGAACACAAAACCGTTTGAACAGCTAAGGCATACACTCCGAACCCGTTATATGCCAAATAAATAGCAACAATTCCTGAAGGTATCTGCGAAGATAAATTTATGACAGTCAGAAGTCGGATATTCAATTGTGACGTTAATATTGCATTTTGGACAATACACAACGAATGCAACATAACATTCAGTCCGACAATACGAATCAAATCTACCAATAATGGTTCTTCAAAAAAAACAGCGATCAGGTTTGAAAAAAGAAATAGCAAAATATATGAAATGCCACCTATAACAAAATTAAAATAGAACGCAGTTGAAAGATCCTTCTCTGTTCGATCTACTTTTCTTATAAGAGCATTTGAAAATCCTGAATCGATAAAGACATTGGAAATAACAAGAAAAATTGTTGTCAGGCCAATTACACCATAATCAGAAGGAGACAAAAGTCGTGCCAATATAACACCAATGACAAAACTCATGATTTCTGTAGACAAACGTTCTACAAAACTCCATATTGTAGCTTTTATTGGACTAGCAGATTTAGATGACATAGAATTTTATTTCTGAATTAAGCTAATCACACACATTTTCAAGTTTAATGTCTATTTTTTCCATATTATCATCTGTACAATGATAGTCATTGTAAGTTTGAGATGGAAATCTGTTTAATAGTTTACTTGAGATTTGCGATCCGATAAAACCAATACGTATTTTATATGGGAAACCAAATACAGCAGAAGAGAATATTGTGTATGCCTCTTCAAAACGAATTCCATTCAACATAATCAGCTGCATAGGAATAGCTTTATCAAAACACATCACATTCGGAAAATAAGAATGATAATCAGTTGTTTCCCTCGGATGACGCTTTATCACAACATCTTCACCGCCGATAACATCAATAACCTTGGAATATACGGATATCTTTTCTTTTTCTGTCAAAAAACCATCTTCCGAAAAAGGTTGAGTTAACAACACCTTTTTTCTCTTCCTTAATTCTTCACAAACTTTCTCATCAAAATCAAATATGTGATTTATAAACGATCGTTTGTCATCATCACACTCATCCCACAAAACTTTGAATGATTTTACCATAAGTTTTGTCGATGTATATACTTCTCCAGTATCCAAAATACCGGTCAAATAAATCTTCTTACAATTCTGTTCGTATCCAGAATAAGGGATGTCATGCAAACTCAACGGTCCTTCCCACAAAGCTAATAAACGTCGTTTTAATGGTGCTCTGCTGCGAAGTATATATGAATTATAATTCATAAGACCATCTTCTAATAAGAAAAAACTATGTTTTCTTATTATATATTTTGACCATGGAAGATGATCATGTCCCCAGTATTGGATGTCATTTCTTAAAAGGAATGGATATTTGTATAAAAATTTTATCCAATTATACTCCTTCTTTTTTTTATCCATGTCTGCATAATGTCCCTCAAACTTTTTCTTTATATCAGAAGATATACCTTCCCCCCAAAAGAAGAATGTATTTCGAACGACACTTTCTGAAACCAATAATAAATATTGAAGGAAAGCGTGCATTGAATCTATGACACAGACATTTTCAATCCACCCAAATTTCACTTTATCTATTTTATTATTATCAATAAACAAATCAGTATTTGGCAATCAATACCAAAACAATGTTATAGAAAGGATTTTTTTACAATCTTCCATCTACATCTTCTCTGTTCCAAATTCCTTTTACGTCATAAACGACACTATCTGGACTTTTTTTCAAATTGGAGACGGAGATGTTCTTGAACTCTTCATGTGCCACTGCTAACACAATAGCGTCGAATTTTTCTGATGAGATCTCTTTTATAAGCGAAATGCCATATTCAGACTTCACTTTGTCAACATTCGCATAAGGATCACAAACCGTTATGTTTGAAGTGTATTCTCTTAAAGTATGGTAGATGTCTGCCACCTTCGTGTTACGTATATCCGGACAATTCTCCTTGAATGTGAATCCTAAAATAAGTACCGACGCATCCTTCACCAATACGCCTTTCTTATTCATACATTTAACAACCTGATTGGCGACATAGTCACCCATACCATCATTTAGTTTTCTCGCATCGTACATAACACGAGGCATCACTCCATACACCTGAGCTTTCTGAATCAGATAATATGGATCGACACTTATGCAGTGTCCGCCTACAAGTCCTGGATTCAATTTAATGAAATTCCATTTGGTAGACGCTGCGTCTATCACATCATGAGTATCTATCCCCATCGCATTACATATCTTCGCCAATTCGTTGAAAAAAGCGATGTTGACATCTCTCTGAGTGTTTTCTATTATTTTGGAAGCCTCAGCTACCTTTATGCTCGGAGCTTTATGTGTACCATTTATCAGCACCGTATTATATATCCCGTCTACTATATCAGCGACCTGTTCTGTTGAACCAGAAGTCACCTTGATAATTGTTTCGACGGTATGCTTCCTATCTCCCGGATTGATTCTTTCAGGTGAATAACCAGCAAAGAAATCTATATTGTATTTCAATCCACTCTCCTCCTCCACAATAGGAATGCATTCTTCCTCTGTCATACCGGGATAGACGGTAGACTCATACACCACTATGTCGTCTTTCCCTATAACACGACCAACCACTCGACTAGCATCCTGTAATGGTTTTAAATCAGGCCGATTATTCTCATCTATTGGCGTTGGAACTGCAACGATGTAGAAATTGCAACCAACTATATCTCTTTCTTCTGTAGTGCAACGGAAACCATGTTTTATGATTGCGTCTTTGAGAAGGTTTCTGTCAACCTCTTTTGTCGAATCCTCACAATTCATAATTGCATCTACCCTTCTCTTATCGACATCAAATCCAATTGTCTCAAATTTTGTCGAGAAAAGACGTGCAAGAGGCAAACCAACATAACCTAGTCCAATGACACAAATTTTATATTGAGTTGTGAGTTTCAAAACAACAGACATTATAGATTATTTTAGATACATAGCCCTAGTACTCAAAACTTTATAAAAATAATGAGTTAACAATATGGCACAAAAAAACCGAAAATATACACTTAGTTTTTTTTCAAAAAAGAAAATTTGCCTAATAAATTTGTAAATACCTTACAAAGGTAATTAAAAAACCCGTTTGAGACAAACCAAATGCGAAAAAATGGCACTATCTAACATAGTTCATTCTCTTATAAAACGTATAATATCAGGTCATTTATAATCCCGATAATAAACGAAAAGACTGGACTCCCAAACGGGTATCCAGTCTTTTACTATAATGTTTATAATCTGTAAAATCAATTGTAAATTCTATATATAGAATACAAAAACATAATTACAATATAATCACATATTCAATCTGCAGTCGATCAACCAACATTTTCCAAAGAGAGTCTATCTCCTTTCTTCATATTTTTAGTCACCTTTTTACCTAGGATATCATTCAGATATTTTGGATGTAATCCAAAGCCTGGTCTTACCGATCGAACATTCTTTTCTGTTATCACATCTCCACACATCATATCTTCAGCGATATAAAGAGATCGAGAGAACTGACGTCCTTTTATTAGAGATGGATCTGTATGATAAGAGACATCACCTATTGCTTTTTCAACATTACGTATACTTTTCACCATTGAGCTGAATTCATCAACTGTCATTGAAAACGCCGCATCTGGGCCTCCAATATTCCTATCTAGAATAAAATGTTTTTCTACCAGTTCCGCGCCAAGTGCGACTGCCGCTATAGCAACATCGGCACCCATTGTATGGTCAGAAAGGCCGATCTTAACTCCAAAACGATCTTTCATATCGAGCATTGTCCGAAGATTGACACTTTCGAGTGGCGCCGGATATGCAGACACGCAATGAAGAAGTGTCACATCATTATTTCCAGCTTCTTTACAGGTGTTGATTGCTAATTCTATGTCTTCAATTGTCGCAATACCAGTTGAAATAACCATAGGTTTTCCTTTGCTCGCAGCATATCGAATCAGATTAACATCAGTTATTTCAAAACTAGCGATCTTCATAATTGGATTGCCAAGACTATTGAGAAAATCAACCGCAGTGTTGTCAAAAGGAGTAGAAAAGCACATCAGGCCACATTTTTTTGCTTCATCAAATATTGCCTGATGCCATTCCCATGGAGTATAAGCCTCTTTGTATAAATCATACAACTTCGTATTATCCCAAAGAGTACCACCACCTACGACAAAATCATCTCTGTCACAGTCTAACGTAATTGTGTCAGCTGTATATGTTTGTATTTTTACCGCATCTACACCAGTCTCTGCAATTGCACGAACTGATTCTAACGCGGTCTCCAATTTATGTCCATGATTTGCTGATAGTTCAGCGACAATGAATGTTTTGCCCATTATATATATCGTTCTAAGTAATAATACTTATCATCTTCATTATAGACATTGTAACCAACCTTCAAATGATACTGATAAGAAGCAGGATTGGTTTTCAGGACTTCTGCAAGCAATCTACGAACTCCTCTAACTTTAATGTAATTGTCCATCAAAGATTCTATAATCTTTCCATAACCCTTCTTATGGAAAATCGGATTTATATATAATCCATGTTCAGCGGATACCCCATCTTTGATATCAATAAAATCATAAGACCCAACTAGCTCATCATTCAGAAATATAGCATAATAGAGTTTCGTCTTGTTATTCACAAGAGATTTGACGAAAGACAAATGCGACTCAAAAGGGAATGGATCTGGTTGCGTCATGCATTTGCGTATTTCAGGAAGATTGCGAACCTCCCATACCCTACGACTTTCATCAAGAGTCATATCTATATAGTTGACTACACGAAGATCAAGTGCCTTAAACGCATATATAAGATTACGACTTGCATCATGTATATTCATTTTATTTATTGGATCTATAGGGTAAGATAGACATTTATTAAAATCAGCTTCCATAAGATCACCCAAAGGAGTGATAAGTTTATTATTGGAAAGACCTTCATAAAATCCTACCTGATTGTCAACATAATAGCCAGCAAAAACATGACAGCCACATGCTAAAGCCTCGTAACAAACGGAACTAGCCGAACAAAGAACATACTCTGAACTTTTATACTGGGCGGCCATTTCATCCGCTGAAAGTGACGATAGAACTGTCACATTTCTATATTCAGACAAAACATTCTTGTAATGATAAAGGTCTCCTACAATTGCGGTTATTTGACTCACATCAGAACGTAAAGAAAGAGCTTTCACCGCTTTTTCTGTAAAATTGTGTGGATCCGAGCCGCCAAAACAAATCACCCATTTCCCTACAGACCTCGGGACATTGGAAGTCGGAGACAAAAATGGTTTACGTAAAAGAGCATAAGAAGGTCCTAAACAAAATCTCGTGAAAGGTTCCGCATCATAAAGATCCGGCGTTGCATTTCCATGATTTATTATAAGATCAGCATAGAAATGACGATCGTGAACATCATCGATATGTACTAACTTACACCCTTTATCCTTTATCTGCTTCTGATATTCAGAAGAAAAAAAGTAATTATCGAGAACAACAATTTCTTCTCCCGTGATATATTCAAGAAACTCATCAAATTTTTTTTCATCTGACGGCAAAATCACAACAGGACACACTTTTTCTGCCTCTCTCTGTTGATAAGTGCTAGGTGACTGAGTGAACAAAATACACTCAAAATCATCTTTAAGCATGTCAGCAAGTGCAAGAGTACGTATAAAATGGCCGTAGCCGATAGATGGGCCTGCATCTGCACGGAAGAAGATTTTACGTTTCGACATTATCCCTTTGTGAGTTTAAATTTCATTTCTGCTAATTGCCAATCCGTCAATGTGTCAAGATCCTGTACCTCAAGTTCAGAAAGGACAATGCCAGCCGTATTTGATCCCCATAGACTATTCGTTTTTTTGAAATCATCAATCATACAAATATAAAATTGACCTGCATCATGATATGTCTTTTCTAAATCCTGAGATCGTGATTTCAAATACTGAGGCTGAAGCATCGATATCTTACCGTCTACTATATGAAGTGCTCGCTGAATAGGATAAGAGTACTCGACACACGTAAAAACTGAGTATATATCATTTTTTATCAAAGAATATGCCTCCTTAAGCCGATCAGCACTGACAAAAGGAGCCGTACTATAAAGACATGTAAATGAATCAAACGTCTTTCCAGCCTTAGAATAACAGTCAAGAACCTCATTTATAACATCGGCTGTTGTAGCATAATCATTGGCGGTAGCCTCACTACGTAGAAAAGGAACACTAGCTCCATATTGCTTGGCAATAGTTGCTATCTCTTCATCATCTGTAGAAACCATCACCTCTTCATACATACCAGATTTGAGAGCTGCCTCAATTGAATATGCGATGATTGGTTTGCCAAGGAAATCTTTGATGTTTTTGCGAGGAATACGCTTAGAACCACCCCTTGCTGGTATAATACATAAGTTTTTCATCTTATTTGCATATATACTCTTTAACCTTACCGATTACATACTCCTGCTGTTCCTCTGTAAGTGTCGGGAACATTGGAAGGGCAAGGCAATGCTTATAGTACTCTTCAACAACAGGCAGATCACCTTCCTTATTACCGAATTGTTTGTAATAAGGCATAAGATTAAGAGGATAATATAGAACCTGAGCAAAAATTTTATTCTCTCTAAGGAAATTGTACAATCCAAGACGATCATCTACTTGGATAATGTATAAGTGATATGCATGATAAACATCTTCCGCCTCATAAGGAGTCTTGATAGCATCAATATCCTTGAACGCTTCATTATATTTACGGACAAGTTCACGGCGAATCTCCACATTTTTTCGTGCAACCTTAAGTTGGCTTATGCCAAGTGCCGCCTGAATATCTGTAATACGATAATTATAGCCAAGTTCCTGCATTTCATAATACCAGAGTCCATCCTGACGCTCTAGTTTATCTGCATCACGTGTGATTCCATGAGTACGATAAAGAGCCATTTTCTCTTTATACTCGTCATTCTGAGTACAAGCGATACCACCCTCACCTGTTGTGATATGTTTGACCGGATGAAAAGAGAACACTGTAATATCGGAATACTTTCCACAACCAGCATACACCTTATCTCCTGTAGAATCGACAAAATAAGCGCCAGGTGCATGACAAGCATCCTCAAGGATCCACATGCCATACTCATCTGCGACTTTGCGATACTCTTCCATGTCATGTGGATAGCCAGCAAAATCAACAAGTACCATACCCTTATATGTTCCCTTTGGAGACGCAGCAAGAGTTTCTTTAAGTTTATCTAAATCGAGAAGGTATGTTTTAGGATTAATATCGACAAACTTAACATTTCCGCCACAGAAACGAATACAATTGGCAGAAGATGCGAATGTCAAAGGTGTACAAATCACATTGTCTCCAGGCTTAACCCCTAGGGCCATTGCTGCAATATGAAGAGCTCCCGTCGCATTACATACTGCGACAGCATGCTTTGCATTCACATACTCACAAAAGGCATTCTCAAACTCTGCGATCTTGGGGCCACATGTCAAATAATCCGACTTTAAAGCCTCAACCACCGCTTGAACATCTTCATCAGAGATAAACTGACGACCGTATGAAATAGGAAGTTTTAACATAACTTAATGACCCTTTCTTTTTTTACTTGACCTCGAATTTAGGATCTACACACTCTTTAATCTTCACACGCATTGACTCAGGAGTTTCCCACATTTCGTTAATATCCGATGAATAATGGAATCCAAACGGAACTGGCTTTGCGTTATGATGTTTAATAAAGTCTTCTTTCTGCCAACAATAAGAAACTGACGGTAGAATAGCATAATATTTACCGAGGTCTATCGTATCAAGAGCATCCGTAACAGTAATCATTTCCTCATGAAGTTTTTCTCCAGGACGAATACCAACCTCAACCTGCTTCATATTAGGTGCAATAGCAGTAGCCACGTCGCAAATTCTGTAAGAAGGAATCTTTGGAATGAAGATTTCTCCTCCAAGGTGATTTTTGAGAGCAAACATCACAAGCTGCACACCATCCTCAAGAGATATATTGAAACGAGTCATTCGCATATCTGTTATCGGTAGATATTCAGCACCTTCATCACGTTTTCTTATGAAAAATGGAATAACAGAACCACGAGATCCCATAACATTGCCATAACGTACTACAGAGAATCGAACATCACGAGCTCCCTTAATATTGTTGGCGGCTGTGAAAAGTTTATCTGAAGTAAGTTTTGTTGCTCCATAAAGATTGATAGGAGCACATGCCTTATCTGTAGAGAGAGCTACAATATCATGAACATTATTAGCGATAGCCGCATTAATTACATTTACAGCACCGTCAACGTTAGTCTTGATACACTCGCGAGGATTGTATTCTGCAGTATCAACCTGCTTGATTGCTGCCGCATGGATAATAACATCAACGCCAGCACAAATCGACATAAGTCGCTCACCATCACGGACATCACCGATAATATAACGAATCTGAGGGAACTGCTTCTCTGGCCAAATCTGCTTCATCTCATACTGCTTCAATTCGCCACGAGAAAAGACAATAATCTTTTTTACGTTTGGATAATCACGGAGGATAACCTCTACGAACTTCTTACCAAAACTACCAGAACCACCGGTAATCAAAACCACTTTGCCGTTTAGCATAATTGAAAATTTTAAATTATATACAGATTATAATTTTTCTTACTTAAACTTGCTTACAAGGAATATCTCATAAAGAATACCCGTAAACACACCCTTCACTCCATTTTGAAATTGGGTTTCGTCGAAAAAGACAAAAAGTCTCTATGGATTTGGTGGCAGAACGTATTCAAAAACCTGACATCCCAACTTCTTTCTACCAATGTCTGCATGAAATATTAAGCTACGTAGTCACGATTTTTTGTCAGTTTTTACTAAACAAAACCACAAATATTTTAGATGCATATTTCTAGGACTCAAAAAATTACAAAAATTATAAGTCTGCAACATAGCATACCAAAATTTTAAGTGAAAACCATCTTTATCATGCAAAAGAAAAGAATTTTTGTCTAAGTACCAGACGAAAATTGGTACAAAGGTAATAAAAAAGCCCATTGGGGGCAAAATAAATGCAAAAAAATGTATATTTTCGCACGAGCTAAATTTTTGAATAAGATGACACAAATTTCAAAGGCACCACATAATTCTGATTTAAATTGGTTCAGAATAAATTTGACAAAAAGAAAAGAATTAGACGCCTTTAGAAACATAATAATAAACGAGGTAAACGAATTCAACAAAAAAGAGAATGTCGGCTGTGACGAAGACGAAGACAATGATGTTGACTGTACAAACCGTCGTTACCTATTTCCTTCGAATTCAAGCAACGTCAACGGATACTACGAATCCATCATGAGCAGTATAAAGTTCTCATGTTGGGTAAAATGCACAGAAAAGGAGCTGTTGGAAATGCTTGACAAGCTAAACGAAAAACAAATTACAGCTGACGCATCACGAAAAAGCAACAGCGGTGTCATCCGTGTGGTTAACGAAAATGACGTCAACACACTTGGTTGGATCATAAACCACGTTCCACAAAACTTGTTCAGAGCCAACATAATCCCTTCCGAAACCAAACCAGCGACGCTTTCTGTCCCAGGCGGTGTGATATTGGAAGGTGAACTCAGCAAAATGCGAGGCAACGTGAATACCGACAAATTCTTTTTCTCCGTACTTGGCACCAAACTTTTCATGGTGATAAACAAAGGTGACGCTGATGAAGCCGTCGATATTTCCCAAGAAATTGAAAACGCAAAAAGAGCCAATGATATTGACAAAGCCAACAATAGCAGACAATGGATGGTGCTAAGAGTCTCTCGTGGCACAGAACAAGCACTTGAAAAGAAAATAGATTTCTGGAAAGGGCATAACGAATCCGACATCTATTTCGAGACTTATTTGCCAACCTACATGAAAGACATCAAAAGATGTGGCAATATCATCGGCCAAAGATGTTCTCTATTCTGTCCAGGATACCTGTTCATCCGCACCTCTATTTCCGAGCTGCTTCGTCTTGAATCCGATAAATTCTGGGACGGGTCATCCATTTCCAGATTCCTGGTCCGTCAGTCTATGAGGAAAAACAACAACGACAATCAAGCGCTTAAAATTTCAGACATAGAAATGGCCGACTTCAAGTTTGCAGTCAACTCAAACCTCACCAACATAGCCCTGGAAGCGGATGACTACGTTGACAATGAACTTGTGAGATACTATAACCCAAACAGTCCGTTTAACCAAAAAATCGGCAGGGTCTTACATAAAAAGGATAGTCTATTCCTTTCTTTTCTTCCGCTTGGAGGCATCATGAACTTCACCAAAGCTATAAAAATCGAAAGTTCACAGATACGTAAATTATCAAGCAAAGAACTTGCGGAATTAAAAGCATAACACAAATCGTATTTTCAACAGTCTGTAATTCAAAGCAATGAGCAAAAAAAATGCGTTTTATCATAAAAAAAACGTCTAAAGCTATTGCAGAACCGAGAAAAACATATACCTTTGCAGTGCAAATGCGGAAGTAGCTCAGTTGATAGAGCAATAGCCTTCCAAGCTGTGGGTCGCGGGTTTGAGCCCCGTCTTCCGCTCTACAAAAGAACCTCAGACTCTGTTTGAGGTTCTTTTTTGTTTAGAAAAAGGATTTTTATTACTACATTATATAACTATGAACCAGAACTTCTATTACCATGAAACAGCAATCCTTGACGACGGTTGCAATGTCGGCGAAGGAAGCAAGATATGGCATTTTTCTCACTTGATGGCAGGTTGCACAATCGGAAAAAATTGTAATATCGGCCAGAATGTTTACGTCGCAGCCTCAGCTGTACTTGGCGATGGTGTGAAGGTACAAAACAATGTCTCTATCTACGACGGTGTAGTTTGCAAAGACAATGTGTTCATAGGGCCATCCGTTGTGTTCACCAACGTCATCAACCCACGTGCTTTCATAAGCAGAAAAGACGAATACAAACAGACTGTCATAGAGGAAGGTGCAAGCATAGGAGCTAACGCGACAATAGTTTGTGGTAATAAAATTGGCAAATATGCATTTGTCGGTGCCGGCAGTGTTGTGACACACGATGTATTGGATTTCGAATTAGTCGCAGGCGTTCCAGCCGCCCACGTAGGATGGGTCAGCAAAGAGGGCTTCCGTCTTGAGTTCAATCGTTATGGTATCGCATTTTGCCACGAATCAAAAGAAACATACACTTTGAAAGGCGGTCAAGTATCTATACTGCAAAAAACAGACAATAATGATAACAAATAAAGATGTGAAGTTTGCTGTTGTCGGACAAGGACACATCGGCAAACGTCATGCTGAAATGATAAGACGTGAAGCCGGAGCATCTCTTGTCGGCATTTGCGACATCCTGCCCAAGGAAGAGCTTAACCTTCCTGTGGACGATGCCCCATTCTACTCATCATTCGATGAGATGATTTCTTCTGGCATCGACGCGGATGTCATAAACATATGCGTGCCTAACGGATTACACGCAACATATGCAACTAAATCACTTCTTGCCGGCTACAACGTGGTGATTGAAAAACCAATCGCGTTGACTACCGTCGAAACTAATATGATTAAAGACGCTGCTGAAAAAAGCGGCAAACGTGTTTTCTGCGTCATGCAGAACAGATATTCCCCACCTTCTGTGTGGCTGAAAGAGACTATCGAGCAAAAACGTCTTGGCAAAATATTCATGGTGCAGCTCTGTTGCTACTGGAACCGCGACGAGAGGTATTACAAACCAGGCAACTGGCATGGCACTGCCGATCTTGATGGAGGAACTCTGTTCACTCAGTTCTCCCACTTCATCGACATCATGTACTGGCTGTTCGGCGACATCAAGAATATCAGAGGCAATTTCGCCGATTTCACACACCAAAAGCTGACAGCATTCGAAGATAGCGGTTTTGTGTCTTTTGATTTTGTCGACGGCGGTATGGGAACATTATGCTACAGCTCTGCAGTCTGGAACAAGAATCTTGAGAGCAGCATCACCATCATTGGTGAGAAAGGCACAATCAAAGTGGCCGGACAATACATGAACGAAGTGGTGTATTGCGACATCGACGGTTACGAGATGCCTGAACTTGCACCGTCTAACCCACCTAACGATTACGGTCCATACAAAGGTTCGGCTCAAAACCACCACTATGTAATCCGCAACGTTGTCGACACGCTCAATCATGGAGCCAATCCAACAACAACTCTTGCAGAAGGATCAAAAGTGGTCGAGATAATCGAGAAAATATACAAGTGCCGTGACGAGCACTGGAAGAAAGCATGACGTAGGGGCAATCCCTTGTGGTTGATCACGACTCAGCGACAAAGGCAAGAAATAAACAAAGCGAGAATATGCATCTGCACGTTCTCGCTTTTATTTTAGTAAGATGATTTATAACCTATTAAAGAGTTTCTATTTCATCCAAAGAGAGTTTGGTTAGTTTGGCAATGAGAGATGGAGCCATTCCTTCTTTTTTCATTTCTTTTGCGATTTGAATGGAATTATTTTTCCTACCTTCCTCAAGACCTCGCTCGTATCCAGCCTCCTCCATATCAACTTCATCCTCAAGGGCTTTCATACTTGCCTCATAGATCCTGTGTTCTTTCTCGGAAAGAGCACCTATCTTTGCCTTCTCGATAAGACGAAGTAGTCCTTCATCCGCTCGCTCGTATACTGATGGGTCGATATTTTCCATACGTCCTAAATTTTTGAAGAAGTCAAACCAAATGTCCCTTTTGGTTATGTTGTTGACATCCAAAGAGAACTGTGGCAAAGATACGAAATATTTTCGATGTCTGTCCCAAAATATTTTTCCTGTATCCAAATCACACTCTGCGGTACGTGTCACCGCCTTGTCGATATCAGCCATGTTCTTGCCCATGATGAAGATGCCGATGATTTTTGGAATGTCTTTCTTCATCTTCCTCCAAGAGAATCCTCTTTTGATTTTGCTGTCCATAAGTTTGTAGACGTAGAAGTTAGCACGTGTCTTGAAAAATTTCTGACACGAGTTCTGCATCTCAATTAAGATGGAAGCTCCTTTGTTTGTGATACAGAGAAGGTCGAATGTGACACCTCGTTTGTCTTTTTGGGAGGCTGTTTTCTCCACATTCTCAAACTTTACTCTTGTGATTGTGTCCTCGTCGCCATCCAAAATGGCATTTAGAAATGATTTCATGATGATCGGGTCTGACATGCAATACTTAAACCCGAAATCACATCGTAGATCGATGAATTTGCCCATTGTTTATTTGTTTTTATTTTTGTACTATGTCTAATCATGAAATGACTAAACAATTTTGAATGCAAAAATATATAAATTCATACAATGCCATACTCCAAAACATGCAAACTTTTATATTAAACATATGTTAAAATAAATCCAAATAAACCATTCAATCCGACGTTTGTGACAATCAATCTGCAGCAAATTGACTAATTTTGCGACAATATTTTACAGATCAATGACAAACAAGATTTTTTCATACATAATTCTGGTTCTTTTTTGTTTGATTGGATTCACTTCCAACCTTACAGCTCAAAGCATATATACATACAGTGGAATCGTGACAGACTCCACAAGTGCGGAAAGCGTTCCATACGCCAGTGTGTTCGTGGCTGGCACCACAATCGGAACAACTACTGATATCGAAGGTCGCTTCACTCTGAAGAGTGAGACTCCTCTCCAGACAATCACTTTCGCATTCATCGGATATAAAGACAAAACAATAAAGATCCGCCATGAAGGATTGGTCGGCAACATCAGATTAGTTCCTGACAACATGCTTCAAGAGGTGGTGGTGAAAAGACAGAGAGTGCACTACCGCAGAAAAAACAATCCAGCAGTCACCCTAGTCAAGAGGATTCTTGAGAAAAAAGATTCCTTAGACCCTCGCAATGCGGACTTTTTCCACAACCGCTGCTACACAAAACAGACGTTGGGAATGACTAATATCGACGATATGATCGAGCGACGCAGGGCTAGAGGCAAGGACGTGTCTGCTTTGGAATCTTCCGCCGACACTTCAGAAGCAACCGGAGCCGTATATATTCCGTTATTCCTTGAGGAACAGATCTCTGACAATACTCATACCGGTAAAAGGAAAGTGCAGAATGACGTGATTGCAAACAAAAGCACAACCATCATTGAGGTGATTCCGGAAGAGGCTTTTTCAACTTTGATGGCAGATGCAGCACAGGAAATAAACATCTACGACAACGATTTCCGTCTGCTGTTTACTGACTTCACGTCGCCAATAGCAAAATACGGCACAGCGTACTACCACTACTACATCACCGACACAATCAAGAACTACAATAATGAAGGCAGAGATTATATAAAAGTGAACTTTGCCCCCGCACTGAAAGAGAATTTCGGATTCGTAGGTCATATGCTTGTGGCGAAGGACAGCACTTATGGTGTGCGCCACATCGACATGAAACTTACAGAGAATTCGCGCATCAATTTTGTGCAAGCGATGAGAATATGGCAAGATTTTGAAGAGACCGAAAAAGGATACTGGACTTTGACGAATAGTACTCTTGCCATGGAAGGAAATCCTTTGGAAAGTGCACAAAGAATAAAAGGATTGTTCGCTAAAATTGAGCGTTACTACTCTCCTACTGAATTCACTAAACAAGAAGACATAACAACAGCGAGAGACAACGATTCAGAAAAGGATTGGGATTCATTATTGCCTGACAACGTCCCAGAAGAGGCGATGAAAAACATTGACTCGCTCAAAGCAAAAGCTTACTCTAACAAGATGATGCGTTTTGCGAATTTTTCCGCACGAACTATCCTTGACGGCTATATACCTGTGGGAGGCATCAAAAAACCATGGCTTCACATAGGTCCTATTTTCAGCATCATCTCGACTAACCACCTTGAAGGACCTCGCGTTCTGCTGGGTGCTCAGACAGGCACAGGTCTGTCTTCACGATGGTTTGCCGCAGGATATGCCGCTTATGGATTCCGAGACGAAAAACTCAAATACATGGGTGAGGCAGAATACTCGTTTTTAGACAAAGAGAAAAGCCGATTCGAGTTTCCACGCAGAAGCATACGCGCGAGCCACACTTTCGACTGTGACATGCCGGGCAACCGTTTCACCAGAAGTCGTCAGGGAAACCTCTTAGGAAGTTTCAGATGGGAGAATCCGAATCAGTTCGCATATTTCCGTCGCTCGGAAATAACGCACACCTATGAATTTGAAAACGGAATCAGCTACTCTCTTTCCGTGCGTCACAACACAGAAGAGGCTGCGGACGAGCTTGAGTACCGTCACAACAAGACATATGAACTGGTAGACAATTTCAAAACTACCGATTTCTCCGTTGAACTCTCATTCACTCCGGTGGAATATCATCAGGTTGGATTGAAGCGCTACACGCTCACAAACCAACATCCGCATATAAGTCTAACCTTCAGCGGAGCTTCCGACAAAATATGGTCGGACTACTCGTACAACAGATTGGAATTGTGCTACGACCAACGATTCTCATTGGCTCCGATCGGATATCTCGATGTGTATGCCAAGGGAGGCAAGGTATTCCAGAAAGTGCCATACCCACTACTCTTCATGCCAGCCACGAATCTGTCGTATTTCGTCAGCAGCGAATCATTCTATCTGATGAGCAACATGGAATTCATCAACGACCAATACTGCAGTTTGGAGGTCAAACATTGTCTTGACGGATGGTTGTTGTCGAGAATACCGCTGATCAATAAACTGAAGTTACGTGAGTTCTGGTCATTCCGTATGCTATATGGAGGAGTGTCCGACGAGAATAATCCACGTATCAACACAGATGACGAGACTCTGTTTGTCTTGCCAGAAAATTCAAGAATATTGTCCGACAAGAAAAAGCCATACATGGAAGCGAGCATCGGATTATACAATATACTTAAGCTTTTCCAGGTGGAGGTTGTACGACGTATCACATATCTGGATTTTGACGAGGATTATCCAAACCTCCACCCGAACAAGTGGGGCATTAGGTTTGGAACAAAAATCACGTTCTAAGGAAGACGGGAGGCTTACCGTCAGAACACAAAATAAGAGAAGCTCCTCTTTTTGTGTTCTTCAACAAGTCTAACTTTTTTTAACTATCATTATTTGGAAATACAGCTCCGCTGCACTAAATTTGGAGAAAAGGATTTTCAAAGGTTTAACTATAAAATAGAGGCAGTGAAAAAGTATTTATCAATATTAGCAGGATTATTATTGAGCGGGTTGACATCCGTTTATGCTCAAACATTGTCCGGAAACCTCAATGGTCACGAATACATTGACCTTGGGCTTCCTAGCGGGACAAAGTGGGCGACGATGAACGTTGGAGCTGACTCTAATAACATTTTCGGAGGATATTTTGCTTGGGGAGAAGTATCCACAAAAGCAGAGTATGGAAAAGATGTCCAAACCTATAACAAAGACGCGTCGGCATTGTTCGCCGCCAATATCATCGACGAAGATGGACTTCTGACTTCAAATTATGATGCCGCCACCAAAAATTGGGGTGAAGGATGGAGGACTCCAAGCAAAAAGGAGTTTGACGAGTTGATTGAGAATTGTGAATGGGAATGGGACAAGATAAGAGTTGGTTACAATGTCAAAGGCAAAAATGGGAATAGCATATTCCTACCAGCCGCAGGAAACTATTTCGGAAGTTCACAGAAAGAGGCTGGCTACGGCAGATATTGGTGTGCGTCAGTGGATGAAAGCAATTCATTCCGTTCATGGTGTCTCTGTTTCCACTCTATTTCAAAATATATGAGCAATGGAAGCTACGGACGCTATTTTGGCAGACCGATCAGACCTGTGACCGATTAGTTTAAATCTTATAAAAGACGCGATGATTCGCGTCTTTTTTTATTTTTCTTCTGGATTGAATGACATTTACTTTAATTCCGACTTTTCCCTAAATTTAAATCTGTTGCCCCACTCTTTTTTATAACTATCAAGACTACCTACTGGAATATAAACTGTCTTGATGCTTTTTATTTTATTAAACGCTTTCCGTCCGAGACGTGGGGCTATTTTTGCTTTTGATGTGATCGTTTTCAGATTATTGATGCGAGAAAATGCATTATCACCAATCTCCTTCAAACTCTTTGGAAGTGTGAGGTTCTCAACATACAAATCAAAATAGGAAAAGGCTTTTTCATTAATTTTTGAAATACCTTCAGTAACAACCAAGTCTACCATTCCTTGAGCTATTCCTTTTTTATAAATAGAGCCATCACGACGAATATAAAAGCCTGAGCCATCACGACAAAATGACTTTATCACATTAATCGTATCCGCCTGAGGATCATATTTTTCCACATATAGCTTATAAGGGTATCCCTCTTCATAATAAAAGTTAGTGAATCCACCACAGAAGACTTCCCATTTCGCAGTATCTTTTCTGCTGATTCCTTTCCTTATCAAATAACATCGTTTATCGTCGACTTTGATTTTTTGATTCCCTACCGTCATCCATTCCCATTCTGAATTTTGAGCACAGATATTTGCGACACCCAAAAGTGTCGTGGTGACGAGAATTAATATTTTGAAGATTATGTGTTTCATAAAATTAGTTTGATTTTGTTAAAGATTTAGAAACCGCAATTTAGTCTAAAATTTTGTCAAAGAGAATATTCTGCATATAAATTTGTATCTTAGCCATGTCGAACACAGATTTATATAATCAAAATATTATCGGTCGTTCTTGATTAAAGACAATAACGTTTTATGTTTGAAGAATATCAAAATACAAGCGGACAAGTAAGTGGACATGATTATGTGGACCTAGGTCTTCCAAGTGGTAATTTATGGGCGACTTGCAACCTTGGTGCACACAAACTTCACGAACACGGGGATTACTTTGCATGGGGAGAGACATCTCCTAAGAAATTGTATTCTAACACAAATTACAAGTTTGGAGAAGAAGGTTCATATTCAAAATATTGTGCATATAAAAAATTTGGAGAGTTAGACTATAAAATCATATTGGAAGAAATGGATGATACTGCAAGAGCTATTTGGGGAGACTCTTGGTATATGCCAACTCAAGAAGATATGATTGAATTGGTGGATCATTGTGAGTGGTGGCCTGTTGATGATTTTGAAGGAACTGGTGTCGCTGGCATCGTTGGTATATCTAAAGAAAACCTAAATATAATCTTTTTCCCTTTTTCTGGAGTATGTAAAGAAGATGAGGTCCCTGATTACCAGTATGCTTTTTATTGGTCTTCTTCTTTATCTACATCAGTTGAAGAACCTTCTGCTTATGGACTCGATTGTCTTGGGTGGACACCATGCGTGGAAACTAATAGTTATCAAGCGCGTTGTTATGGCTATCCGATTCGTGCCATTTCAAATCCTCACCCTAAAACATATAGTAAGATTCTTGTTGAAATGAAGGAACGGAAAACAATGGAACAGGTGTATGGACCATGGAAAGGTGAGATTCCAACATGGACAAATGTTGGAATGAGATATTATAATTTATATCATGTACCGGTGAAAGACTATTCTTTGTCTGATATTGCTTTTTTAATTCGTCAATCTTCTATGCAAGAATACATAATGCCAGTGGCGATAGATATCTTAAGGGTAAAACCATTCATAATGGTTGATTATGATCCAGGGGATTTGTTAGGTCAAGTTTTGGGCTCCGTCGAAGACACGGGAAATGCTGCTTATTGGGAATCACACGATAGAGAGAAAAAAGATGTGATGAAAATATTTGAATCGTGCAAAGAAAATATGAAATCATATGGCGTCAATGAAAAGGCACATATGAAGCTATATGAGGTATTTTGTAAAGGACAAGCGGAACGAGAGGAGGAACGTGAGCGGGACGAAAAACTTCGTAACGCTAAAAATCTTATGGCGTTGGGAGTGGATGAGAAAGCTATTTCCAAAGTGACAGGTCTCTCCAAAAAGGAAATTGAAAATCTGTAAAGTATTTCCTCAACAAGAACACGACCGACGGCTCGGACAAAATAGAGACGACCTACTACGAGTTCGGGCCACCGCTTCGTCAAGAAGGTCTCCCAAAAGAATGTTCTCGGTTGATTATTGTTTCCACACGGTTGATCGGATCACATTCCACAACCGTGAAACGTTTTATTTCATCAACCCCTCAGCTTCTCATACGCCTCATTAATCTTCGCCATCATAGCCTCACACTCTTTTATCCTGTCTGCGTTTTTCGGCATATCTGGATGATGTTGCAACGCCAATTTATGGTAGGCACGTTTGATTTCCTCATCAGATGCGGTTTCTTCCAAACCAAGGAGTGTGAAATATGGCTTCAAGGATGAGGAGCTATTATTTCTCGACGCGGAATTATCTTCCGTCGATGTGGAGCTTTTACGCTCATAATCATAAAATTCCGTACGCAAAGAGAAGTATCTGTATCTGA
>CACZOA010000100.1 GCA_902782665.1 uncultured Bacteroidales bacterium
GTGGCAAGAAAGATGAATGTAATATAGATATTGTCATTAAAAAGGATTGGGGTCCTGATGTTGATTGTGACTCTATTAAAGACATCAATACTCCTGGTGGAGGTACAGATAATGGTTGTGTCGTTATTTTCGACAAAGTTGAGTTGTCTGTTCCTACTCTGTGGGACCGTAATGATAGTGTATTTGTTCAGGGAATTTATTCAGGTCGAAGACATTTTGAAACAAAGCAGATAAAAGATATCCTAAAAGGAAATTCTGCAAATATTTCAAAGTTTGACAAGAGTATAGATTTGTACGATAAGTATGAGGTTGATTACACTTATATTCTTTGGGCGTTTAAGAATAATGCTGGAAAAACAACTTATTGTGTACAGGAGGTATTGATACGAGATACTGCAAAAATTGTATTTGATTGTGACTTAATAGATCCTTTCGTTTTCCGTCCTGTAACAAAACCAGGAGAGTGTGAGATTGAATTCAAGGAATTTTGGGATTCACTTAAGGCTAAAAAATATATTGGATATGATTATTGCCCAGAACCTGTCACTGAAGTCTATGGAGAGTTGCATGAGGATTCTATCAGAGAAGAAAAGATTGTTGATGACAGAGTATTCAAAGTCGGTATTAATGATACAGTTTATTGGCAGTTCCGTGATCGCCATGACTATGGAGATGTCGTATTATATTGTCCACAGGTTATCAATGCGTTTGCAGGAGACACAATCCACCCTGATTGTGCGTCTATCGCTTATAGAGAAGGCGAGGCTGAACCTGGCACTTGCGAGGTGAACGCAGAAAAAGTGGATATACCTACTCCAAGTGCTAAAGAACCATGTACAGATATAATAGTACCTGGAGTCGGAACTCGTAATGATGGAAAGGCGTTGGATGATCCATACCCTACAGGTGATACTTATATCACTTGGGTGTTTAAGGGCAAGAATTCATTCCCTGACACTTGTGTGACTCATGTCTTTATATTAGGAAACAAACATTTCGATCTTGACTGTGAACATTTATTCCCAGATATAGATACGGTTATGCCTGATTGTGAACCAATGGATATTACATTGAAGCCAAAGAAAGTTCAGGATCCATGTGTGGCAGGATATTTGTCTGAAGGTATACCATTTATTAATGGTAAGAAGATTGATTTGACATACAAGTTCCCAATCGGTGAGACTTTTGTTACTTGGAAGTTCTGGGATTATACAAAAGCAGTTGTAGACTCTTGTATACAGTCTATACATTTGAGAGACACATTCCCTCCGATTGTTGATTGTGATACGATGAAGAATGACTCTGTGCTTCTTCATGACAAATGTTCGATCCCATCTGCAGATTTGAGAGATTCTCTTGGAAACAAGATGGCGTTAGAATATTGTACAGGTGATACAATTTGGGGTGAGCCATATTTGGTCAATGATAAAGGTCAGAGAATGGAATTCCCTTCAGAGGTCAGCGTCGGTATTTATCCAATTCAATGGGTGTTTGCAAATGATAGCCTGACAACTAAGGAGTCGGTTTGTGACAAAACTTTATATTTGTTGCATGACGGTGCACCTATATTCGACTGTAGCACATTGCCTTCTCCTTTGCAATTATGGGATACAACTGGTGAGTGTAAAATATTATTAAATCCGAATACATTGCCAATTCCAGAGGCAGTCGATTCATGTAAACGTGATTACATTGTATATGGACATGGATATGTACAGTTGTTTGAGGAAGGCGACTATGTTGAGTTGTGCTACTTTGATAGAGATAAGAACAAAGCTGTTTATCTGATGGATCTTCCTCTTGGTGGACATAAGATTAAGTGGGTATTTAAGAGTCCATTCTCTATAAAGGAGAAAATCTGTTACCAGATTGTGAAGGCTAATAGTGATGCTATTAATAAGGTTGACTGTTCAAAGTTGGCGGATTATGTTCATGTCACTTTGCGTAGACAAGGTCCTGGTGCAACTTTTGAAGAGGTTAGAGACTCTGGATTGATTTTGCCAAATCTAGATTTCGATGTATGTAAAGTCTTGGATACACTATTTACAAGAGACGATGATAAGTCTATATATGTAGATTATTATCCTGTAGGAAAGAGAGTTACCATCACATGGTTATTCAAGGATACAACACGAAATGCTGAAAAAGTAAAGGTATGTCATACTATCGTAGATGTTCAGGATGGTGATACTCCGATTTGTGTGCCACCAACGTTAACTGGAGTATATACATGTTTGGAAGAGATTCCTACACAATATGCAGATTACTCAGAATTCAGAAAGGCAGGAGGACAATTGATATCGAATAATGTTGATGTCTCTGATTTGGTAGATCCTTCTACATTCAAATGTGACACTGTGTCTTTGGGTGATAAATGTGATTTCACTTTCATAAGAACATATACGGTGAAAAACTTGAGAAATCAGGAATCTGTTTGTGAACAAAAGTTCAGAGTTAAAGATAATGTCCCTCCAGTTTGGTTGGATGATGCAGCTTCTGAGACAAGGGTGTTCGACTGTGAGATTGAGAATTTCTTCCCAACGAACTTGAGAGCTAAGGATGAGTGCTCTAATGAGATTATATCAGAGTACCATAAAGTTAATGAGTTCGATGGAATCGTTGATGGTGTGTTCTATACTGTCTCTTCTAACAGATCTTCGGATCCAAACGATTGTAACTACTACAATTATGAAGTTGTTCATAGATATATCGCTGTCGACAGATGTCGCAACCGTACAGAGAGATTGAAGTATGTTGCTTATGTTCAGGATACTTTTGCTCCTATAGTTACGCCTCCTCAAAAATGGAAGGATTCAACGATTGTGGCTGATTATGGAAAGCCATGTAAATTCTTTGTTCCAGATATCACTAATACTCTTCCTGATGGTTCATACTCTGATGTTTGTAATCCTGATGCTGCAAAGTATTTTAAGGTGACACAAAAACCAGATGCTGGAACTGAATTTGATCCTAATTTGGGAGATCAGAAAATCACTCTTTATATTACAGATCCTTGTGGTTTGTATGATACTACATCACATATTGTTTATGTGCCTACAAGAAAAGATGTCATCTCTATGACGATGAATGAAAGTACTGTATGTGCTGAGCAAAAACTATTGTTGAAGAGTCCACTTATTTCAAGTAGTAAAGGAAGAATATGGGAACTCAATCCTTGGACTAGAGAGTGGGAGTGGAAAAATACTAATACAGTGGTTTATGATTATTACCGTAATGAGGTTGCACCTGAGAACATTATTTTCTCAAATAACCCTAAAACATACAGTAGTAAATTTGATCCACGTAGTGAGATAGATTCTATTGTTCTTGACAATATCAATAAGAGTGGCCTTTATTCTATAGTCGTTATGGATACTGTCCGCTTCTGTACTGATACGGCGAGTGCATATATTACAATTCATTCAAGTCCAACTATCGACCTTGATGCATCTAAGTATTTGGTTTGTGAAAAGGATTCGATCCATTTGATTTCGGATGATGAACCACTATATGATAAGTTCGTTTTGGATGTCCGTGACAATGGTGAAGAGATAACGGAGGAAGGCTGGATGCTTAATGGTAATAAGTATGATCCACAAACGTTGCTTGATTATGCTGATGGTGTATTTAGAATGCAATATTATGCAATTAACGCGTGTGGTCTTGGAACTTCTGATGACTGGATTTCTTTGAGTATGAAGCGCAGAATGTCTCCTGACAATCTGATGTTGACTACTGAACCGAATAATCCAGCAAGAGTTTACTTAGGAGAATCGGCTAAGTTGAACCTTGTCACTAAGTACAAACCAGAGTTGTACATGTGGTATCGTGTCAAGGGTGTGGTTGATGGAACTTCTGATGCTATGTTCGATAAGTATGGAAATGTCCGTGAAGAGTACATGGATTCAAACTTTGAACAAGATTCTTTACTTGGTATCACTCAATATGGTGAGAACAGAAGTAAAATTATGGATTTGAATGAGCTTGGTGATAGCGCTAAATACTATGTTCTATTAGTCGATAGTGTCTGTCCTGCAGTTCCATCAAATATAGTTTCAATTGATGTTGTCAAGAAACTTCCTACAGCATTCACTCCTCACAACTCACATGGTATGAATGATATCTTTATGGAAGGACACAAGGTTGTTATCTTCAACCGATATGGACAGAAGATGGTTGAAAGTGACAATGGTTGGGATGGAACTTGCCGTGGTGATCTTGTTGATCCAGGTGTTTACTTCTATGAGGTTATCATCAACGAGGGTGAGAAACATAAGGGATCTATTGAGGTCGTTTACTTTAAGTAGCGTCAATTTTAATTGAATATTATAAGGGTGGAAGAGTCTTCTCTTCCTCCCTTTTGTTTGAATTTACGTCATATATTATGATTTACAGAATTTATCCGGAGAATCCGAATCAAAAAGAGATTGATAAGGTTGTCCAGTTTTTGCAGGATGGTGGAATAATAGTCTATCCTACAGATACAATTTATGGTATGGGTTGTGATATCTTTAATGCGAGAGCAGTGGAAAGAGTTTGTCAGTATAAGAAAATAGATCCTAAAAAGGCTAATCTCTCTTTTATCTGTTATGATTTGAGCCATATCGCTGAATATGCTAAGGTGAACAATGATGTGTTCAAATTGATGAAGAAGAATCTTCCTGGTCCGTTCACTTTTATTTTGAATGCGACTAGTAACCTTCCAAAATTGTTCAGAAATAAGAAGACGGTCGGTATCCGTGTTCCAGACAATAATGTTATCCGTGAGATTGTCAGAACTCTTGGCAATCCTATCCTTTCCACCTCTGTCCGCGACGACAATGATGATGTGCTTGAGTATTACACTGATCCTGAATTGATGGATGAAAAACTATCTCACTTTGTCGATTGTGTGATAAATTCTGGATATGGAAGTCTAGAGCCTTCCACTGTTGTTGATTGTACTGGTGATGAGCCAGTGATTGTGCGTCAAGGAAAGGGTATTTTGGAATATTGATATGTGGATATTACTTGCTATGATGTCGGCTCTTTTGCTCGGCATCTATGATGTGTTCAAAAAGAAATCGCTTTCCGACAATGCCGTCATACCGGTGCTTTCGATTTCTATTTTCTTCTCTTTCATTCTTTTCCTTCCGTTGCTTATCGCTTCTGGATTAGACGGTACAAAAGAGAGTCTTGGTGATTTTTATATTCCATATGTCGACGGTGCTACTCATTTCGCAATCTTCTTGAAGTCTGTTATTGTGCTTTGCTCATGGATTTGCGCCTATTTTGGAATGAAACATATTCCGATAACGATATTTTCTCCTATCCGAGCAACGCAACCGATATGGACTGTGCTTGTTGCAGTGGTGATCTTCAATGAATGTTTGTCTTGGATTCAATCGTTGGCTATTGCTATCACTCTTATCTCTTTCTTTGCATTTTCTCAAGTGGGTAAGAAAGAAGGAGTTTCCTGGAAATCCAACAAATGGATATGGCTTGTTATCGCAGCCACAGTGTTTGGCTCGGCAAGTGGACTCTACGACAAACATCTTATGCATAGCGGTTATCCACGTATGGCGGTACAGGTATACAGCACCATGTATCAGTCTATTCTTATGCTGATTGTGATGTTCGCATTGTGGTATCCCCACCGTCTCAAATCAACTCCATTCCAATGGCGATGGACAATCCTTGGCATTTCCGTTTTTCTTATGATGGCTGATTATGTCTATTATTGGGCTCTCTCTTATGATGACGCTTATATCTCCATCGTCTCTACAATACGTCGTTCTGGCGCGATTGTGCCGTTTGTCTATGGTGCTGTGGCTTTGAAGGAAAAGAATATCAAGATAAAATCAGTATTGCTTTGTGGTGTCATACTGGGTGTATCTTTGTTGTATATATTCAGATAAATGGACGATAATTCGTTGAATTTTGTTATATTTGCTTTTTTATTTATGTAGACTTGTTTTAGTTGTTTTGATTTTATATGGAAAACGAAATGAATTATGAATTCCATTTGCGAAGTTTTGTAGATGATTATACCGCTGCAGTGGAAAGTTTTGAGAGGGGAAATTATAAAGCTTTTTTTAGAAACTATAGACCATCAATAGAAAGTTTGTGTATAGGAATACTTACTGCGTTGCATAAGGATGAGGTTGAGGAAATATTGAATGGAACAAAAGGTTTTAGTAAAGACGGCAAAGCTTTTATTGTTGCCCCTTGTAGTGCGAAACCACGAACTGGAAGATTCTTGATAGATTTGGCGAAAATGGCGATGCTGAAGCAATTGTCTGATGAAAAAGCGAATAAACTTGTTATTTCTCATATGCAACTTGCTTATTTCACTTTGATTAGAGATTATCATTTTGCAAGTTGCGCATGTCATAGCTTCACGGATCCGAAGTCATTTTTGTCGTTTGATAAGAATATGGTTTCTGAGTGCTTGGTCGGCACAAACAATTTTATTGATTTGGTGACTCGTTTCCTTCCTGAGGATGGAAAGAAAATACTTTTGATGTGTCCGCAGTTGACGGTGGATGTCTCTATCACTTATCCAGATCCAAGTAAGGAGATTATACGTCCGATTTCATATACAGCGGCTTCAGCTAAGGTCATTCGTGAAACTGAATCGCAGGATGATTATATCGACCGTCAGCAGGCTGATGTTCCTAAGATGGAGCAGAGTGGTGAGCCGGAGGAAGAACCAGTACCGGATCGTCTGCCATTTAATTACGTACCTGATGTGCCGTATCCGGAGATTGAGCCTGAGTATGATGTGAAAAATACAGAGAGCGATATTCAGCTTAACGTTGTCAGCGTCAACGAGAATCAGGAGGATATGATCAAACGTAATCTTCAGAATTATCGTCCGTATATCTCACGTCCAAAACCGGCTTATCGTCCACGTCCCGTCATCGATGAACAGGATGATGATGCGGAAGAGGAGAATCATGGCACATATTACGAGCACAACAACTATATGTCTAAGAAATATCGTTGCCAATATAAGGGCGAGATCCAGACAGAGGGAGGCAAACGTTATCAGGTGCCTGTAGAGGAGAATCCGGAATTGTATGATGAGTGTGAGGTATACTTTGATATCAAGGCTATTCCGAATTTTGATCCGTCACGCCCTGATTTCTTGATCGCTATCAACACAGAAATTATTGATTAATTATATAGTCACAGCAGATTGTCCTGTTGTGACTTTCCTATTTTGATATGAGAGTTGTAATTCAAAAAGTGACGCATTGTTCAGTGGAGATTGAGGGCAAAATCAAGTCGTCGATCGGCAGAGGTTTGCTTGTGCTTGTCGGTGTGGAAGATAGAGACACCGACGCTGATATAGAGTGGTTGTCTAACAAGATCGTGAATATGCGTATCTTTGAAGACGCGAATAATGTGATGAATCTTTCGGTGAAGGATGTCGACGGTGAGATATTGATTGTCAGCCAGTTCACATTACAGGCGTCAACGAAGAAAGGAAACAGACCTTCATATATCAAGGCATCCAAACATGATTTCGCAATACCTATGTATGAAAAATTCTGTGCGAAAGTCAGCGCTGATTTAGGTAAGACGGTGGGGACAGGGGAGTTTGGCGCGGACATGAAAGTTTCTCTTCTTAACGATGGTCCGACCACCATCTTTATGGATTCGCAAAATAAAGAGTAAAACGCTGCAAAAAAATGTGATTAGAAATGCATAATGGGTCATGTTTAATTTGACATTTAGCATTTAGCATTTCGAATTTTATATTATCTTTGTAGCAAATTATTAAACAAGTTCATATTTTTACAAGTATGCAATTAATTGACAATTTTAACTTTGCTGGTAAGAAGGCAATCGTTCGTGTGGACTTCAACGTTCCATTGAACAAAGAGACAGGTGCAGTAAGTGACGACACACGTATTCGTGGCGCTCTACCTACAATCAAGAAGATCATCACTGACGGTGGTGCAGCTATCTTGATGTCTCACATGGGTAAGCCAAAAAATGTTAACCCACAGGAGGGTGATCCTAAGTTCTCTCTAAAGCAGATCATTTCAGCTATTGAGAAGTATACAAAGGAGTTCGGTGTAGCATCTATCAAGTTTGCTGACGACGCTGCTAACGCTGCTCAGGCTGCTAAGGATTTGAAGATGGGTGAGATCCTATTGCTTCAGAACCTTCGTTACTACGCTGAGGAAGAGGGTAAGCCACGTGGCATCGAGAAGGAAGATCCTAAGTACGACGAGGCTAAGAAGGCTATGAAGGATTCTCAGAAGAAGTTCGCTAAGACTTTGGCTTCTTACGCAGAGGTTTACGTTAACGACGCATTCGGTACTGCTCACAGAAAGCACGCTTCTACAGCTGTTATCGCTGACGAGTTCGCTGATGATAAGAAGATGTTCGGTTTCCTTATCAACAAGGAGCTTAAGGCTATGGACGGTGTTCTTGCTGCTAAGAAGGAAGGCTTCACAGCTATCATGGGTGGTTCAAAGGTTTCTGATAAGATCAACATCATCACTAACCTTCTTGACCGTGTAGAGAACCTTATCATCGGTGGTGGTATGGCTTACACATTCGTTAAGGCTCAGGGTGGTAAGATCGGTAACTCACTTTGTGAGGAGGATAAGCTTGACCTTGCTCTTGATATCATCGCTAAGGCTAAGGCTAAGGGTGTTAACCTACTTCTTCCAGTTGACGCTTTGAACGCAGATAAGTTCGACAAGGACGCTAACACTAAGGAGACAGCTATCGACCAGACTCCAGACGGATGGATGGGTCTTGATATCGCATCTAAGTCTATCGCTAACTTCCAGAAGGTTATCGAGAACTCTAAGACTTTGATCTGGAACGGACCTATGGGTGTGTTCGAGTTCGACAAGTTCGCTGCTGGTACAACTGCTATCGCTAAGGCTGTTGCTGCTGCAACTGCTAAGGGAGCTTACTCTTTGATCGGTGGTGGTGACTCAGTTGCTGCTATCAACAAGAATAACTTGGCTGACAAGGTTTCTTACGTGTCAACAGGTGGTGGTGCAATGCTTGAGTACATGGAGGGTAAGGTTCTTCCAGGTATCGCTGCAATCCGAGGTGACAAGTAATCCTTATTAAAGGTTTATATATGAGCCGGTTCGAAAGAATCGGCTCTTTTCGTTTACTCATGATTTGTTTTGAGATGTATTCCCAACTAGCATCTCAATTGTAGATATCGTTTTATATGTGATTTGTAATCCATAAATTAGGAATGCACCATAAAAAATACTAATTTAGCTACAAATATTTAGAATGAGTAAAGAGATTGACAACCAAGCAATATTGTCAAATTTTGGCAACATGACTTCTTTTAGATACGGAGATTACAACGTTCGTTTCCGTACATCTTCAATTTTAAATAAATATACAGAAGTGAAAGAATGGGATAATGGATATTTGGTTGTTATGGCAGATTATGAAGGAATTGGAATTATAGAAGAATATATAGATCTTATTCCTATTCTCAATAATCTTTATATAAATCCTGACATTTTCTTAAAAGATATACAAACAGTAAAAATAGGTGATTATGAGCAGTGAAGATATTGAAAAGATATGCTATGACTCGGATATGATTGTATGTGGTTATGCATTCTCTCGCATTGACAGTTCAAATGTAAGAGTTGTTGATTTAAATGAACCACATCATGTATCCGTCATGACTACAGATGGCGATATCTTGGAGACAACAATGAATGATGTTGAAATTAGCATTGTGAAGGAATACTGGAAGAGAAATCATAAATATATGGAGGAATCTTATGCCTAAGTACTACGAATTTATGATTTGTGGATACTATTTGTATTTCACATCACACTGTATAATTGAGGCTATGCATGTGCATGCAAGTGACAGACGAATGACGGAAGCTGGTTCAGCAAAATTATTTGTAAAGGGAAATGGAGATACAGAAGTTAAAGAAAGAGGAATGTTAACAGACAAGGAACTCCGTATTATCAGAGAATTTATCAAAGAAAACTATAAGGAAATGTATATTAAGTGGTCAAGTATGAGTCCAAATGGTTTCTATAAATAATATGATAGTCAAGGTTAATAATTGTACACCTTGATGAATAACTGTTTATTTTATAGTAGGAGCCGGTTCGAAAGAATCGGCTCTTTTCGTTTTGTTTTTATGTAGGTTTCGTTATATTTGTGAATTGCTGATTTATAAACTGTTTAATTACCATAAATCATCTACGGTTATGAAAAGTTGCATCGCTTACATAATATTGTTTCTGACAACATTTATATTCCCGTCTGTCGCTCAAGATTCATATATAGATTATGAATATGTTGATGGAACGAAGGAAAGAAATACAATTGGTACGGAAAGATTCTATTGCCGTTATTATCAAAATGAAGGATCGTCATATAGAATAAAGACCATTTATATAGATAATGTCTTTGATACATTAATTCCCAATATAGGTTCGCAAATTTTTGACAAATTGATATTTAAATTTAATGATGGAGAACTATCCGATGTTATAGGTCCTAGTATACAATGTATGGGAGACCGTTTAGATAGTTATGAATATAAATTAGATAAAGTAAATCCTAAAGCTGGAATTATGTCTGTTTTATTTAAGTCTAATTCCCTTCCTAGATTTGCATACCATAATGGAAAACAGATTTCATCCATCTCTGGTCGTATCTCTTATTCTAGAGTCAAAACCATTAAGTCGACGATATTAAATGACGAATTGAAAGAGAATCTTAAACCTTTCTATCCGACATCGTTGATTGAAAAATCAGATGGCTCATATTTAGACTTCGTTTTACCGTCGTATAATGAGGATGAAAAAAATACAAAGCTAAATGGTTTGTCTTTAGAGCGAGTGAAAGTAATAAATAATCTAAAGCGAATGGGATATACGTTGGCCAGCCAGAAAGGAGTGTTCCCACTTACTTATCAAAACCCAAATGGAAACACCATTATGATGTATGAAACTTATATTATGGTAAAAGTTACGGAATGATAGAGATATGTAAGGTATGTGAAATTAAATAACAGATTTGATCATGAAATATCGGGTGACGTATATAATACTATTCTTATTTGCTTTCATTTTTCAATTGAATGCTCAACTTCAGTATGTTGATTATGAGTATGTTGATGGAACGAGGGAAAGGGAGGCAATAGATATGAGAAGAATCACTTTTCGGTATTATTATAATGATAGATTGTCATATAGAATTAAGAAATTTTCTATAGATAATGTCTTTGATACATTAAGACCGTTTGATACAGCACAAAATGCATTGAGAGCGATATGTTCAGACAAATTGTCTTTTTCTTTTAAGGATGGAGAACCCTCTGAAGTGTCAGGCCCTTATGAAATTCCTTCTTCTATGGGAAATGCTATGCGTATATTATTTAGTTATGGATTTAAATTAGATAAAAAAGATGCTGATAACGGAATTATGTCTATATCATTTTATTCTTATGAACTTCCTGATTTTGCATACCATAATGGAAAACAGATTTCATCCATTTCTGGTCGTATCTCTTATTTCAAATTCAAAACCATTAAGTCGACGATTTTAAATGACGATTTAGCAGATAATCTTAACCCTTTTTATTTAGCTCCAATAACGTTGACTGGAACATCGGATGTATCAGATGCTTCATATATAGAATTCATTTCTCCGTCTTCGTATAACGAATTGGCGGTAGCTCGCGTAAAGGTTATAAATAATCTAAAGCGGATTGGATATACGTTGACCAGCCAGAAAGGAGTTTTTCCACTTACTTACCAAAATCAAGACGGAAACACTATTTTGATGTATGAAGATTATATTATGGTGAAAGTCAAGGATTGAAAATGACTTGTAAGTTTTGCGTGAATCTTAAAAATAGATTTGTTTATGAAAAATCGGATAACATATATAATCCTGTTTTTATTTGCTTTTCTATTCCCGTCTGTCGCCCAAAATTCATATGTTGAGTATGAATATATTGATGGGACGAAGGAAAGCAACATAATAGATATGGAAAGAATGTCTTTCAAGTATTGTCATAATGAAGGATTGACATATAGAATTACTGACATTTATATAGAAAATATTTTTGATACATTAACTCCTATGCATATAGCTCGAAATGTATCGCGTAAGCAGATTTTTGACATATTGCATCTTTATTACATAGATGGAGAACCGATAGACCTGTCAGGACCTTTAAGCGCAGTTTCTATTTCATGTACCCGTTTGGATATTTATGAATTCAAGTCAGAAGCAGATACTAAAAACGGAATAAAGGCTGTTTTATTTAAGTCTAATAAACTCCCTGGATATGCATACCATAATGGTAAACAGATATCTTCCATCTCGGGTCATATCTTTTATTCCAAATTAAGAAATGTTCCGTCGACGGTATTAAATGATGAATTGAAAGATAATCTTAAACCTTTTTATTTGGATCCGACATTGTTGATTGGAAAATCAGATGACTTATGTATAAAATTCGTTTCTCCGTCGTATGATGAGAAAGCTAAAAAAATAAATCTAAATGATTTGTCTTTAGAGCGAGTGAAAGTAATAAATAATCTGAAGCGAATGGGATATACGTTGACCAGCCAGAAAGGGGTGTTTCCACTTACATATCAGAATGATAAAGGAAATACAATATTGATGTATGAAACGTATATCATGGTAGAAGTCTCGAAGTGATAGTGGCATATTTAAATAGATTTGTTATGAATTTTAGGATATCTTATATAATATTATTCTTATTTGCGTTCATATTTCATCTAAATGCTCAAAACCAATATCTTGAGTATGAATATGTTGATGGAACGAAGGAAAGAGAGGCTTTAAATCCCAACCAGATTGTATATAAACGATCTTTCTGGAATGACGTGTATAGCATGACGTCTATAAATATTGATTTTGTATTCGACTCGGTGTTCGCAAGACCTAATTCTCCTATTCCAAATAGAGTTGACCATAGAATGATAATTCTGTTTCAGGATTCAAAGCCTAATGCCATTCAGTTTCCTCGTTTTTTTAATTCGATGGGCAATACTTTGCCTCAAGATATTATTATTGATTCAAAAGAGTCAACTTCTAATAACCGAACGGTTATGACTTTCAAGACTATTGACAAATCCCTATTTTTTTTCCACAATGGTAAACAGATCGCGTCCATATCCGGCAGACTTGAATATGTAAAAGATAAACCTATTTCATCTTCTGTTATTGATTCTGATATGAGAAAAAATTTTTTTCCTCTCTGTCATGAAGAATGGACGGAATCAACCACAGGTTCTACATTAAAAATATCTAACCGATCTCATTCGTCTTTGTATAACGAAATGGCGGTTACTCGCGTAAAGATTATAAATAATCTAAAGCGGATGGGATATACGTTGACCAGCCAGAAAGGAGTTTTTCCACTTACTTACCAGAATCAACACGGAAACACTATTTTGATTTATGAATCGTATGTTTTGATAATGTTTTGATTCTGTTGATTTGTAATTCATAACTCAAATTTTGCAAATGGATTTAATTTGAAGTTGGTATATAATAGAGGATTGTTAAGGGCGGAACGCCCTAACCTTCTTCTTTGCAGTGCGAGCCGTAGGCGAGCACTTTAATAAAAGTTTGTATGATGACTTCCATATTCAATGTCTTTTATTGTCGCTCGCACTTACGTGCTCGCGATAAAGGGAGGGACAAGGGCGTTACGCCCTTTGTAATCCTCATTTTTTACACAAAATGAATATGAAACCTACTTGCAAAACTTGAATTCATAATACGTAATTGTGTGAAAACCCATATGTGGATATTGTGATGACATTACCAATTCCGCATCAACCTAATATTGATATTCAATTACATAAATGTTTTTCGAAACGCCTTTCATTGTTCCGTCAGTGCTATATTCACAATATTTGATACAATCTCCGTTGGTGTTGTAATAGAAAATGGTTTTACTTGTCAGATCTCCGTCAGAGTTGTAGACGTGTTTTTCCGACAAGTTGCCAATGGAATCATATTGGTATGTGTATTTATAATCCAGTTCTCCGGCTCCGTTATAACAGCATTCTTCGATCTCTTTGCCGTTGGTATCATACTTATATGTGTTTCTACTTATTTTTTTGTATTGTTTGGATGCACACTTCTCCACGACACAACCGTCTGAATTATATTTGCTTTTGAAAAGCACTGGATAACCTTCCATCTGATATATAAATGTCTCTACTTCCTTCATCTTGGAATCATATCTGAAATTTACTGCTTTCTGCTCTGGAAAAGGTATTCCGTATGCTCGACTTATTTTCATCCATTCGTTGTCGTTGGCAGATCCGCAATATTTTGAATCGATACATGCATTTCTTCTGATGTATTCACATTCGCATTCTTTGTATCCAAGGGAATCATATTCCACTTTGTTTATTATGCGTACTTTCTTTACGGTATCTGATCTTACAACGATTTTATAGGTTGTCTTGCTTTTTAATATTTTTTTTGCGTCGTCTTCTTTTTTGATTTCTGGTTTGTCGACAGTTTCTTCTTTGGATATAGTCGAATCCTTGTCTGCGACTTGGGCATAGCCAGATTGACTCAATCTTTCGCATGAGATTGTGTGTAGACAGAGTAAACAGATAAAAAAATATTTGATTATGTTCATTCCAAACTTGATTTAGTGGCTTAATAGCAATCCCAATTGTAGAGTACTTTAGAGAAATCGCGTCGCTTCAAATCATCGGGAGTGCAGAAGAA
>CACZOA010000101.1 GCA_902782665.1 uncultured Bacteroidales bacterium
GTCTTTTTTTATGTCTTACAAAAATAACCGTCTTATTTCTATTTTTTGAAAACCTTTCCAGTGATGACCTCTGTCTCAGTCTTTACCTTTACAATCTCACATCAGTTCTTTAATATTCTCGATATCAAGATGTAGATTATCAGCAATTTCCGACAGAGTTTTGCCACTTTCCACAAGCATCTTGATTGTGTATCGAAGCATATCCTTCTGGTGTGCCAACTGTTCTTCCTGATGTGCCAACTGCTCTTCCTGGTGCGCCAACTGCTTATCTTTCTGAGCCAACGCTTTTTTCTGGGAAAGAATCTTTGTGTCTAAGTTCTCCAACTCAGAATAAATTTCATCCTCGATATTCATAGTCATACGAATATCTGAGATTGTGGCTGCTTTTGCAAGTCGATTGATTTTACTTTTCATAGTCTTTCCTTGTTGACCGCACCCATATCAATCATCATTTTCCTTTCTTTCTAAACTTGAAGAGTTTCTTAAAGATACTTGGGGTTTCTTCCGCCTCTTCCACGTCATCTTCTTCCTCTGTTGTCACTGATGCTCCTTTCTTCAACATCTTAGCAGCATCTCCGGTAAGCTCGACATTTTTGCAAGATATCTTTTCTTTCTCTTTTTCCGAAATGATTTCCGCATTCAGCATTCTGCCTGATATTGTGGAGAAATACTGCTCGTAGGAATCACGTAGTTTGCCTTCGTCATCGAAACACCATTTGAATTTCTTCGGACGTGGGATGATCATCGCAAGGTAGATTGCCTCTTCTGCAGTCAGTTTTGACGGTTCTTTACCAAAATAAAACTTAGCTGCCTCAGCCGCTCCATACACATTTGGTCCCCACTCTATCACATTGAGATAGACTTCATACATTCTGTCTTTTGATGTAAGCGCGTTGTTTTCAATCAGCCACACTATCATCGCCTCTTCCGCCTTACGCTGAAGTTTCTTCTCTCGGTTTAGAAATACATTTTTCACAAGCTGCATCGAGATTGTACTTCCTCCTCTCGCAAATCTCTTTTCCTTGATATTCTTGATCATGCTTTCTCTCAACGCACTTTCCAAAAATCCTCGGTGACGGAAGAAACTTGGATCCTCGCTAAATAGCACCGCATTTCTCAAGTAGACGGAAATATCATCCAACTTACGGTAGTTTGGATTCGTCTCACTCACCAATATCTTGCGTTGCAGCACGTTCTGATCATAAGCTAAATAGGTGAATGTGTCCTGCATCTTCCTGAGGTCGACGTTGCCGAACTTCGTGATCTTGAATCCTGGATACTTTTTCATCGAAGATGCGAACTGCAAAGAATCAATATTGTCCATATCAAAACTGAACAATAAATGATAATCTATATCTCCTTCTACTTTTATTCCCTCCAAACTTGGCATCAAACCTCGTGGAATAGAAGAGAACAAATTATCGGCAGGAAATCTGTCTTTATTAAGTTTGATTGTCAAACCGAAATTGTCTCCTTTGTCGAGTTTCACGTATGGAGAAAACTCAAGTTTTTCCAGACGCACCACCGTCGAGCTATCTAATTCTATACTATTCTTGTCGATATTCAAAAGGAAATCCGATGATGGAGAACCGCAATTCAATGTCTGTGCGGATAGTCGCTCATGATAGATGGATAGATACTCTGCCGACGCGTTGCCTCTAATCTTAAACAGTCCGGCACTTTCATCTGCGTCTACCGACACCTTTACGAAAAAGATATTCGCGGCTATCTTGGCTCCGTACTTATATTCTATAAATGGTACTATAACTCTTGCTGTATCACTATTGGATTGGATATCCGCGGTAATTGTCTGATCATTACGCTGATATGTTCCGGTAAGAGACAGGTTCTGGATCTCATGCGTCATCTCCTGACAAATGACATCAGACTCAAACTTATCATCCTTAATCTGGAATCTTGGAACGGCAATCTTCGCATAGAAAGAGTCAGACTCGACCGACAAATTAAAATCTGTAAGTGAGAAGCGTTCTGGCATCATTCTGAAAAACAACCCTGTAGCTTGATTGAATTTTTCGTAAATGCTTTTCTTACTGCCCTGCTCTGCATTTTCAGTCTCAACCTCCACACTATCCGCATCACTTCTGTGCGATTTCATCTTATACACAACATCCACTCCAGCAATTCTCAAACTCACCAATTTGAGTTTTTTCTTCATCAAACTGCGTAGCTGGGCTGTCGCAGTGAGGCTGTCGACGGTAGCGATGGTATCAGTGATGTTTTTATCCGCGTCTACTTTATACAAGGAGATTCCATTGAACGTCATTGAAGAAAGATCATTGAATTTCAATCCTTCATACTTGACCTGGACTCCGTATTTATCACGGACATCTCCAAGCTCTTTATCCAACACCTTCTTCATGATGGTGTCAGAGAAAATGAATACAGCACCGACAGCCAAAGCTATCAGCACAAATATCGTAATTATGAAATACAACAGTTTCTTCATGCAACAATCAAATTAAGTTGTAACCCATTCACAAATACTTGTCAAACGGAAAAGTTCCACCAATTAAGTGAAAAACTTTGAGTTAACCTAATTTCTGAATCTCAAAATGTTTTGTGACACAAGACGGAATCTCCAATTTACGGTGTGTGACGTAAATCAATGTTTTCTCATCCTGAGCCGCATATTTCTCCACAATCTCACGCACACGTCGTTTGTTGGCAAGGTCTAATCCATGAAGTGGCTCGTCGAGGATAAGCAGATCCGGATTTTTCACCATCGTTCTGCAGATTAGCACAAGACGTTGCTCTCCACCAGACACTTTCAAGAATGACTGCTCTGCTAGATGATCTATACCTAAAAGTTTCATCCATTGCAATGCCAACTCATATTGAGCATCCGTAGGAGTACGGAACAATCCGATCGTGTCGAAGAATCCTGATGCCACAATCTTCTTGCATGGCTGGTCTTGACGGAAATAAAGATGCATCTCACTTGATATATATCCTATATGACGCTTGATGTCCCAAATACTTTCTCCTGTTCCACGCTGACGTCCAAACAATCTGATATCCAATGAATAAGCTTTCGGATTGTCTGCAGACAAAAGTGAAAGAAGAGTACTTTTGCCAGAACCGTTTTGTCCGGACAAACTCCATTTCTCACCCTTCATAATACGCCAGTTAAGATCCTTGAACAATGTTCTGCCTGGATAAGAGACATTCACATTGGTCATACAGAACACCTCATCAAAATCTGGTTTCGACAACACAGTAGCCTGTAGCTCATCTGTTTTGAACTTACGTGGAGCGAACACCGTCGACCTAAGAGCCGAATCGGCAAGATATTTATCCTTTTCAATTCCAGGAAGATATCTTTTATCTTTAACAGGAAGGATATGTGTGGCACAATCTGGGATCTCCTCCTCACTCGGACATGAGAAAATCATCATCTGACCATTTTGAGCAAGCAATGTGAAGAAATCATTGAGTTCCTTCATCATAGCAGGATCAAGTCCGATAAAAGGATTGTCGACGAGGAGCAATTGAGGCGCAGAAATCAGTGATTCAGCAATAAGGAAACGACGCAATTCTCCACTGCTCAACATTATGATATGCTTATTGATGATATCGTTGATTTTCATTTTCTCCATCAACGACTTTAACAAATCCTCATCAAGCATACGGTTTCCCTTCTTCTTTTCGACACTCATCTTCAACAGTTCACCAACCGTAGGAGCCAACTCATTATCCTGCGAGTTGAAACGCTGCTGATAATACATGTTGTTGTAGTCGGCAAGTTTATACGCGCTCTCAAAACACATTGTGCGGATCATGTCGCTAGCGTACTTGATTCCCTCCGGACGATTGTTTGGATCAAAGAATCCGTATTTCAACTCACCACCACGAATACCGCTTTTACCTGAGATCAGATCCAAAAGCATTGTTTTGCCGGAACCATTCTCTCCAAGAATACACCAAACCTCGCCAGGTTTGACCTCAAAATTTATGTTATCAGGAAACTCGACTCCCCAGATACGAGGAGCGACATCCTTCATTCTTAGTACAAAATCCATTTTATCTCTTCATGTAACGATCGATATCCCTCTTAGCATCCTTCTCCTTGATGCTCTCACGTTTGTCGTACTCCTTCTTACCACGTGCCAATGCGATCTCCAACTTGCAAAGACCTTTTTCGTTGATAAACAGCTTTGTAGGCACAATAGTCATACCATTATCCTTCACTTCTCTCTGCAACTTGATAAGTTCCTTGCGATTAAGAAGAAGTTTTCTGTCACGACGTGGCAGATGGTTGTTGTATGATCCAAACGAATATTCTGAAATGTTCATGTTCTTCACCCATAGCTCATTGTTGCCGGCAAAGAAACAGAAAGTATCCACCAGACTTGCCTTGCCCAAACGGATCGATTTTATCTCCGTGCCCACAAGCACAATTCCAGCAGTGAATTTATCAACCAGTTCATAATCGAAAGTCGCGCGCTTATTCTTTATAAGCACATCTTTTTTCATCAACTTTCCTAATTTATTGTTTCCCATATTCTATGTAAAACCTTTCAGTCTAAATTTTAGCCAATGCTCCCCACGCCATATATGTAAGAGCATAAATAATGATAAATGTAATAAGAGTTGAAGGAAAATGATATTTCCTATCCTCTCCAATAATGTCGACAAAATAAACATTATATCCCGACATTATAATATATGCGGAGTAAAAATTTATAAATATCAGCACCGGAAACATGAACGGCAATACCGACAATATAGCGAATGATATAAAAACCAGTATCTCCGCATACGTCATGAATACAACCATACGCTCGAAGTCAACCTGTTTTTTTGTCAGAAACTTTAGATAAAATCGTCCGACAAAAGCTGCTATCAGCAGTGAAATAGCAAGGATCACAGGCCATGACAATGCGATCAATGTCTCTTCAAGCAAGTTGTAGCCAGAAATATAGAAGTTTTGTACAAGCACTCTCACCAACCCAAGCAGACAGATAAGCGCAAGCAAAGGGTAAAGCAATCGAGTCTGTGTGTCTGTCCACGTACGTTGCTCGTTCACCACTTTTTCCCATACGCTGTTGGGATCAATAATGAAATCGTAACACTCATGGTAGAGTGCGACATATTTATTCTTAATTGATTCAAAATTCATTTTCATACCATTTCAAGTCCACATCTGTTAATTAAATCCATTTTCTCTCTCTTGAAGTCGACGTGATATTTTCCAGTCAACTCATTCATATTCATAATCAGTTTGGCGGCGAACTGTTTGGAGTTCGCACTTTGGGGATCAGACATACGATGGTTGACTCCATCCATTATCTTTTCCACACGTCTCATCAAAGCAATCTGATCTGCAGACATCGTCGTCTCAGAGAATTTCTCGAATATATAATCCACCGCCACAGACGACGGATGAAGCATATCCTCTGCATAGAAACGATAATCACGCAAATCATCCATCATGATTTCGTATGACGGAAAATACTCAACCCTCTCTTTGTACTGTTTCACAAGTTCATTGATAGCCAGACGCAACGTCGCCTTGCTCAGACTATTTTCATCCAACCCATCACGCAAATGTCTGATCGGGCTCACCGTCATCACAAAACTGGCATCAGGATTTGTATCTGCAATCCTATCAATAAGTTTTTTGTAGACGGAAGTGATTTCATCCACAGTCAACAACTCACGCTTGAAAACACCAGCGTCTTCCTTATGGCAGTTTGCCACCACGAAGTTCTGTTCCTTATGGCGATAAACGAAGGCGGAGCCAAACGTGAGAAGAATGAAATCAGCAGTTTTCAAATATTCGTTTGCATCACGGAGTGCGTTGTTGGCATTCAGTATTGTGTTCTGCAATTCTCCTGAAAAATCACTGTGAAGGAGAAAGCTGCGCCATATTCCGTCGCGACAGAAGAAATCATCCTCATTGAAATAATCAAGATCAAGTGATTTCTCAATCTGCATAGCTATCGAAAGCGGATTGAACGCAATGCCAAGGGGATTAAGCAACACATCGTATTTGCGATCAAGCAGACGTCTGCCCATCTCTGAAGAGAAGCATGAGCCAAGCGAGACAACTTTACTGTCGTAAGTCATCTTCTTAGCAAACGGCTTGATATTCACCAAAGTACGAAATTCCATATATGCAAAAAATGCAGGGAGCAAAAGACACTCCCTGCTTTTATAATTAGATAAATCTTCTATTATTCACCAGACAAAGCCTTCATCAACTCGTCCATATTCGGACTCAGGATGATCTCTGTACGGCGGTTCTTCTGACGAGCCTCCTTAGTGTCGGCAGGATCAAGAGGGACATACTCAGCGCGACCGCTTGCAGTGATACGCGCAGGATCAATATTCTTGTTGCCGATTAGAGCACGCACGATTGCAGTGGCACGCTTCACAGACAAATCCCAGTTGTCGAACAAATATCCGTTACCTGTGTAAGGCACATTATCAGTGTGACCTTCGATCACAACGTGGATATCCTTATTCTCAACAAGGAAATCACCAATGCTGTTCAACGCCTGAATACCCTTAGAATCAACGTCATAGCTACCAGACTTGAATAGCAACTTCTCATCCATAGAGACATAGACACGTCCATTCTTGTTTACTACAGACAATCCCTTACCTTCGAAGTTAGTCAACGCGTCGCTCACTTTCTTCTTCAAACTCTTCATCAAAGAGTCCTGGCGGTTGACCATAGCTGTAAGTTTCTGCATCTCCTTCTCTTTAGCAGAAAGGCTGTCTTCACGAGAAGCAAGTTTGTTCTGCATAGTCTGAAGCTGGTTCAACAAAGCCTTAACCTCACTCTCACTACGAGAATTCTTAAGCTGATCAGCAAGTTTCTTATTTAGATTTCTTAGGCTTTCAAGATCAGTCTTGTTCTGCGACAACAGTTTACCCTTAGCCAAAGTATCTTTAGCCAAAGCGTCGATTGCATCCTGCAAATACTTTTTATTGGATTCAAGATCAGCAATAGTCTGCTTGTTCTCAGCCATTGTCTTAACACCTGCCTGTTTTGCCTTATAGCAATCATCAAGTTCTTCGCTTAGTTCAACGAACTTCTTCTTTGGCACACATGAGCAAAAAAGAGATGCGGATAGGAAAAAATACAAAATTTTTCTCATCATTGTAATTATTAAGTTCTTCTAATTCTTTGTTGCTACAAAAATAGGAAATAGAATCCAACAAATTGCATTTTTGTTGGAAATAAATATAAAAACGACACTTTAAGAAAAAGTTTCAGACATTTTAATCTTCAACTTTCCATCCTTCAATTGTACGTTCTTCACTGGAGAAGTTGACTCCGATCTTAACAATTGGTCTGCCGTCTGCACGGTATGGATCAGCGTAACCCTTCTCATTGATTTGAGCAAGAGCCTTTTCCGCACTCTCATCCACTTTAAACTCAATGATAAAAATCTGTTTCGGAGAGAATAGAATGCAGTCGAGCCTGCCTTTAGCAGTGTTCACCTCAGACTGGGTATAGAAACCAAGCCAACGGAAAAGTACGTAGATGACTGTCTGGAAATGTTTCTCGTTCTTATTGTTCAGCACGTTTGGAATCTGCACAAAAAACTCCTTCAACAGTTCGAAAGCCTCATCAATTTTTCCTGCTTTGAGTGCGAAGTAGAAATCGCACATATAGTTTTTTCCATCTGTGGCGGAGCATCCTACCCACGAAGGCATCATAACCTCCAGCATGGAAACTCGAACTTCAGAATTCGGATATCCAATCACATAACGGCTTGACTCTCTGTCGTAATCCTTAATTGTAAGATATCCGGCTTGGAAAAGCAATGGATAGACGCTTCTGCTGTCTTCCTGCGACACATAGAAATCCGACTCAAAGAGTTCAACACTCTCAAAATCAAGTATCTGAGCGTTATGTTTACGTAAGTGGTCTATGACGTATGACGACGTGGCTGTTTCAAACCAGAAGTTTTTCAGCTCCATCTTGCTGAATGAAGAAATCACACTCAACGGATTGAATATGTCTTGTGAGTTTTTGGAAAAATGGTAACCGTCATATTTGGATTTAAGTCTCATCACCATTTCATCGAAAGTGCATCCCTCATTATGTGCAAAACACTCTATATCCTCTTTGAAATTCTCCATCAGTTCATCTACAGTGATACCACATATATCACAGAACTTATCATCCATGGAGATATTGTCCAAATTATTGAGTGTAGAGAAAATTGACACCTGCGAAAAACGGGAGATGCCTGTGATGAAGACAAACTGCTCATATTGCTCGTTCACCTTCAACTGCTGATACAGTTCCTGAAGAACTGGTTTTACATCAGCTAATTTTCCATCGTGAAGATGAGCCAACAGCGGAGAATCATATTCGTCGATCAAGACCACAGCTTTGCGGCCGGTCTGCTTGTATGCCGCTTCAATTACGTTTTTGAAACGCTCGCCATTTCCTAATTTATCCGAAGATTTAATCGAATATTCTTTTTCATATTTGGAAATGGCATTTGAGATCGCATAAGACATGGATTCTACAGGAAGATCCTTATACGAACTCATATCAAACCTAAAGACGGGATATTTGATCCAGTCCTTCTCCAACCGGCTTATTTTCAGATCCTTGAAGAGATCTCTGTTTCCCTCGAAATATTGTTGGAGGGTGTTGATAAGCAAAGACTTGCCGAAACGGCGAGGACGAGAGAGGAACACAAATGTACGATTTTTTATCATCTCATACATTCGTTCCGTCTTGTCGACGTATGCATAACCATCCTCAATGATGGCCTTGAAATCCTGTCGTCCTATCGGATATGGCTTTATCATAATGCTCTCTTATTCAATTTACTCTGCAAATATAATAATTTTGTGTTTGATTATGAAACAAATCCGATATCCGCTTCTAATCAAGAAAAAAGGGACAGGTCATTAAAACCTGTCCCTAAAAATTCACACGTTTCAACGTTTTTTTATCATTCCACTTTTACATCCAAGCCTTCCCAATCAATTTTAGCGTTCTCATCGATTGCGACGGTGCCTGCCTTCTTCACCACAATCTTTGTGTTCGGATGTGTTTTGGCCGTCTCTTTAGCGCAACTCTGCACGCAATAGTCGAAGCACAGACCGACAAGATGAAGCTCTTTCACATTGTCGACGTTTGGCAACACATCTATTCCATACTCCTCCACATTCGGATTGCATCCCTTGTTTAATGTGACACTTGGAATATTTACAGCAAGCAGTTCTGCATCTATCTCCGCACCTTTCTCTCCGGCGACGCAATGGTTTGGCCATGGTCCACCCTGAGGTTTGAAGCTGCAATGGTTTGTAGGATGCCAATCTTTAGTGTAGACGATGCTGTCGTATTTTTCTTTCTTCATCAAATCAATGATCGCTGCTTTGGCTTTTTTCCACTTTTCCATTCCCACTCCCATACTGCCATCGATGAAATCTTTCTGTGCGTCGACGATAGCCAACTCCTTCTGGTCTGGCACAAAGCAAGGGAGGTTGAGCAGTTTGCACTTCCAGCTCATACCGTTGATCTTCTTCTGGATTTTCTGAGCTGTCTCAGGATTCACGTCGTCGAAGAATCCTCTTGCCACCTTCTCCACTTCAGCATAGGTGAAACCTAGATTATCTTCGTCAGTCTTGCCACACATACCGTCGCTCGGAGCCTTCTTTACCAAATCCTCTGGCAAGCCCAATTCGATTCCCAATCTCACCACGTCGCTGACATACAGATTAGCCAACGGAGCAAAATCACCAGCACCGTCGCCCCAGATAGTGAAATATCCCATGAGACGCTCGCTCTTATTGCCATTATTACTGATTCTGCAATTACCAATAATCGCTGCCACACCATATAAAGTGGCCATTCTCAAACGAGAAGGAGTGTTTGTCTTGAATTGAGGAGTAGCCTCACCAGCCGTTTTTGCAGTTATCTCCTGAGCAAGAGCATCGTAAGCACCCTTGATATTCACCTCATAGTTTTTAATACCCAAAAACTCACAAACTCGTTTAGAATCATTGATATCCGTCTGAACACCGTTAGGCATCATCACACCTACCACACGATCCTTACCCAAAGCAGCCACACATGCCGCAGCCACTACAGTACTGTCCTTTCCTCCACTGATACCTATAAGTGCTTTTGTATTCTCGTCACCATTCTTTGCGAAGTAGTCCTTGATCCAGGCTACCATCTGTTCTTTAAGTGTTCTCATAATCTTTTCCTCCTAATTTACTGGTTCCTATTAGAGTACAGTCATTCTTAACTCTTAATTCTTAAATCTTAATTTTCTCGAACATCTCCCAAGCAAGCCTCATCATCAAACCAAAATCATCCTGTCTGACAATTGCATCCATGTCTGCCCTTTTCACGATCTCAGTTTCAAGAAACTCATCATCGTCAGGATTGTTTTTGCCGTAGCCATCCACCACCACATAGTAGCAAGTCATTCGATTCTCCATGAAAGCAGGGTTCGGGCTGCCCGTATAAAGTTGCTCCAGTTTGATGACATTCTCTTTTTTGATGCCAAGCTCCTCGTCCAATTCACGGTAGAGAGCATCAATAGCCTTTTCTCCGGCGTCCACCATTCCAGAAGGGAATTCCGTGATCTCCCTGTTGATGCCGTGACGGAACTGCTTGACCATCATGAAATTATCAGAATCAGCACCAAGTCGGACGACAGCACACACCCAATCAGGAGCCTGCATAGATATATATTTGCGTTCCACACCCTTCGGATCGATTTTCTTCGTTGTCACAAAGCTTCCGATCGGTGTTTTCATCACAACCTCTCTCTCCTTTATCTGCCAATTGTTCATACCATTCAAATTAATTGGTTTTCAATCACATTTCAGCGTGGTTCATTCTCCAGTCGATGGCTCTTTGCAAGTAGTCGACATAGTCTGGATTCTTGCACATACCCTTACCAGGAGTGTCAGAAATCTTTGCGACGTCGCCACCATTACAAAGCGTCGTCTTCATCACGATATTAAGCGGTGGCACATCAGTGTCGTTGGCGATGAATGTGCCGATACCGAATGCTGTCTTCGCTCTTCCCTCGAAATATTTCTTCAGTTTAGTGGCTTTCTCGAAATTCAAGCTGTCGCTGAAGAGAAGAGTCTTCGTCTTCGGGTCGATGCCAAGTTTCTTATAGTGAGCGATGATCTTATCACCCCACTCGAACGGATCGCCTGAATCGTGGCGGACACCGCTGAACACAGTAGCGAACTCCTCGTCAAAATCACGAAGGAAGCAATCAGTAGTGATCGCATCAGTAAGAGCCGTACCGTTCTGCACCTTATACTCATTCACCCAAGCACGTAGAGAATAAAGATTAGAGTAGGCAGGATTGATTGATCTGTTTCCTTGTCCGACGCACATAATCCATTCGTGAGCCATAGTGCCCACAGGGATAAGATTATATTTGCGAGCGAGGAAGACGTTGCTTGTACCAACAAAGATAGACTTATTGTTCATCTTTGCGTTTTTCAAAGCCATCACCGCCATCTCCTGACATTCAGCAGACAATCTGCGGCGTAGACCAAATTCAGAGAACGCGCCAAGTTCATAGATATCCTGCTCCAAAAGATTCACTTTCTCATCCAGTTTGCGACGGAATTGTTTCTTCAATTCATCATAATCGTAAGCCATACGGAAATAAACCTCGTTGACGATAGCCAAAGTAGGGATTTCATACATGCTTGTGTTCAACCATGTTCCTGTCGCCTCGATATTCAAGCCGCATTCAGCATTGTCGTCGATATGGAAATCCTCGAATCTAGGACGCCAGATACGAAGGAAATCAATATAAGAACCCTTAATCCATCCCTTCTTGACGATGTTTCCATTCTCGTCTTTTCTAGCTCCGATATTTCTCAGATAGCTCAACTCATCCTCCGTAAAAGTAAGTTTACAGTATTCCTGCAACTGACGTTTGATTTCCTCCACCATCTCAGGAGTGAATTTCACATCCTTGTTACGGCATTTGAAAGTCCAGGTAGTCTTATATCCTGGGAACTGGTGGAAAATAGCCTGACCCATAGAGAACTTGTAAAGATCTGTCTCCAGCAGAGATGTAATTATTGTATTCATAACTCTTCGATTTTTGTTTTCTTTTTAACTTCGTGTCAAAATTACACAAAATATTTTTAAATCCAAACAAAACCAATTATTTTTTTGAGAGGAATTGTTAATTAAATATAAAATGGCAGAGGAATATTGTGAAAGGAGGCAATTTCATGATGAAATCTTTGTCGAAACGACATAAAGAAAACTTGAAAACAAGAAAGATAGAGTGAGAGGTATAATTAGAAAAGAGATGTGTAAAAAAGATTTGTTGATTTGACATAAATTAATACTTTTGTCATAATTTTTCATCAAAACAATGTCATTACAGGCTCAAATATTAAATACATTGGAAAAATCCCCGAGCATTGCTTTACTCAGGGCAAGAAGATGTAGTCTTATCCTTGACTTTTTGATAGGTATATACGAAAAAGAAACTGCAATTTCATCAGAAAACATCCATAATCGGTTGGCTGATTATCTAAATGACAATGGAATAGAAAACGATGATGAGAACAAAATAGAATTATCTGACACATATGAAGAGAAGGCTGTCAAATTTATAAAAACATGGACTGACAGCGGTTTCTTGACCAATTATAAAAACGAGGATGGCGAAATTTATTATGAATTGTCATCGCATACAAGCAAAGTGATTGATTGGCTTTCTGGTTTAAAGCGTGAAGAATATATTGGTACCGAGTCAAAATTCAAATCGATCATTACCCAACTTAGAGAATTGGTTGAATATACCAACGAAGATAAAGAAAAGCGTTTGCAACTTTTGGAAGATAAAAAACAAGAGATTGAGCATCAAATTCAACGTTTGAAAATTGGTGAAGATGTAAAGGTTTTTGAAGAATATGAAATTGTTCCGAGATTCAAACAAATCAACAAATTAGCAAAAGAATTATTGTCTGATTTCAAAGATGTGGACGACAATTTCAAAAACATTATCAAAGAAATATATCAAAAACAGATTGACCCTACACTCAACAAGGGCGGTATTTTGCAATATACGTTTGATGCTTTGGACGAATTGAAATCAAGTCCACAGGGCAAAAGTTTTTATGCTTTTTGGGAGTTTCTACTTGCCCATGAAATGCAAAACGAATTGGAAACAATGATTACCGATTTGTTCAAAACATTAAAAGACAGAAATATAGAAACTAACGACAACTTTCTTGGCAATATGGTTTCTTACCTGTACGAATCAGGCAACAAAGTATATCAGACTAACGACAAAATGGCGGATAAACTTAGTCGCATTATTCGAGAAAATAACACTTCACGATCTGATATCACCAAGCAAATAATTCAAGACATCAAGAATTTGTTAATTGACATTTCCAAGGAAAATGGGAAACCTGACATTTCACTTTCAATAGACAATGGTATTGACATAAATATCCCATTCGACCGCAAAATCACTTTCGAGCAATCTGAAAATATCGAATATACATTAAAACCGATTTCAAGCGAACTTAATATCAACGACTTGAATGAACTCGGAAAAATATTTGGCAATGTAATTATCGACAAGAAAATACTTGAACAGAATATCCGCACCGCATTGAGAGATAATGGACAAGTTTCTCTATCTGAAGTAATTGCACATAATCCTTTACAAAAAGGATTACCTGAACTTTTCGGTTATTTCGGTGTATTGAACCATTTTAAACATAAAACAATAAACGCCGAAAAACAACAGCCTATCGACTTCGATGTAGAACATAAAAAAAGAATACTAATCCCCGAAATAATTATTTCAAGATGAACGAAATAAAACCATATTCAAAAGCCGTAGTAAACTTATTGAAAAAGACGGTGGAAAAATCATCTCCAGTTTGGAACGATATTGTCAATTATCAATCTGACATTCAAGAATATCTTTCTGTTATTGGATTAGAGTTGATTGTTAAGGAAGACGAAGGGTTCGCATACATCAAACAAATCGTTTTCGATGATGACACCACATTGAATTTGGTTTCAAGGCGGCAGTTAGGTTTTGATATTTCGTTGGTACTTATTGTATTGCGACAAATTTTGGAAGATTACGACAACAATCCGACAGAAACTCAATCATTCGACAAAATTATTACAAACAATGAAATTAAAGATGAGGTAAAACTTTTTTTGCCAGACAGTTACAATAAAGCAAAATTGGAGAAGGATTTAGATCGTTATATTCAAAATGTTTGTGAATTAGGTTTCTTAAAAGAAATCAAACGCAACAACGATGAAATAAGATACAAAATCCACCGTATTATAAAAGAGAAGGTCACACTTCAAGATTTGGATACGTTTAAGAAAAATTTGGAGAAATATGCAGGAACAATATGACTTATTCACCACCGACGCTGGTTCAGCAGGCTACCGACTTGACTATTTTGAAATTTTAAATTGGGGAACGTTCCATAACCGTATATACAGAATTGCGCCACAAGGCAACAACTCGTTACTAACAGGTGCCAACGCATCTGGTAAGAGTACGTTGATTGACGCACTTTTGACATTGCTCGTGCCTCTCAAAAAGGACAGATTTTACAATCAGTCGTCGGGCATAGAAAAAAAAGGCGATAGAAATGAAGAAACATATGTTCTTGGCAATTACGGCAATATTCAAGCCGAAGGCGAAACCTCTGTGAAAACTCAGCAACTTCGCGACAAATCTACATATTCAATAATATTGGCATCTTTTGCCAATAATCATCAAAAAATAGTAACATTATTTCAAATTCGTTATTTTGTAAACGGTGAACTGAAATGCATATACGGTTTTTCGCATAAACCATTAACAATCGAAAATGATCTTTCAATATTCAATGGTAGCAAAGGCGATTGGAAAAAAGCATTAGAAAAAAAATACAATGCCAATGCACCTAAACGTCAAATCGATTTTTATGATTCTATCAAGGATTATACCGACCGTTTTGTTAATGCGTTAGGCTTGCGTTCCAATAAGGCTTTGACGTTGTTCAATCAAATTGTCGGTGTGAAAGTTTTGAACGATTTAGACGAATTTATTCGCAACAATATGCTTGAACAGCGAGATTCGGAAAACGCATATACCAACTTGAACGAGAGTTTTGCCACTTTAATGGGTGCGAAAACAAAGATTGAAAAGGTCAAAGAGCAAATATCACAGTTGAAGCCCATTGACCAAAAGGCCAATCAATTGGAAGATATTAAATATGCACTTGACGAATTGCAAAAAAAACGCGAAATGTCGGTTTATTGGTTTGCACAGAAGAATGTGGAACTTGCCAAAGAAAAAATATCAGAACTCAATACCAAACTTGAAGATTTACAACAACAACTCAATAAACTAAATGAGGAAAAAGAACAATTAAAAGAAAAAGAGCGTGAACTGTCGTTATCGATAGAAGGTGATGATATTGGTAAGCAAATCAAAGCATTAAGCAACGAAATTGCTAACCTCGAAAAACAAAAGATTAACCGACAAAACAAACTTGAAGACTATAACAATAAAGTCATTGAAGTGGGTTTGCCCGAAAATCCATCGGAACAAGTATTCTCTGATAATCGAGAAAAAGCACGTTTGGCAAAGACAGAATGTCAGTCTGAGTATGATAATAAACAAGAGGATTTACGTTTGACTAAAAACAAAGCCGACGAAATAAATGAGGCCATTAAAAAAAATATGTCAACTCTTGAAATTATCCATAAGAACAAAAATAACATTTCGGGTCGAGAGGCAGAGATTCGGGAAATGATTTTGCAAGCGACTGGAGCTACAACTTCCGAAATCCCATTTATAGGAGAGCTCATTCGAGTAAAGGAAAGCGAAAAGACTTGGGAAAACACCATCGAAAAAATCCTACACAATTTTGCTCTAAGATTGATTGTTCCTGACAAATACTATAAGACAGTGAATCAATTTGTCAACTCCAAAAATCTAAATGGACGAATTGTTTATCAACGTTACAAAGAGACAGCATCACTGAAAGGATTTCAACACAGAGAGATGGCAGACAATTGTCTGCCAAACAAATTGGAATTTAATACAAAAAGTCAGTATTATGAATGGGTGGAAGATATAATTTACGAAAATTATAACTACACCTGCGTTACCAACTTAGAGGAATTTGACAAATACGCAGAAAAGACGGCCACAATGGAAGGCTTAATAAAATCAGTAAACAACAAACACGAAAAAGACGACCGCAAGCATATCAACAGCCGAGAAAATTACATTTTAGGTTGGGAAAATAAAGAGAAAATGGCCTCTATACGTGCCACAATTAAATATTTACAAGACGAACAAAAGCAAAACACAAAAAGCATTCGCGAAATAGAGACTGCCAAAACAGCAATTGCTAAACGTAAAGAGTGTTTCGATTACATTTTCAATGTTTTCACCAAATATGACGACATTAATTGGGAGGAATACGCCCAAAAAATACAGAAAAAAACAGAAGACAAAACCAAATTGGAAGCCGCTAACGACAAGGTTAAGGCGTTGCAAGAGCAATTAAATGTTGTGAAGAAGGAGTTGTTAAAATTGGAAAAAGATACAATTCCGGCAAAGAATGAAGACATATATAAAATTAAAAATGTTGATATTGCTAATGCAAACAAACGCATTTACGAAAATATAGCATTGCTCAATAAGTTGGGCAATGTCGATGTGTCTTCATTTGAATCCGAAAATTCACAATGGCTTGTTGTCGATTATAGTAATATCGAAAAAATGCAAAATAGTTTTCTATCAGAAATTGCACAGCAAGATACAGCAAAGAAAAATGCAAAAAGCCAAATAGAACAAGAGGTTGCCACATTGATAAGGAAATTCAAAAACCCGTCGGAAGACATTACAAACAAATTCAAGGATTGGCGTTCAGACGTGCATACTCTGCCAGAAGCCGAAAATATACATCTTATAAGTGAGTACCAAAAGTTTTATAATCGTTTGGTTAACGAGGATTTAGTTCGTTTTGAAGATCAATTCAACAATTACCTACAGGAAACTGTAACAAATAAAGTTTCTGCTTTCAGAATGTTTTTTACCAATTGGGAAAAATCCATAAAAGAAACTATTGATATGCTTAATAAATCCCTAAAAGAGATTGATTTCAGCACATCACCTTCAACCTACATTCAACTTGAGAATACAAAAAAAATCAACAATGACATTGCCGAATTTCGCAAAAAATTAGATGACGCAATACCAAATATACGAGAAGTAAATTCCAACATTGACGGCAGACGCCATCACTTTGAGACAAAAATTCAACCTCTTATTGCCAATCTTCAAGATGAAACATGGCGAAAAAAAGTAATGGATGTTCGTAATTGGTTTTCATATAAAGCCGAAGAGTATTACAAAGAAACGGAGCAAAAGCACAAAACATATCAAAGTATGGGTCAACTGTCTGGCGGAGAAAAAGCACAACTCACATACACAATTTTAGGTTCAGCAATTGCTTACCAATTTGGGCTCACAAAAGACGGACTACAAGCTAATTCGCTACGATTTATAGCTATTGATGAGGCATTTAAGGCACAAGACGAGGATAAAGCACGTTATCTGATTTCGTTGTGCAAACAATTGCACCTGCAATTATTAGTAGTAACTCCAAGCGACAACATTCACATTGTACAAGATGACATTTCATTTGTCCATTATGTTGAACGCAATGGTAATGAATCGCGAATTTTCAACATGACAATACAACAATTCAAAGAAGAACGAGATAAATATCAAGCCGATGATAACACCAACTGATATAAAAAAGAAAGCCGAAAACAAATACACAACTTATTTACAGTCAATCGTTGAAGACATTCCTTTTCAACCAATTGAAATTATTGGTGATAAAAAACCCAATAATGACACCAATAAGTTCGAACAAGAGTTGACTGAATTGATCAATCACTCGAAAGAGAAAAAAGGATATGGTTATTTCGTTAAATATCAAAAAATTAAAACCAAACAACATGGGGAGCAAGATATTCCAACATCCATAAGTTTTAATACTGAATCCGACTATTTGAAATACATTAGTAAAGAAAAAGAAACGGCAAAATTCAAAAATGACATTGCTGACATATTTGCCTCATTTCCAGAATTGAAAAATTGGGTCTGTAAATATCCAAGCAAGGTTATAGAAAATGATTGGAAAAGTTTGCTGAAAGTTTGTAAGTATTTTAGAGACACACCCAAACCGCAACTTTATATCCGAGAATTGCCCATAAATGTTCATACCAAATTTATTGAAAAAAATAAGGGCATTATCAAAGAGTTGCTTGACATTATTATCGCTGATTATATCAATGGTGAGGAAAAAGTTTTTGAAATCAGGTTCAATCTCAAATTCGACGAACCAAGTATTCGATTTAGAATACTAGACAAAAATGTCAGTCAATCATTGTTCAATGATCTAACAGATCTAAGTGTTCCAGTCAGTCAATTCCAACGACTAAACATACCCATTAAAACCGTATATATAGTAGAAAACAAAATAAATATGCTAACATTTCCATTGAGAAATGATAGTATTGTTATTTGGGGACACGGATTTGGTATAGAAGTTTTGAAAAATGTAAAATGGCTCAATAGTAAACATATTTATTATTGGGGAGACATTGACTCACAAGGTTTTGAAATTTTATCACAAGTAAGAACCTATTTTCCTTCGACCATAAGTTTTATGATGGATAAAGAAACATTTGAACTCTTTAACGAAAAAGACAAAGGCACGAAATCAAATGTGACAACAGATTTGAAGTTAACGAAAGAAGAACAAGAACTATACGATTATCTTAAAACAAATGATTTAAGATTAGAACAAGAAAAAATTCCTTTTGAATACGCAAACAAAAAAATTTTTCAAATTAACTAAAGGCGTTGAGAAATAAGCAAACAACAATTTTCACTAAGAAAGTATAGATGAAGAAGAACCAGAATTCCTAGATTAAAAACATCCATCACTCTCCCCTATCACACGAATTTGAAATCCTCATTTCCGTGTGATAGGAATTCTTACTCATGTTTTATAATTTCCCAATGGCCGCCTTTGTCTGGACCAACGCGGCGGATGATGCCACATTCCTGTAGCTTCTTTATATTTTTCTCCACACCGCGACGAGACAAGCCAACAATTGTAGTAAGTTCTTTTACAGTCACTTTCGGATTTTCCGCTATCTGTTTAATTATTTTCTCCACACTTTTCTCCACACTTTTCTGCGAACTTTCTACGACATTTTTCAGGGTAGTTTCTTTTCTCTCGTCAATATTTCCCTCTTCAGTCGATTTAAGAAATATGTCTATGTCATTACGCAAATGCTCAATATGCAACTGCGTCATGCTATCGACAAAGATGCTGATATCTTCATTATTTCTTGTGTCAACAAGTGCCTGGATATAAGATATTTTGTCCTCTTTGAGCACTCTCACTGGCAAAAGGTCGTATTCCATTTGCAACAAATTCATCAGCAAACGGCTGGTACGTCCATTGCCATCTGCCCATGGATGAATGGTCACCAATTCGTAGTGAGCCCAAAAACTGAGTTCGTAGAGAGCACAAGGGTCTGTCTTGTCGACCAAAATGCGACGTTTGTTAAGTTCATCGCAAAAAGCGGCTAGGCGTGACGGCACTTTCAGGTATGACATATACGACGGACCTCCAAGCCCAGCACTCACATTCAATTTGCGCAACTCACCTCGTGCCGATGAAAAACTGCCTGTCATTGTGTTGTATTCGCTTCCAGTATGTTCCATTACTTTAGCAGCCAACGATATAAGCCAATCCACAGTTATAGGATCGTGTCGTTGGACCCATTTCATTCCATATTCGTATGCGGTCTTGAGGTCGAGGTTCATCATCTGCTCCTGTATTGTACGTTTGCTGCTGGTGATACCCTCGTCGAAAAGGAGTTGTGCCTCCACTTCGGTCACAGTACTGCCTTCAATGGCTGTGGAATGAGCAATAATGGAATAGAGATAGAATTTTTGAAAATCTATCTGTTCCGAAATGCCCAAATTCCTATATTGATTCAGCAATGTAATCAGTGTCTCTTTGTCTTGTTGCGTCATAAACCTTTCTCTTTTTCTTATGCCGTAGCCAATACCTTAAATCATGTAAATATACGATTTATTGTTTTAAATTCCACATGAAATTCAAAAGAAGTCATTTTAATATAGAATAGCATGCCCAGAAAAAAGTATCACACGAATTTGAAATCTTCATTTTCGTGTGGCATGAGTGGTGATTCCTTCCCAAAATCCATTAATATAACATTCCTCCCGTCGCCCCAATTTTTCGACGCTTTCCTTGGCATTAAGAGAAATATCCGCTATATTTGTTTAGAAGGATTCAAGAACATTTATAATTCATACGGATATGGAATCGATTACAAATATATTCTCAACTGACATCATCAATTTTGCTGTTGTTGCTCTGATGTCACTGGTGATCGGGTTATCACAGAGAAAACTATATGAAAAAAACAGCGATATATTGCACACTTTCGGTTCAGACAGAACTTTCACTCTGATTGGAATACTTGGTTATGTGCTTTATGTGATGGGAAACGGAAGTCTCACTCCTTTCCTATATGGCGGAGCAACATTGTCTTTGCTCCTCAGCATCGCGTATGCCCACAAACTATTCATACGTCAGCGTACAGGAATCACGTCGATCATGATCGCCTTGATCACCTATTGCATCGCACCGATTATATATGTGTCGTCCATCACGCTGGCTATCCTCGTGGTCGTCACTGTGCTTGTCTTGGCGGAAATGAAAGACAAATTCACCGAGTTCACAAAGAAGATGAACGATGAGGAGTTTATCAACCTTGCCAAATTCCTTATTATCGCAGGCGTCATTCTTCCTATCCTTCCTAACAACGAGTTGATTGAGGGAACGGGTCTGACACCCTACACAATATGGCTTGCCACCGTCGTCATCTCAGGAATTTCATATATCAGCTATCTGGTGAAGAAATATCTGTTCCCCAACGGAGGCGTCATCATCACAGGTATTCTTGGCGGAATATACAGCAGCACAGCCACATGCATCATATTGTCGAAGAAAGCGAAGGATCATTCTGGTGATTTGAAGGAATACATCGCGGCTATCTTCTGCGCCATCACAATGATGTATTTCAAGATATTTATCCTTTTGGGTATCTTCAACTATAATCTGATGCTCAAATACTGGTATCTGTTTGCCATCATGATCGTGGTATCTGCCGTTGTAGCATACTTCTTCTATCGTCAGAAACCAAAGGCAGGAGAGAATGGCTCAGACACAAAAATTGAGGAAGAGGAGGAGAAGAATCCGTTGGAATTCAAAGTCGCCATTCTTTTCGCTATCCTATTCATAGCATTCACGTTGGTGACAACTTACGCTTTGGTTTATTTCGGCGACAGCGGATTACGCATACTTTCAATCATCGTTGGTGTGACGGACATCAATCCGTTCATCATCAACCTGTTCCAGACCCAGCACAACGTGTCTGACGCACTTCTGATCCTTGCCACATTCCAGGCGATCATAAGCAACAACGTCGTCAAGATGCTGTATGGAATATTCTTCTCTGGCAAAAAACTGTTGAAGGATCTTTGCATAGGATTCGGAGTCATTTGCGCGTTCAACATCCTGCTTCTGATCATCGCATTGTAAAGTTAGGACGTTCAGCCCTTAACAATCCTCGACACTACAACCAAATATTAAATAATTTTGAACAGATTCTAAAAAAATTGAGTAATTTTGCAGCAAAATAAAACAATTTAAGATGAGCGACAAGAGATATGCTATGCGTGGAGTGTCGGCCGGAAAGGAAGACGTACACAACGCGATCAAAAACATCGACAAAGGAATTTTCCCTAAAGCATTCTGCAAAATCATCCCAGATATTTTAGGTGGAGACGCAGAATATTGCAACATTATGCACGCCGACGGTGCTGGAACGAAGTCATCGTTAGCTTATATGTATTGGAAGGAGACGGGAGATTTGTCAGTGTGGAAAGGCATTGCGCAGGACGCATTGATCATGAACATCGATGATCTTCTTTGCGTAGGTGCGACAGACAACATCTTGGTGTCATCTACAATTGGAAGAAACAAGCTATTGGTTCCAGGTGAGGTGATCAGCGCCATCATCAACGGTACAGATGAGCTACTTGCAGAGCTACGTGAGATGGGTGTAGGTGTATACGCCACAGGTGGAGAGACAGCGGATGTAGGTGATTTGGTACGCACAATCATCGTCGACAGCACAGTCACTTGCCGTATGAAACGCAGCGACGTTGTCAACAACGCCAACATCAGACCAGGTGACGTGATCGTCGGTTTGGCAAGCTACGGCCAGGCAACATACGAGAAGGGATACAACGGAGGTATGGGAAGCAACGGTTTGACTTCCGCACGCCACGACGTCTTCTCAAAATATTTGGCTGAGAAATATCCAGAGAGCTACGACAAAGCCGTTCCAGAAGAGTTGGTTTACTCAGGCGGATTGAAGCTTACAGATAAAGTTGAGGGATCCCCTATCGACGCAGGAAAGTTGGTTTTGTCTCCAACACGTACATACGCTCCAGTCATCAAGAAAGTGTTAGACGAATTGCGTAGCGAGATCCACGGAATGGTACACTGCTCTGGTGGTGCCCAGACTAAGATCCTTCACTTCATAGACAATCTGAAAGTAGTCAAAGACAACATGTTTGATGTTCCGCCATTGTTCAAGACAATACAGCAGCAGAGCAATACTGAGTGGGCTGAGATGTACAAGGTGTTTAATATGGGACACCGTATGGAGATCTATCTCGACAAGAAGAATGCAGACAAGGTGATTGAGATTTCTAAGTCGTTCGGCATCGACGCGAAGATCATCGGACACTGTGAGGAGTCTTCAAAGAAAGAGTTGATTATCAAGAGTGAGTTCGGAGAATTCCGTTACTAATAAAGCATAGTGGAGACGTGGAGGCATATCCACGTCTCTGTTTATCAATGCAGTCCGAAAAAACATTCCACTCATATATCACCATTTTTTGGGACTAATATAGAGAAAAACATTTTAACAAAAATTAAATATTTTTTTTGGAGAGAAATATGGAAATCTCCAATATATTTAATAATTTTGTAGCCAACAAAAGAAATAATTAACACAAAAATTTAATAAAATATGGGAACAGATGCATAATATCAAAAAAGTATTCAACTTCACTAGAATATATTTAGGTAGTTGTTTGGGTACTACAGGATCAATATGTTCTATTGCAGGATTAGTAATGTGTTTTAGTAACAACAAAACAGCTATAATAATTGCGTTAACGATTGTTATTTTATGTCTACTCATCATTGTTTTTCAGATAATAAGAGTAATCAACAAGTTTATTGATGAGAATTCCTCTGAAGATTATAAGCGAATATCCACTTTTCTAATCTTCAAATCCAACGATGGAGTGAAATCCACATTTGAAGTTTACCGCACAATACAATGCAAAAGGTTGTTTCTCACAGAAATACCATATAATTTCAAATGGACAGGTGCGATTCCACCAAAAATCGAATCAGTATCACAAAAGATTAGTCCTCTGATCCACAACGAAAACAAAAATGAATGGGATACGGCGAAAATAACATTCAATCACCCATTAAAATACAATGATTGTACAGTAATCAGTATAAAAACAACCAATGAAGACACTGACAACACAGCCAAGCCATGGATAAGTTCAAGACTCGACACTCCTATTGAAGTGCTCGGTTTTAGAGTTTTATTGTCTTACAAAAGCAATGAATACGCAAAGCCAGCATATTTCGAAAGGAAAAAGATCGTGTCTCAAATAGATGGAGATTTCGAATTCATTGAATCCGTGGAATTCGACAAAGATCATAAACTATACTATCATACAAAGACCAATCCAGAGCCAGGCTATATTTATAGGCTGAGGTGGGAAAAATAAGTCGGACACAAACGGATAAATCCTCTGAAATTGACAGAATATGAATTGGAACGACGTCATAGTTTTACTGCAGGCAAACGTAGATAATGATTACCGAGATTTCTCAATCAAACTGAGTCCCGGTGTAACAGCCATGTATGGTGTGAGATTGCCAATTCTCAAGCAGATAGCGAAAGATGTATGCAAAGGAGATTGGAAGTCGACGCTGATGGAGGCAAAAGACGACAGCATCGAAGAGCTGATGATCCAAGGCTACATCATCGGTTTTGCGAAAAGTGACTACGACACATTAATCAAATGTGTCGAGACGTTTGTCAAGAAGATCAAAGTATGGAGTGTATGCGACACCACCGTCGCAACATTCAAATTCGTGCGGAAAGAAAAAGAGAAGACGTGGGATTTCCTTGACTTTTACGTTAAAGACGCTGATGTATGGAACCGTCGTTTCGCAGCAGTGATGATGCTCAGCCATTTCGTCGACGAGGAATATATCGACAGAGTGTTGGAAAGACTCTCAACCATGTCGCCGACAGGTTATTACGCTGAAATGGGAATAGCGTGGGCTATCAAAGGATGCTACTCCAAATTCCCAGAAAAGACAAAAGCGATCTTAGAAAAGAATATTTTGGCAAAAGAGGTGCAGAACAGGGCTATTCAAAAAATATGCGAGTCGCTCCGCACTTCAAAAGAAGAAAAAGAATATTTACGGACACTAAAATCATAAAGGAATGAAAAAGTTCAGATTCGTCATTCTCGGAGCAGGAAACATTGCCGAGAAATTCGCTGATGCAGTCAGCCAGATCAATGATTGTGAAGTTACGGCTATAGGAAGCAGAAGTGCGGAAAGAGCAGAGGCTTTCGCGAAGAAATTCAATATAGAAGCATCTTTCGGCAACTATGAAGAGATGTTGGACACAATCCATCCGGACGCCGCTTATATCGCGACAACACACAATACACATGCCAAGCTGATCAAACTTTGTATCGGCAAAAACATTCCCGTGATATGCGAGAAGACAATGTGTATGAACGCGAAAGAGGCAGAGGAGGTTTGCTCTCTAGCAAAAGAGAAGAAGACTTTTCTCATGGAGGCTATGTGGAGCCGATTCCTTCCTGCTGTAAAGAAAGCTAAAGAGTGGATTGCGGAAGGTAAGATTGGCAAACCTGTGATGGCACAGCTCCAGATTGGCAACAGATACCAGTTTGCGGCCGACAACCGTTTCTTCAGCAAAGAGTTAGGTGGAGGTGCCGCACTCGACCTTGGAGTCTACGGCTACCAGATCACCACATTCCTTGTAGGTGAGGAGGTGAAGGACGTCAATTGTCAGGCAAGATATTCACACACTGGCGTCGACACAACAGACCATATATCCATGCGTGCAGGCGACTGTCTGATAGACATCACAGCGACAATCGAGACAAAGATAGACGAGAACCTTATCGTCTACGGAGAGAACGGAAAAATCATACTGCCACATTCCCAATGGGCCGACGAGTGTATTTATGAAAGCACAGACGGCATAAAAGTTGTTTTCAGCGACAATGAGACGAAAAACGGTTTTGTCGGAGAAATACAAGAGACAATCAAATGTGTGCAGGAAGGAAAACTTCAAAGCGACATCGTCCCACATTCTTTGACAATCAACTGTGCAAAGGTGTTGGATATGATAACACAGAAATAAAAAAAACGAGTGTCCACCGATAAAACGATGGACACTCATCTTTTATAGTAATTCCAAAGAGGAATCTACTTAATCACATGAACGAATCAAATTCGTAATCCTTTTTAGATCGGTATGCCAAACCTGTGACAACTGCAAGAACCTCATTGTTCTGATTCTTCACTTTAATATCACAATATGGCAATTTATAATGGTTCACCACCTCCGCACACTCTGCATAAAGGTGGTCTCCCAACTGAGCGGATTTGACAAACGTGATGGTATTGGAAATACCTAACGACAATATGCCATGACAATTGGCGACAGCCGCAAACGCAAGGTCAGCCAAAGTATACATCACCCCACCCTGACAAACTCCTGCAGCGTTCAAATGACATTCTTTCACTATCAGCTCTGCACATGCATAACCTTCACGAACTTCCGTCAGTTGAGCACCTATACTCTGAGCAAACTTGTCGCTACTGTTTAGTCGTTCAAGCAACGTCGCCATTAATGATTCTTTTTAAATGATTCAATTCGCTCCTTGAACAAAGGTTCCTGCTCCTTCTTGAAGAACGATGTGCAGATACGTACACCCTGCTCATTAGATCCCATAGTATCCAATGGGAATACAGCGATTCCGTAGTACATCAATTCACGAGTCAACTCCAAATCATTCATGTTAGGATATTGGACAGTGAAGTAGAAACCATCAGCCAACGGAGCACCCATATCGTTGTCATAAACCAAATAGAATCCATTTGAAAGAAGCACATCCTTCATGAATTTTGCACGACGTCCATACTCCTTAACATCATCCAAGAAGTTGTAACGTCCTTCACAAGCAGCCTCCATCAAAGCAGACATCGCATGCTGTACACTGTGTGTTGTTCCACTTGACAATGTGTACATCAAACGGTTGCAGAAGAAGTTACCGAACTCTCCCACTCCAAACTTGTCTGCCAATGGCTTGTAGACACGCTTATACAGCTTATTGCTGATACAAGTGACACCGATTCTCTGTCCGGCATAAGAGAATGCCTTCGAACCAGAAATCCACAAAACATAGTTGTCTGTATATTTAGCCACAGTAGCCTGATAAGGAGCCTCATAAGGATGAGACAAATCACGACGGAAATCCATCGCAAAATAAGCCAAATCCTCCAAAACAATCACATCATACTTATCTGCCAAACCAGCGATTCCTTTCAATTCCTCCTCTGTGAAGCAAACCCATGATGGATTATTAGGGTTTGAATAGACAATCGAGTTGATGTTTCCTGCAGAAAGGATCTCCTCAAGCTTCTTGATCAACGCGTCGCCACGGAAATCATGGATATCCAAACCGATATGATTCAATCCAATGACATCACACTGTGTAGTCTGAACTGGGAATCCAGGCTGTATGAATAGAACTGTATCTTTCTTTGTGCCAGCACAAGCATGGTGAATTGCCATAAAAGACGCGAATGTACCCTGCATACTACCTGTAGTAGGGATACAGCAAAGAGGATCGATATCAACGCCTATGAATGCCTTAACAAACTGAGACGCAGCATTCTTGATACGTGGTATACCACCATTAGGAGGATAAATTGTCGCACAACCATTTGCCAACGCCTCCTGCTCTGCCTTCAATGCAATCTCTGATGGTTTCAAACCAGGGACACCCATCTCAAGATGAATGATCTGCTGTCCTGTCTTCTCCTCCAACAAACGCGACAACGCTTGAATATCACGAATTGTCGCATGTGAGAAATCACCCAATGCCATCGAATTAATGGCATCTGTCACTATTTGATAATCTAATGGTGTATTCAAAACCTTTGATTTTTAGTTATTAATTAGGGGAGCAAAACTGCTCCCCCAACTTTTCAATTATTAATTCTTAAACACACGTTTGTCGTTAACATGCTTTGCCTTACCTGTAGAACGTTCAATACTTCCTGGAGGCAAAATATGGATATTAGGCTTGATACCGACAAGACTCACGATACGGTCGTAAAGAGGCTTGATAAATGGCATCTGCTTAGCTGGGTTAGGAGAATAGAACTCCTCACGAAGCTCAACATCCAAATCGAATGTATCCTCGTTGTTCTTACGATCAACAGTGATGAAGTAGTATGGAGTGTAAGTAGGGAACTCAGTCAAAACTGTTTCAATCTGAGATGGGAACACATTCACACCACGGATGATCATCATATCATCTGAACGGCCCAAAATACGGTCCATACGAACAGCTGTACGGCCACACTTACATGGCTCGTAGATCAAACGAGTCAAATCACGAGTACGGTAACGAAGGATTGGCATAGCCTCCTTGCACAAAGATGTGAAAACCAACTCACCAAACTCACCTGGAGCGACAGGCTCCAATGTGTCTGGATTGATGATTTCAGGGAAGAACATATCCTCCCAAAGGTGTGTACCGTTCTGGCACTCACACTCACCACCGACTCCAGGTCCTGACATCTCAGTCAAACCATAGATATCGATAGCTTTGATACGAAGTTTATCCTCCAACTCCTTACGCATTCCCTCTGTCCAAGGCTCAGCACCGAAGAAACCGACACGAAGTTTCAAATCTTCAATGTTGACCTTATCACTCTTCTCAATACACTCAGCCAAGTGCAAAGCGTATGAAGGAGTACAGCAAAGAACTGAAGTACCGAAATCCTTCATCAACATGATCTGCTTCTCTGAATTACCGGCAGAGATAGGCAACTGAACAGCTCCACGCTTGTTTGCTCCATCATGAGCACCCAAACCACCTGTGAACAGACCGTAACCGTAAGCCACCTGAACAATGTCACCATGACCGACATTACCAGCAGCCAACACACGAGCTACACCCTCTGACCAATTTGCGATATCATTGTCAGTGTAAGTATCAACCACAGGTTTTCCTGTTGTACCGGAAGAGGCATGGATACGGCGCACATCTGTCATTGGCACTGCCTGCAATCCAAAAGGATACTCATCACGAAGATCATGCTTTGTAGTGAAAGGCAATTTATTAATATCGTCAATGCTTTTGATGTCCTCTGGTTTAACTCCAAGTTCATCCATTTTTCTTCTGTAGAACGGAACCTTATCATAACAAGTCTTCACTGTTTTGATAAGACGCTCACTTTGTAATTTGCGCATGTCCTCACGACTCATGCACTCTATTTCCGGATTATGTATCATTTTTGTGATTTAATGAATATTAGATTTTATTTTTTCGACGCTTCAACACCACGGTCGAAAGCTCTCAAGTTAGCTTCAACAACAGCCTCACCCTTACGAGCGAATATCACACTGACAGCCTTACGCAACTGCTCAATGCTCAACACCTCGATATAAGGAGCAGCCATTCCCAAAAGCACCATGTTGGCACTCTTTGCGCTCTTCAACTCCGCAGCGATCGCCTCGATATCAAGCTGAACGTTTGGCAACGAATTCAACTCACTCTTCAAAGCTTCTTCATCAGGATAGTTAGGAATGTTGACAAAAGACTTGTTGCTTGTAACGATCATTCCGTCTGGTCTTAGATAAGTGATATAACGAAGTGCCTCCATTGGCTCCATGCTGATTATGACGTCAGCCTCACCTGTAGGAATCTGGTCACTCCAGATTGGTTCTGTAGACAATCTAAGATTACTCTGAACATCTCCTCCTCTTTGGCTCATTCCGTGAACCTCAGCCTGCTTCAAATTGATACCAGCCTCAGTAGCAGCCTCACCTATGATAGTTGCGATAGAAAGGATTCCCTGACCTCCTACTCCGCAAAGTATAATATCCTTTTTCATTTCTTACTCTTATTTATTATTTTGCTTAGCACGTTCACGGGCATGGCGTGCTGCCACCTGAATACATTCACGACGTGGGATAATGACACTCACTCCCTTATAATTGATCTCCTCACGCAAAATCTGTGTGATCTCTGGCATATTCTTTGGCAATGGAACAACCACACGGACATGATCCGGATCGACACCCAAACCAAGACAGATAGCCTCATACTTGTTCAAGCCAGCGCTATCCTGTCCTCCTGTCATACCTGTTGTCAAATTGTCGCTGATGATAATAGTGACGTTGCTGTTGTCGTTCACAGCATCCAACAATCCCGTCATACCACTATGTGTGAAAGTAGAGTCGCCAATCACAGCGATTGCTGGCCAAAGTCCTGCATCAGCAGCACCCTTAGCCATTGTGATGCTGGCACCCATGTCGACACAACTTGCCAAAGCCTTGAATGGAGGCAATGCTCCCAATGTATAGCAACCGATATCACCGAACACACGTGCATTCTCATACTCCTTAACAACTTCACCCAAAGCTGTATAGACATCACGGTGTCCACAACCCTGACACAACTGAGGTGGACGACCAGCCAAATTCTTTGCAGGCTTGAACAAAGGATTGTTCTCCTTACCTAATCCTAAAGAAACATTATCAGGATTCAACTCTCCTGTACGAGGAAGACGACCTGTCAAACGGCCCTCAACCTTATATGTAGTGTCAACCAACTTCTTTACTTCCTCCTCAACAACTGGCTGACCATCTTCTACGACCAAAATCTCAGAGCATACCTCAGCCATCTGCTTGATACCCTCAACAGGCATAGGATACTGAGTAAGCTTCATGATCATATAGTTATCCTCATTGTCCTTGATACCATTCAAAGCCTCACGGACATAATTGTAACCGATTCCACAGGCAACGATACCGATCCATTTTCCCTTATCACTATTATTAATAGTAATAATGTCGTTTGTAGAAGACTCACAACTTGCCTTCATCATATCGTTCTGCTTGTCGATCAAATCCAAATAGTTACGACGAGCATTACCAGGCAAAAGCACCCAGTGTGCATTGTCAGTAGCAGGATTCAATTTGTTCTGATCTGCAGCCTTGCCAATCTCAACAGCAGCACGGCTGTGTGCCAAACGAGTAACTACACGAAGCAAAACAGGCTCTTTAAGTCTCTCAGAAAGTTCAAAAGCGCTGCTCATCATATCGTAAGCCTCCTGCTGGTTACTTGGCTCGAAGATAGGAATCATTGCAAACTTACCATAGAAACGGCTATCTTGCTCATTTTGGCTGGAATGCATCGACGGATCGTCAGCCGCAAGAACGACCACGCCTCCATTGACACCAGTAATAGCACTATTAACAAATGCATCAGCACATACGTTCATTCCTACATGTTTCATGCATACCAACGCTCTCTTACCGCAATAGCTCATACCCAAAGCTGCTTCCATCGCAGTCTTCTCATTAGTACACCAACGACTTCTGACACCTCGTTCAATAGCCTCCTTATTTGTTTGAATAAACTCCGTAATTTCGGTGGATGGAGTACCAGGATAGGCATATACGCCACTTAACCCCGCATGTATCGCACCCAACGCAACGGCTTCATCACCAAGTAAAAGTTTTTTTTCCATTACTGATTTATATATCTATTTATTTTTATTTTCGTTTTAACCACGTTTTTCCAACTTTAAAACACAAAGATAATCATTTATTTACTATTTCAGCCAATAGTGCGCCGTTAATTTGTTTTGAACTAACAAATCGAGGCCAATATCTCATACAAATCGCGGAATTTATTCATTTAAATACATCACTCACTAAATCATTTACAAAAAGTGGAATACAAAAACGCATGTAATATTTCACAACAGATATTTTCATTTTAAAGAATAAAACAATATTTTTGCAAAATCATTGTGGATTCTGTTTGTTTTCATTACGAATACATACAAAACACATTAAATTATTGCGAACAAATACCTGCGGAAATGCGAAAAGCAGATATTATTAAATTTTACTGAAAAACCACTAATAACTAATACATTATACATCATGAGATCTGGATTCATTACGTCATTAATGATGTGTCTAAGTCTGCCGTTTACACTTTCGGCTTTAGAGCGTGACAAAGACGGCTATTGTTTGATTCACAATGCGGAGGAACTGGCGCAATACAGAGATTCCTGCAAAAGTAATCCCGAACTAAACGGACGTCTTGCCGCAGACATTGACCTAAACAAAGTGTGTGGAATCATCAACGGAGACACAATTAATTGGGAACCTATTAATTCCCCCAAAAGTTCGTTCGACGGTGCAAACCATACCATCTCTAACTTTTACTACAACTCTCCTAATTCCAGCAATGTAGGATTCTTCAGTGAAATAAAACAAGTAGACAATTTGATTTTAAAGAATGCCTATGTAAAAGGAGATAAAGATATCGTTGGATTTGCCAAAGCAAAAAAAATAAACAATTGCCATTTCGAAGGAATTGTTGAGGGAGACGATAACATAAGTATCATGACATGCGACACTCTAACCAACAGCAGCAATTATGGATGCTGTTTGGGCAAAAAAAATGCCTATGGAATGATTGCTAAAAAATATGTAGAGAACTGCTACAACAGAGGAGCAATCTACGGAACAAAATACGTTGCCGCATTTGAAGGATCATATGATGGCAATCAAAGTAACCTCTATAATGTAGGGAAAACATTCTCTCATATTGGGGAATATGGATTATTGGACGACTATAACAAAAACAATTTATCATATTGTTATGTGTTAGACACATTCTCAACTTATTCCGACAAACAAAAAATCGAACAAAAATACTACGATAAAAGTTTTTACATTCTTCCTTTGACAAAGTTCGAAGATGGCAGTGTGACTGATTCTCTAAACCAATATGTAAAAGAACATCCAACCACAAATAATAATGTTCAACTTCTTTCATGGGTTCAAGGCAAAGATGGATATCCTCGTTTTGAAAATGTAGATCTACAACCAACTGAAATTCAAGTAGTAAAATTCTATGGTGCATACGAAGGTTTTAAGAGAATCGAAAACGGTTCTATCACACTTCCAAAATCAACAGACCCTATGTATGAGTTTGATTTTGAAGGATTTGACGGAACAGAATTAGACAAAGACACAATCGTTGACGTTTATTATTCATTCAATACGACTTTAGAAAAAGACACTGACGGATTCTACCTTATTAAGGATGCCCAAGACCTGGTCACTTATAGGGAATTTGTGAATAAAGAATTGCCTATGAACGGCAGACTTGCAGCAGACATCGACCTCAGCACTGTTTGTGGTAAGGATAAAGGCAGTTGGAGCCCAATCCAAGCATTTCGCCAAATTTTTGACGGAGCAGGACATACAATTTCAAATCTATATATATCAACATATGGGGATCGTTGTTCCCACGGAGTTGCTCTATTTGCCGAAATTTATGTTGTCAAAAACTTAACTTTGAAAAACGCATACGTAAAATTGACAGATTATTATTTTAGCTCAACCCCAGCGGCTGGAATCGCAGGGTATTGTAATCTAATGTACAATTGTAATTTTGAGGGTATAGTCATAGGTCTAGACGAAGCAAATGCCTTAGTCTCAGATTGTTATGAAATTATAAATTGCAGCAATTACGGTTTTTGCATGACAGAGAGTTCATATGATTCAGACTGTAATTGTAATAAAAATGCATCAGGATGGAATGCTCGTCATGTGCTAAATTGTTACAACCGTGGAAAAATCATTTCTAATGGAATTTCTTCAGTTTGCAATTTTGGTTCCTCTATCAATTCTGCCAATTTTTATAATGCAGGAATACTAAAAGACACAATCAGTGTACTTAATGGAGACAAAAACCCAACAGACAGAAATTCAGTAGTCAACAGTTTCAATCTAAGAAGAAAAGGTGACATCTACAAAGACTCGATAGCTACAAATTTGGATTTGTCTTCATTCACAAGTGGAGCGGTAACCGACTCACTAAACAACTATGTATCTCAAAACGGATACAAATTGAATTTTTTTGAGGACAGGATTCAGAGAGACAATGAAGACTTACCTAAAATTGAATTACTCACATGGGTACAAGGAGAGGATGGATTCCCTCGTTTCAAAGATGTAGACCTTAAGCCTACAACTGCCTATATAATAAATTTTGTCGGCGCATACAACGCAAAAGTGATATCTTTTGACGGAACTGTAGAGTTGCCAAAGCCAGATATTGAAGGTATCGACTATGTAATGGAAAATGGTTTTGACGGTAAAAACATAACATCTGACACAATCGTCAGCGTATCTGCTGTAACAAATAAATATTTTGAGCTTACACAAGACACAGACGGTTTCTACCTTATCAACAATAAGGCTGATCTATGTTATTTCCGTAATGCAGTCAACAATGGTGCAACCAAGCTCAATGCTCGTATGACCAA
>CACZOA010000102.1 GCA_902782665.1 uncultured Bacteroidales bacterium
AGGCTATTCCATGCATGAGCATCTCGATTGTCTGGGACTCATCAACATGAACGCTCGTATCTACGAGCCAGCCACATGCAGTTTCCTAAGTCCCGATCCGCTCATTGCTGATGAAGGCAACTGGCTCAACTACAACCGCTACCTCTACTGCCTCGGCAATCCGGTGAAGTTTGCTGATCCGACGGGGATGGAAGTGGCAGGGCCATGGAATGCTCCTCTCACCGGAAAGACAGGAGTTGTACCACAAAATGGAGGAGGAAATTTCGGAGTAGTCAACACATATTGGGAATACGACCCGTCCAATTCGTGTAATCCAGTATGGTTGGTTGTTGAGGGCAGCTACAATGGTGCCAATAACTCCAACGACTATTTTGTGAACTATGCGACATCAGGAAACTCCATTTATGTGGCATCTGTTATGGCAGATCACAAAAATGCGATTGATTGGCAGATTGCAAATGCTGGTGCAAAAGCGATGGAAAGTAGTTGGCGTGGCATCTGGCAAGCAGGAGTGAATGGATTGCAGACATTAAGTTATGGTTTGGATACATGGGGAACGGTTTGTTTGATTGCGGCTCCTTTCACGGAAGGAGCTTCTTTGCCATTGTCTGCAATTTTCTATACAGCTGGAACGGTCGTTGGTGTTGTTGGAGATGTTGCAAATACTATTGTATTATCCTATTACGATGATAATTTTGCAAGTGGCATAATGACATTGGGGATTTCTGTAGGCTTTTCTTTATTAATGAATAGAGCACCTAAAACATATAAGCAAGAATTGACAAAAGCAGCAGAATTAAAAGCAAAAAGATTATGTAAATCAATGGATGAATATATGGATCATATAGACAGACAGATGGTCTACTTTTCTCATTCAATTAATACTATGGGAGCTGTATTTGATAAATATTTAGATGTCTTAAACTCATATATTCCTTCAATTATAAAATGATAGATAATGAAAAATGTTTTTTGTGCAATAATCGGCATTGCGATTTTCGGGCTAATGGGGAAAAGTGCTTATAATAGTGCTAAAGAAAAGGATATGATGCAATATAAATTTATCGGCATTTTTATAGTTTGCATTATTGCTGTTTTATTTTCTATTTTTATGTTGATTCTCTCAATCAATAAATTATAGGAATTACAACCGCTACCTCTATTGCCTCGGCAATCCGGTGAAGTTTGCAGATCCGACGGGAATGCAGATCGTCACTCCATCAGATATGCCTCTCACTGGTCCGACGGGAATGGTGCCACAGAATGGAGGCGGAGCGTTTGGTGTGGTCAACACATATTGGGAATACGACCCGTCCAATTCGTGTAATCCAGTATGGTTGGTTGTTGAGGGCAGCTACAATGGTGCCAACAACTCCAACGACTATTTTGTGAATTATGCGACATCAGGAAACTCCGCTTATGCTGCATCTATTACGGCAGACCACAAAAATGCGATTGATTGGCAGATTTCCTATGCAGGTGCAAAGGCGATGGAAGGTGTGAATGTAGGAGGCTCAGGATGGAACATATTTGGCAATATCAATAATGGTATGGCATTTGTGGCTTCATCAGCATTTGAATATGTGAACAAGTCGATGAATAAATCTCTGGAATATTTTGTGGATGGTGTTTCCACGACCAAAGATATTCATTTCAAAATCCCTGATGTAGAAATTAAAGGATGGAAATGTCCTCATTTCGATGTGTACACTCATAATGTAGGATTTGTAAGCAATGTTGCATCCGCAGCAAAATTTCTAGGGAAACTTACTGGATGGGTGGGAATTGGTATGACAGGATATGAACTTTATACGGGACAAAAAGAATGGCTTGGAGAAGGCGGACTTGATGTGTTCATGGGAGTCGTCGGATTCTGTGGACCTTATGGTTGGGCAATATCAGGAGCATATTTCGGTGGAAAAATGATTTTGGAATATACGGGAAATAAATTTTGGTAATTAACATATAAACAGCTATATGAACACTCTTTTTGATTACTATGTAATGCTTAATTATATTGTTTACAAATTTTATCTTCGGCGTGAAAAGAAGGAACTAGATGCTAGATTAACATCAATTATGCTTTCGTCTTTATATCTTTATTTGCCTTTCTTTATCATTAATGGTCTTATATGTATATTTTCTTGTGAATTTCAATTATTGTTACGACAAATTGACAAATGGGTTTATGCTGTTCCTCTATTGTCATTTGCCACAATTAATTATCTTTTGCTTTATAGAGGAGACAGATATAAAGAAGAATTTTTGAAAATAGATAAAATAAGTGACACGGAAGCATTCGCAAAAAGAAAACGGAATACGAAATTTTTCATTATAGTTCTTGTAGTAATTCAATTGATAGTGTTTTTCGTTATCAGTTATGTGAACAAGTATAGATTTTAGTTGTTTGTGGTTAGACGATATCTGGAATATGTATCTTTTCGACGTCAACGGCGACATGCTCCAGAAGAAAGAGACATATTCAAAGCAGGAGGAGGTCTTTCTTTTCGACAAGCACAACCGCCTGAATATATGGAGGACGTTTGAGAAAGATACTCTCCGCAAAGAGATCTTCGCCTCATACGATGATGTCTATGGCAATATTGTTTCCCGTTCCGACTCCGATTTCGTGTTCAACTACGGAGAATACGGATTGTCGCCTCATGCTCTCACCTCCATCGACGCTCCTATCCACGGACATGACAAAGAGAACAACTATACCTACACTGATTTCAAGATGCTGGAGAGTGCGTCGAACGGAGTG
>CACZOA010000103.1 GCA_902782665.1 uncultured Bacteroidales bacterium
CAATATGCAGTCACGACCGCAGTGAGGATTCCTGCAGAAATTATTATCCACATCCGCGCACGTTTTACATTAAGGCCAAGATTGAGTGCATAAAGATCACCCATAAGCAGCATATTCAACGGTTTAGCCAAGAGCATGGAGAGAGGCAACAACAATGCCGTAATACCTATAAACACACTAATCTGTCCACCTGAAACTCGAGAAAAAGATCCCAATCCCCAGATAACATACGCATGTATATCCTCTTCACTTGAATATGCCTTAAGCACTCCGATTATAGCAGAAGCTATATATCCAATCAAAACTCCAGATATAAGCAACGTCGCATTTCCTTGTACTTTTCTCGACAGCCATACGATCACCATCATGACACTCAATGCTCCTGTTATGGCGGCAATCGTTATCGCTGTATTTCCTATAATACCGAAACGAGAAAGCGTTGAACCTCCGATTGCACCACTGAGCAAAAGAACTAATGCCACGCCAAGACTCGCCGCACTCGACACTCCAAGCACAGAAGGTCCTGCAAGTGGATTATGGAAAATTGTCTGCATCTGCAATCCTGCGACAGACAAACTTGCTCCACATGCCATTGCAGTCAACACCTGCGGCAAACGGATCGTCATAACCACAGTCTCCCACAACTCACTGCCCATCTCTACACTTCCTGTCATAATATTGCATAGCATCAACAGTGGTATGCTTACAATGAGTATCACAAATAATATCGTATTCTTCATTATCATACATTTGCGTCTCGTATCAATCTCACCTCCAGTTCTCCATCTGGAAAGACCGTACGACAATGTTTCCAACAATTTTTTTCTATCTCTGTAAAAAATGAAGGGGGCATCACATCCCACAATTGACGAGCCATCGTCACACCCCACTTACTTAAGTCGAGCTCCACTTTGTGTGAATGCGTATCCATATGACCATCAGCCAATTTAATTGCTTTGCCTATCATTATCCCCAAAACTACTCGCTGGAACCCTAAGTTGTGAGCCTTTTTCAACGCTTCTCCCACAAAATTTCCATAATGGATCACACGCAGATCTGGTTCTGCTTCTTTGAGCGCGTTTTCTCCTTTCTTACCAGAAGCAAATCCGATAGCCGTACAACCAATGGCTTTAGCCACCTGCAATTCTCTACCTATACTTTCAACAAACGCTTCGTTGCTGAGAGGAGATACAATTCCAGATGTGCCTATTATACTTATTCCATCAACCACCCCAACTTTATAATTGAAAGTTCTCAAAGCAAGTTCAGAGCCATTTTCGACACTTATTCTGACATCATAGCCATCTTTGCTTAAAGCTCGTATTTCATTTGTAATCATTTGTCGTGGAGTTGGGTTGACGGCGGGGTCTCCAACTGGGATGCCAAGTCCGGGAAGTGTGACTGTCCCTACTCCATCTCCATGCAAAAATCGTATGTCACCAGTCTTATTTGGCATGACGGTTGATGTAATCCTACATCCTTTCAACACATCGGGATCGTCCGAATAATCTTTTTCTACTGTCGCAGTTCCAGGCGATGAACATTCTACAGGAATGGTAAGTACCTCACCATCAGGCAACGCGAACGACACCTCTTCCGGATATTCATCACAAAGCAAAGATAACAGTGCTGCCTTTGTGGCTGCGGTTGCACAGGCACCAGTAGTCAAACCTGTCTTCAAAGGGAAGAAGTCCGGCACAAGATGTTGTATGGCTCGACGAAGTGTATGCGAACCACTTACATATATCCAGTCGGCTGGCAATTGTGGATGTTCCACAACAAAGACTTTCAGACCCAAAGCCATCGCCGCCTTCACTTTGGCTTCAAAACCTCCCGTCTCACCACTTTCCTTAGTGATAATTGCGTCACAACCAACAATAGACATCATCCGTTTTTCCTCTTCAACATCAGGCATGCTGTCGGGATAGAAAATGAGATTGTCAATAGGGAATCCGTTTTTCTTGGCACATTCCACACTCTCTTCTCTATTGAGAATACGAAAAACGGTATGATGGTTTTGCCAAAAAGATTTGAGTTTGTTAATCGTGTTGGCTCCACTCAAAGCCAAAAGATTTTGCACACCAGAATGAAGCATCTTCTGAATCGCATCCTCATAATCTTTACAATACGTTATGCCGTCTATTTTATCTCCAAACTGACGTTGAAGGCGAATGACCTTAATACCGGTTTCTGCAATAGTCTTATGTAAATTTTCAGCAAATGGGTGAGCAGCGTCAACAATGCAATGGATATCATTTTGATGGCAGAAATTTAGGATATCATCGGAAGTCATGACGCCAGAAAGGCGTACACCATGACACAACTCCACTTGCTGCAACGCACTTTTTGTGGAGTAGTAGAACGGTTTGCCTGCTTCTTCGCAAACATCTACAGCCATTCGGCCTTCTGTCGTGCCACCAAAAATTAATATCATAAAATCATTTGTTTTTACTCTATACCCTTTCTGAACATATGAGTGAAATGGCTGTCATACAGTTTACTTAACCCATGCCGATTGTCGATCGCTTCACCTACAACAATCAGTGTGGTCAGGGAAAGATTATTATCCTTGAGGATAGAGGCAAGATCCTTTAATTGTCCTCGGAAAATACGTTGATCTTTCCATGTCAGTTTGTAACAGACAGCGACAGGTGTTTCTGGAGGATATCCTCCATCAAGAAGATGACGTTGCACTTCATCAACAATACTTGCCGACAAGAAGATGCACATCGTACTTTGGTGCGACGCCAGCATATACAGTTTCTCTTTGGGAGGCATTGCAGTACGCCCTTCACCACGAGTCAGTATAATGGTCTGGCATCGTTCAGGTATGGTAAATTGAGAACGGAGTTCAGCAGCAGCGGCAAGAAAAGATGAGATACCAGGTGTGATATGATAATCCATCTTATACTTGTCGAAGAAGGACATCTGTTCTTGGATCGCTCCATAGATGCATGGATCTCCAGTGTGCAAACGAACCACAAGATGACCTTTGTCGTAATGTTTCTTCATCAGATCAAACTGTTCCTCAAGATTGAGTTCGGCGGATGACCGCACCTCACATCCCGGCTTAGCATAACAAGTCAGTTCTTTTGGAACAAGGCTGCCAGCATAGAGTATCAGATCCGCAGTCTGGAGGAATCGTTTTCCACGTACGCTGACCAATTCAGGATCACCAGGGCCAGCACCAACAATCTCAATATGACCATGTCTGCGTCCCAACGCCCATGTGTAATGGCATCCTTCCTCACATCCTTTCGTCTTCTCCACCACAAGACCATTGCCGTCTGCCATGGCTGATGCCTCAGCAATGCCATAACATCCCGTCACCTCAAACACTTTTTCAGACGGATTAGGTACATCTATACAGCTGAGTTGATCTGATGTGTATATATGTTTCTCTGCCCATGGGATCAACTGACAAAGACGAGCCAGCATCGGTTCTTCTTTCTTTA
>CACZOA010000104.1 GCA_902782665.1 uncultured Bacteroidales bacterium
CTGGTTCTGATCGCCGCCGTTGTTATTGTTGTTCTGGTTCTGATCGCCGCCGTTGTTATTGTTGTTCTGGTTCTGATCGCCACCATTATTATTATTTCCGTCGCAAGCTGTGAATGGAATCTTATTTTCTGATATCAAGCCTTTTATAAGTTGTCCGCATTCTGACAGGTTGCTCCAGTTGCGAGAATCACAAGATCCAGGGACAAGAGTTGCTGACACTTCGCCTTTATCAGAAAAACTCCAGCATACCCAGCTGATTTTTCTTTCGTTAAGCCAGCTTATCCATGTCTTTGTTTCGTCTGGACTGTAGTTCGCGTCTCCACTTGCATGGCTGGTTCCGAATTCAGTCACAAAGATAGGGGCGTTATTATTGAGGGCAGACTGAGCCTTGCTTCTCAACTCACCTCTATGAGATCCTGCGTAGAAGTGAAGGGTATACATGATGTTAGTTCCGTTGACCTTATCAGAACTTGCTATGTCTACATCCTGGCTCCATGTAGGAGTTCCGATGATGATGACTGTATTGTCGTTGTTGTCACGTATAGCTTTGACAACGTCTGTGGCATAGTTCTTGACATCACTCCAGCCGACTCCGTTTGGCTCATTACAAATTTCGTAGAGCACGTGAGCTTTCTGTCCATGTTTTTGCGACATGTATTTCCAGAATTCGATGGCGTCATCCTTGTGTGCGTTTGGATTTCCTGGGTTCAACACGTGCCAGTCGATAAGGCAGTAGATTCCTCTCTGTCCGCAGTAATCAACATAACTGTCGATCCACTGTCTCCATCCGCTAGGGTTGGTGATATAACCTTGCTCTTCCACATACATGGCAAGACGGAAGATAGAGATTCCCCAGTCTTTTACAAGGACATCCAATGATGCTTCAGAGTAACAGTTGCGAAACCATTGAGGACCGTGAGTACTCATTCCACGAAGCTGGATGGGGTTGCCGCATTCATTAACCAGTTGAGTGCCAGATACTTTTAGCTTTCCGTTTAGTGCGACGGGAGAGTTTGCAGGATAGTTTTGCGCATTGATACTTGTGCTGAATAATCCTATTGACAAAGCACAAAAAATCCACTTAGATAAAAATTTTAACATAGTTGTTTGTTTTGATTCTCAGATTTTGTCCTCTAAACAGGGCATTGATATGATGCCATGTTTAGAGTTGATTATATTATTAGTTGTCTAGTTAGTTTTGTCTAGCTGTGTTGCAAACGTGTTACATTTGCACTCCAAATGTATGAAAAATATTTAGCTTAGATAAAAAATGACAGATATTTCGAAAAAAAAGCCAGATTTTTTGAGTTTTTTGTTGATTTATTTGGGCTTTATGCAGAAAACATGTGAATTTAATTGAAGAATAAAAAAAGCGTAGCCGAGAATTTCGGCTACGCTTGTAAGAGAATGTTTTTTGTCTCTTTTATCTGTTGACTACAGGACGGATTGGTAAATGCTTATTGCGTTCTGCAAAATCATTTGTCCAGTCATCTATTAATACAGGATTGAAGATATGGAATGTATATGATTGTGAGTTATTAGATGGAGGGTATATAGAAGACGACCAAGCTGAACATCCATTATCATCTGTACTTGGAACATACATTATGTGTCCATTTCTTCCTGTCACTTTACAGCAAAGAGTTCCTTTGTAAGTTACAAATTCGGTCTCACAATTTGCAAGGAGTTCCTCACATTCTTCATGGGTAGGCATTCTCCATTGACCACCCCAATTCTCAGTTGCTGCGTCATGATTTGGTAAAAGAGTACCTGTTGAATCAGTTACACCATATTCTATCAGTCTTTCAAGTGGAACCTCTATCCACCCAGTTCCTTCTTCAGGTCCGGCAGAAGTATGCCCCCATAGATATTGGGTTCCGACATTTTGCACTGAATCTGCACCTATATTTTGAGTTGCCCACAATGTTCCGCTAGGAAGACCTAAGTCAACATACGAATGACCATTGATAATTGTGTCGTTAGGATCAATAAATGGACGGTCGTCTGCTCTTTTGCGTACCGGTCTGATAGAAATGCCTTGGTTTACTGATCGAGAGCCAGTATTTACTCTTTCCTGCGACAAGTATAAATCTGTTGCAAAACTTCCTTTACTTGTTGCTGTCATATAGTAACCTCTAGTTCCGATCATGACGTCTTCATTGTCTCTTTTCATTCCTGCACAAGGCAAGAATATACTTTTTCTATTATCGGTTTTAGAAGTGAATTTAATACCACAGAATCCATAATAAGGATAAATATCTTCTGGAATCCATACATAATCACAGTATCGAAGTAATTCATCAACTTCTTCTTCTGTTGGAGTTCTCCATTCCTCTCCCCATAGAACGGTAGCAGCATCATATTCAGAAGTTAGATTGAAGTATTGGTCGATCACATCTAGGGTTTTCAAAGTAGCAATGTCCTTATTATTCCATTTGCCTGATGTTTGTCCGTAAGTGGACTTTGGACCTGTTTCTCCCCAGCAGATGTAATATCCATAATCCGATGGCTTTTTTGCTCCTACGTTGCACGTCGCCCAAAGAGTTCCTGATGGCAACCCTAAATCCACATATTCGTGTATGAAAAGTGATGTGTCAATAGGAACCATTGATAAGACTCTTTTCAATGAGTCCACTTCTTTTCTCAATTGGGCAATGCTATTTGCCAAATCATTGAATCCGTAGATATTAGCTCCGTTAAGGCTGTCGAATGTCAAGCTGTCGACGATGTTTTCAGGGTAGCTCGCTCCACTACCGTCTTTCATGATCACATAAAACTGGCTTTGTGCCATCATGGTTATGCTTGTCATAACCATCGCGATAAACATTAGAATTTTTTTCATTTCTTCGGTGTGTTTATTTCTTTAAGAATTTTACTTTTTTTCCTTCTACAATTAGGATGTATGAGCCTTTTGCCAATCTGCTGACATCCACTTTGGTTCCTCGTGTCTTCAAAACCTCTGCTCCCTGCATATTTGTAACAGAGATTTCTGCACTCTCTTCAATGCCTGAGATTGTGAGGTATTCGCTTACTGGATTAGGATAAACCATAATGAAATATGACGACGATGTTTCTTCTGGATTGGATGACGAACTGCTTTCTCCGAATTTGATGGTAGGGTAGGATTTTGCTCCGTCTGTCTTTTGGGCAATCTTGATGCTCCTTACATCTCCTATTGGAAATTCATCATTGTTTCCATCTGCTGAAATTCCGTAGATGGAACCTGCGTGGACTTGACCAAATGTTAACGCACATATTGCAAGCGACACAAATAAATTTTTTCTCATAATCTTTATTATCTGTAAAAAGTAATCAATAAAAACTCGGAATGTCGGTATAAATATAAAGTTTAGTAGTAATTCCGTGTTATAATTATGCAAAGGTAATGCTTTCGTACTTGATAACCACAATTTTTTATCCATTTTTTTATAATTTTGCTACTGTCGGTTCGGACAATGCCGAGTATGATTATTTATTTTACAGAAGATATAGTTTATGGGATATTGTGTTACAAAGCCATATGATGAAAGGTTGGGGACAGAAAAAGGTTTTTCAATTACCAATGCTTTTTACGCTACTGATTTCAAAACAGACGGGAATGGAGTCTGCTACGTCGGCGACCATGAGCTTCCAGCAATTGCGTCTACTTCAGAATCAAAGATGGATTATGCCACTCGTCTGACTAATTTTGACGGTGGTAGCGTGGATGACAATGTTGTGTTCCTTGAACTGTACAGATGCAGAAATGTGAAGATTTCTCCGTCTGTCCATTTTCTGTATATGAAGGATTGCGTCGACATTGAGGTTCCGGAATCGGTGCTCGTCGTGTCTACTGATAATTGTCGCAATATAAATCTTCCTCAAAGTAAATATGAATCTCCGTATTTCAACTCTAATTCGGATAGTGTACATACTAATGTCTCAAAAAAATGTTATGAGGCTTTAATGAGTAAGATAGATGAAATATCCATGACATTGAATCCTACGGAGGGCATTGATCTGCGTAAACCGTCTGATCTTGTGAGAGTTGCTGTCGAATTTAAGAATGATCTTTTATTCAGAGATTGGATAACCCCTTCTTTGATCTCAAAGGAAAAGGCAGATCAGATAATCGCTGAGGCTAGGGCAGAGGAGAGACAGAGACGGAAGAATAAGATAATGAAACCGTTCAAGGTCGGTTGCACAGTGCTCGCTGTTCTTGCTGTGTTGGGAATTGTATTGGCAGGTGGAGCTTTGTGGATGTTGTTCTAATCTCGCTAACTGCTAGTAATACTCGTATTCCATGATGCTTCCGAAATAGAAGATCCAGTCGTCTCCACAATAGATCATTGTCTCAAGTGGATTTCCAGCGTCGTCGAATTTACTTACTGCTATTCGTCCTAATCCTCCGTCCGAGTCATAACGTAATGATACGGAGGTCTTTCCATTGTCGTCGATGATGAACACATCTCTCTGCATCAGCTCGTTATCCGCGACTGTATGCATCGACTCGATTTTCTTTCCCTGGTCGTTGTATTTGTATACCATTTTGCTGCATAGAGAGTCATTCATGTCGTAATTGCATTCCTCTACACATTTCTTTTTATCATTGTATTTATAGATGGTTCTGCATTTCAGTTTCTTTTGATAGTCATATTCTGAAATCTCAACCAGGTTTCCATTCTCATCGTACTTATTTACGAATTTTCTGTTTTCCCATCTGGTGGGTGAATCTGAGTGTGTCTCTTCTGTAATATTCGCTTTTTCGTCGTATCTGTAAATTGTCTTTTCTAGCAGACTGTCATTTACATAGTGGATTTCTTCGATGATTTTTCCGTTTGAATCATATTTGTTGACGGTTCTCCAACAATAATTTACACCGTAAATAAAGTCTTCATCCTCAACCTTGTTCCTGTTTGCATCGTATAATGTTTTTTCAATCAGTATTTTATGATTGTCGTATTCTGATCTCTCTATACGATTTCTCTTTTTTTTGTACTTATAAGTTAGTCTTGAAGTCAACTCGCCATCTTTTTCGTCATACTCGTTGTAGTGCTCTTCCTCCAGACGGTTTCCTTTTTTATCGTATTTGATTTTACGACGGATGAAAGATTTTTCTAAAGTGCCGGATCCTTCTTTCACGTTATATGTACGGACCTCCTTCACTTTCCCTTTCAGACCATCCTCATCCCAATCAGTTTTTCCTTTTGCCTGTGCGACGGTGCAGCACAAGCACAACACTATCAAAGACAGTGCGGAAAATATGTATCTTAAGGATGACTTCATATCTCTAACCTCTAAAACCAATTTTTATGCTAAAATAATAAAAAATGATGAAGGTGACGCAATTTTTTGCATCTCTGTGTTTTCTCTACGTCAATGTCATTTATAATAGTCGTATTCTATGATGCTTCCGAAATTGAATTTATTATAATGAAAACAAATGCATTCAATTAGGTTCCCAGTCTTGTCAAATTTATTTACTGCTTTTGAAATAGACTCACTAATTGTTTGTGTAAAATCACATTCGTTCCAAATAGCACATAAACTATTTGTTTCATATTTAATGGATTCAATACAATTGCCGTTTTCATCGTATTTTATACTGTCTTTTGAGATTATTTTCTCATGAGAATCGTATGCTGTTTCTTCTATTATTTTCCCTTTTTCATCATATTTATATGTTGTCTTTTGGTATAATGAATCGTTGCGGTGGAATTCATATTCTTCAATACAATTTTTTCTCTCGTCGTAGGTGTAAATGTTTTTACTTTCTAATTTTCCATTGTGGTCATATCCTGTTTTTTCAATACAATTCCCATTGTCGTCGTATTTGTTTACGAATTTTCTGTTTTCCCATCTGAGCCAAGAATCGGTGTTCTCCTCTGTAAGGTTTCCTTTTTCATCATATTTGTAAATGTTTTTCTCTCGTAAACTGTCGTTTGCGAATTGTATTTTCTCGATGATATTTCCATTTTTATCATATTTATATTTGCTCACTTCATTTTCAATATATTTATCGTCAATGTCATAAGAAAAAATAGTTTCTTCTAATTTAAGATTTTTACCGTCCCTTAGTTTTATGTATATTGTCTTTTCTAACAATAAAGTATCGTTTGTGTCATATCTATATTTGTATTTATATTTGAATAAACGGTCTTTCTTGCTATTGTATTTATATATATATGTTATTGGTTCTTTTTTTTCGTCATTCTCGTTGTAGTGCTCTTCTTCCAGACGGTTCCCTTTTTTATCATATTTGATTTTATGACGGATGAAAGCTTTCTCTATTCCTGAGGTCGTTTCATGGACGTTATATACACGCATTTCCTTTACTTCCCCTTTCAGTCCATCCTCATCCCAATCAGTTTTTCCTTTTGCCTGTGCGACGGTGCTGCACAAGCACAACACTATCAATGACAGTGCGGAAAATATGTATTCTGAGGATGACTTCATATCTCTAAAACCAATTTTTACGCTAAGATAATAAAAAATGGGGAAGACGACGCGATTTTTTGCATCTCTGTGCCATCATCTCTACTTCAACTTCATTTATAATATTCGTATTCGTAGACTCTCTTGTATGCATTAGGGTTATTTCCGTAATAGTGCAACTCTTCAGCGACATTTCCGGTTTTGTCGTCGTATGTTATCTCTACAGTCTCCTTCAAATTATCAATAGAGTCGTATATTTTCATTTCTATACAATTACCCTTTAAGTCAAATTTGTATTCTTTCTTTTCATAATGTTCCTTCCCAGAATATCGATTTTTGGGTTCATAATGGGTCTCTTCTATACAGTTTCCATTATTATCGTATTTGTTCGTGTTTTTGTATTCAAAATCTCCGCTTGGTAAATATTTCGTCTCTTCTATCAGATTCCCATTGTCATTATATATGTACACAGTCTTATGATGAAGTCCATTTGACGATTTGAATTTTTCATTAGTATTATATTCAATCTCTTCTGTGATGTCACCTTTGTTGTTGTATGTTTTTGTTTTTGTCCATAGCAACTTATTGTCTTTAGAGTAACACGATTTTTCTATGCATTTCCCGTTGTCATCATACTTGAATTTTGTTTTTCCTCGACCGCCAAAATCCAACGACTCTATCATTAATCCTTTTTCATTGTATATATATTCGTGACTATATTTATATTCTCCATAGAAGTATTTGGAGTATTTTATTATATTTTTTAAGCTATCATATTTATATTCTTCTTTTGAAGTTTGAATTGTCCTGCCTTTTTTAATCATTATAGACTCGATAGTATTTCCATTTTCATCGAATCTGTATATTTTCTCATATGGCTTTTCCCCTATATGATGGATACACATCTCTTTTACATTGCCTTTAAGCCCGAATCTCTCTAAGTCTGTTTTCCTTTTTGCCTGGACGCTGGCTACAAACAGACAGATGATTAATGTAAGAATATATTTGAAAGTCATCTTCATATCGGTATTCTATTTTGCTTGCTAAGATATAAAAAAATAACGAGGTTGTATCGCAAGACACAACCTCGTTGTTTAATTATGAAAAGTAATTGATTACTTTACGTTGCCAACCTTGATAAGGTACTCTGCGATTTGAACAGCGTTCAATGCGGCACCCTTCTTGATCTGGTCGCCTACCAACCAGAATGTCAAACCATTCTCGTTTGCAAGATCCTTACGTACACGTCCTACGTATACATCATCCTTTCCTGCTAGGAACAATGGCATTGGGTAAACCTTGTTTGCTGGATCGTCCATTAGCTGAACTCCCTCTGCTGATGCGATAGCCTTCTTTGCTGTCTCAACATCGATTGGCTTCTCAGTCTCAATCCATACAGCCTCTGAGTGAGAACGAAGTGATGGTACACGTACACACATTGCCGAGCATGCGGCGTCTGTATGCATGATCTTACGTGTCTCGTTGAACATCTTCATCTCTTCTTTAGTGTATCCGTTGTCCTGGAACACGTCAATCTGAGGAATTACGTTGTATGCTAGCTGGTATGCGAACTTGTTTACTGTTGCTGGTTTACCATCCAACACCTCTCTGTACTGCTGCTCAAGCTCTGCCATCGCTGCTGCACCTGCACCTGAAGCTGCCTGGTATGAAGCGATGTGGATTCTCTTGATGTGGCTCAACTTCTCAAGTGGCTGAAGCACAACAACCATCATGATAGTTGTACAGTTAGGGTTTGCGATGATTCCTCTTGGACGTACAAGAGCATCCTCTGCGTTGCACTCTGGCACTACCAATGGAACGTCGTTGTCCATACGGAATGCACTTGAGTTATCGATCATTACAGCACCAAATTTAGTGATGTCTGCAGCGAATTCTTTTGAAACTCCAGCTCCTGCTGATGTGAAAGCAATATCTACTCCCTTGAAGTCGTCTCCGTGTTTTAGAAGCTGAACGGTGTACTCCTTGCCTTTGTAAGTGTATTTCTGTCCGGCGCTTCTTTCTGATCCGAATAGCACCAACTCATCCATTGGGAAATTTCTCTCTGCCAATACTCTTAGGAACTCCTGTCCTACAGCTCCACTGGCTCCGACGATTGCTACTTTCATTTTTTATTTTTTAATTATAAACTTTTTCTTACTTTTGTAGGCGGATTAGCCTTTGGGGTGCAAAATTAGTAAAAAATTGTAATATGAATTTATTTATTGGTTTAATTTATTGTTTTGTCCTGCATTTTGCAGATACAGAATGGAAAAATGTTTGGTCGGGCGACACTGCTTCTTTTTTAATTGAGGATCAATCGTTGAGGCTTGATGCTGAGAATACGGTATCTTCTTCGTCTATTTCCACAAAATCTGATGTTATAATCTCTGCCACGTGGCATTTATGCGGAAGAATGGATCTGAATCCTTCGTCTTCCAACTATCTTGCTGTATATCTCGCGTCTTCATCTCCTGATGTAGCGGATTCCACGTTGTCTGGCTACTATCTTTTGCTTGGAAAGTCGAACGATGAAATCGCTTTATGGAAATCTGTTGATGGTGTGCAGAAAAAGTTGGGGGCATCAGAAAAGAAACGGTTGAATTTCAGCAAGGTGCAGTATGATATTGTGGTGCAGACGGACAATGATGGCAATTGGACTCTGAAAAGTAAAATCAATGATGATGAGGATTATTCCGTCGACTTTACCGCTAATGATAAAGATATTGAAACATCTTCCTATTTTATTCTGAATCCGCATTTTTCAAAGACTCGTACCAAGCATTTTGTGTTTGATTCAATCTCTATCCATTCTGATTTTATTGACAATGAACCTCCGTATGTGGCAGGAATGGATTTTTCAGACTCAATCATTACTGTGCTGTGGAGTGAGAAAATAAAAGTGGAGAGCCTTTCCGTCGACCCTGGTGACGCTTTGGAATTTTTGGGGAGTGATGAGAAAAAGACACGATTCAGAATTGTTAAATCGGATTCGTTTGGCGAGTATGAGATTCCAGTTTCAGTATGCGACATCCGTGGCAATTGCTCCGGCTCACCTTTGAAAATCTATTTTTCTAAAGGAGCAAAGAAAGGGGATGTGATTTTGAATGAGGTTCTTTTTGATGTTGCGACGGGAGAGAGCGAATTTGTGGAATTATATAATATGAGTGATACGTGGATTTCTGCTAAGTCATTGTCGATTGCGACACGAAAAGCAAATGGAAATCTCAATTATATCACGCCACTTTCAAGCGACGCGAATGATGCGATTCCTCCGCATACATATATTATATTGAGTAGGAATGTGGATGATGTGTGCGAAAAATATGGATGTGGTGACGGTGCTGTCTCTTTTTCATTGCCAAAGATGGCTGCTTTAAGCAATAGTGGAGCCCATGTTGTGTTGCTCGACAAAAAGGATAATGTGTTGGATGAATTTGCTTATGATCCGAAGATGCACAGCCAGTTTTCAACTGTCGATAAGGGAAGGAGCCTGGAAAGAGTCTCATTTGATAGTGATGAATGGGTATCCGCATCTGATGAATGTGGAGGGGCGACACCGGGAAGAAAAAATTCCGCAGCGTCTGGTAAAAAAGAAGAATTAGTCTGTATCCAAAGTTTTATAACTGCTGATTTTCCGCAAATTATAATTGAGTATTCTTTTCCAAAACCAGATTTTAAGGGGACGTTGTTGTGCTTTGATAGATTTGGAAAACAGATTTGTACACTTTTTGACTATAAGTTGCTTGATAGGGAAGGCGTTTACAAGTGGAATGGAACGGACGACGCTGGGGAAATGTTGCCGACGGGAATATACGTTTTGTTGTTTGAGGCAGTTTCGGAAAGTGGAGATAGAATCAGGAAAAAGATTGTCTGTACGATTGGCGAAAGATGATAAAGGGACCCGTTTAAAAAGCGAAGGTACCTCGTCTCGCGACGAGGTATCCCTCTATGAATGTTATTGTTTAGTCCTTAAAGTTTGAATCTTTCCTAAGCTCTAATTCTATCTTTTGCTAAGAAGATTTTTCTATGGAAGAAGAACTTTTAGTTTAAGAAAACTAGAAAGATTAATGCAAAATTTTACCGTCGGAAAAACTATATAAATAGTACGGTATCGGGATTTAACATACAAACTGAGCATTATCGCCTGTATTTCTGTACTTTCAAAATTTTATGTGGTAACAGTATTAAATCCTTCTTGTTTTACTTCCTTGTGCAAATGTAGATATTTTTTTTATAATGCAAACTAAATGATTAAGAAAAATGTTTATTTTCTCCTAAAAATACCAAATAAAAGTACAAATAGTTGAATTATTTGGTGTTTTTGTGCTTTTTTTGACTCGTTTTTCTGTTAAAAATAGTTAAACGCAATGAAAAAAATGATCCTAAGTTAGAGTTTGTAGAGTGTTATGTGATATTTTTTTTTATTATTTGTGTGACGAAACATTTTTTATCGGAATCTTTTTGCAGGTTATAGCCTGTAAAGAATGACGAAAATATAGTTTATAATATAGATCTACATTTTTAAGAAGCTGATTTTGTATGAAACAAAGTTTTTTTGCTAAAAAAATTGGGAAATGATTTGCAGATATAAAAAAAAGCACTACATTTGCACTCGCAATTGAAAAGGTTGCGAGTTGGTGTGGTAGTTCAGCTGGTTAGAATACATGCCTGTCACGCATGGGGTCGCGGGTTCGAGTCCCGTCCATACCGCAAGAGGGAGTTCATCACGAACTCCTTTTTTTTATGTAAATTAGGTTTAAGTATGGAAGAGTATATTTTTGTGACGATTGGGATATTGTTGGTTTTGATAGTGGTGATTCTTGCGGCATTGACGTTATATGTCATATTTAAGTATGCTTTGCCAAATATAAAGAATGTGAAATACAAATATTTGATAGGTGTTGTTTGTGTACTCCTGTTTGTTTTTGCAGTTGCACCTTGTCTTGTGTTGGGTGTCAATTTGATTTTTTGAAAATCGTCTTGAAAAATTCGACTTTTTGCAATATCTTTGCACTCAAATTTTAAAATACTTTCCTGATGAAAGAAATGGAATTGAAATATGGTTGTAATCCCAACCAGAAACCTTCCCGTATTTTTATGGAGGAGGGTGAGTTGCCAATCGAGGTGTTGTGTGGTCGTCCTGGCTATATCAACCTTCTTGATGCATTCAACTCTTGGCAGCTTGTAACAGAACTAAAGGCTGCTACTGGTCTTCCTGCTGCAGCGTCGTTCAAACATGTAAGTCCTGCTGGTGCAGCTGTTGCGGTGCCTATGTCGGACACTTTGAAGAAGATCTATTTTGTTGACGATAAGGAGCTTAGCCCATTGGCTACTGCATACGCTCGTGCTCGTGGTGCAGACCGTATGTCATCATTCGGAGATTTCATCGCATTGTCAGACACTTGTGACAAGCAGACTGCTGATTTGATTTCTCGTGAGGTGAGCGACGGTGTAATCGCTCCAGATTATACTCCAGAGGCTCTTGAGATTTTGAAAGCAAAACGTAAGGGTACTTACTGCATCATTAAGATGGACACTAACTACCGTCCAAATCCAATTGAGAGAAAGCAGGTGTTTGGTGTTACTTTTGAGCAGGGTAGAAACGAGTTGAAGATCGATGAGTCGTTGTTCAAGGAGTTCCCTACAAAATTGAAGACTCTTCCAGAGTCGGCTAAGCGTGACCTTTTGATCGCACTTATCACTCTTAAATATACACAGTCGAATTCAGTTTGCTACGCAAAGGATGGCCAGGCAATCGGTATTGGTGCTGGTCAGCAGAGCCGTATCCACTGTACTCGTCTTGCAGGAAACAAGGCTGATATCTGGTATCTTCGCCAGAATCCAAAGGTTATGGCTCTTCCATTCAAGCCTGGAATCAAGCGTGCTGATCGTGACAACACAATCGACGTTTATATTTCTGATGATTATATGGATGTCCTTGCTGATGGTGTATGGGAAAACTTCTTTACAGAGAAGCCTGAACCTATCACTCGTGAAGAGAAACGTGCTTGGTTGGACACTATGACTGACGTCGCACTTGGTTCAGACGCATTCTTCCCATTCGGTGATAATATCGAAAGAGCAAACAAGAGTGGTGTTAAGTATATCGCACAGCCAGGTGGTTCAGTGCGTGACGATAATGTTATTGAGTGTTGTGACCGTCTTGGTATCACAATGACATTTACAGGCATTCGTCTATTCCACCATTAATAAGTTGGTCTCATAATACAAGAAGGCAGGGGAGTAATCTCCTGCCTTTTGTCGTTTATTCTGATGTTGTATGCTGAGGATCCCATATATTCCTATATATATGTATAAAAAAGTTAAAAATGGACGGTACACTTAGAAAAATTGCATGTTGAATTTTTGACTTTTTTGCTTAAATATGTATTTTTGAGAAATTTTTAGACATAGTGCGATTTTTGCATTATATGAATAATTAATATGGGACTTTTTAAAGGAATAAAAAACTTGTTGTTTGAGGAGGTCGATGAGCATGGACGTCCGATAAAGCGTGAGGAGAAGAAAACAGCCCCTGCGGCAGAACCGACAAGCTCTGCTTCGGCTCAGGGAATGCCAGCTGATGATGCAGAGTCTGACTCACGAGCAACGTCTATGGGAATTGATTTCAAATCAGACGACAATTCTGAACCAGCAGAGATAGACGAAGGAGTTTTGGACAATATCATTGCGATGCTTGACGAGAAGAATCTCCCTGGACCGGATTACCTTGAATTGAAAAAGGCGGCTAACGACGAAGTTCTTCTTCAGAGCATTCCTGATGAGAAAATGCGTTTCACTGTGAGCTATGCAACGTTGAAAGCAGCGTCGCCATCGCTTTCAAAAAAGCAGATTTTGCAGAGTATCCTTACATATATCCAATATATAGAAGACGAGAGAACTCGAGGCACAGAGCAGTTCAACAAACTTTGGCAGGAGCAGGTTGTCGCTCGTGAAGAGGCAATCGAAAAAGCCAAGACTGAAATTGCTGAGCTTGAGGCGAAGTTGGAAAAGTTGAAGACTTTCGCACAGGAGCAGGAAGGACAGGTAGTGGCGGTCAAAGCAGACTGTGGAAAGAAAAAGAAAGAGTTTAATGCTACTGTCGACTATATGATCGGAAAATTGAGAATGGACGGGGCTAAACTAGAAGAAGCATTGAAAGAATAATTGAAAATATAAGTTAACAATATGGAATTTAATAACTTACCACCAATGAATGAGGAGCATAAAGTATCTCCTTGGGAAAAACCAGGTGGCACATTAGGAAAAATTATAGCGGCTGTAGCGGCTGTTGGTGGCTGTATGCTATTGTATTCGGTACTTCCGTTTTTGATCACACTAGCGTCGAATATCATAACATTGGCAGCTTTGGTCGGAGTGATTGCCGGAATAGGATTCTTGTTGACTAACAAAAAGTTTCAGGAACTATGCTCAAACGCATATTTCATGTTGATGAGAAAACTTACTGGTCTGATCATTGAGATCGATCCAATTGCTATTGTGCGTAAGAAGATTTTGGAGATGAAGAAGAAAATTCAGGAGATCCAGAAGCACATGGGCACAATGCGTGGTTTGATGATGCAGTCAGAAAAGGAGTTGGCTGCTAAGAAAGAGGAGTTGATGACAAACTTCCGCCGCCTTGAGGTTTATAACAAACAGGGAGATAAGGGTAGTGCTGCAGTCGCAGAGCGCCAGATCGTTCGTTTGAAGGAGGCTGTTGAGCGTCGTACTGCAAGATTGGAAGAGTCTAAGAAATGGTATGCCATCCTACAGCAGTTGAAGCGTGCCGCTGATCTTACAGTGGAGGATACAGAGAATGAAGTGAAGGAGAGAGAGGATGAGTACCGTTCGATAAAGGAGCAGCATAAGGCATTCTCTTCGATGATGTCTATTTTGAAGGGCGATCCTGATCAGATGGAGACATTTACACGTGCTATGGATTATATGGCGGATGATATTTCTCAGCGTTTGGGAGAGATGACGACAGTCATTGAGGAGACGGGAGGAATCTTGAGTCAGATCAATGTAGACAATGCAGTTGCATCTGCTCGTGCGGATGAATTGTTGAAGCGTTACGAGACATATGGAATTGATGGATTGTTCAGTTCTTCAAAGAAAGAGTCTGCTTCATCGTCAAAATTTGGCTCGTCAGCATCAGATGCAGTTTTCTCAGAAGGTCCAGAGCCAGAGAAAGCAAGTAGTTCATCTAATTCATCTTCGTCTGAGCGCAGATATTTTTAATTGTAAATTAGTTAAAGATTAGGTTATGAGTTCAAGATTAAAGCCAGGAGTTAGATATTTCCTTGTTGTATTGTTCGCCGTAGGTTTTGGTGCATTAATGTATGTGTTGAACCAGAACGGAGTAGACAAGCAGTTGATGTCATTGTCTGAAATTTATGATGCAATTAAATCATTGATTGGAAAATAAAGACCAACAAAAGGTTATATGTGTTTGTAGAGATGTCGTAATGCGGCGTCTCTTTTTGTTTGTCCAGTACCGACGGTGGGTCTTTATAATTCGTAATTCATAATTGTTGTGGAATCCATCGATGGCATTGGATTTGCCCGTAGGGGCGAACCCTTGTGGTCGCCCGAATAATTCATAATGCATAATTCGTAATTCATAATTGTTGGGAAAATACATCTGAGAAATTTGATTTGCCCGTAGGGGGCGATCCCTTGTGGTCGCCCAATATTTGGAATGATGTGGTCGCCTTTATAATTACGCCGTCAGGCGTTACATATCGGTAGAAAAATATTGTGATGGATTCCCCACATTATCCCTTTAGGGGTTATATGAAATCCTATGTTGTTGTATTTTTTCATGAAAAATCATCTGTTTCATGTGTGTAATAAATAAATTTCACGTGCGGATGCCGCAGACACCGCGCCGCTACGTCTTCACGGCAAAAATCCCTCAAAAATTATCTTTCGCAAAA
>CACZOA010000105.1 GCA_902782665.1 uncultured Bacteroidales bacterium
TAGCTAATGTGTAGCTCATCGCTCTGCCGTTCTTCTCACCTACCTTAACCTTGAATTTAGTCTGAGGACGCAACTCTTCAGGCATGCTGATTGTAGGGACAAGATGTGATTTCGGATCTTCGACAGTCAACGACTTGACTCCATACTTACGGATCGGTTTTCCGTCAGCTGATACAGCATATGGATTGATCAAACTTGCCGAAACATACACATTAGGAGTCATCTCCTTTGTGATCTTTATTGTATACTTGCTTACAACGTCTGATGCAGAAACCCACTCTCTTGACAATACCTTATTTCCGCTTTCGATAGAGATAAGAGCTCTTGCTCCCTTCGCTGCAGGAATATAGACAACAGCATCGTCACCAACATTATAAGTCTCCTTATCTGTTGAAAGCATCAACATTGTGGAAGCAGTAGCGTCTTCCTTATTACTCATACCACGAGATGAAGGCCAATCAATCAAGACTGTTCCTCCTGCCATGTGTCCGCCATCCTCATCAGCAACGACAATCAGATATCTACCCCACATAGGATAATTGATTCTGAATGGAACAGATGCGACTCCTGAAGTTGCAGTCATAGTTCCTTCTGCGACTGGTGAATTATGCTTATTATATACGAAATCACGCAAATAATTGCTGTTGTACTCATTCCACCAACGCCACTCCATCTTAAAGATGCGGTATTTTAGTTTTGCATTAGTCTTCTTTCCATCTTTATCAAGCACAACAACATTGAATTTCAAATCCTGGTCAGTCTCAAAGTTTCTGTCCTTCAAGTCGATTCCGACATACTTGCTGAATGGAGAGCATCTGAAATCCTTTGATACAATACTTGCGTCACCACCCTTCTCAAAAACTCTTGCTGTAACTGTAGCATGTAGGAAAGACGGTGCAAATTCAGAATCAGAGAATAATGACTCAAATGTCTTTATACCATTCTCATCATCGTCACTGCCTCCAGACACATTATCACGTCCATTTGCATCCAAAACTCCTTCACCCATGCGAACACTTGTCTTGCTGAAATCAACGAATGGGTTGATGAATGTATAGTTCTTATATGCTGTGAATGGATTTCTGTCGACGGAGATATCCGCATCCACCTTATAACTCAATCCTACAGCTGGAGTTCCTGTAAGCCACTTGGCATTGATATCCAAATCAACCGACTTACCGACTGTAATGATGTCACTCTTACTGTTTAGCTCGATCTTTAGTCTGTTTGGCTTGATTGTAGCAATTCTCACATACTCTGTAAATGTACGGCCTCCTACCTCAAACACAACTCGCCAAACTCCTGTCTGATCCTCATCTTTTGTAGGAATTGAAAAAGCATACAAGCCATTCTCACCATTTCTTGTGACATGCTTAGAATAGAACTGTCCCTGTGGATTATACATCTCTGCAGTAACAGGACAATTCTCAGGCAAATTGTTATCTGTATCCTCAAGCATCAAAGACAAATGAAGTGTATCTCCTGGACGCCATACGTTTCTCTCTCCGTATATGTAGCCCTTCAGACCACGCTCTTTATCCACACCCGAAACATCAAAACTACTGTATGAAAGTTCAGCTCCATTAGTCACTTTGACATAACTCTTCAAGCCTTCTCTTTCAACCTCTACAAAATAAGGCAGATTCTCACAAGTCATATCACAGAAACCTTCCGAGTCAGTTTTTCCTTGTGCAATAGGCTGTAACTGATAGTTGTAGGCAGTCACTTTGGCACCACTGACCGGAGAAGCATTCACCAAATCAGCGACACTGACCCAGATGTTCTTGCCTCCAGCTCTCTTCACTATGATACCTAGATCGCTCAATCTATACAAATTGCTCTTCACACATCTGCTCCAAGAATAATAGCTGTCGCTTGTCGGATCCTCTGAACCCCAATAACTGAATCCCATCACCGACTGAAGATCAAAATAACCATCGTGGTCAAAAAGTTCTTCCATTCTCTCGCTGACACCATCTTTTGTATCCAAAGCAATGGCACGGGAATTTCCTCCCGCATTACACATTGCATATTCCTTCTTGAAAGAAAGATATACCTGATAGATCGCTGTAGGATCATCGTCGAACAGACCACTCAAATCAACTGTATAAAGCTGAGGTTCTTCTCCATTAAAATCTTCGGCATCATCAAGACGGACTGTCTTATGATAAATCATTCTTCCATAACGACGCATGGAAACATCAAAACCACTTCCTCCATAAGACTCTTCTTCATCATAATCATAATCGTAATAAGAATTGTCTGATGTTCCATCACGAAGATAAGACAATACGTTGTTGGAATATATCTTTAGGATATCCACGTCGACAGCAAAGATATTGGATGCTTTGAATCGGACCTTCACGTCGGCAGGATTTGCCAAAATATTACCATTATCCAAAATCGACAAACTTGGAATACCGATCGAATATGATATTGGGAATTCATAAGAAGATGTAAGTTTCTTGTCGTTTGCACTCTTGACTCCAGGAAGGACCACAACCTTTCCCTTTGTGGTACGGACCTTTGATGTGAATATCAATTTCACATGATCCTCATATTTCTCAATCTTGACAGATTCCTTTGTCTCATTAGAATAAACCTCTATCAATCCATTCAAATTCTGCTTTGAATCCAATTTCTCTGAGAAATAAACAGATACGGTTTTCTCTTTTCTTCCTGTACAAGAAACAGATATCGGCTGGAATAATGATTTGACAGGAAGATCAAATTCATCAAACGGTTTGTTATCCAGTCTTAAATATGAACAGTTGAACTGCAGTTTACATTTCTTCGACTCGTCTCCCTTCTTCACATTACGTACCTCATAACGGAACATGTTTGGCGAAGACATCTGCTCGATCAAAACATCCTTCTGATCCACGCCATCAATGGAGAACATCTCTGGTCGGAGTATGCTTTTGTCGACTTCCATAGTGAATGAAAGCACTCCACTTACAATCACCGCGTCTGAATTGACCAAATCCACACGGACTGAGTTGATCTTCAATTTTGCCGACGGTGCGATCATCTCTACATCGAACGAGAAATCTGGCATCTTGTCGTTGTTGAACAACTTCTCCATCTTAACCGTACATTTGTAGGTTGATCCGAATTTGACACTGTTCAGATCAGGAACGAACGACAATGTGTAATCGTCCTTCTTTACAAGAACACCATCCAGAGACGGAGAAAATTCCATGAACTGTGCCAAGTCTTTCTCTTCTTTGTTCTTTAGCACATCATCATTGAAAACTACTTGGATTGTAGATTTTTCACCTCCAAAATACTTTGTGGTAAATCCGGCCACATAATCCTTTACCTCGTCTTCACTCATCTTGCTTCCACAGGCTGAAAACAAGAACATCGCCACTATATACAATAGAAGCGACACATTACGTTTCAGAAACCTAATCATCTGTCCTTTTTTTAGTTATCACTTAAAACAAAATATTTCGCATAAAAGTATTTTGCTTTCACTTATCACGTACAAAATTAAATATTAATTTGGTATAATCAATTCTGCAGACTATCTTTTTTTGCATTAGACGGTGCTGCACCCATACTGTCTTTGACAACAGTTTCTTTTTTTGTGGCAACCGCTGCTGAATCATTAGTTGTGGCAGCTGGTTTCTGTGGTGCGACACTCTTATATTTCTTATACGCTGGGACTGTGTCTCCCACTCTTATCAAAGCGTCTTTTCTGTATTTAACAGACGCATTCCACAACAGCCACTCGTTGTAGCCGGCATCATAGATAGCGTCGATCTGGGCACGCACATCCGCAGCTGTATATGCTCGCGCACCTGCCACCCAAGGAGCGTTGAAATCCTGAAGCCACGCTCTCACATTCGGTTTGCGGTCGAGCGAATCCAACACTTTCTTCGACAATTTCATAGAGCCAAGGATTGTCTGGTATGGAGCATTGTTTGGAATCGGAATACCAAACACTTTTGGTCCGTAGTGAGACGGATAAATCATCGGTGATATAGTTGAGACGTATTTGCCCATATCAGCATAGTTCTGTCCTACAAGACGTGTGTCCACATCATTGTCGATAACCGTGCCGAACACATCCGCAGAAAATGCGATTCCACATTTGCCAAACTCCTCTGCCGAATATTTCACAAACTCTGTGATTACCTGCTGCTTGGACATCGTGTCTGAGCCGTATCCGTAATTGACTTCCGAATCCTTCACCTCTGTTGAGAATCGGATATAGTCGAACTGAATCTCGTCGAAACCGTCAGCTGCGGCTCTTTTTCCAATTGACACGAGATACTTCCAAACCTCACGATTGTATGGATTCACCCACGCAAGCCCTGCACGGTCGTAATAGATCGAACCGTCTCTCCTATGCACGCACCAATCAGGATTCTTCTTAGCCAACAACGGATCTCTGAAAGCCACGACACGTCCGATCACATAGATATTCTTACTGTGGAGATTCTCCAAAAACGAACGTATTCCACGGATATAGCGGATGTTAGCCTTAAACTCATTCACCAGTTTATGCTCCATATTATATGTCACATTTCCGTTGTCGTTCTTCACGTCAATCACCATCGCATTAAGCTCAGTCGTCTCAACCATCTCAAGCAACTCCTTGAAACGGCTGTGTCCTGCGATAGGTCCACTCACATAGATACCCTTCACAGGCGGATGGTTCTTCAACGTTTTGCGGACGATAAATGTGTCATCAAACTGCAATGTCTGGACAATCAGTTCCCTTGGGATTTCCCTTGGAATAGGCATAGAATCAGGTTTCTCCAAAGAGTCTTTAGCCAATGAATCTTTATTTATAGATATGCTGTCTGTAGACGGAATAGAATCCACCTTCGTCGCGACAGAATCGTGCGACATCCCGTCTGCTTTATCATTATTCTTATTCTCCACTTTGCCTTGGCACGATGCCAACACAAGAGCTATAATGCCATAAATTATTTTATGCGATTTCATTACAATCTTTTTATTTTCAAATTCTCCACAAATGTAATAAAATTATAATGCAAAATTCTTTGCCGATTAAAAATAAGCTGTCTAAGATTAATCTAATTTACTAACAAATAGAAAATGGGAAACAGAAAACGCACCTCTATAAATATAACTTTGTAGTATCATCATGCATATCCTTGTTGTATCGGAGGATAGACTCTAATAAGTCATCGTTATCTTCTTCTTGATAAACAACTGATTTTATGTAACATATTGATATACAACATGGTTTATTTGAGGGATTTTGCGAAAGAAACAAATTAGGAACAAAGAATTTGAAAACAAAAGAAAGAAAATGCCACTTAACAGATCTTAACTTGGCAAACAATGGCAACGTTATCGATTTTAGTATTTGAATTGTTGTTCTATTTTGAGTCATTCCATGAAAATGGACACAATATCATGTTAAAGTCTGTTATTATTGCTCTACTCTAAAGAAATTTAAGTAACTTTGTTGCAAAAATCACTCTCATATAACTCATGGTGCATGGATAAAATTATAATATATAATAAAGATTACACTAGTTTAGTATCCAAAGCTGTAAGATTCTTTTGGGGAACTAAGTCTCGTCAATTGCTTGATAGTGGTGACTCTTCGAATCGCGGAGCTGTTGTCGGTGGCAAGCAGATGGATGGTTTTATTGAGCTACTGAAGGAGGTGGCTATTGATGCAGGAGTTCCAGCTGACTATATTATTACAGACAAGAACTACCTACCAGGCTATTTCCGCTCTTCAAAGGATTGGGATATGCTTATTATTGCGCCATCAGGTAAGTTGATTGCAGCGATTGAACTGAAATCGCAGGTAGGTAGCTATGGAAACAATTTTAATAATCGCACAGAAGAAGCCATTGGGTCAGCCGTTGACCTCTGGACAGCTTTTCGTGAGGGACAGTTCCCTGGTCAGCAAGCTCCATGGGTGGGGTGGCTGATGCTTGTCGGACGAGACAAAGCATCAGAACGCATAGTTCGGAACTATGAACCCTATTTTTCTGTTCGTCCAGAGTTTGAGAGTGCAAGCTATCTCGACCGCTATCGCATTCTTTGTCAAAAACTTATTCTTGAACGTCATTACACATCGACGGCTCTCGTATGGACAACAGACGCAAATACATACGGAAACTTAGCCGACGACATTTCTATTCAACGTTATATAGCTTCGCTCGCAAACTATCTAAATGGTGTGAAGGATGAGTTCAAATAATGGTTCTCTCTACGGTAAACGCCAGAATGGCGGGCAACACGGCGATGTTTTCACATTGCCTATTGTAGTTAGTTTCATGCTTGATAGCGTTGGCTATACTGCCGACCGCAATTTGGCTCATGTGCGCATCCTTGAACCTTCGTGCGGTGATGGCGAGTTCGTTGTTGAGATTGCACGCAGACTTATGTCATCAGCTGTGATGTTTGGTTTTGATGCAAACGAAGCATTCCAAAGGAATGTCAAGGCTTACGACATTGACGCAGAGAAAATTGCTCGTTGCAGACAACGCGTCACCGAATTAGGATTAAATCCCTGTAACGAAAACATTAAGACGGCCGATTTTCTAAAAGTAGAGATTGAAGAAACTGATATTGTTGTCGGCAATCCGCCTTATGTCCGCTACGAAAACATCCCAACGGAGATGCTAGATTATTGCAAGCGGACTTTCCCTACGTTCCATTATCGCTGCGATTTATACGTACCATTCTTTGAAAAGACGCTCGAAGCACTTTCTTCTGGCGGTCTGCATTGTTTCATCTGCTCCAATCGATGGCTAAAAAACGAATATGGTAAGAAGCTACGCCGACTGATTGCCCGATATTATCAATTACGCACAATACTCAATCTTGAACTAGCCGATGCTTTCCAAGAAGAAGTTCTTGCCTATCCTGCCATAACCATTATCTCTTCTGAACTTCCGGCATTTACATTCCGATACGCCGAATATACGAACGTGAAAGATCTGAATGGTCATGTAACAGAAGAAAAGCGTATGCCACATGGTGACGATTGGACGGAGGCTTTCAACAAAGTCTCTACCGATTCTAGATTCCTGACTATTGAGCAGCAGGGTTTCAAAATTGGTATTGGTGTGGCAACGGGGGCAGACTCTGTTTTTATCTCATCCGAGTTGCCTGCCAAAGTAGAGGAAGACTTGATTATGCCTAGCATCAACGCTCGCGACTTGCGCGGTAACAAGTTCCAGTGGCAAGGGGAGTATTTGCTAAACCCATATAATGCAGACGGTACATTAGTGAATCTAGATAGATACCCTCGTGCAAGTGCCTACTTGGAAGAACACAGAGAGAGGCTAACCTCACGTCACATCGCCAAAAAATTCCCTTCAAGATGGTATAAGACCATAGATCGCATCAGTCCTGACCTGCTGTCGAAGCCAAAGATTCTGCTTCCGGACATGTCGGGAAACACTTATGTATTCGTAGACGATGGCAATTACTATCCATTGCACAATATTTACTACATTATTGGAAGTTCTTCGATACAGCTTCGCCTTCTCGCAGCATTCCTCATGTCCGATTTTGTACGCAACCAGCTCTCTTCTGTTACAAACAAGATGAATGGCGGTTTTCCGAGATGGCAGAGTCAGCATTTAAGGAAATTGAAAATTCCAAGATTAAGTTCTATCCCTTCGGATGATGTTCAGATGTTATTATCCGATTATGAAAGAAATGATATTTTAAGTTTAAATAGCAGGATAAAACAATATATTTGAACCCCTTGAATTGTAATCATTATAGATAGTCCCATTCAACATCTTTTCAAGATTGACAACAAATCAAACAAACCCACTGACTATCAGCAACAATGCCGATAGTCAGTGGGTTATTTGTTCCCAAATTGAGACCAACAAACCATTTGGAGGACATTAGATACATAAAAACCGTGCACCATCTGCCAACCGTCATAACTAAAGGGGATTGCTTTATTCCGAAACTATTTGCGTTCCCTTTTAGTATTTTCCCATGTTTCGATTTTCTCTGTTGGGAGTTTTCTAACACAAACTTGTTTGTGGGTTTTCCAAGTGTCAGATATTACTGACGCTGTTTTCTGTTTGATTATAATTTCTATTGCGGGCAGGTTTGAAACTTGCCCCTACAATCATGAAAATGATTGACTATTGGGAAAATGTCTATTATAATATAATGACACCACGTTTTTCAAAATTCATCAGACTCATATTAATCCCCAATAATTATGAATTATGAATTAAAAAAAGTCCCTAAACTCACGCTCAGGAACCCTTATTAATACATCAATGAAATTATTTTCGTATAACAATTTTCTTTTTTATAATGAGGACAGAGTTGCCACCCATTCTTTCAGGTGACACTCGGCGTCCTAATATGTCATATACCACTGTGTTTCCTCCTTCATTCTCAGACAACACGTCATCAATTCCAGAAAGACCTCCTGTCTTGTCAGATGTAGAAAGTGAGATTTTCAATTCCGTCTCATGCTTTTCATTACGAGCATGAACCTTAACCTCGTATGTTCCACTTTCCTCCAGTGTTCCATAAATTGAAATCTGCTCCTCTTCTTCATCTATCATACTTGAAACGCCCTTTGGCAATCCTTCCACCCATACAGAGTCGGAGTTATAGTATGAAAGTTCGATTCCATTAATCATGTCGCCAACCGAAACAACCTGGCTCAATGTAGTTTCATCCAAAGCCTCGATAATCGGACGTATCTCAGGCAATACCGCCACTTCTATGTTGTAGACTACGAATGAGAACTGTGTCTCGTAAGCGATATCAAAATCATGAACTCCCAATTCTGTCGGTGCTCCCTGAATCCAGATATCATGCTTTGATGAGTCAATCACCATCTTCAAACCTGGAGTGATAGGCTCATTGGTAAGTTTTCCTGGAGCCAACCATTCGAATCCGAACTTTTCAATCGAGTCGCCAAGCTCAACAACCTGCTTCGTTCCTCCTGTTCCGATCTTTATCAATCCTCCTTCATACACATTTATCTTGAATTCGATTGAATCACAATATGTTTTCGGATGGAACTTCATTGTATCAATCGACTTGACTGGTTCATCACAAACGATAATCGAATCTTTCGAATAGTACAACGAGTCTGCTCCATAAACCTTGAAACTGTATGATCCAGATGGCAATGTCTCCGTCGACACGATCTCACAATGGTCATCGCCCTTTACGAGCTTCATACCAGAAGGAAGTTCTGATGTCCATACAGAGTATGTGAACTTTGTATAATCAATTCTGATAGGATCAAGTATCGTCTCGGTGTCTATATCAAAATTCTTTTTTTCTGTCTCTAGATATGGTCTCAATACAGTCAATTTTCCAGGACGGCTGATTCTTTCATTATTTAAAGAATCGTTTGTCACCAGACCCCATATTCTTAATTCGTATGACTTTGTAGGACCTCCAGCGATTCCAGACAAATAAATTCTACGATTTTCAAAATCATGATATACAGTGAAAATTGCGTCTGGCACCTGCACATGATCGATCAGAACACCTTCCTCATACTCATAATAAAAAGGCTCAATAGAGTCTCCCGACATAACTGTTTGATACGCCGATCCTTTTCCATGCTTTATGATGAAATCATTCGGGTTCACACTGGCTGCCGAAACCGACACTTGTGCGAACAACGAAATCAATAGTAGCAATATGTTAGAGAAATACCTCATAAGCTTTTCATTTATGTTGCAAATTTAAGTATAAAAATGCTAACATTATAGGATTTCCGTATCAAACGTAAAAGATTATCGTATCATAACCTTTCTTCCTGCATGGATATATACTTTTCCCGCAGTAGGTTGAGACACTTTTCTCCCATAAATGTCGTAATATTCAGAATTTTCCATTTCATCGGAGATTGTCAAATCCACCGATGTAGGATCAGATCCGCTCTGCTTCTTCTCGCAGTCGCAAAACTCACTGTCTAAAGCGATAATGAAACAGGCTTGCTTCACACTGAACGTGAATGTGAAATCTTTGCACACTGGCTCAGAAAACTCATACGTTATCATTGCTGGAGACGATGCATAATTGCTAGTGTTTCTATCAAAAGTCAAGTAGACGGTGGAATCTCCATTTATCTCCGACAACACTGATAGCAATTCCGCGTCATTCGTGTATCCGACAAATGTGATTTTCTTCGCTGCGACTCCATCCGGCATTGTCAATTTTGCCTGAGCTCCGTTAGAGCCCTTGAATGTTTTGTATGTCTTGCCAAGATATGTCACATCATTGCCATAAAGTACCGGTTTATCGTCACGGGAAGAAATCTCCCATTTGTATCCAGTATAACCGTCATCCGTACAGCTCCACACATTTTCTTTATCCGTACCTTCTCTCATCGATGTCTTGCCATTGTCGAAATGGAACACATGCTCATTCTCAGATGGTTCAGGATTATCAAGAGTGTCTGGAGGAACGATCTCACCACCCAAAGTCACTCCATTAGACGAGGCTCCCAATCCTCCCATCGCATTCGCAGCTCGCACCGTGTAGACGGAATTGACATTGCCTCCGTTTACTATGTATGTTGATTGTGTGGTGTTTGCCACATACTTGCCGTCACAGAAAATGAAATAGCACATCGCATTCTCATCATCATTCCACGACAGCATATTGCCATTGGAAGTAAGTTGACGGGCAGAAACAAGTGTAGCGTCAACATCTGGAGCCCATCCGTCAGAACCCACAACATTTTTTATGGTATACTGCGACGCCTCCCAGGAATTCAGCACAGGATTGAAATTTGCAGTCGAACCATCTTTACTACATGTGTAATAAGAACGACGCTGGCTCAAATCGACAGCGTTTCCCCACATATCCTTGCTGTTATATTCTGCAAACAATGCAGGACAAGTGTTCATCGGATTACCCCACCCAGCCGCAGAAGGTTTTTTCTTCATTGTTGTGTTCAAGAAAACAGCTCTTGGTTTCTGCTGCCATGCTCTGCCCAGAGTGAAACTTCCGTCAGAGATAGCACCGTCGATCGTACAACTTTCAAAGACATATCCAAACTGTTCACCGTTTCCGCCAGGAGCTGTGATAACATCGTTAGCACGGTTTTCACAATATAGCAGACAACGGTTGAAATAGACCTGTCCGCCACCACAAATGAAATCCACAGTTCCGTGAATCTCACAACCCTCAAGATATGTGCGTCGTGCAGCCTTGGTCGTATAGTATGTGTCCTGACCAGAAAGCATCTTCACATTCTTGTAGATGTTCTTGTCTCCCTCGTCTTGCAAACACACAAGACGATTGGCAGATGCGTTCACATTGACATAGCCATTGTTTTTCAACGTGATATCCTGCATATAGATACCACCTTTCTTCAAATAAAGAGTGGCAGTCACGCCAATTCCCTCCGTCGTAGGAGCATTATAACATACCACACCATCCATACTCTGGCCGATCAACGACACATTGGCTCTTGAAAAAGTAGTCTTCTGGTTGGAATCACCAGTCATTCGGCCAAAATCATACTGTCCATCAGGCAAAAATATGTAGTATCGAGCTTTTGTAGACGATTCTGCGGCAGCCTTAGCCTGCGCCCATGTACCGTCGACCCCGACCACAAAATCGAAGTTTTGCTTATTAACACCAGCAAATATAGATGCTGAAAAAGCAGTTGTTATTAGAGTAGTGACAAATCCTTTCATATCACAAAATGTTAGTTTACGCAAATGAATAATATTTTATCCGTCACAACAACAAAATATCTACCAAATTACGCACCATATATTTTTTGCACCTCTTTTTGTTACAATACAAACGTATTTAAACACAAAAGGCAGGAATGTCAACAGATAACATTCCCGCCTTCATTTAGGAAAAACGAATTATTTCACAATTTTATACCACTTTCCACACTGTTCCAACATATATACGCCATGGGTCAATCCCAATCTCTCGATATGGGAAAAGTCTTCAATTTTTCCGATGAATTGGCCTTTTTCATTGTAGACGCGAATGTTGCCATCATCAGTCGGAATCACAAGTACATTCTCAACATCAGAAGGATTGGATCTGTCTGTCACTTTGATATTGTAAGTCAACATTATCTGTTGCTCTTCATATATCATGATCTGATTCACCGTACATGAATCACCAGCTTGTGTGTTTCCTGGATACAAGCCGACATGCATTCCGTTGCCTTCCAAATCAATTTCAACATACACAGCCGCTGTTTTGGTGGTATTGCTCCACTGCTCAACATTTCCACTCAAATTGTACCAATAGCCTTTGTTTGCAGTGAAATCTTTCACCACATCACCATTGCGTTCAACCGAATAAAGGGAAACTTCACCTCCCAATCTTGACACCAACTCTGAAAATGATATTCCAAAAATGTCGGAGATTTCGTCATTATTAATATCTACTATTGTACCATCGTAGCCATCATTCACGTCGACTTTGACATCGAAAGAATACTCTCTGACTGTAATGATCTTCTTGATTTTCAGATAGAACTCTTTTTCTGCTTCATTATTATTGGCATCTTTCAATACAATTCTGACATTTCCATCGAATCCTTCTGTAGGCGTTCCAGAAATAATGCCATCATCGCTCAAAACAAGACCAGCAGGAAGATTGTAACCATCCTTCAAAGAAAACGAATAGTCAGGTTCACCACCCTCTGCCTCCAATGCAACATAATAAGCGACGTCTGCCTCGCCCTCTGGAATATACTCAGTGATGAAAGAAAGAGGACGCAACTCATTTCCACAACGGAAAGTCATTGTAGTGCCTGGTTCCGAAAAATCCCAAAGATATATGCCGCTCGGATTGCCGTTATACCATTTTGCACTCGGATCACTGTTATCATCGAATACCGCCGGACCATTTTTTGAATTCCACATACAGTTTTTTGATGTTGCCGGACGGCCATCAAGAAGTTCTGGTTTGCCTGCATATCTGTTATCACCTTCAGTGTTGACATGCCAAATCATCACACCTGGATTCTTAGTGCCATAATAATTAGCATAATGCTTGTCGCGCACCTCCATATAATAGCGTTCATTGGCATTTGCACCTGTTCCATAAAACACGGCAGCGTTTCCAACCTCTTGTTTGATAGTGATTTTGCGTCCGTCCTTTATATTAGTGATATCCTGTTTGTTAGAAAGCCAACCAAGCTCATCCATAGAATATGGATTAAGCAGTTCAGGATTTTTATCGTCTGGAGTCCAGAAAGTATTGGCAATATTGAACTTCTCTATATTATTGTCGTCATTCTCATCTTCAAAAGAATAAAAGTCAGGCAATCCAAGCACCAAATGTCCATTTTCATGAACAAAAGTGCCCATAGTCAATTCTTTGTCAAGGTTCGACATCTGGTAGGCATGCCAATTCCTATTTGATATGTTGCTGTACTTACTTTTTAGATCGAACTTATATCCTCCCTGATGCGGCCAGAGTCCTGTTGCCCACTTCGCAGGAGCAGCTCCAGCATAAAAAATATTGATAGCCATAATTCTTACACCATTAAAAGTGAGGTCATTAAGGTCGAACCCATCTTTTTCTTTCGATATGTCAAGCAGAGCCTCCGTCACAACAGGAAAGAAACGATCAGTAGTATAGTCTGTAGCATCAGAAGGAGAATAATATTCGAAATTATTCGGAGCATGATAAACATCCTTAGGCAAATAGTTGATATATGTCAACTTACCACCAGACATCCAACGAAAATGTTCTTTGATTGAACGAGCGTTTCCGTAGACTGTTTTATCACTTGAATTAAGATATATATCCACTTCATCACGTGTCACCGAGAATTTTCTGTCAGCGAAATCGATCATCAAGCATACACCATAAACAGTATCAGGAAGAATTGTGGCATCTCGCAACCTAGGTGCAGTGTCATTATCCAATCCAAGTAAACTTTTATTGCCGGCTATAATCTCATTTCTTCTTTCCGCTTTCAAACGGATATGCGGTTTGACAATCATACCGATTTCCGACGGTGCTACTCCACCTCTGAACTTAATTCCTGATGAAGCATATTCCCTACCGTCGGCAGAAAGCATAGCATAACAGATATAACCATTCTCTTCATCGCGTATAAGAGTGTAACCATCCTCACTTTCAGCATCCATATACAAATCCGTACCGAAAAGACGGACAGTAACAGTATCTCCGTCAGGTTGAGTAAACTTATATGGTGTAGCATGATACACTCGAGCGACTACCGGGGAAAACAACATTCCCACAAGTGTCAAAACAATAGTAAGTAAAGTGTGTTTCATAGTACATAATTTTCATTAATTAACTCCATAAAAATACAAATGAAAAAGTAACTAACAAATAAAATAGGTAAAAACAAACCGATAAGAGAATTATGTCTACCTTGTTAGATATTTAGAAGATGTTTTAAGTTTTATTTTTGAGGATTATTAATGGCGGAACGCCCTAACCTCCTTCTATAGGGCGAGCCATAGGCGAGCACATATAAAAACTGAGTTATAGAATTGTTTTTATAAGTTACTTAATAAATAGGAATTCGCTATGCGATTACTACTATCCTTTTTTTTTATAACTGCTCGTTCTTACGAGAAGGGAGAGGGGTTAGAGTCATTATCAATGGACCCTTAACAATCCTCATTTTTTAAGCAAAGTTTGGAAAGTATTTAAAACATAAAAACCAAACGAATATTCGCTTGGTTTTTTATGTTAGTTAGTTTTCATCATATTGCATTCTGTTTCACAACACGCAATAAAGTAGATATAATAATTTATAATAGGGTCAAAATCTTTTTGTACTGCAATGTTACAGCTTTATTCTGCCACGCATGTTCAATTATTTAATTTTTATGTGGATTTTTTCAAAAACCGCCATTTCATCGAAAAAATCCACATAAAATCGCAAAAAATCCACATAAAATCGCAAAAAATTCGATCTTGACAAACTGATCAATCGAAAAAAATAAAACATCTAGTCCGAATTTATCTTATTGGAAAATCTTAATATCATATTTCATCACGACAAGAACAAACAAATTGACATGCCAAACTAGGAATTTTAAAGGAATCTACGCACTCTTATCACTATTCAACAAGCAAAACGGTTGTTATCGGATGTTATATATCAAACAATAAAACAAATCACCGGCAAAAAATTGAAAAAGTCGTTGACAAACAGCATTTTCATCATTAAAATCATTAATAATACAATAAATTATTATAAATTTGCCCTGAACTTATTTTAATGACTTATCAACAATGAAGAAATTCAAGAATTATTGTTCGGTCTTTGCCTCAATAATTGTATTGTCTAATAGTGTGTACGCACAAGACTCAGCACCTGTTTCCACACCAGCTGAATCTGTCACTACACCTTCAGGTGCATCATCTGTTGTGAATATTTTTCCAATCCAAGCGCCTCAGACCACAGCACCAGTGGCTCAACAACCTGTTGCAGTGCCTGTACCGGTGCCACCACCCGCTCCTATACCAGTGCCTATAGTGGAGGAGCCTATAGCACCAGCACCACCATGTCGTGAACCGGTCGCAGTAGGATTTAGAGGAACATTGGGAATAAGCCGTTTTTCTGAAAGGACAAGAGAATCTGGCCACGATGTGGCTTACCACACTGATATAAATATACTGCAGTCCAGTGCGAATGAGGTCTTTCTACCATACCTTGAAGGTGGAATCGTGATTGATATTCCTATCCATCACTATTTCGGCATATCTACAGGTGTGTTATACTCGCAGAAAGCCAACCATCGCAAATGTTTTATCGACACAACTAATTTCAAAAGTGAGAATGCGATCATCACAAGAATCGGATACATCAAGATTCCTGGACAGTTGACTTTACGTAACTGGTTTACAGACGACAAGCGTTTTGATATAAGCGCAGGTCCTTATATGGCATTCGGAATCCATGGAATAGTGAAAGAAAGATATATAAGCGACGTGGATGACATGATCATTCATAAGACTGAAACCAAAATCGACGTATTTGACGAGAGTGTCTACGACAACAACTCTATGTCTCGTATCGCTCCATACAAACGTTTCGACTTCGGTTTCACTTTCTCTACCACTTACGAGTTCAAAAGATACTTGATCGGAGCCAACTTCGACATGGGTCTCACAGACATCACAAAACCTGAGCATAACGTCGGAAACACAAGAACAAGAAGCATCGGTGTTTTCTTCGGATACATGCTTAGATAAATTCATAATGCGTAATTCCTAATGCATAATTGTTGGGAAATTAAAGAGGGTGTATCAAATGTGATTTTGATACACCCTCTTTTTTCATTTAGTATTATGCATTTCTATTTTATGATCTTCATCATCATTCCTCCATTTATCGTGATGAAATAAACACCTGTTGGCAAATTATGAAGACTTAATTCTCGCTTGCATCCACCAATTTCACCAGTCATACAACAGATGCCACGTGAATCATAGATCTCCACCGTCATCATTTGCTGCTCTTCCCCACTCCATATAAGTCTATTATCGACAAAAAGGATAGGATCCTCTCTATTGATGTCATTAGTAGCTGTGATTTCCTCTCCTGGTTGGAAAATTCTCCAAAGTGCGGATTTATCATCTGGCAACGGTGCTTGGAAAACAGTACCGTCTTCACCGACCTGAAGATACTTATCACTATGTCGAGCCATCATCGTCACCACATTCGACGAATAATTCGGCTGTTTTTCAAAAGCAAACTGCTGGTGTCCGCCGCCATTCCAGTCCCAGATTCCAGCTCTTGCACCGTCGTCTCTGCTTTCTCCTGCGATCTCAAGCACTTTTCCAGCTATATTCAAACGATATGTTCCGCTATACTGCTCAAACAGATTAATCCAAGCGTCGTCGCTATTGCAATCCACCAAACTCAAATCGCCAGTGACTCCACTCATACATTTTCCCTCACTCACCGACATCACCTTGACCTGATCCGAATGAATCATTTCACTCGCATTTTTCTTCCACACTCTCACCCAATCACACTCCAAGTAAGCCGGATCTGAATTTGTGATCTGAATATTGTCACCAGCCCAACCGCCTACCGCAAGATTGATGATGATATAATTGTCACTCAGCTGACTTATCTCTGTAGGACGATTATAAGTGGCGATAACCTTATCGTCGAAATAAAATTTCAAATATGAATTTGTCCACTCGAGTCCATAAGTGTGAAAATCCGCACTTTTGTCCGGACCTGTGTGTGTGCCACCAAACGAAGCTTCATGATCCCAAGCCGAACCATGCGACGCATACCAATCGGTTTTTGTATAATGAAGATAATAATGGTGGAGATTACGCTCGTGAGGCACCTCAAAGATATCTATTTCAGGTGGCCAACCATCCTGCAAAGTCCAGAACGCAGGCCATGTGCCAAGTTGCCATGGCATCTTGAAACGACCCTCAATATAGCCTCCGTTGACCTCAAAATGGCCACGGGTGTCGATTGCTCCAGATGTGTAATCCAAAGAATACGTATTGCCTCCATTTGAGCAAGTAGGAGGAGCATCAGGATGGCGACGCGATTCAGCCTTGATAATCAGTTTTCCATCCTTCACAGAGACATTTTCCTCCACACAATACGCACGATGATTATGTGTATGTCCCCAATTATAGGTAGGATTCCACTTGCTCTTGTCGAGAGAATTTCCCTCAAACTCATCGTTGAACACCATTGTCCATCCAGCCGAAGATTCAGGCGGAGCGGCATAAGAAACAGTAAAAAGTGAAAATGCAGCCAATGCTGCTGAAATGTTAGATTTCATAATTTATGTTATAATAGAGTCTATTTTATTAGTCATGTCACTTTTTCATATCGTAAAATCACATCATTTTGACGAACTGACCTGCATCATAATCGCATTTTCATCACTTAATGTCAGTTTTCAAACTAATTTTGTGTTTTTCAGGCTCTAATATAAAGATAAAAAGAATAGGAACATCAATAAATGTAAAGAAAGAGCATAAAATAAGGTATCTACATATATAAAATGAATAAGAAGCGACATTTTCTCGTGATTTTCACACCTAGATTCAATATCAAAAAAGATTAAATCGGACTCTTGAATCAACATCAATAACCAGCATCTCTCGAAAACTTAAAATATTGTTGAAAAGTCAGTTCAAAACTTGAAGCAAAACCGACCCAAAAGTTTCAAACTTGAAGCAAAACAGGCAAAATAGTTACAATTTCATTTTAATGTCAAAAAGCATAATTTTATTTAAAAAAATCTCCCAAAACGCTTGCATATATGTGTTATAAAGCATAATTTTGCATCGTCAAAAAGAAAAAAACGACTTAAAAATATAAACGATGGTACTAATTAATATTTTGTTGACTAAGCTTTACAAAAAGTACGCTCCAAAGTTCTAATTTGGTTTGGTTAATTAAACAGAGCAGTGACGCACCCAAGAAATTGGATGCGTTTTTGTTTTTTTATCAATCCAGATTCTGTAGCCAATTGATGTAACCAAACGTTTTTTCCAAAATCCCCTCCGAAATCATTTGTTTTGGATTCCTTATTACGAGATTTCTATCATCATCAAGCATCCAAATATCATCAGAAAACTGTAATGCTTGCTCCAAGTCATGTGTTGATAGAAAAACAGTTTTATTTTTATCATGTGCAAGAGTTCTCAGCAACTGCATTGTTTTGATTTTACTCGGATAATCCAGAAAAGACGTCGGTTCATCCAGGATTATTACAGACGTCTCCTGAGCGATAGCTTTGGCAATCATGACCTTTTGACGCTCACCATCAGAAAGAGTCTCAACCATACGGTCAATATATTGCTCCATTCCAACAATACGTAAGCTTTCTGCTATTATCTCCTTATCTTTCTGACCAAGTTTACCCCAAAAACCGGTATATGGACTTCGCCCCATTGCAACCAGATCAAACACAGTCATATCCTGAACATGCATTGTATTTGTTGTAACGATACTGAGAATACGAGCTCTCTCCTGTATACTGTATTCCTGTATTTCCTTACCTTCTTGTATCACACGCCCTTCTAACAATGGCTGAAATCCAGTTATCGTTCTCAAAAGAGTTGACTTTCCACAACCATTACGTCCGACCAAACTCACGAGTTTGCCTTTAAGGAGAGAACCATTTAAATTGGAAGCTACAATTGTGGCCTTGTTTTTTGTTTTATAACCTATAGTAGCATTTACTAGTTCTATTGTTACATGTTCCATATTGTCAGAATAATAATGCAGACGACAAATGATATAAGTTCAGCAACCATACATATATGAATACTCTTGCTCATATCCGCAAATGTCAGTTCACGTGGATTGTCTCCAATGTACGGTTTATAGAATTCTTTTCCGAAATAATTATGTGAGCCACCAAATCGACAGTCAAGGATGGATGCGAGAGCTGCTTCTGGCCAACCGCTATTGGGAGACGCATGCTGTGGTCCATATTTCCTCAGGAAAATAAGATGACGTCTTTTTATTCCTCCTGCCACAATGATTAACAATGCCGTTATTCGTGCAGGGATATAGTTTGCTACATCATCAATATGAGCCGCCCAACAACCGAAATCCTTATACTTATCATTCTTATAACCGATCATTGAATCCAGAGTATTAACCATCTTATACGCAATAGCACCTGGCACACCAAGCAACATAAACCAGAACAATGGTGCTATCACTCCATCCGACAGATTCTCGGCAAGAGTCTCGAGAGCAGCTGTACGCACCTCTTGTGCAGATAAATGCTCAGTATCACGTCCAACTATTCGAGAAACCTGTCTTCTGCCATCTTCCAAACTTCGTTCAAGTGCCTCAAAAACCATCCTCACCTCTTTACGAAGAGTATGACCAGCAAAACAAAAAAACAAGACAATAGAAGAGAACAGAATACGAAAAATAGAATTATCTTCAATTATCTTAAAACATCCCCATGTGAATACACCTATTCCGACAACGCTTAGAACAGCAAATACCGCCCCCTTTAACCTGCGATTCTCTCCTTTGTTTAGATGTTTGTCGCCAAATGCAATCCATTTTCCCATATAAACCACAGGATGGGGCAACCACATAGGATCCCCCAAACAGATGTCGAGCAGCCATGCGGAAAAAAGTATTATTGGCAACGGATGAGAAGATATTATAGCTGTGATATCCATTGGGTTAATGCATTTAACAGTTCATCATTTTGTTTTTCTGTCTGCACAGCAATACGAAAATGCTGAGGAGTAAGAGTTTCAAAATTGCTTGCATCACGAATAAGTATACCATATCTATCAACAAGATATTCCTTCAAATCACAAGCTTTTGAATGAGGAAGACGACACAACAGCATGTGAGAATCAGATTTTGACGTAGTTATCCCTTTAGTATGCAATTCACGTTCAACACGTTGACGTTCTGAAACAAGCATATCCACCGGAATAGTATACTCATTATTATGAGCAAGAAGATAATGTCCAGCCTCTATAGCTAACGCGTTGACAGACCATGGCGATCGATTGGCTCGTATCATGTCAAGCAAACGGCTGTTGCCAACAACATATCCTAGTCGTAAGCCAGGGACTCCATAATCCTTTGTCATAGAGCAAAGCATAATGACATTGTTGAATCCGACAACCTCCTCAACTCGCAAAACATCCTGCTTTGTATAGGCAGAATAACTGGCATCAACCACAAAAACATCATTGGAATTGGCAGATATAGTATCCAACAACTCTTTTTTAGGGATCACATGACCGGTTGGATTATTAGGAACGCACAACCACCAAATCCTTCGACTTCCACGATTGTCTCGACACGCATCCGCATATTCAGAAAAAGTAGGTTGAGGAATGATAGGTTCACAATGATGAAACGTCCTTGCAATAAGATATATGGCTTCTGTTGCTCCATTGGTAGCCATAACACACTCAGCATCAATACCTTTTGTCTCAGCGATCCGTTTTTCCAGTGATACAGGTGAAGGCTCTGGATAATTTGTTATAAGATGCACCGTCTTCCTCAAATGGTCAAAAAGTCCATGATGGGAAAATCCAGCATAGATATTTGACGAGAAGTTGCATCTTACGTCGTTGTATTTATATATGTCGTCTCCGTGTCCGTTAATCATTCCAACTGTAAATTTGATGAATATCCACATGTTTGCGCACATGCTCAGCAAGACGATCGTAAGGATCCTCTGTACACTGCCGACTTTCTGGCGAAACATCCTTCAAAATATAGTCGATGACTGTTTTATTATCCAATATACCATGGATGTACGTGCCAATCACATTATCCTTGATCTGATAGTCACCTCCGTCGCATACAATTTCTCCATTCTCAATTCGCCCACTTTTCCCCTGGTGTATTTCATAGCCCCTACATTTCTCCCCGTCAAACATAAACTCCACCTGTCTTGTCGTCTTTTCTGAAGACATTGTCGTATGTATGTCCAACAAGCCAAGACCAGGCAACGCAGGTATGCTTCCCTCTACCCCATCAGGATCATTCACAGTCTGACCTAGCATCTGATATCCTCCACATATACCTACGATAGTTTTGCCTTTCTTATGTGCCATGAGGATAGATTTAGCCACACCATTGCGTCGCAATTCAAGAAGATCATCAAGAGTGGCTTTTGTTCCAGGCAAGATAATTATATCCGCAGTCTCAATATCAGAAGTGTTGCTTGAATAAAAAAGGTTGACGCGGGGATCTCGTTCCAATATGTTGAAATCAGTAAAATTACTGATATGCCTCAACATCACAACAACCACATTGACCTTGTTTTCCGCAGGAGAATGTTGTTTTTTTTCTAAGGCGACACTATCCTCCTCCTCGATATTTATATCTGGAAGCATTGGGACGACACCCAATACAGGCACGCCACAAATATCCTCCAGCATCTTCTTTCCGCTCTCGAAAAGACGAATATCACCACGGAACTTATTCACAATAATACCCTTTATCAGTTTACGGTCTTCAGGCGTCTGGAGCATAATACTTCCATAACAAGATGCGAAGACCCCACCCCTGTCAATATCAGCGACAAGTATCACATCAGCGCCAGCGTAACGTGCCATCGGCATGTTGACCAGATCTGAATCACGTAGATTAATCTCAGATACACTTCCTGCGCCTTCTAACACTATAGGATTGTATTTCATTGAAAGTCTGTCGTATGCAGCATGAACAGCGATACGCAGCTGTTCGCGTCCTTCCTTACGGAAATAATCGTATGCCGAACGATTGCCTATCGGTTTACCGTTAAGCACTACCTGGGTGGTATGCTCGCTGTTTGGTTTCAACAACAACGGGTTCATATCTGTGTGAGGAGGCAGACCACATGCTTCAGCCTGTACCGCTTGAGCACGTCCGATCTCCAACCCATCCGGAGTGGCAAAAGAATTAAGTGCCATATTCTGAGCCTTGAAAGGAGCCGGTCTGTAGCCATCCTGCTTGAAGATACGACACAATGCAGTAGCAATGATGCTCTTTCCAACATCACTTCCTGTACCGACAAGCATCAATGGTCTCATTATTCGCTTAGCTTTTTCCATAATGTTTCGAAACCTGTTTCAGCCCAATACCAATGTGTGTACCCGGCAATGACATTTTTATATTTATAAACCAAATCATGCGACTCTGCAATATCAGAATAGTGAAACTCATGTCCCTTCATTCCATTGTATTCTCTGTATCCAAGATGCAGACGAGCATTCTCCATCGTCGCACTGAATGGAAAGACATCACACATCGGTTCGCCATCGATATCTCGGCAGAGATACATAAAACCTCCACATTCGGCAATGATACGGCCACCTTGTTCTGCATATCTCTTAATCTGCCGACAAATATTACTGTTTTCTCTTATTTCAGAAAGAAATAATTCCGGATATCCGCCAGGAAGATAGAGCAAATCGCAAGAAGGCAAAGAGTCGCTGTGCAATGGAGAAAAAAATTCCACCTCACCAATCTCTCTGAGAGCATCGACATTTGCCCTATAGGTAAAATTAAAAGCTTCATCATGAGCTATCAATATCCGCATATCCGTTCCATATTTACATGTTCAACAACCTCGTCTGCAGCAGCATTTATCAGTGTCTCCAATTTTTCTGTCTCCATAATGGATAGTCCCAAATGACGTGATGGGATCTGTAATTTATCATTACGTTTTAGATAGCCAAGACATTCTACCTCCACATCCTCACAAGCTTGTTTAAGCATAGAATAGTGACGTTCGGAGCCAACCATGTTAAACACAACACCAAGAATATTTGGGGCTGTCTGTTGCGGACAAAAATGTTTAAAGCCATAAAGCAATGGTGCGACGCTGTATGCTGCCGACTTCGCATTGACAAGGAGAACAATGGGGAGATCAAGCAGAGCGGCTATCTCGGCACAACTTCCATGCCAACGGTCACGGCCATCATATAAACCCATGACACCTTCCACAACACAAAAGTCAGCATCTTTGCCATAACGAGAGAATATCTCTTTCACGTGATTTTCAGATGCCATTACCAGATCAAGATTCACACTTTCTTGTCCTGAAGCCATTTTATGAAACATAGGATCTATGTAATCCGGTCCACATTTATATGGCTGTACCCTAACACCTTTTCGTTTCATGGCACGAAGCAATCCCATGGTAAAAGTTGTCTTACCACAATTTGAATTTGTCGCTGCTATAAGAATCTTTCGCATAGGATGAGCAATATTAGATAATTATACAATTCCATGAGCATAAACGTGGCTCCACAACAATCACCAGTATATCCGCCGATACGATTTTTCATCCATCTGAACAGAAGAAATAATATCGGAGCATTCAACGTGATTACAGACAGGAACATCGCGATATATGGTCTGCTACCTTTATTATATACAATCTTGTTTTTTGCGTTTTCCGCATCTCGAGCATATGGCAGAAAATAGACAATCATCGAGCTCATAAATTTACTGAACACATCGACAACTATCATACATATCACCATCTTCCACAATGGCAATAAATCAGAAAGAGAATAAAGTATATTCCACAACAACAAGAAATAAAGTATCAATCCTAACACACCATATGTTCCAATGAAGGAATCCTTCATTATCCTCAATGTACGTTCACGATCCTTCTCCGGCAAACCCGTAGAGCCTCCACCAAAACCGTCACAGAAGTCAGCAAATCCGTCTTCGTGAAGTCCTCCCGTCATCAGGATTCGACTTATCATAGCTATTACAATAGCCACTGTGTTGGGCAATACCAACGATGTCATGTAAAATGTACACGACATAACGACACCTGTGAGGATGCCAGCAACCGGCCACATAGGCACAATATTCTCATAATGGCGAGACTCCAAAGAAGAAAGTCGCCAGAAAGGGATTCTTGTAAAGAAACTTAAAGCTGCTATCAATCGCTTCATTAGAAGTATTTTGTTATTTCTGCATGTTGAAAATTATCCATCTCATTTATCATATTGACTGCCGACTGTATTATTGGATAAGCGCATATGGCACCCGTGCCCTCTCCCAATCGCATTCCTAGATGCAACAAAGGCTGTGCATTCATTGCATCAAGCATACGTTTATGGCCAGACTCATCACCACAATGGCCAAAAACAGCGTAATCCATCACCGTCGGATTAATAGTTTGTGCGACGAGCATACAAGCAGTCATAATAAATCCATCCACCAAAATTATCATACGATGTTCAGCCGCACGCAACATTGCTCCGACAGCTGCTGCCATCTCAAAACCACAGAATGAGACTTTCTCCAATTCTCCACGATTAAAAGTGGCATCAAGATGTTGATTCCGCTGATGAAAATTGGAAACAGCTTGTTTCAGAACCTCATATTTGTGACGCAAACCATCACTATCAAGTCCACTGCCAGCCCCCACACAATCCTCAAGCGGTATATCAAGGAGCAGATGCATAAGTATGCTTGAAGGAGACGTATTTCCAATCCCCATTTCTCCGAATGAAATAATGTTACATCCCTCTTTATGACATGCGTCGACCTGCTCCTCACCAACTACAACAGCCCTCTGCCATTCATTCTCTGTCATAGCAGGTCCATAAAGAAAATTATTTGTCCCGTATGCAATCTTGCGATTGATGATTTTGTTATCAGTATCAGAATCACACGTCGAAATCAGACACTCAGGGAAATCATGGTCAACGCCAACGTCTACAATACGTAACTTAAAGCCATGCTGCCTGCAAAACATATTCACTCCTCCGCCTCCACGAGTGTAATTTATCATCTGTTGCCATGTTATCTCACGAGGAGAAAAAGAGACTCCCTCTTTCTCTATGCCATGGTCGCCACCAAAGAGAATATGACACGGATGCGACAAACACGGTGTAAGCGTCTGCTGTATCTCACATATCTGTAGAGCCAACGTTTCCAACCGTCCTAAAGAACCTTTAGGTTTGTTGAGATTATCTATTTTTGATTGTATCTGATCCCTTGTGACCATATCACTTTATTTTTACAGGTATTCCTGAAACCATCAGTATCACAGAGTCTGCTTTTGAAGCCACATACTGGTTGAGCCATCCAAGCAGGTCTGTAAACCTTCGCTGTACGGCATTTATGCTAGTTCCTCCAAGACCTATTTCATTGGTAACTAATACAAAAGTAGCATTTTGACGCGTAAAAGCATCAAATTCACATTTTAACGAATCCAATACATCATCCACACTGGCATCATCCCCAGCCTCGTAAAAAAAGTTTGTGGACCATAGAGTAAGACAATCAACAAGTACGACCCTGCCAGACAAATCATATTTGGATATATACTTTTCCTCCTCTATATTAGTCCATTGCGGGCCTCTTCGATCCTGATGTCTGATCACACGTTCACGAAACTCATCATCCCATATATGTGCAGTTGCCATATAGACGGGATTGTCAGAAAGTGACAGAGCCATCTTCTCTGCGTAAGAGCTTTTACCAGAACGTTGACCTCCAGTTATGAGTATTATTTTTGCCATAATTGCATTATCTCTTTCAGTTTATTCACTCTGTATGTGACAGGTCCAGAAGGCATCCAATCCGGTTTCCATCTGTTATATAATATGGTGTCAATCCCCACTGCGGCAGCACCAATGATGTCTGTGTCATAATTGTCTCCAATCATCAATGTAGTTTCAGGCAAGGATTTTGTCATACGCAAAGCATATTCAAAAAACGCTCTATCAGGTTTTTCCGCCCTAGCCATTTCACTACATATTACAGTGTCGAATGCATTTTCGAGATGTAAAGCAAAAAGTTTGTTCATCTGTTCCTGTAGCATTCCATTACTACAGATATGCAGTCTGCAACCTTTATCACGAAAATATTGCAACAACTCATATGCTCCTTCAATCGGAATACCTGCGACAGGAGACTTTGTGTCGTACAAAGTATTGTCGAGATCAATAAAAATATCTTTATATTTCATTGCCTTTTACGTTTTAACAACACATAAAGAGCTATTGGTGCACCAATTAAAGCAGTTACCGAATTGATCGGAATTACGCCGTTTGCTCCCGGCATTTTACTTATAAGATTACATAACAAAGCAAGTCCCATACCACAAAGAAGTGTGGCAGGCAGCAAAA
>CACZOA010000106.1 GCA_902782665.1 uncultured Bacteroidales bacterium
AGGGTTCGCAATCACCGTGATCGTGTCTGTCATGTCACACGGTGTTGTTGCCATAGAAGGATCGAAATAGTCGTGGAACGAGATGATGTACTTCACTCCCGTCGTTCCCGCTGACTCAACATCATCGTAAGCGACTGTGATTGTAGGTGCGGCATCATCGTCTCCTGTCTTACATTTCTTTGTCTCCAACGCTGTGCTGCTCACATCCTCCTTGAACCACTTGACCTCGTAGTCGTTGTAGTCATTCCCATCCTTGTCTAATCCGTGGACCGCATCTTTTATGCCTAGTTCTACAGATTCTCCTGAGCATAGCTCCACAACCTTCTTCTTGGCGTCGAACTTGCCGTTGTCTGCTGTGAATGTCACTCCCTTGCCTTCAAAATCCAAGTGTGAACATGCCGCACAGTTCAAACCAGCGACAACAGGAATTGTAGAAATAGAAATCTTACGACATGAATTGAAAGCAGATTTCGTCTTCCAAGAATGATCCGCCATCAAATCATTATACTCACCAACTACGACACGGAAATAGATACGTTTTTCATGAGTAGGATCATTCTCAAGATGAGAGAAAATATCATCCCAATATTTTTCTACTTCCACATCAAAAGACTCTACATCCACAACCTCTTCCTTATGAAGAGTAGTCCATGTAATAGGATTAGTCGTACTTTCCGTGGATGGATCCTGGAAAGTATATTGATATACATAACCCACCTTCTTATTTGGATCTGGTTGACCATTCGAATATGTGTAAAATCTCGTCACAGCACTTTCTTTACCTGTTTGTCCATCAACAGAAGTAATAGAAGTAAGAGTCAACACATCCTCAGTACATAAATCCAGGATATCCTTACCTGTACTTACAGACGACTCAACATTCACATCAGGAGGAGTACAAACTTGGAAAACGATATTATCGATAGCATAGTCACGAGATTCATCTTGACCAGGTCTTACAGGGACACAATCCTGATTATGTCTTACTTTCATCGTTATTGTAACCTGATCGGCACCTCCCACATCCTCAGAATTAATTGTAAAACTCTTGTTTACACTCTTCCAACCATCAGATCCACCAGTAAAACTTTTAGAATCACTTTCCAAAACTTTACCGTTATATTCCAACGTTACTTCAACACAACCTGGCCACTCAGACATAGATGCAAAATCAGCACCAAATGTAATCTCCTTACCAGTACAAATATTATCTACGTCTATCTCAAAAAAGTCATCCTGTGGACCAACAGCACTACCTGATGGAGGATTAAGGAGGTCAAACTGAAGCATTCCTCCCGTTGACGTTCCTGAATTATCATTAAGTACACCAGACGGATAACCTCCATGTGCAGAGATAACATACATTCCATGATCATACAACTCTTTATTTGCACCCTCATCTCTAAGATAAGGCACATTCAAAGTCGCACCTATTGATTCGATATTATATGCTCTTGCACATGGCGTTCTATATGTCGGACTAACACTTTGCGCATTGTGCATAGAGCCAGCTGGAAGTTTCTCAGTATGAATTACACCCAATCTATCCGTCCACTCATATGTGTCATCAGAAACGAAATTTCCAAAATCATCAAAGAACAAGTTTGTCATCGCCATAGGAGCTCCATCCGTTGAAGTACAACATGTTCCAGAATGGATCTTCAAAGGTTCCGACTTTGCAGTATTACATCCAGGCAAAGTCACTTCACAAGTAACTGTATAATCGGTATCTGCTTTTTTAGGAATGAAATTAAAATTAGCATCCGTAGAAGTCTGACCTGTCACAGATTCTTTCCAAGAGATTTTGGTTCCTGTAGGATAACTTTGTTTAGTAAACACACGTAACGGCTGTTCAGGACACGGATTTCCAGTATATGCTATCGCAGGTTTGATAGATCCCTCTACATGGATATTATCAATACCAACCGGTATCTTATAACAATCGCTTGTTCTATAAAAATAGAAAGTCAAGCTACCGGTTTCCGGCACTGTTGTCGTGTATGTCATATTCGCACTACCACCATGAGCGACTTTTGCAGTCTTTTCATTTGTAAGTGCATCTCTCTTAAGCATATTATTATTATACGGATCAAACAAAACTTCTCCATCTTTAACATCAGCAGAAGAAGTCACTCCGAATTCAAGACCATTTCCACCTCCAATAGCCTTATTTGATGCCACATAGTTGTATCCATTGATGAAATCCGACATTTTCTTTTTCGCATTTGCACCAGCACAAACAGTATCATTCAAATAGCGAAAATATGTAACATCAAATAGGTCATATACAGTAAATGTAAGTGTCACTTTAGACCCTGGTTCCAATCCATTCATATTATATGAAAGCATAGGAAAACGATCCTTACATCCTACATTCACAAACATATTATTAGGTGAATCATTCGCCTTAAGAAATGGACTTATCAATTTCGGTTGTGCCACAATTGAAGACTTTCCATAGTGTGCACCAGTAGCATCTGGATTCAAATTATTTGACAAGAATATTTTATCCACACCTGTCAAATCAAGGCTTCCTGTAGTTCCTGCAGTGTTAGACAATAAGCCCTTATGGATAGCAGCCTCCGGACCGATCGACATGTCTTTTGTGCAAAGTTTCTTCCAGTCAAGGTCTTCATCATACCAACCTCCACCTCCAGATTTACCATTAGATTCTAATATCGGGCAACAAAGTTCCGTAGATGTGTCAAAATCAGTACCTCCAACAACACACTGCGCCGACAATGATGCAGAATGTAGCAGTCCTATACTTGCTATTAAAGACAATAAGTATTTATTCATTGTAAATCCTTTAATCATACTATTTTAATAAGTGTAAGTTACCACATTATGATGTGAAACGAGTATAATTACACATCAAAACTCGCCAAATTTAATACATTTTTTTGATTTATATCCAATTGGAAGACAAAATATGAACTGTTTATGCAGGGATCAGCTCAAAACAACAAATGATTATCCATTTAAGAGACAACACAAAACAGGGAGATAAACACAAAAAAGAGACACGATAGAAATCGTATCTCTTTAAGTGGTCTCACTAGGATTCGAACCTAGGACCCTCTGCTTGTAAGGCAGATGCTCTGAACCAACTGAGCTATAAGACCATTGAA
>CACZOA010000107.1 GCA_902782665.1 uncultured Bacteroidales bacterium
GTTTGCATTTTCTTTTTTTGAAGGCAGTCATATTTGCAGATTTTTGCCTATTTTGCGTCCCCCCACCGTCCCTCGGAGTCACTTTAGACACCCTAAAAACAAAGGCGTTTATGTTGATTATCAGCTACTTATATTTGCAGATAGTAACTTCTGCGTGGGGAAATGAGATTTTCGTATATAACAACAGCATTTAATTACTTAAACCGCTAATTATCAACACTTAACAAATTGCAGAAAATTAAAAATATGTTAATAACAAGTCTCTTCACAAACGTATCATGTTGGAGCAGATTCCGTCAGGACTTAGGTATATGAATGAAGTCATAGAAGCCATGAAGCAAAACAAGCGGCTCCGCATAATAAGCCACGATTACTATGAGAACAAGGATTCTTTACTCATTATCGAGCCTTATCTGCTAAGGCTATGGCATCAACGTTGGTATGTGATTGCAAATGTAGTAAATACTGGCGAGGTAAGACTTTTCTATCTTGACAGAATAGTCGAACTTTCAACCATGGAAGAAACTTTCATCATGCCAGAAGATTTTACGGCAGAAATTTTTTTTAGGGATTGCTATGGTGTGATAAATGATCCTTATGGTCCATCCGCCACACAAGTATTGCTGAAAGTCAAAGCTTTTCAGGCAAACTACATGCGTGACCTACCTCTGCATGAAAGCCAACAAGAAATCGAACATAATGAAGAACACTCAATTTTTGAACTTTTCATACGTCCAACTTACGACTTATATCAGGAGGTGTTGAGAATGGGAACCGAAGTCGAAGTCTTGGCTCCTTTGTGTATGAGAGAAGAAATTTTTGCAATGCTTGATATTGTAAATGATATGGTATACTCAGAGCTTCTAAAATCTTATCAAACGGTTATAGCACAGTACCAGGATCGTCTGTCCAAGGATGCGAGCACAATAATTGACCGTGGATTAGTAATATCAGATAATCAGAACTTAAAAGACGATAAAGTAGTTCTTCTTACAGGAATCAATCCTTCTTACACAGAAAACGATAAGCCCGAAAGTTATTCCTTCTGCTTTTCATCTGCAAAAGATGAAGGCAAGAGTCGGTATTGGTACAAAAGACACAAACAGTTTGGTGCGACAAAAGAATCCGATGGTGATTTGCTGACAGACCATATTGCATATCTCGACCTCTTCCCATTTAGAGAAACCAAACAACCATTGTTTGAGAAAGTTTTTCAAGAGTTTAACGATTTCCGCTATGATATTTTGTCAGTAACTCAAAAGGCAATACATGAATTGAGTCCCAAACTCATTATTCATGCGAATAAAAGTTCTCTTTACTACTGGGGGCTGAATTTTGACAATCTTCAGGATGATAGAACAAACCCTTGGCTTGGGTATCATTTTGAAAAAATCTCTTTTAATACTATTCCCGGGATGAGAGCATACGAGCAAAGAGTTTCTGGTATAGAAAAAAGGAACGTCCATCTGTTCAGAATGTCTGGTAATGGAATCGAACCATGTTACTTTCTTACCTATATGATGGAAAACTACGGAATGAAAGCTAATACAAGGTTACAACTTCTGACACCAGACGAAATGGTTACTCTATGCAACTATTTCCTTAAATAATCACATTATTGCAAACATTTAACAGGATTGTGCACGCAAAATGCACAGCCCTGTTTTAATTCTGCACCCAGAATTTACAATTAACCCTATACAAACATATAAAACTTGACCATATGGAAAAGATATTGCACATTGCACCATTAGAATCGAATAGATGGCTAAAGGATGTATTTGGAAAAGAAATCTCAGAAACATCCGACTACATTTACATACCGCTTCAATTTTCACGGGGGTATCGTCCTAAAAATGCATCTATGAAAGAGATGTATAGAGCATTGTGTCATATCAAATCCTACAAACAAAGTGATTATCTGACAAAGATTATGTCGCTTGAATATAGCAAATACGACAAAGTGATAATATATCATTCAAATTGGGTAATAGAACTTCTTGATTTATATTTTGTTTGCAAGTTTCTCAACCTGCAAAAATGCGATGTTTACGAATTTGATATGGAGAATTTTTGTGACGCAAAGGAATTGCAAGAATACCGTTGTGGACGCAAATTTGTACAAACGGGTTGTATTCCTCGTTCTGAATATGAAGGCGAAGATCTATTTCAATATGCTAAGCCTTGTACAAAAGAAAAGATAGCAGAGTACAGTAAACAATGGGATAAGTGGGCAAAAGTAAAGAACTCATATATTCTCAACAATCCAGATACTGGAGAACTCGAAGAAGTCGCAAGAGATTTCTTTGATCAAAGTATTGACGAGGCAGTTAGGAACAAAAAGGAATTTTGGAGCGCAACCCTTGAACTGATTACGAAATACGAATCCATTTGCGGACAAATATTCATGTTCGCAGATAGAATACAGGAACTGTTTGAATTAGAAGATTCACGTTATAGGATTGAACTTCATGTCAAAGAAAAAGAAATTTTTAATTGCGAATGATTACTGCTGAATACCCAATAGTATCTTACATAAGATTGTAACAACTGACATGGTTTATAAAATTTAAATTCTTCTTGAATCATTTTCAACACAAATAAAGAATTGTTATAACATCACAGAAGGCGATTATTCTTATAAACTGTATTAGCATTCTAAATATTTATATTTAGGTAGACTCGAATCTCTTATTTACACAAAATTATGGATAGTCCCAATTTCAAATAATTAGATAAAGAATATATTGTCACCATATTATGATAATCATACAAATGGCAACTACATGTGTAGTTGCCATTGTTGTTTATAGACCTTAAATGCATAAAAAGAAACACGATGTATCTCAGAATACAATATACTCGATTTTCACAAATTATGTATAGTGCCTATTCTTACAATTTCTGTTGTTGCCTCATTGCATTCACAGCTTTTTCCCAAGTTGAAGATCTCTTATCCTCATTCCATATGTCCCAAAAATCAACAGTGCAACTATTAGGCTGAATTGTAGGCTTATCAAGTATTACACGACTTGGTAACAATGATGCATCACCAACGACCAACCCTTCACCTACATCCAATATTGGTAACATTCCTGCAAAATCGCCTAGATTATCAGGGAAAAGTCTTCGTATAACATTTTGATCTTCTGGATTTGTCAGTCTCATCGCTATGAAATTACCACACTGACTTAATATTGTCTTGCTTACATCTGCGGGGCGTTGACTGATTACAACAAGTGAAACTCCATATTTACGACCTTCTTTCGCTATTCTCTCAAAACTCTTCAAGCCGCGTTCGTCCATACTATCAGCTGCAGAAACAGGCAGGTACAAATGGGCCTCATCACAGAAAATAGCAATGGGATGCCGTTCATTTGTATCAGTCCACTGTTGAATTGTAAAAATTAGACGCCCCATCAAACCTGTAATCAATGGCAATATATCTGAGGGTACTTCAGAAAAATCAACTACTTTCACTCCATTTTCATTTCCATAACCAAGCAACTTTTCAATTAATTGTGCAAACCAATTATATCCTAACAATGAAGTATCATTGTTGAAGAGAAAATTAAGACGCTTATCCATGATTTTACTTTCCAAACGTTGTACAAACCTTGTCAGTTTCCCATAGAGTGGTCCTTGCTTATCACCTCTAGTTCCTTGTACCATTTCCGTATCCAAACGCTTTAATTCCTCTACAACATTTTGAATATTGTATGGAATAGGACTTTCTACTGTCATATTTGATTCTGTTATTGTATCATGTTCTTTTTGGACAGTATCAAGCTTTCCACTTAATATCAAATCAAATAATGCTCTTGATTGGTTTGGGGCATTAGTATCTGTTCTGTCTAGAAGCATTGCAGCCATTTCTTCATATGATAGCAGCCAATACGGAAGGAATATTGTTTGTGCATTATTAGGATTTTCACTAGGTCCAGCAATCTTCAACAACTGTGCATTAGGCAAATCCTTTAGTGGAGAATATTCTCCATGAATATCAAAAACTACTACATTTACAGATTTTAGATTCGCCGCTTTTTCAAGAATATTAGCAACCGTCCACGATTTTCCGGAGCCAGTACCTCCTACTATCACTGCATGTCGTTGAAAGAATTTATTGCCATCTAAATTTGCTACAGAATTCTCTGATATAGTATACTTCCCTATAGTTAAAGGATTAACACTGCTTGAAGATATAGCTTTCATAAATTCTGACAGGTCTTCTCCTTGCAACAAATAGCATTCTGCATCAAGACTTGGAACTGTGCTCAGCGTTCTTTTGAAGACATACTTTTTAACACCTTCCTTTTCCTTCAATGTTCCAACAAGATTTACCCTTATAGAATTTTCAAAAATAGATGTAACATTATCCATCTCACTATCTACAGGTGATGCCTTTCTAAGAATCTTTGTTACAAGACCTATAATTTTTTCTTTAGTTTTGGATGAATTTATTTGAACAATTTGATTGACTTGTACACTATTAACAAACTCATCCCTTTCAATGTTAATTGTAACATTACCAGTATCAACATACTGGACTTTTCCTATCATAATACTTTCTTTCATCCTACTATATCCATAAATTTGTTAAGTTTCCAAAATTCACCCTCTTCCACAGAATCTGAAATAACAATTCCGTTTTCTATGATACGAATACGAGTCTTATTCAAATCTGCACTATCCGCTTCAACAAAAATAACCTTCTTCGCATTCTCCAATTGTTGTTCTGTTGTTGATGTTACCTTCATTGTTACTACCACTATTGGTGTTCCTGCTTTTGTCTTCTTACTCACCAAAGGCGTAATATGTTCATCATTAAAACCGAACCCTACAACTAAAAAAGAAGATGCCTTTTTTATGGCCTCGTCTGATTTTTGCATTAACTCGCGATAAGGACTATTATGAGTTGTTCTATACTTATTCTTTCCTGGTGGAATCATAACAGGATCGTATCCAAAATTGTTGCTAAGTTTTCGGACTTCATGGTCAACATCAAACCAATCAAGCGAACCATGAACTTTCATTAGATTGATTATATTCTTACCTTGAAATCTATTTTCATCAAACTCCGATAATTCCTGTTGTCCGAAACCATCCGTATAATAAAAACCATAATACCCCCATACATACTCCAAAATTCTATCATAGTTGGTTGATACTACATTCATTACTTTTGGATGTGGATCATAACAAAAACTAGTCAAACGCCGTATGCCTTCAAAATCTTCCACACATTTCAGAAGTCGTTCTTTAGCTTTTATATCTGCCGAGTATATCACATTCCTTATTATCTTTCTTATTTGTGGAAGATTAGACTCGTATTTGTCTTTTCCTAATTCAGATTCTAAATCAGAACAAGTCTTATCAAACGTAGGTAATTCTTTAGCTATCTCATCCTTGAGATTAGACATACTAGGTAAGCCTAAGCCAATCGTAGCTCCAGAGCCCCAAATAACAAGAGGCGGCTCTTTTAGATAATTCTGTATAGTACTATAGATTTCGTTTATATCCATGTTAAATATAATTATATATTAAAACGTGATTATAATTTGACTTGAGAATGATCTATAATACATTATGTTTGATTCAATAATTCAATCACCCTATGTACCTCTGAATATGCCTTCAAGTCTTCTGGAGTCTCTTTACACAATTGGCACAACTTCTCTGAATTTTGGACAGCACGCTCCAAATCACCATTCTCAGTAAGATACTTGTAGAGATTGGTGCGTATGAAATAACGCTTTGTTTTTTCGTATCCTGGCATATACTTCTGTAATTCCGGAAGTAGTTGCTCATAACTTTCATAGTGTTTGCATACCACATTGGGCAAGAAGTGCAGTAAGAACCAAAATTCTGTACATGGATTAGTCTCAATAAACATAACTCGTCCAGCATACTTCTTTGTGCTATATTTCTTCTTTGCACTTTGGTACTGTTGCATCTCCGATGGATATTGATACAACCTATCCATATCAAACAAACAGACGATATAGTCATACTGTTTGACTATATACGATTCCACCAACTTCAAGACATGCCGTATGTCGCTATGTTGCGGAAAGTCCGGAGCCACCTTGAATGGAAAGCGGCAAGCAACACGTAGGGAGTCAAAATAGAACCATTCTGTCTCACCTTCACCAATGATGGCTATACTCTTACTTACTACTCTTGCCATATATTATTCGTTTAAGTTGAAGTATTGACTACCCAAGAATGGTAACTTAACCAACTTACCTTGCTTGTAAGCATTGTATGGTGACAGGTTCTTGTGTAAACCAAGAGATGAAAGACGAAAAACCTTTGTTTCACCTTGTTCGTCTTTATCTGTAAACCAGATAGTGTCCCTACGGATAAATTCTTCATTGAGAAGATTGATATCGTGCGTTGTCAACAGCATTTGAGATGTCCCGTCACTATTAGCCAAGAATACTTTAATGAAGTATGCCAACAATTCATAGTGAATACTTGTCTCGACCTCGTCAATAGGAACAAACTGGTTCTTCTTCAAAAGGAAATTCAGGATTACAGCCATTCCCAGGAATCGCATTGTACCATTTGACTCATACTCTTCAGACAAATCATACAACTTCTCTCCTGCTTTATGGGTGAAAGTTAATTCCGTATTGGTGATTTTTCCTTTCTTCAGCATTTCCGCTTTAGCATCATCATCAATAGGTGCTTTTTGGATTAATTGCTCCAGTTCTGGAGTTATTAATTCCTCTTCTTCATGCAGTGCCACATCTTCGATATTAAAGTCGGATGCTTTTAAGAAATTCAATATAAATTTCTTGAGTTCTCCATCTTTATCCTTATCAAGATGTTTCTTTACGTATCCTGACAACAACATGCCAGGTGCCAATACATCCTTGACCTGCATAGCAAAATAATCGTACACGTCATTCAATTTTGTTTTTTCAACGTTACTCTTACCAAATGCAGCTAACACGCTACTATTATTAATAGTATTACCGAATATGGCATCTTGCCCCTTTTTAGAAAGCTTTAGGTTCGCTCCAAATTCAATTGTTGAAGAATCAGTACTTTCTTCATAGGTGCGACTATATAACTTGGTAGGACGAATTGATTCATAAACCACCAAAGATTCTGAATAAATTCGCTTTGAATCAAGTTCAAAGCTAAGGATGTACTTCAGTTGATCTATATAAAATGTCATTGACATCTTTGTCCTTTCATTTCTGGAAGTATCATCCAAAAGAAAAGGAACAACACCTGTCTTCGCATTGCGATCTTTAGGCATACTCAAAACAAGCATTCTAAAAAACTCAACAGCATTCAATATATTAGTCTTACCAGAAGCGTTGGCGCCATATATAATACCTATCTTAAGCAATCGCACTCCTTCTTTCACTTCATAAGAATATTCATCAGACATAAACACATCTGATGTAGGTTCAAAACTTATCTTTTGAGATGACTTAATAGAGAAAAAATTCTCAATTGAAAATTCAGCTATCATAGTTGTATGATTGATATTTCCACTTTTACGATGCAAATATACCTGTAAAACCCGAGCAAATCAATTTATAAACAATTATTTTGTTGTTTTGTTACGTATTTTACAATCAAAATCAAGACACATCCTATTATAATCGTTAAATAAGAAATGATATATTGTATTGTCGGAGTTAATGATTCAAGAAAAGACAAATAGTAGCAAATATGATAATATGAACCCCAAAACTTAGAGGATGAACCCCAATGTGAACCCCAAAACCTTTTTCGTGGGAATCACAGTCGTGATGGTCACACTAATCTTCATAATCAAAAATCTATTTCCGACGTGAATTTAGTAAAAATCTCACATATACGACGCTATCATTTTTGTAAAATATTGGCTATCTTTGTTCCTATCATATTTTTATTCACAAAATCTACTGGTGTATGGAAAAGCAGGTGGTGGCGATAACTGGAGCCGCAGGAAATTTAGGAAGTATTTTGGCGGAGGGTTTTCTCTCTGATGACGTTGAGTTGCATCTTCTTTGGCATAAGAAACCTTTGTCTGAGTCTCTGCTGGCCAGCGAGAAAGTGAAGCCTTTCCAGGTGGATCTGAGCGACGCGAATACAATTGTAGATTCACTAAAAGGAGTCGACACGGTTATCCATTTCGCAGGAATCCTTTTTATGGGAAATCCAGAAAAGTTTCTTCCGACCACCAACACCCAATATTTTTCAAATCTGCTTCAAGCGGCTAAGACAGCTGGTGTCAAGAAGGTGGTTCTGTTCAGTTTCCCTCATGTGGAGGGGGATACTTCTCCTGAGCATCCTGCGACGGGAAGGTTGGATGGCACACCCAATTCAGCACATGCCAGGACACGTTTGGAGGAGGAGAAATTGCTGATGGCAGAAACAGGTTTCCAGAAGGTGATTCTACGTTGTGGAATGGTTTACGGAAAAGGAATCCTAATGATAGACGCTGCACACTGGTTTTCAAAACATTATTTATTGGGTATTTGGAAAGAGCCTAATTATATTCATCTTATTTCCACGGCTGATTATGTAGCCGCTACGAAAGCAGCTATTCTCTCTCCCACAGCATCAGGCATATATCATCTTGGCGACGAAGGTGTTCAGACGCTCAAGGAGTTTTTGGATGAGGCGACGAAGGAGTGGCATACACACCGTCCGTGGGTGATGCCAATGTGGATGATCCGTACTGCCGCATGGTTTTTCGAGAAAGTGTCGCTGCTCACTGGATGGCGTGCACCGTTGACACAGGATTTCATCACCATAGGAAAAGTGCCATATTATGGCGACACAAGCAGAATGCGAGAAGAACTGTTGCCGAAATTGAAATATCCGACATTTAGGGAGGGAATACATACGTTGTAGAGATGCCGCTATGCGACGTCTCTTCTGATGATGGTATTCAAAATTAAGAATTACGATTTTCTATTATTCTCTTCCGAACAACAATAAAGAGACGTACTTGTTAGATTTTATCACTTTCGACGACATAATAGACAAAATCATCATACACAATGTGAGAGTTGAGATCACGATTAGCTCTAATGTCAAATGTGTCACCACTACATTTTTGTCTGTCGACATGAGATTCTCTATAATGTAATTGCCAAACATCGGGATCTTGTATCCGAAATAAAAATGCAATATATATATTTCAATAGAGTTTACTCCTAACCATGATAAAAATTTCATAAAACGGTTCTCACTCATCTTGCTAAAGACTTTCCATACCACAAGAATCAACAGAAATCCAACTAAGTAATCGACAAAGATAGAGTGAAAGATAGTATTGTAGGCATAACACCACGCACATGCGATCAGAATAAAAAACAGGGATAATTCATCTGTAACATAACGCATGTAATCTGTCTTTCTATTCAAATAACCTAAAATGAAAAAGAAAAAATACTCCAACCTGAAATCTATGATCAAACCTATTACAGGCATCTTTGAAACAACTATTCCAAATACTGACACTACCACATAATATATCGACGAGACGATAATATTGGCTCTGTCGCTGAATTTGAATTTGTATCTGATGTAGTTGAGTGGATAACAAAGCAAGAAGAAGCAGAACAATGTCTTCAAGAACCAATATGTATATCCTTTCCACAATGCCAACAGAAACGAACAGACAAGGAATGGGATAAACAGCTGTCTGACCTTTTTCCATATCTGCAATGATGTATTTTTAAGATTTTGCGGAGTGTCCGATAAGAAATATCCAGATATGAAAAAGAACAAAGGCAAATGAAAATAAAACGTTGCATTATACCAAAAACAAGCAAGTGGACTTTCTGGTTCATTTACTGGCGACAAGCCGTTAAACATGAATGCATGGGCAAGAATAACCAAAAAGATGGCAATGCCTCTCAATGCATCAATATACTGTAATCTTTGATTACTCATAAATCTTTCTTCATTATAAATAATTTGTATCCTGCTGGAGTTTAGAACATTGAACATTCCAATTCACAGGTAAATTCATCGCAAAAATACAGTTTTTTTTCGGAAACGACAATTAAGTTTGTTTTGAAATAAAATAGGGTTGTGCCCCCAATCGGCACAACCCTATTTTATTTTTGCTTCCATCAAAGCAATAAAGCAAAAGCAACAAATATATTTTTTCTAAAATGATCATGATGGAAGAGATGCAAAAACGAAACCGTCCCATAAGAACGGTGCTGAAAGAATACCTTGAACGCAAAAAAGGAAAGGTTACCAATGCAAGAAATGAATTGCACAGACGATTCGTCGGACTCGACTGGGACATTCAAAAGGAAATCCTGATCTCACATCTGAACGCAACAATGTCCGAGCGGGAATGGGCATATAGTCGTCTGATGAAATTGTGGGACAATTGTTTCTTGCCACATGTCCAAAAATTGTGGGAAACCTACCATGAAGAGCACTGTTCGTGGGTTATAATACGACATTTCCCAAAAACATATATCATGGAGCATCTTGATTCTTTCAATTTCAACAAAAACTATTTTTTCATATGTCTTCGATTCGGTTGCGAAAAGGACTTTACCATCGACAAAAATAAATTACCCCCAGAAGATGTCATACATGTGCATTGTTTCCATGAACTTAATTTGCAGAATAATGAAGCGGAGGAATTATTACATGAGATTATGGAAAACGCCATATTAAATTGTCAAGACATAGACATAAAACATTTAGAAAGCGGCAGAATTCCACAACTTCACCCTACACTTATAAACAAATTAGAGCAAAGCCTTCTTTATGTCAAAATGATGGGGATCGAACCTATAGCGACATTTTTTTCTCAATGGTGCGACGACGTTGCGAAAGTCATGAACGAATCTCCTGAGTGGGAAAAACTAAAAAAGAGTTCGTTATATGGCAAGAATTTTTATGAACTGTCCTATCTCATCGTGCTTAAATATATCGATTTACAGCTCCATCCTCCTGTCAAAATGACGTCTTTCGGAGAACACTCCTTAATTCACGAACTAATAGAAACTCTTCATCTGGAATTAGACTACGACAAAAAGTTTTTTGTGCGTGATGGAATAAATCTGTGGGATAAAATCGAGTAGGCTGAGCCGCGTCCGTAATCTAAGAATTGAAGATGGTATTCTCCAACAATTACGCATTATGGATTATTTCCCGAACGATGGCATGACGTACACCTTTTCCTTTTCGTGGGAATCACAGTCGTGATGGTCACACGATTCAAGAGAATCCTTAAGTTCACCACTCTGATATGCTTTCAACACGTCGTCTACCTTGCCATGACATCCTCTTACGACGGCTATACCGTGAGCGGAGAGTTTGTTGTATGCACCCATACCCATGTTGCCAGCCAACATAACGGAGATTCCCATCTCCTGCATGACTGACGCGATATTCGACTTGCATCCACATCCCTCTGGGGAATCCAGACGCTCCTTCTTCACCACCTGATTCTGCTCGTCAAGTGTCACAATTGTGTAATAGGCACAGTGTCCGAAGTGATCATCCACCATGTCCTCTCGTGTAGGAATTGTTATAATCTTCATAATCAAAAATCTATTTCCGACGTAAAATTAGTAAAAATCTCGCATATACGAATCCGTCATCCAGTTCTAAACAATCTTTTGAAACAAATTAAGTATCTTTGCATGTGAATTTTTACTTGCAGATAATTATGAACAGCAAACTACCAAGTTGGATCGCCTCACATATCACGCTCATCGTCGTGGCTGTGACCGCTGTGGCGCTATTCGCACCGTCTTCTTTCTCTTGGATCGGCACTGGTGCCATCACTCCTATGTTGGGCGTGGTGATGTTCGGTATGGGACTGACTCTTAAACCGTCTGATTTCAAACCTGTATTGATGCATCCGAAGGAGATTGTGATTGGCGAACTTGCCCAATTCATCATAATGCCTTTTGTCGCCTGGACGCTTTGCCGTCTGCTCAACCTGCCGTCCGAACTCGCTTTGGGTGTGATTCTTGTGGGTTGTTGCCCAGGAGGCACTGCCAGCAATGTGATATGTTATCTTGCAAAAGGAGACGTTGCTCTCAGCGTCGCCATGACGGGTGTTTCCACACTTCTTGCTCCGTTTGCCACTCCCGCGCTCGTCCTTCTTCTTGCTGGGGAGACGGTGGATGTGGATGTTTTGGGAATGTTCATAAGCATCGTACAGGTGGTGATACTGCCAATCGTTGTGGGTCTCGTCGTCAACCACTATTTCAAGAATTTCACACAGAAAGTCACGCCATATATGCCGATGATCTCCACCCTTGCCATCGCAGCAATCATAGGAATCATCGTTTCACATAACGCTCAAAACATAATCGGATGCAGTCTGCTTGTGGCTGTCGCTGTCATACTTCACAATCTTCTAGGTTTATCACTTGGCTACGTCGCCAGCATGCTGCTGGGTCTGCCTCCTGAAAAAAGGACATCGATAAGCATAGAGGTGGGAATGCAGAATTCCGGACTGGCGACTTCGTTGGCAGCCACCCACTTCGCCATGTATCCGTTGGCAGCCGTACCGGGAGCTATCTTCTCCGTGTGGCACAACTTCTCAGGCAGCATAGCGGCACAGGTATTGAAAAGATGGAACAACAGCAAATAACAACTCCGTCGAATGGATACGATATCAATATATCTCATAATTCTGTTTCCTATCACATTCATCATTCACGATGGAGAGGAGATTCTAACGCAACACAAATGGATGCTGACACACAAAGACACATTGATAGTGAGATTTCCAATGTTAAGACCGGCGTTGAAGCATCTCTCTGGAATGAGCACTAAGGCATTTACCATTGCGGTGTTGGAGGAACTGGCACTTATCTTAATAGCCACAGCATGCGTAATTGCAGGCACTCCCTACTCCACTGAAGTTTGGGCTATAATGTTCATGGCTTTCTCCATACATTTCCTGATTCACGTCGGACAAGGAATAATCATAAGAGGATATGTGCCCGGACTCATTACAAGCGTCATGCTTCTCCCAATCGCCTACATCGGAATGCAGAATGTCTGTGCGATATTCAGTGCGACGGAATTGCTTCTATACGGAGCTGTCGGAGTAGTGGCGATGGTGGCCAATCTCGCGTTCGCCCATTGGTTGGGATATAAATTGACGGGAGGGAAATAAACGATATCATTTTATAGTGACGCAATGCATTGCGTCACTACACTTTTCGGCACGACTTTTTGTCAAATCTATACACTTTTCCAAGCGACTTTTTCAAGATTTCATACACTTTTCGGTACGACTTTTCTGCTAATCACTACACTTTTCCAAGCGACTTTTCGATATTTGTCTTTGTAGGTACGCAATGCATTGCGTCCCTACGGCTAATCAGAACAACCGCATGGAGTGCATGGATGGGAAGAGAAACCGTATCCCACATCCCTTGCGAATCTTTGTAATCAGAATTGAGAGATTGGAGACAATCGCAAAAATCCACTAATTCCGAAATCAGCAATGGCGAATGTGTCGGGAAGAAAAAACAGGCATAAAAGAAAAAAGGCACATAGTCTTTGGAAAGTTTTTTCACTTGCGCCACCAAATGATTCATCCTATATTCCAAACCCGCATCAGAAAAAAGGACAAAAGCTCGTAAATCTCCGTATTTGAAATCATCCAAGAATTTTTTATAGTCAATACACATAAGAACATCCTCTGGAAAAATCACTTCCCCTTTGCTAATTTTTTCCCATAATTTCAATTTTTCATCCATAACTCTTAAACTATTTTGTGAATTATTTTTTTTCCGCAAAGAAAAAAAAGGCCTCTGCCGGATGAGGGCAGAGGTGGGAGGGAAAAATGAGAACACGATAAAATTCATTTCTTTATCCAATACTCTCTCAATAGACGTTCAAATTTTTGCTTGCCATCTTTACTATAATACCAACCATTAGGTCCAAAACTAGCAGGATGACAAACGAAATTAATCTTCTCTGGGTTATATTCATATCCTACAGATTCTGCATATTTCTTAAATTCATCATATGCATATTTGCTAACGAATATTACAATATCTGGATTAACAAGGTCTATAATTCCACACAATGCAGTGCCAGCAACAATGCGATCTAATTGCTTGCAATCATTTACGAATCCTCTTTTTCCATTTACTTGCTTCGTTGCAGGACGTAAAAAATAGTTATAAAACATCGCTTCTTTATAAATAGGGTTACAATTGAGCCCCGACACTTCTTTCATCGGCTTACACAATTTATTAATAGTTCTATAACTAATAAAATTACTGACTTTTACTTTGTATTCCTCTGGTTCTTTTCCTGTTATTGGAATTAGATGCTGTCTATCCTCTCCTTGATACCACGCTTCCGGATTCTTAAAAACGCTCTTATAGACACTTTCCGCTTCATCTTCAAAATAGTTACTTTCTGCAACAATCAACAACCTACTATGATTTTCAGATGACCAAAATATTTCATCATCACACGCAGGAATTAATTCAGGGAATCTAACAAAAATACCTTCTTTGACAATTCCTCCTTTTCCGATGTTATCATACCCTGTTGCCATTTTCTCAAATTTAAGTTAAATACTATTCATTTATTATTCCAACGATGACTGATTACTTTCCCCTCGTATTGCGAGTAAAATTATCCTTACGCCTCATTATTCTTTCGCAAGAATAACAAATATATTTTAGATCATCAAATATTTCTCACGACAAATTATAATGTCAAACTAAAAAAATCACTCACAGTCTCGCCACCATAAGCACCTCTTCTCCTCTATCTTCCACCGTCTCAAAACCGGCTTTCTGATACATGCGGAGTGCATAGTTTTCTTTTTGCACCGACAGTGAGACTTGGGGATATCCTTTCCTACGAAGCATATCCAGCATCTGATTAAGCAGTTGTGTACCAAACCCTTGCCCTCGATATTCCGGATAAAGGGAGATTGCCAACGATGGTGTCTGATCGTCCACATGTCCATAATCGTCCATGATTCTCACCCACACTGCTCCGGCTATCTTCCCGTCTACTTCCGCCACCAGACAATGATCATGTGGATCGTCACCAAACCCTCGCACATACACTTGCAGGTCGTCTTGCTCTATGATGGAGCGTGGTGGTGGCTCCACTCCTTGAGGAATAAAAATGGCTTCGTAGAGGAAATCGTCCAATACGGGTATCTCTTGGGGGTGTATGTTACGAATATTGATCATCTGAATAATGGATTATAGGTGATTTAAAAGTGTGCAAATTCTATCTTCTCGTATAATCTTAGGTGCGGACTTCCCTGCCAGCACCAGCACTTTTTTGCCATTGCGGTAGATATGGAGCTGGCGTGAACGGACCACAGCAGTTAGTTCGGAGTCTGCTTGCATGGCCTGCCAAAGAGGATGATAGATGCCATCCTTCTCGAACAGTTTTTTCTGCAGGTGCGAACACATATTGGTGGTGTCGATAGTTATCATATCTTAAACAGTTTCCTTGTAAAAAAATCTGTTGGATGAACAAAATTATCAATATGCAATCTAAAGAACAACTAACATATCAACATTTTTGTCCAACATACTTGTTTATGATGATAATTTGTTATATTTGTCATACCATAGAAAAAAGGATCATTAATATTAACAATTATATAAAACGCTTAAAATTTATGTCATACAAAAAAGTAATAATTCCATTTCTGACGTTATTTGCGTGTGCGACAACCACAATGGCAGAAAATGACAAATTGTATATTTGGCTGAAAGACGGTTCTGTCGTAGAATATGCAATTGCCAATGTAGATAGTCTTACAATCAACAAGCCAGAACAGACTAATCCAGGAGTGAATCCTGCTGAGACAATGCAGAAACTTCGTGATGATTTGGTGGAATTCGCACCTAACGTGCCAAATAACAGTTATGGTGAGGTGAGGTCTTATCAGTATTCCTCAAAAAGTGCAGGACATGATAAGAAAGTGAGAGTAATGTTGCCACCAAACTACGACACAAACAAGAAGTATCCTGTATTGTTCGTTCTACATGGTATTTTTGGTGACGAGAATTCCATGCTTGATGAGGCTATGGGTGTAAAGAAAATGATTGCCAACGCTATTTCCGAAGGTTTGACCAAAGATATGATTGTTATTTTCCCTCAGATGTACACTTCTCCTAAAGGAGAACAACCGAGTGGTTTCGCGTTCGATCAAGAGACAATGAGATACTATGATATGTTTGAGAATGATCTTCTTGAAGACTTGTTACCATGGGCTAAACAGCAGTTCTCGATTGCAGAGGGACCTAAGAACACTGCTATCACAGGTTTCTCATTGGGAGGTCGTGAGGCTTTGTATATTGGAACTCAACATACAGATGTGTTTGGCTTCGTAGGTGCGGATTGTCCTGCTCCTGGTATTGTGCCTACTCAAGATCAATTCATGGCTCACGAAGGTACAATAAAGAATGAAGCTGACTTCCACTTGAAGGACGGGAACCCTAAACCATACATTCTTCTTATCTCAGGTGGAACCAACGATGGTACTGTAGGTGATTATCCTGAGCAGTATCACAATATCTTGAAAAACAATAATGTGGATCATGTATGGCACTCCATTACAGGTACAGGTCACGACGGTACTTCCGTTCAACCTCACATGTACAACTTCATGCGCCACATTTTCAATGTAGAATAATCATTCTGATTTACCAAGAGAATGGTATATCAAAGACAAAGAGGACCCCGAAAGCATGAAACTTTCGGGGTTCTCTTTTTGCTTTTTATTATTGCTCTGTTATTCACTGTAATTATGATCCACAACCACAATCACCTGCTTGCCCGGTGCCAACGGTTGGAGCTCTTCAGTGAGTTGTCTGATCAATGCAGCGTCGTCATGAATGGATATATCGGGCACGATATCGACAGAAAGCATATTGTCTTCCTCCGAATAATATAATCCATGCACCTGCACTATCTCTTTATGCGACGCAATGATATGCAACACTTTAGCCTGCAGTTCAGTCTGCTTATTCTCTCCTGTGGCGACGGAATAGACTCCGACTGTCATGATGATTCCATGTCGCTCATACATCTGCATGGATATCTTTCGCGTCAACCCATGAATATCATGCGCCGACATCGTGTCGTATACATTGACATGCATTGATCCGATCTTCACGTCTGGCCCATAATTATGAAGGATGAGGTCGAACACTCCGTGAACGCCTTCAAACTCCGCTACTTCCTCCCTTATCTGATTGGAAAACTCCGCTGGGATACTTGTGCCCAACAGTTCATTGACCGGAGACTCCAACATCTCCACTCCGGCTTTGATGATAATCACAGAGATCAAAGCTCCCAAAATTCCGTCAAGCGACACGTTCCACAACAACATGACTCCAGCTGAAATAAGTGTCGCCAACGTGATTACTGCATCAAACAAAGCATCCGAACCTGAGGCGATCAACGCATCGCTCTTCAAATCCTCTCCTTTTTTCTTGACATAATATCCAAGCACAAGTTTTACCACAATAGCTACGATAATGACCACAAGTGTCACTTTCGTGTAGCTTGGCTCTGTAGGATCGAATATCTTCTTCACCGACTCTATAAGCGAAGTGATGCCGGCAGAAAGCACAATGACAGCAATGGTGATGGCACTGAAATATTCGATGCGTCCGAATCCGAACGGATGTTTGCGGTCGGCTGGACGTTGCGACAACTTTGTGCCGACGATGGTGATGACACTCGACAGAGCATCACTAAGGTTGTTGACTGCATCCATCACGATTGCCACACTGTTAGATAGGGCTCCAACAACAGCCTTGAAAGTAGCCAAAAGTACATTAGTGATAATACCTATCCAACTTGTACGTATAATTTGTGAACTACGGTCCATAAAATTTATAATTGTTTTAGTTTAAAGTTTGTTTTATCGTTAATTTATAGTCTTTTTCAGTCATATTGTTTTCCTCAAAAACAGACGTTCCGAAGCGACAAGACTCTGCAACAGTTGTAAAAATCGTCCGTCAGGATTATAAACAGTCATGTACAAATCTCCTCCGTTTAATGTGATCAAAGCATCTTCGTCTGCAAAAAGAAAATTTACATTTCCGTTCGTAATACAACCGTTCACATCTTCAAGAATACTCTCAGGTGTAGGATGGCCGTCAATATCAAAATAACAACTGAGCTTTATGACCACATAGGCAAATTGCTGGTACAGTCGGTTTATAAATTGACTGTTGCAACAAAATTCCTCCACTTCAAAATATTGTTTGGAACGTTCCGCAGAGACTGTTTCCGGAAGAAAGTCTATAACCCAATATGGGGTTTCTAAAAGTCGTTCTATTTGATTTTCAGCAGACTCTTTCATTTTCGTCTTCTTTAATTATCTCTTCACATTTGTCAACAATTCCGTCGACTGCCTTCTCATAATCGTCTTCAACCAATACCATTTCATCACCACTTTCGCTAAACTGTCTGATAAAAGCAGAGTTGTCTTTCTTCACCGACTCTATGGTGCAATAACTGTCATCCAGACGGGATTCAATAATTGACGCATACGAGAGGATCTTGTCAAAATTAGCGTCAATATATCCGTCTGTCAAGGCAATGCATATCAACCGAATCGACTTCAAATACTCTTCACTGAAATCTTTCCGCCAGTCGGACGGTATGTAGCATCCTTCCACAACCAGATTCTGCTTATTTTCAACCGCAGTTTTCACCATTTCACGGACAATAGGCCAAAGATACGCAGTGAGTAATTCGTCATCCTCTGGAGTGAGACTAGTGTAGCCACTACGAATCAATCCCATCTTAAGATGATCAATGGAGAGATATGGAAAACCATATTTTTCAAGCAACCGCTGAGCCAGAACAGTTTTTCCTGTATGAGACGCTCCAGTTATCAATAGAATCATAATAGTTGGTTGAAATGTCCACCGTCGACCAGACAAACTCTTTTTTAATCGACAATCCAAAGATATAAAAAAATAAGATTCATAAAATCTTTTAATTAAAATTAAACTGCATCTGAGAATTTAGCGTATTTTTGGCATACGTTCATACTTGAAAATAAATTTGAAACAAAGGATGAAGACAATTCTATTCTTACACGGATTTTTTGCCAGCGGAAGTTGTGTGCCGGCAAACGCATTGAAAGAGGCATTCTGGGGAAAAGTCCGCGTGCTCACTCCCGACCTGCCAATGCACCCCAAAGAGGCTTTGGAATTCATACATAAGATATGCGACAAGGAGAATCCAGACTTGATTGTCGGCAACAGTTGCGGATCTTTCTACGCCCAAATCCTCGCCCCTATCGTAGGAGTGCCAGCACTGCTCGGAAATCCTCATTTCAAGATAACGGAATTCTTGAAAGAGCGAATTGGCAGTCATCAATATAAAAGTCCACGTGAGGACGGGAATCAGGATTTCGTCATAGACGAACAGTTGATTACAGAGTTTGAGGAGATAGAGAAAAATCAGTTCAACTACACTACCCCATTCTACAAAGATAAGGTGTGGGGAATATTTGGAGAGCAAGACACTTTGGCTCACTACGAACCAACATTCCTGGAGTATTACGTCAACACCTACCATTTTCCAGGAGCCCATACACCTACAGCGGAGGAGGTAAAGACTTGGTATGTGCCTCTTATCGAAAAGATGCTGACGACGTACAAGAAACCCCAAGAGCGTTTCTTCCAACACTTCAAAGGTGGCAAATACAAATTCGTCGGAACGGCTTTTGATTCAGAGACTTTGGAGCGAATGGTTGTTTATCAAGCTCTTTACGGAGAACACGCCCACTGGATAAGACCAGAAAAAATGTTTTTTGAGAAGACGACGCGAGACGGCAAGACCTTCAACCGTTTCACTGAGATCTCATGCATCTAAATCCGTAATAATTATGATCACCGTCGACACGACCAATATGTGTTCCCATCTCAAGGCAAAACTCTTTGAGCCGACAGGAGAATACCACCATATTTGGGAAGCGATGCAGAATGACGACGAATTGACAGCCGTAGTGCGGTCTCGTCAGCTGCATATCTATCGCAACAGCAAAAAGATACTGATTCTTGCAGGCAAAGCTAAGCCCAAAACAGTAAGGGAAGACAAACTTTGTGAACTGGTAAAAGATGCAGGGCTATAAACAGACTTTATCTTATGGCAGAAAACTGGAATATATACGCCGACTGGAATCCGTGGCATGGATGCACCAAGATCAGTTCTGGGTGCAAATATTGCTATGTCTACAGACAGGATGAAATGTACGGCAGTGAAGTTTCAAGCAGTGAATGCCGTAAGACAAGCAATTTCAACCTGCCCATCAAACGTAAACGAGACAAGTCGTGGAAGATAGAAAGTGGCAAGGTCGTCTTCACCTGCTTCACCTCCGACTTCCTGATAAAGGATGCAGACGAGTGGAGAGGAGAATGCTGGGAGATGATGAAAACCAGAAACGACCTTTGGTTTTACTTTTTCACAAAAAGAATAGACAGATTCATGGAATGCGTGCCAGACGATTGGGGAGACGGCTACGACAACGTGCTTGTCGGCTGCACCGTTGAAAACCAGCAGATGGCAGACTTCCGTCTACCCATATTCAAATCATTACCGATCAAACATAAAAGCATCATGGTCGCTCCGATAATCGGGCCTGTAGATTTATCCGCATATCTCGACGATACTATCGAGGAAGTCGCAGTCAGTGGAGAATCGGGAGTAGAGGCCAGACCATGCGACTACAGCTGGATCCTTGACATTCGTGAGCAGTGTATAAAAGCAGACGTTCCATTCCGTTTCCATCAGACCGGGGCTCACTTCATAAAAGACGGCAAGATGTATAGGATCCACCGTAAATTCCAGCTCAGTCAGGCACACAAAGCAAATATCGACTATAGGATTGACAAGTTCTACGTCCCAGAGACCATCAAATTCGAATGGAAAGAGGACGATTACCACGATTGACGTGACCAACCATTAACATTGAATCTGTTGGGAAAAGTATTCGAAGTAATATGACAAAAGTTCCAGACATAAAAAACTCCACCAAAGAAGAACGACTTGCGTTTGTGCAAGAGCAATGGCAATGTCTCAATCATTGTCCATCATGTGGGAAATGTCGCATTCTCAAAGGAGTGGATGCCGAAAAACTGTATGCTGAATATATCGAAGGAAGACGTGAGTATATGGAAATCACGAAAGAGATCAGACAACGGTAAGTTGACAGACATAAGACTTCTTTACATCTAAAGAATTTTTCCTTAACCGACAATGATGTTATTTTAGAAATGGCACAGTTTCTATCAATTCTTCATTTGAGAAAATTTGATGTCAGGTTTTGATTTTTTTATATTTTTGCATCCGAAAAAGTTTTGTTTAGTCTATCAGATTGCACAAAACAGTACAAATTAAAACAAAATTAAAATGGGAAAATACATCGACTTACGATGTGATTTCGGGTTCAAGTACTGCATGTCAGACCCGATTATCATGAAATCATTTTTGAA
>CACZOA010000108.1 GCA_902782665.1 uncultured Bacteroidales bacterium
AAGGGTTTCGCCTGTGCCGTCGATCAAACTCATCACGCTACCACTGGCTGCTATCTTTCCTGTCATCGTAAAAGATGAGTATTTATTAGCCCCCTTTGAGAACCCTTCCGGATTATTTCCCCTCAGCAAAGCCTTGTCCCCCTTATGGGCTAACGTGATGGTATCTCCTGCAGCCAGTGCGGTCCAAGTTTCCCCACCATCCAATGAATACTGGATGTCAGGATTATTTCCATTCTTATTTATGATTACGAACGTAGAGCCGTCCTCCTCGGCGGTAAATGTTAAATAATTGGCGGCATTTGATATACAAAAGACGCACAACATTATAATTAAAGAAGCTATTCTTTTCATATTATTTGGTTATCAATTAACATCGCATTATTACACTTCAACAAACTTAGCAATGCAAATGTAACAACAAAAAGAGCAATTGTCCTCCCCACATTGTTGTTTTTTAACTTATTTTAACACCAACAGATCTGTTCTTTTTCCGACCGTGGAACAGTCGCTATTCCAGACATCTGTTGACAAACGTCGCAGACGATTTAGCAAAAGCGATCTCAGGCATTCTTGGATCTCCATTCTGAGCCACAAGATAACACGCATAACGTGTGAGCATGTAGTCGTCTACCTCTCTTTGAGCTCCTTTAGCGATCTCTATCATTTTCCCGGCGCCGGGAAAATGATCAAACACTTCACATCCTGCATTTCAGCAAGCTTCCTGAGTTTTTATCATTCAAACATAAAAAGAGACGCAGCAATGCCACGTCTCTACAAATTATGCCAACACAATCGTGTATTTAAATCTCACTATTTTCTTTTCGGCAAAACTTTTTTCTCTTCCGATGTCAATCGACGTTCCACTTTCTTCACATCCTCACCAGCCGGTTGATTCTCTGGGACAATGCCTCTGTCGAGCATCATATTTCTGACGGCAAGATTATTTTCCACATGTTCGTTGTCTATCTGAGTCACTCCGAACAAGTCTTTTTGTTGGACATTTACAGAGGTCATCTCTGCGGCAAAATCCTTTGCTTTTATGTTGATCGTTGATAAGAAATCTGCGACGGGACGATTTGAAGGAGCTCCTATTTTCCGTTTCAACATTGCTGTGTCAAGATTAAACAATGCCTTGTCGCCATTGGAACGTATCATAGCAAAACCTTTGCTATCAACACCTCGTTCAAAAAGCACTCCAGACAGACGTTTCTCTGTTTCTGCCAACTTTTGCCGAGCCTGCACTCTCTCAAACTCAAGGAGTCTTTTCTCTACCATTTCCGCCACACGTGTCTGTACAGCAAAATAGTTCTGAGCAAAAGCGATCTCAGGCTTTCTTGGATCTCCATTCTGAGCCACAAGATAACACGCATAACGTGTGAGCATGTAGTCGTCAACCTCTCTAACAGAGCCACTTCCTAGACCGACCATTTTCCCGGCGCCGGGAAAATGGTCCTCAATTCTTTCTCCAGCATTCAAACATGCCTCTTTCGCTTTGGCAATCACCCCCTCGAAACGTTCCCACTTGGCATAACCAAGCAACCCACACAGTTCGCGGGCACTCCAACATTCAACACCTTCGTAATCACATGCGATTGATTCGAATTTTTGAAACAGGTCTTTAATCTCTTCTGTTTTCATAAAAATACTATTACTATTAATTGTTAAACAATCTGTTACTACAATCTCGTCAAACTAAAATAACGTGAGTTCGATGAATTGTAATCTGCTAATCATATTCTACTTTCTGATTGGATTCTCATCTCTTTTTCTCATATAAAAGCGTAGCTTTTCTCTGTAAACTTTAATTCTCTGTGGTTTTATTAATTTTTTTGTGCTCGCCTACGGCTCGCACGTGGGGAAGGGTTAGGGCCAATATCAATCAAACATGGGCCCTTAACAATCCTCGTTTATGACACTTCAGCTGTCATTTTCTTCTATTTTTAAATTCGTCGAATCCACGTACTATTAATTGTTAAACAATCTGTTACTACAATCTCGTCAAACTAAAATATCGGATTCCAACATTCATCGCTTAAACGCATTGTCTTTTTTCTTTCACAAAAATAATAAAAACAAAGAGACGCGACAATGTCACGTCTCTATAAATTATGCATTTCGCATTATGAATTACGAATTCAACAAAGCTTTCACCTTTGCTGAAATTTCCTTTCCGTCTGCTTTACCAGCAAGTTTCTTTGTAGCGACACCCATCACCTTGCCCATCTCCTGAGCTGTCTTTGCACCAACCTCAGCGATGATAGCCTTGATTTCAGCCTCCAATTCAGCATCTGACAATTTTGCTGGCAAATACTTCTCGATCACAGCAGCCTCAGCCAACTCGTTCTCTGCCAACTCAGGTCGGTTCTGCTCTGTGAAGATTTGTGCAGACTCCTTACGCTGTTTCACCATCTTCTGAAGAATCTTCAATGCAGCGTCGTCTGCAAGATCCCCACTTGCTCCCTTGGCTGTCTTTGCCTCAAGAAACTCTTTCTTAACTCCACGCAATGCCTCCAAAGCCACTTTGTCTTTGGCAATCATCGCCTTCTTTATATCCTCGCTAATAACATCAAACAATGCCATAGTTATTATATTTTAAATTTATTATTAATCTGGTCTGTTTGAGAGATATCTGTTATCCCCCATTTTTATCTCCTCTCCATCAAGTTTGACAGTGAAAGAAGACGTCGGTTCTGCCTTACGTTCCGCAACGACTGTCTTTGTACGGGTAAATGCAGGAGTCTCATCTACATCTCCTTCGCCAAACACTTTAGGTGTCAATTTTTTTCTTGTCACAGTAGTGTCGTGAGTCTCGGTAGGCATGAATGTAGTAGTTGTTGGAGTAGGCTCCGCTTGTCCAACCGTTCCGTCGTCGCCTATTACTTCGTCTTCTATTGTGACGACAACCGGTATTTCATCCTCTTTCTTTTTTGTCTCCACTTCTTTTTTAGGAGAATCTGGAAATTTCACAGGGACAAAGACATCAGAGACAGCTCCCACAAGTTTATCCTCCGCCAACAATTGTCCTGTGACAACAACAGAGATTTTCAATTTATCCCCCATGCCTTCCACCTGACTTGCTCCCCAAATGATAGTGACATCGTCGTCGACCTTCATTTGAACCATCTCCATCGTTTCAGACAACTCGTCAATTGTGACTTCCTTATCCGAATATAGGTAGTTCACCAGAATACTCTTGGCATTACGTATATCATTATTGACAAGCAATGGCGAAGTAAGTGCCTCACGCATAGCCTGCATAGCACGATATTCACCAGCTGCCACAGACGATCCGATCACCGCGTCTCCAGAGTTGGTCATGACAGTGCGGACATCATTCATATCCACATTGACGTAGCCCGACCGTGTCACCATATCGGAGATACATTGCGCAGCTGTGGCAAGTATAGAATCAGATGCCGCAAAACTTGAAGATAGTTTCATTGATTGCGACAATGCGTTCCTATCCTTAGATTGCGACGACAATCTGTCGTTAGATATAATCACAAGAGAATCGACATATTTTCTCATCTCTCGCACTCCCTCTTCAGCGATTGCCTTTCTGATCGGGCCCTCATAAGAAAACGGAGTTGTGACGACACCGATAGTAAGGATACCGAGTTCCTTAGCCACACGTGCGACTACAGGAGCTCCACCTGTACCCGTACCTCCACCTAACGTGGCGGTCACAAAAACCATCTCTGTATCCTCAGATAGCAACTGTCTGACATTTTCTTCAACACTAAGCATTGCCGCCTTACCGATACGAGGATCCGATCCTGCTCCTAGGCCTTTCTTGCCGAGCAGGATTCGTTTAGGAACGGACGAACGCTTCAACGCCGCCTTATCTGTATTCATCAGGATGAAGTCGACACCTTCAACTCCCGCTTTATACATATAAGAGACAGCATTACCGCCACCGCCACCAACGCCTATCACCTTGATAAACGTTTTGTCAGGATTAGCTATTTCAAGAGTATCAATCATCGTCGTCGTCAATTGAATTCAAATCTATCTCTCTAGATGGTATTCTTGGACCAGCAGGAACTGGATCTGGCTCTTTTACTGGTTCCGGAATCGGTTCTGGTTCTGGCTCTGGTTCCGGTTCTGGAACTACTGGAGTCGGATCTGGAACTACAGGAGTCGGGTCTGTTTTTTTTGCCGAATGGCCTTCATAGAACTTATCTATTTCATCTTTAGTCATGTTGAAACTAGAATTATTATTCTGAGGGACGACGTGATTGCCTCCCAAATAACGGTCTGCTCTCACATCCGTCTGAACCATTGCAGCACGTGCAGACATACCATAATTAGATGTCTGTGACATCTGGACATCTCCTGTCAAATCAGACTCGTCAACATTCATGCCAGTAACCACAACAGTGACATTAAGGTTTTCACCAAGTCCATCATTGATAGTTGCACCCCAAATCAAGTTTGCTCCGTGGCCCTCGATCTGCTCCTGTACATAATTACAGATATATGTAGTCTCGTCAATTGTCACCTCATAATCAGATGAATAAGAAATATTCAACAAGACATTCTTAGCTTTTTCAATGCTGTTGTTGATAAGCAATGGTGAATTCAAAGCCTCCTTGATCGCTTTCTCAGCACGATCAGGTCCGGAAGCCATTGCCAATCCCATCAAAGCATCGCCAGAATCAGTCATGACAGTGCGGACATCATTCATATCCACATTAACATAACCGTCACCAGTGATGATTTCAGCAATACCTTTAGCTGCCATGGCCAAGATCTCGTCGCCTTTAGAGAAACCTGCTTTCAAACCAAGGTCGCCATATAATTCACGGAATCTGTCGGTTGAGATTACGACAATCGCGTCGACTGCATCTCTCATTCTCTGCATTCCTTCCAATGCATTAAGAAGACGACGGCGACCTTCAAACTTAAACGGTATTGTTATGATTCCGACTGTAAGGATACCCATTTCCTTTGCTGTACGAGCGATCACAGGAGCGGCGCCTGTACCAGTACCACCACCCATTGCCGCAGTGACAAAGACCATCTCAGTATCCTCAAGCATAGCCTTTATTTTCTCTATGGAGTCTTCAGCAGCCTGACGTCCCATATTTGGATCATTTCCAGCTCCAAGACCTTTTTCTCCTAACTGGATATGGAATTCAGGAGGTATAGGGCTACGACGCAAAGCCTGACGGTCTGTGTTACAAATGACGAAATCTACTCCTTCAATATGGTTTTCATACATGTAGTTAGTAGCATTTCCGCCACCACCACCGACACCTATTACTTTGATAATGTTTTTTTCTTCCGAGTCGTCTACAAATGTGAAATTTTCTTCCATATCCATAATTATTTCATTTCGGTTCCATCAATTAAACTTGTTGCCTTTTCCACCATAGGATCAAAAAGTGTGAAAATTCTCTTCACAATACTGCCTTCCTTTTTCACTTTTCCTTCAGCTTTTTTATCTGCTTTAACATCTGCAGAACCCTTTCTGCCAACATAGACACAAGAGTCAAGAGCACAAGACTCAAGGACGCCAAGACAAGCGGCAAACTCATTCATTTTACGAGCTGTCTTATCTGGATTTCCATTTATTGAATCCAAGGATGCGAAATACGAGCTGTATTTTTCATAGCATACATCTTTGATCTTTCCTATTTCCGTATCCAAGCCAAACTCATTTGTGAATTTATCACAAACTTTATCAAGACGAGATCCTCTTCCTGTAAGGATAATCTTTTTTGATGACGTCAAAGCACTCACCTTGTTCATCTCTCCTAGAAGGTAAGATATCAGTTCTTCCAGACGAGCCTCTATAATCGATGCTAATTCTACAGATTGTATCTTAGCATCTGTGCCAGCTACACTGACGATAACGTTTTCTTTCAAACCTTCAGGATAAGCACAGCCTATATTCTTCTTTATCTTCTCAGCTGTCTCCGTTGTCAAGCCACATACCTTCTTGATATCTTTAGTGATTATTTTGCCTCCAAATGGCAACACTCTGACGTGACGGCGAACATTATCACGATAAATGGCGATTGATGTCGAAGAGGCACCTAGGTCAATCAATGTCGCACCTACCTCTTTGTCGGCATCCGAAAGCATAACATCAGCCAAGGCGAATGGCAAAAGAGAATAACCTGCCAATTGGATACCAATATGCGTCAATGTCTTTTCAATATCCTCCTTTATCTCTTTTTCAGCTGTGACAACACAAAAACGGCCCTCTACATTAGAAGCTCTACATCCTACAGCCTCCATCTTTATATCATCATCGACATTGTAACCTTGGTTGATCATATCCAAGATTATCTCCTTGTCGTTTTCAACACGTTTTCTGATATCTTCCTCTATTTTCTGGACTACAGGCACATCGACGAACTGATTATTAAGGCGGTAAGATTCTTTCTGCTCTTTTCCTGAAATACCTTTTCCTCCAAGAGCAATATATACGCTTTTGATTTCAACAGTATTTCCAATAAACCCGTCTATAGCGGCCTTGAATTTATTATATATTCGGTTGGAAAGTCTGTTGAACATTGGTTTGAGCACCCCTGCCAACTCTAAATAATTTTCCACTCTACCATGTCTGACTCCTTTAGAATCCACCTCTTCTGTAGCAACAATCTGCGACACTTTATTGTTGTCGTCTAAGACAGCAGCCACAGATCTTATTCTCGTGGTACCCAGGTCTAGCACCACCGCTATTTTGTCCGTCAATTGTAGTGTATTCGCCATTTTCACTAAAATTTTTGAAAGTATTTACTTATTCTTTGTCTTTGTTCTTTGTCAATATCTCGTACACACAGCTTGATTGTCGTATGTGAGATCTATCTTTTTATACTTGTTCCACCCTACCTTAGAAAACCCTTTTTCATAGAGTTTCTTCAATCGGGCCATCTTCTTTTGGTAGCCTTCCGTCGAGCCGAGCACAACTATCTGCGACCCTATGCGTGGCACCATCTCAACATTACCATTGGCATCTATATATATCTGCTCTACCAGTGAATTCAAGAATTTGTCGTTGTACACATAGTTGGCAAACTCATAAATGTCCGTCTTCAGATATTTCTTTCCCAGCGTCTTCTCACTCAACAATACCGGCACATAAGCCGAGAATGCTGTGGACGTGTTCATCAGACTGCCTTCCGAATCCAGATACAAATCCTGCGTCGGCGTCTTTATCCTCAATATCGGTTTGCGTTGTAGGATATCAACACACAAGAATCCACCGGGACTTTTATAACACTGAGCCTCCTTGACAAATGGAATTCCAGCAATCTTCTTTTCCATATTGTGGAGGTTGATATTCTTATAACTTAACCCGTTTGGATTGATGTTAGCAGAATTCATGTACTTGATAATGTCAATTTTATTCACAAACTTGTAGTCTGTGCTATCATCGACATTAACCATTGTACCTGTGCAACACACACTTCCTGATGTAGACGGTGAGACAAACACCATCACAAGTGTATATAATGCCAATATACAAATGCCCACTATCTGCAACTTCTTCCTCATACCTTGGACAACAAAATATTCTTAATCTGCGGAAGCATAAGATTTATATCTCCGGCTCCTATTGTAGCCAACACCTCTATTGGATGTGTGCGGACATAGTCGAGCAACTCATCTTTTGAAATGAGACGTTTCTCTTTCGCCGTCACCTTGTCCAAAATGATCTGACTTGTGACACCTTCAATAGGCTCTTCTCTTGCCGGATAAATATCCAAAAGCAACACTTCATCAAGAAGAGAAAGACTTGCAGCAAACTCATCCGCAAAATCACGGGTGCGAGTGTACAGATGTGGTTGGAACACTCCCGTCAACTTCTTATCCGAATATAGTCTGCGCAATGATTCAATACTTGCTTTCACCTCATTTGGATGATGTGCGTAATCGTCAACCAATACCAAATTATCCTGTTTGATGTGGAAATCAAAACGTCTTGCCACACCCTGGAAACTTGCTATCGCCTTTCTGATCTCCTCATGAGACAATCCCTTCAAAAGAGATACCGCACATGTTGCTATCGCATTCTCAATATTGATGTAGACGGGAACACCCAAGTCTACTCCCTTCAATACGCCCAACGGATAAACCACGTCGAAGATGATTTTTCCATTTGCGATCTTGATGTTCTCTGCATGGAAGTCTCCCTTCTCCACAGAATAAGTGTAGATTTTCACACCTTCCTGCACGACTGGTTTGATAGGAAGTCCATCCTTCATAATCAACGCACCTCCCGGTTTGATAAGAGCTACAAACTGTTCAAAGCTCTTCAAATACTCCTCGTAAGTGCCATAGATATCAAGATGGTCGGCATCTGTTGCTGTCACCACAGCAATTTGTGGAGCCAGTGTCAAGAAAGAGCGGTCGAATTCGTCCGCCTCAACAACGACCAAGTTGCTCTTATTGGAAAGATGCAGATTGCTTTCAAAATTCTTTGACAATCCACCCAAGAAAGCGTTGCAATCCAAGAATGAATTGTGAAGAGTATGAGCAATCATCGTAGTAGTTGTAGTCTTACCATGAGTTCCAGCGATACAGATGGCTTCCTGGCTTTTTGTTATCGCGCCAAGAATCTGTGAACGCTTCATGATAGTGAAATTGTTCTTCTTGAAGAACAGATACTCAGTAAGATCATCTGGAATTGCCGGAGTATACACAACTAAGGTATAGTTTGGATTCTTGAAATCCTCTGGTATGAACACTGTGTTATCCTCGAAGTGCACCTGTATACCCTCGCTGCGAAGTTTGTCAGCGAGTTCAGTTTCTGTCTTGTCGTAACCAGCCACTGAATACCCCTTCGCATTGAAGTAACGGGCAATGGCACTCATTCCGATACCACCTATTCCTAAAAAGTAGATATTTTTAATTTTATCCAGCATTTTTCCAAAATTTAAATCTCACCTAAAATCACGCTTGCTATTCGGTCTGCCGAATCTTTCTGTGCCAATGCAAATGCATGTTCTGATATTGATGCGAGCGACGCTTCATCTGCCACCAGACGCAACGCCTCAGGTACCAATTTCTCCACTGCCTCAGCATCCTTTATCATCACAGCCGCATTCTTTGTAGACAATGCCATCGCATTCTTAGTCTGATGGTCTTCTGCCACATTTGGAGAAGGAACCAGAATTGATGGTTTGCCTAACAGACAAAGTTCCGATATAGAACTTGCTCCTGCTCTCGACACAACAAGATCAGCCACAGCGTACGCATAATCCATACGTGACACGAAGTCTGTGCATACCAAGTTTGGATTGTTGCTTTCGTCAGCCTTTTTCTTTGCGTCTTCAAAGTAATATTTGCCAGTCTGCCATATCACCTGCACACCACTTTGCTTGATAGCGTCAAGACCAGCTATGATACTGTTGTTGACCGTGCGGGCGCCAAGGCTACCGCCAATCACAAGAATTGTTTTCTTTGATGAATCAAGGCCGAAGAAATCGTATGCCTCCTGAGCACCCTTCTGCACATTCAAGAAATCCTGACGGACAGGGTTACCAGTCATCACCAGTTTTTCAGCAGGGAAGAATCTTTCCATTCCGTCGTATGCCACACAAATCTTCTTCACACCTTTCGATAAAAATTTGTTAGCCACACCGGCGTAAGAATTCTGTTCCTGCAAGAACGTAGGCACACCAAGCTTGTTCGCAGCGTATAGCGTTGGGCAACTTGCATAACCTCCTACACCGACTACAGCGTCTGGTTTGAACTCCTTGACAATTGATTTCGCCTTGAAATAGCTTTTAACAAAACGATAGACAACCTTGATATTCTTAAGGATTCCCGACGGTGACATGCTTCTCACCAATCCGTTCACCTGTAATCCGATAATCTTATAGCCTGCCTTAGGCACACGTTCCATCTCCATACGACCCTCAGCTCCCACAAATAGGAACTCACCGTCTGGGAAACGTTTCTTTAACGCATTAGCAATGGAAATTGCTGGGAATATGTGACCACCCGTACCTCCACCACTGATGATGAATCTTTTGTTTGCCGTCATTTTGTCTAAAATAAAGTTCTTTTGTCCTTGCAAGCCGGAAATGCTTGTCTATTTCAACTACACTCTATACTCAATCATCTGCATGGATATTTTTACACACAATACTACAAAATCCATAGCAGAAAATCAAAAGTCTCTTTAATCCTATTCAGACTCTTCTACAACAATCTGTTTCTCTTTCCTTTTGTTTTGCAACGTCTTCACATGAACACTTACCGAAAGGATTATTCCAAACAGAACACCTGTCATCCAAATCGATGTTCCACCTTTGCTTACAAAAGGTAGAGGTTGACCAGTGACAAAGTCGCCTAGAGCCACACCTACAGCCATGTTTATCATAGCCTGAAAGACTATCAATAATGCACAAGCAAGTGTCAACATCGCATATACCATATTTTCTGATTTATATGCAATAACAATCGCCCGCCACAAGACACAAAGATAGGAAAATATCACTAACAAACCAACAAATAATCCTAACTCTTCCAGAATTATCGAAAAAATATAATCCGAAAATGCCTGAGGAAGACGGAATCTTTCTCGACCTCCAGCGGCACCGTTTCCTATAACATTGCTATTGGCAACGGCCATTTTGGCATGAGACACCTGGTAGTTTTCATCATTAACGACAAATTTAAGTTTAGGGTCTTCTTCTGCTTTTCCTCCGAAAAAGGATTTTTCAACTCGTGAAACCCATGTAGGCAAACGATGCAAAGGTGTTTGCCTTAACTTTTCTGCAGGGACAAACTCTCCAATGGCTCCAAGAACCAAAGCAAAAGAGAGAAACATTCCCATTATACACAAAAAAGGCTTCAATTTCAGACCTCCAGCCAACAACAGACAGATTGTCACCACAGTCAAAAGCACCAATCCTGACATATTCTCCAATCCGATCGGCACCAACCATAGGCTATAAACTACAAACAATGTGATCCATCCTTTTTTGGTAGGCATCAATCCCTTGTCCGAGGAATACTGTCCTATCCAAAATGCCAAAAATATCACATAGAACACCTTGACAAGTTCTGACCATTGTATGCCAAACATCGTTCGTCTGGCTCCATTGACGAGATCGCCAAATTTTGGAGTCAACAGAAGCATCACCCACGACAGAAATGCACCTACGACAAGGAGAACCGTCAGTTTGGATGAGAACAATCGTTTGACGCCAATCTGCACCACCGACAAAGTGATCCCAAGTCCAGTCAGAATCATGAAAATATGACGGTAGAATTCTCGATTATAATCGCCATTTCTGACTGTCACATTCGCTTGAATGGAACTGTAGACCTCTATCACCGAAATCGCAAGCAATGATGCTATAGCAATCCATATATAGAGGTCACCAAGAAACAATTTTTTGAAGAAAGCATTGCGTTCACTCATTTTATAAGCGTTTTACACACTCCTTGAATTGCTGTCCTCTATCCTCATAGCTCTTGAACAAGTCGAAACTTGCACAACATGGAGAAAGAAGCACTGTGTCACCCTTGTCTGCAAATGCAAAACACTTGTTGACAGCCTCTTCCATAGAACTTGCGTCTGCTATATTCTCAACCTTACCATCGAAAAATGCATGAAGCTTGGCATTATCAACTCCAAGGCATACGATAGCTTTAACCTTCTCCTTTACCAAATCCTCTATCTCTGTATAATCGTTTCCTTTGTCCTTTCCTCCAAGAATCAAAACGACAGGTGTATGCATACACTGCAATGCATACCAACATGAATTGACATTGGTAGCCTTTGAATCATTGATGAACAACACACTTCTCACCTTTGCTACTGGCTCAAGACGATGCTCTACTCCGCTGAAGTCGCTAAATGCCTTACGGATAGTGTCTTTCTTAATGCCTTCAACTCCAGCTGCGATACCAGCCGCCATTGAATTGTAAGTGTTGTGCTGTCCCTTCAAAGCAAGTTTATTAATATCCATATCTATATAATTGTTTTTTAAGTTGATTACTAATTTTTCATTCTCCAAGTAGGCTGCCATATTCTCGATTGTCTTTATTGAGAACGGCATCATTTTTGCCTTGATATCGTACTTCTCAAGTTCTTTTGTCACGACAGGATCTTCATTCCAATAGATGAATGTATCGTTCTCTGTCATGTTCTGCAGAATACGCATCTTGGAATCTACGTAATTCTGGAATTTATAATCATATCTGTCCAAGTGATCAGGAGTGATGTTGAGCAGGATAGCGATATCTGCCTTGAAATCATACATTCCGTCCAACTGGAAACTACTTAGCTCGATAATGTAGTAGTCGTGAGGATCAATAGCCACCTGACGTGCCAAGCTGAAACCGATGTTTCCTGCAAGAGAAGCGTCAAGTCCCGCTTCTTTGAAGATATAGTGCACAAGTGTTGTGGTTGTAGTTTTACCATTGCTGCCTGTGATACAGATCATCTTCGATTTTGAGTAGCGTCCGGCAAATTCGATTTCAGAGATTATGTTGATGCCTTTCTCTCTCAATTTTTTGATGATTGGAGCCTTCTCTGGAATACCTGGGCTTTTGATCACCTCATCTGCATTCAAGATCAACTCTTCTGTATGCTGTCCCTGCTCCCAAGCGATATTATACTGGTTGAGTTCAGCTACATATTTTTCTTTGATTGGCGACATGTCCGACACAAATACATCGAAGCCCTGCTTCTGGGCCAAGATTGCCGAACCAACACCACTTTCTCCTGCTCCTAAAACAACTATTCTTTTCATTATCTAACCTTTAAAGTCAAAACTGTAATTACTGCCAAAAGCAAACCTACAATCCAGAATCTTGCAACAATCTTCGGTTCCGGCATTCCTTTTTTCTGGAAATGATGATGTAGTGGCGACATCAGGAATATACGTCGTCCTTCACCGTATTTCTTCTTTGTATACTTGAAATACGACACCTGAAGCATCACCGACAAATTCTCTGCGATAAACACACCACACAAAATCGGGATCAATAACTCTTTTCGTATAATCATCGCCACTGCTGCGATAACACCTCCAAGCATCAAACTTCCTGTATCTCCCATGAACACCTGAGCAGGGAACGAATTGTACCATAGGAATCCAAGTGTAGCGCCGACAAACGCACACAAGTAGACCACCAACTCCTCCGACTTCGGAATGTACATGATATTAAGATAACTTGCGAACTCTACATGGGCTGACAAGTATGCCAGAATACCCAGTGCGACTCCTATTATCATCGACGTACCGACGGACAATCCATCCAATCCATCAGTCAGATTGGCTCCGTTGGATATGAATGTCATCACGAAGATTGTGACCAACACGAAGAAAATCCATCCAAGTGGCTGAGCATATTCGCCAGCAAACTCAAATATCGAAGCATAGTCGAAATTGTGGTTTTTCACAAACGGAATTGTTGTCTGTGTCGACTTAACGTTCTCCTTCTTATAGTTAACAACTTCAACATTCTCTTTGTTGACTGTAGAGTAATTCTCTCTTATCACCACATCCGGACTACAGTATAGCACCAAACCAAGGAAAAGACCGGCAGCAACCTGACCGATGATTTTCACACGTGGAGACATTCCGTCTTTATTCTTTTTGAAGACCTTGATATAATCATCCATACCTCCAAGGAATCCAAGCCATAGAGTGATGGCAAGCATCAGAAGCATATAGATATTAGAAAGATTTCCGAACAACAGACATGGGATGATTATACCGCCTATGATAATCACACCTCCCATTGTAGGAGTGCCTTTTTTTGACATCTGACCTTCAAGATTCAAATCTCTGATAGTCTCACCTATCTGACGAAGTTGCAAATATTCAATCATTTTCTTTCCGAAAATGATAACAAAGAGCAACGCTCCGACAAACGCCAATGCGGAACGGAATGTCACATAGTGGAACAAACCCGCGCCAGGGAATGACATGCCTTCAAACAAATAATAAAACATAATCTCTCTATTATTATATTAAATATTTTCTAATAACCTCATGATCATCGAAGTGGTGTTTCACACCCTTGATATCCTGATAATCCTCATGTCCCTTTCCTGCCACAAGGATGATATCTCCCTTCTTTGCCATCGTGCAAGCCGTCTTGATCGCCTGCTCTCGATCGGCATTCACAATCACATTTCTCTGCTCCTCTTCAGTAAGTCCTGCCAACATATCATTGATGATATCCATTGGCTCCTCATTTCTTGGATTGTCCGACGTGATGACTACCTTATCACTGTTAGTGACAGCCGACTTCGCCATAATCGGACGCTTACCTTTATCTCGATTACCTCCACAGCCGACCACTGTGATCAACTCCGCGCTCTGGCTTTTCACTTCGTTGATTGTGGAAATCACATTTTCCAAAGCGTCAGGAGTATGTGCATAGTCAACAATCGCGCACACACCACTCTGCACACCACGGATAGTCTCGAATCTTCCGTTGACTGGAGTCATCTTGCTCAATGCCACCAATGTGTCTTCTGGTGTATTACCAAGCAATACGCAAGCAGAATATACGGCAAGCAAGTTGGATGCGTTGAATCGGCCTACAAACTGAGTTGAGACCTCTCTTCCGTCGATATTAAGAAGCATTCCGAAGAAACTGTCCTCCACAACCTTCGCTCTGAAATCAGCCATCGAACGGATTGAGTAACTTTTCTTCAATGCCTTGCTGTTCTGAACCATCACACCTCCGTTGCGATCGTCGGCATTAGTAAGAGCAAATGCGTCGGCAGGAAGAGAATCAAAGAATGATTTCTTTGCCTTTATGTAATTGTCGAATGTCTTATGGTAATCCAAATGATCACGAGTGATATTTGTGAAAATACCTCCGACAAATTTCAAACCACCGATTCTTTTCTGGTCTGCAGCATGTGAGCTCACCTCCATGAAAGCGTATGTACAGCCTGCATCAACCATCTCAGAAAGAAGCTTATTCAACGATATCGGATCCGGGGTTGTATGAGTAGCAGGCACTGCTCTCTCGTCTACATAATTACATACAGTAGAAAGCAAACCTACCTTATGTCCGAACTCTCTGTGCATCTTATAAAGCACAGTAGCAATAGTTGTCTTGCCATTAGTACCAGTCACGCCGACAAGTTTCAGTTTCGACGACGGATTGCCATACCAAGCAGAAGCCAAACGACCAAGAGCCTCAGCGGAATCCTTCACCTGAATGTAAGCGATACCATCATTCAAAACTTCCGGCATCTTCTGAAGCACAATCGCAGCCGCACCCTTTTCAATTGCAGACTGGATATATTCGTGACCATCTATAGAATAGCCACAAACAGCTACGAACAAAGCGTCAGCAGACACTTGGCGAGAATCCTGACATATCGCAGAGATCTCCTTATCTGTATTGCCGACTATCTTTACGCAGTCGACACTGTTTATCAAATCGTTTAACTTCATAAGCCAACTATTTTAGCATAATTGTAATTAATTTGCCGGGAGATGCTGTCTCACCAGGAGGAATCGACTGTTGCACCACAGTGCCTCGGCCATGCATCGTCACCTTCAAACCTTTATTTTCAAGCAGATATAGAGCATCTTTTGCTCCAAGTCCGATAACTTTTGGCACTGTATACTTGCCGACTTTCATCTGTGTCATGCTCACCACACTGTCTCTAGTAGTTGTGTTGACCCAATTGTCATCTTCTATCTTGTTTCTCGTATATCTGATATTCAACTCCTTCAACAGATACTCAACATCACTCTTATAACCACCCTTTATCTCAGGAGCGAATCTACCGTTGTCACACAATGCAGTCTCACAACTGACAGGAGTCATAGCATATATTCTTTCCGCAATCGTACGGAACGCTTTTGAAGTGACATTATTATAGTATTGAGCTTTCTGCCAGTAAACCACCATACACGTATAGCGAGGTTTGTCAGCAGGGAAATATCCCACGAAAGACATCTGATAATCTCGAGGCGTTCCCGTCGGGTTGTTGTAGTGCATACGTGCGGAACCCGATTTGCCAGCCAGTTCAAGGATATCCGACTTTGCCTTCTTACCTGTACCCTGCTCTATCACACCCTTAAGCATCTCTTTGACCTTACCAAGAGTTTTATTTGAGCATACTTTCGGACAAATCACCTCAGTAGAGAAAGATTCCAAAGTTTTTCCGTCACGCTTGACGGCTCTGGTGAAATACGGTTTGATCATCTTTCCATCGTTGGCGATCGCATTATAGAATGCCAACGTATAGATTGGAGGAATCTGCACACTGTATCCGATCGACATGGATGTCAGATAATTACCGTCGTTCCTCACTTCCGGATCATCAGGTTTACGGATTCTTGGTCTGACATCATTTGGAATATCAAGATCCATACGATCCGCCAGTTTCATCGAATAGATCTTATCGACAAATTTCTCTCTCGATTTGGAGAAATATTCATGAACTGGTTTTGCGATTCCTATATTTGAAGAGACGTGGAAGGCGTGAGCCAAAGAAATCGTTCCGAATCCGCCGGAGCCATCCGATTTGTAATTATGGTCGTGCATTCCTTTCTCTTTCCAGAATCCGTCTCCCGTATCTATCATATAAGAAGTGTCCAGTTTAGCCACTTCAAGCAGAGCTATCACTGAAGCCAACTTAAAAACTGAGCCTGGTTCGGAATTCATACCGACAGCATAGTTTTTCTGATCCACATATGAAGTGCCTAGACGAGTAAGGTTTGAAATAGCCTTGACCTCACCGGTATGGACATCCATAAGCATCGCGCATCCGCTATCAGCAGAAGCCGCCTGCATCACATCAGCAAGAGCAGAGGTCACAACATCCTGCATACGCATATCAAGCGTCGTATAAACATCAGCGCCATCCAATGGGTCAACATCGTTCACCCAAATCGGCTTACCTTTTCCATGAAGCTCCATTCTTGCGACTCCCGGCTCGCCTCTAAGCTCTTTATCAAATCTTCTTTCAAGACCGTTTTTTCCTTTGTCTGTCTCAGGATTAAAACCTCCGATCGTACGAGCGGCAAGGTTTCCAAACGTCTTCTTGCGTTCAACCTGCGTCTCCACATAGAAACCTGTTTTTCTTCTAGACTCTCTCCAGAACGGGAACTTTTGAGCTCGTTTATAATCGCTGTGGGACACAAACTTTGGTTCAAACACAAAAGCACGTTTTTTATTTTTTCTTGCCTCAATGGCCTTACTCTTATAGTATTCAGGAGTATGGACATTGCCGTAAAGTTTCGCGACACAGATGCACAAAGAATCAATTTTAGCGTTGAATAGAGCATGGTCAAACCCTTCCGACTTGAAATCCATCACCAGTTTATGTTTCTCCACCGAACTGGCAATAAGCACACCGTCGCACGAATAGATATTTCCACGCTGGGGTATCACGATCGAGCTGTCTTTGACACTCTCTTTCTTCAAAACCGCCCGCCATCCGTCGCCCTCTGGCCCGAACATCAAATCACAAGCCCGCCATACAATAAGACCCATAATCAAGAGAATAATCATACAAGGCAAGATCATTCCCTTGAGGATGCGTTTTTTCATACTTTCGTCAAACTTTGCCATACCCGATTATTTTTTAATCATAAAAGGTGGCAATGTCGACTCAGCGACATCAACGCTGCTCTCAGAAATCATATTTTTCACGTTGCTCTGACGGCTTAGTTGCGACAAATCCGCGTTGACAGCCAAAGCCTCATTTTTCTTGTCTTGAAGCACTCTCTTCAATTTTTCGATTTGTCTGAACTGTTTGTCACACTCATAACGGTTCTCTATTGTCAAGACACAAAGACCTACAACGAGAGCCATCAGATACATATTGTTCATCACAAACTCCACAGAGAAGAAATATTCCAAATTCTCCTTTAGAGTTTTAAATCCGTTTTTCAACTCATTCATACTATTCCCCTCCTATTTTTTCTGCGACACGTAGTTTTGCGCTTCTGCTTCTTGGATTACGTTGGATCTCATCCGCATCAGGAGTTATCACTTTTCCGTTTACTGGAGAAAGCGAGCGGACAGTATTTCCATAAAAATCCTTCTCTATCTTACCGTCGACGTTGCCAGTCTTGAAGAAATTCTTCACAAGACGGTCTTCAAGCGAATGATAAGTGAGGATAGCCACACGTCCACCGTCGCCAAGAGCGTCAGGAAGTTGAGAAAGCATCTTCTTAAGAGTTCCCATCTCATCGTTCACCTCAATACGGATAGCCTGAAACAGTTTTGCCAGATCTTTTTTCTGGCTGTCCCTGCCGATAAGTGGCTCAAGCAACTCAACAAGTTGGAAAATTGTTGTCAATGGAGTCTTCTGACGAGCCTTCACAATAGTGGAAGCCACCTTGCGGGCATTGTTCATCTCTCCATATAAATAGAATATGTCAGCAAGACGCTGCTCTTCATATTCATTCAACAGAATCTCAGCAGTAAGTTTCGACTTTCTGTTCATTCTCATATCAAGCGGACCGTCGAAACGGAATGAGAATCCACGTTCAGCCTCATCAAAATGATGGAATGATACACCAAGGTCGGCAAGCACACCGTCTACCTTCTCCACTCCATAATAATCCAAGAAATTGCTTAGGTAACAGAAATTGGAACGACAGAAAGTAAGTCTGTCATCATCCGGCACGTTGGCGATTGCATCCATATCCTGGTCGAATGCGAAAAGTCTTCCATTCTTGCCAAGACGCGAGAGTATCTCACGTGAGTGACCGCCACCACCGAAAGTCAAGTCGACGTACACTCCATCACTCTTTATATCCAAACCCTCCATGCAAGGGATCAGCAAAGCCGGCGTATGATAAACTATTTCATTTTCCATGACTGCAATTCTTTTGAGTTACACCATAATTTTTTCAAGCGCGGCTTCAAGCGACGCCTCATCCATCATAGATGCCTCGTAACGATCTCTAGACCACAACTCCAAATAGTCACCTACACCAACGAACACAACATCAAGATCGATTCCAAGCTGTTCAAGATACTTCTTCTGCAAAAGCACTCGTCCGTTAGAGTCAAGCTCAAGCTGCTCTGCCTTTGAAGTGAACGTACGATAAATCATCTGATCCTGTGCCTTCCATAGGTTAAGACGTGATTTTAGTTCCTCACACTGTCTTGTCCACTCAGAAAGCGGATACAGTTTTGCAAAACCAGATTCAGAGTTTACACGCAACACCAACGCTGTCTCACTGCTCTGCTCTAGCAAGCGGCGAAACTGAGCAGGGACGAATACTCTGCCCTTGCCATCAAGTTTTGCGTCTATGTTGCCTAAAAATTGCATACTACTAAATCTTAAGTTTTGGACTTCAAAATTACATAATAAATTTAAAAATTCCCCACATTTCCCCACTTAATACTTTCAACCCGACAATCAACAGGTTTTCAACAACATTTCAACATCTTTTTGACAACACGACCACAGACAGTTAAGTTTCAATAAATACCTATATACCAATAAATTAGCAAAGAAAACGAAACAGCATAACAAAAAGTGGGGCAAAATGGGGCTATATGAAGCGTCGTGGAGAGGCGATAAGAATCACTGATGTATACACACAAAAAAAGGAGGAGAAGCGATAAGCTTCCCCTCCAATGTTTTTTATTATAAGATCTAAATATCAGATCACTTCACAACCAACTTCTGAGTGCTGACTCCACCGTTTGACTTAACCACAACAGTGTAAACACCAGCTGCCAAAGTCTTGTTGATTGTTGCAGTTCCCTCAATATTCTGAGAAACGACAACCTGTCCTGCCATATTTACGACATCGACTGTTGCCTTAGCATCCTCAGCAAGAGTTACAGTGAACTCACCTGATGTTGGGTTCGGATTAATCGAGAATTTCACTGCATCGACATCATTAACATCACCTGGGAAACTACAACACCACGGATCTATAGGATCATAATCCATATACCAGTCAAAGATAAGTGGACCGACTCCACTAATTTTATCGCCAAACACAATAGAGATTTGCTGCTCTCCTGCCTCCATGAAGAGACACAACACTTCTTTCTCTTTTCGGTTTTCAGCGTCAGCGGTTGTCCAACAATTCCAAGGCTCTTTTATAGTCGCTGACTTATCATCACACTCAAACTTAGGTTGGAACCCAAATGTAGTCACTATTTCTGGATCCAAAGGATATTTGGGGACACGAAGAAGGTTGCCACGAGAAGACACTATAGAAATTCCACCATCTTTTCCTAGACCACCATACTCAGGATTAATAATACCAGAAATCTTATACAATCCTGGTTTTGCTACATTTACAGTATAATTAATCCACTCACCTTTCTCAACCCATCCAAGACTACAGTATCCTGAATTCTCATAAGCAGTTCCTCTACAATTAGCATAACATAAATCCACACCTTCATCTGGACGAAGAGAAGCGTAAGTACCATAATAAGCACGTCCACCATTCAATGACTTATATGTCGAATTTCCATCTGAATCTTTCCAATTGTCTCCAGTAGAGATTGATTCATCATACGCAACTACCTTTCCATCCACAACAGTAGACCAAGGACATGTGTCGTTCAGCCATTGCATCTCCTTTGCCAATGAGAAAACATCTACCTCATCACCCAAATTCGAATAACCGATAATTTTGCCATTTACATCCTTTTCGTATGCTTCACTATTAAGGTCATGGTAAGCGACACCTTCGCCGCCACAGTCGTAATAATCCCAGTGCCAAATATTTGATGCTGTCGACGGGATTGTATTATATACACCTGGGCATTTATATGTGATCGTATCTGGTTCTGGGTCTTTACAATATTCCATCAACTCTAGAACATATTCGCCATATTTTTTAACGCCATTTTCATCCAAATTCTGCGATTCGTTACCTTCCGCACATGAACCGACAAAGAATGAAGTAGCCTTGTCCTTTTTACCCCAATTGCCGACACACCAGCTGACCACCTGAGGCGCATATTGCTTATTCTCGCAATCAGCCATCAATTGATCTGCATTTTCTGCACAGAAAGGCCCGTCTCCATTGAACTTCATAGCCGTCCACTCCGAGACAAACACAGGAATAAGTTTCTGTGCATTACGGAAATCGCCCAACAAAGAATAGTGGTTACATGCGTCATAATGAAACGAATACACCACATTTTTATTCCATTGGGAAGAGAGAGGATTCGACACTGGTTCCATGATTTTCTGGCACCACTGGTCTGTTCCGACTACAACGATTGCGTCCGGCTGGTTAGCCGTAATTGCAGGAAGAACCGATTCAGCATAAGTTTTGATTTTCATCCATCCACAATTCGGCTCACCACATATCTCATACAACACATTATTGTATTCATTTTCAAAACAAAACTTAGAAATATCATTGAAGAAATCCTTGGCATCGTTCAAATAATCATTAGGATCAAAATTATAATCTGAGGCTGTCGGATCAGATTTCTGCCAATCAATCAAACAATACATATTTTTCTCGGCAAGTTCCTTGATGCTATTTTTCACAAGGTCCTTGTATTTGTCTCGGTCATTTTTATATGAGTTGTCATCATCTGCATACAAAACCAAGCGAACAATATTCGCTCCATACTTTTTCATCAACTCCCACTGATTTTCTCCAAGACATCCCTCTACATCGTAAGGGTTAATAGAATAAGTAGACCAACCTCTCAATTGGACCGGATTTCCATCTTTGTCTGAAAGTTGGTTTTCTACTAGCTTTAGCTTTCCAAAATCAGAATACCCTCTACCATCTGGTCCCGGACAGCCATACGCATTAGCAGTCAAAGTGACAGACGCTACTGCAGCAAGTAAAACAAGTCTCTTCATATTTTTTATTTAAGGATAATATTTCGCATCAACATTTACCAACTCATCTACAAGTCCAAAGGCAATATCATTGATGTTATTAATTTGCAATATTATATATTTTTCAGAGAAAAAGCAAAAATATCACATTTTTTCATGTGTCTATCCATTTCTACAATATTGGCAAACAAAACAATACGGCATAATTCAACAAAAAAAGGAAGATGAACAAACTGTCCACCTTCCTTAATTTTATACAAATCGAATAATTCAGTTTACTTCACCACCAACTTTTGAGTGCTGACTCCACCGTTCGACTTAACCACTACAGTGTAAACTCCTATCGTCAAGACCTTGTTGATTGTAGCAGAACCTACAATATTCTGAGAGGCAACAAGCTGACCTGCCATATTTATCACTTCTACTGAAGCCTTAGCACCCTCAGCAAGAGTCACAGTGAATTCACCTGTTGTAGGATTAGGATTAATCGAGAAATTCACAGCGTCGACATCATTAACATCTCCAGGGAAATCACAACAAAATGGATCTATAGGACCATAATCCGTATACCATTCAAAGATAAGTGGACCAACACCACCAGCATTATCATTAAACGAAACAGTGATTGTCTGTTCTCCAGCCTCTGGGAATACGCAGTATACCTCTTTTTCTCTTCCACTCTTAGCGTCAGATACTGTCCAACAATACCATGGCTCAGTCCAAGGATCTACTGACTTATCATCACACTTAGTTGTCACTGGGAATCCAAATGTAGTTATAGCATTTGGATCCGCAAGATTATTTTTGCTACGAAGAAGATTGCCACGAGAAGATGTGATTGAAATTTCTCCATTCTTTTCAGGAGCTCCGTATTCAGCACCAATTACACCAGAAATCTTGTAGTAGCCTGGTTTTTCTACATTCACTGTATATTTGATCCATTCACCTGCCTCAACCCATCCAATGGCAGAAGAATTTTCATTCTCATAAGCAGTACCTCTTAATGTGTCAGCAAGCAAATCCACTCCTTCATCTGGACGAATAGATTTATTTGC
>CACZOA010000109.1 GCA_902782665.1 uncultured Bacteroidales bacterium
CAAACTGATAATAGCCAAAACTAAAACCGGATACGAGCTTCTCTCATAGAATAGCATCTTTCGTATTCTAGAGAATCCGAACAAAAGTGTTCCCTCCAACATCCAGCACATAGTCAACCATGGGTGGCCAATATGAACCAAGATAGCTGTCGTCACAACAAACACAGCCATACCCTTCAAATATGACGCCGCTATCTTCATCCAAGAATCCTTCGTCTCCTCATTCTCCACCATCGGATAACGACGGTCGATAACAGCCGCAAAGACAGAAAGTGCGATAAACACAAGCGTGTCGACTATCGACAAGACACTACTATGTGAAACAGCATCAGCAGATGTGAATGCTTTGAAGAATGGAGTCATTATTTTCAAATGATCTACATTCGGATTACCCCAGTCTATCATCAAGCTACTGAATGCCAAGGCAAAAACAGGATATGAGCTTTTCTCAAAGAACAAGTTTTTGCGTACTCTTGCGAATGTGAACAATATCGTCGCCTCCAACATCCAACACATAGTCAGCCATGGTCGTTCGATATGAACCAAGATAGCCGTCGTCACAACAAACACAGCCATCACCTTCAAACATAGCGACGCTTTCCTCATCCATGAATTCTGAGTCTCCTCATTCTCCACCAAAGGATAACGGTGATCAATCACAGTAAGGAAAATACATAGAGCTATAAAGACAAGTGTGTTTATAATAGACAATGCACTACCCTGAACCGCTGCTGTAGAGACATCCCACATCGTACGATAATGAGCGAAAGCCTCAAACATCGGCGTCAGAATCATCAAATGTCCTCCATTCGGATTTCCCCAGTCGATAATCAAACTGACAAGTGCCAAGAAGAGAATAGGATAAGACATCTTTTCGTAGAATGGACGCTGGTAAAGTCGAGAAACTGTAAACAAGACTGTTCCCTCCAACATCCAGAACATTGTCAACCAGTGACCTGTCATCCAAACTAATATCGCGATAGTCAAGAAACTGATGGCAAGACCAGCAATCAAACGGCTGACAGACTTATCCACCATATCCTTTTTAACCAACATAAATGCGACAACAGCATGAAGTATTGCGTTGAACAAAGTGAACCACACAACAGATGGTGCCAACATCGCATTGTTGTACATCACGTTATAACCCAATCCAAAGAACAGGAATGAGTTTGACAATAGAAAATGAATATCGAAATGCTGGAATATCAAGCTATGTTTCACCTTATATGCCAAGAAAGTGACATAGAAGATGGTAAAATTAACAAACAAGAACAACAACATCTTAACACTGTCTGGATCAGCTTTGAAATTGCCGAATCGATAGATAGCTATAAGAATCAGCCATGACGACAAGAATGCCGACACAAACAATATTCGCCAGTAACGTTTCACCGAAATAAACATCACTCCGGCATTGATGATGGAAATGTAAGAGAAGAGGATCCAAGGTGAGCCACCCTCACCTGTGCTTAATGCAAATGGTATGACGTAGGCTCCGACCAATCCGATAATGGCTATGATCTCCATATCATAAGAGCATGCGAGCCATACCGTTGCGACGGTGATAAGTGTCATCGCCACAAATGCTACCGACATTGGTATCAATCCGTAGAGATGGTAGGAGAAGAAAGTCATGAAATATAGTGTTGCCATTGAACCACTTGCCAAGACAGCACTTAGTTTTTTATAATCCTTCTTCAGTTTTATAGCGACTCCCTGAAGTGCGGCACCAAAAACCACACCCATTATCATACGCATTGCCGGGCTCAACAACTGATGCTCAATTGCGTATTTGCCACCAATAGCGACACCAATAAGTACGATCAGAATTCCCAATTTGCTGATTAGGTTCTCACCAACAAATTTCTCCCAATCAAAATTATCTCGTAGTTTATCAAATATTGTCTCTTCTTTAGGTTCTGCTTTTGCAGATGTTTGAGCAGTGTTAGTTTTGCGAGTTGTCTCATTCTCAGCTGTTTTCTGAGTACTCTCCGCTCTGAATGGCTCCTGAGTCTGCTCTGGATTTACAGTCTCTTGTACTGGCTCTGATGTAACAGCCTCTTGTACTGGTTCTGATGCAGTAGTCTCCTGTACTGGTTCTGATGCAGTAGTCTCCTGAACTGGCTCTGATTCAACAGTCTCCTGAACTGGCTCTGATTCAACAGTCTCCTGAACTGGTTCTGATGCAGTAGCCTCCTGTACTGGCTCTGATTCAACAGTTGATTTATTCAAATCAGAAACGACTGTGGATGAATCCATACCTGCGACGCAAGCCTCATAAGACGCAGCTGGTTCAAATTCCTCTTTAGCTGTTCCATTCTCAACGTCGACAGGGACTTCATTCAAAACAAAATCAGATGCAGAAGCCTCTTCTTTTACTTGTTCTGTTACTACAGGTTCTGGCTCGGTTTCTGCCGATGTCAGGACAGCCAGTTCACTTCTAAGAGAACGTATAGACTCTGACAAAGAAGACAACTGAGCACTCATATCCAACATCACAGAAGAATACTGAGACTTGAACTCTTGAAATGCGACTTCGACCTTATATAGCTCTTCTTGAAGACTCTGTTTCTGAGCCTCCAACATATCTATTTTCTGCCGAAGTTCCTCTATCTTTTGATCTTTATTCATAAACATGCTTTGATTTTAACCAAACAATCAATTCTATATTTCGGTAGTTTATTTTCAAAAGGTCCGCAAAACGTAAAAAAAGTTTTACGGACCTTTTATAAATCAAAAATTTATGGACAATCTAGGTTTAATCTGTCCAATAAGAAAACCAATCGGTTTGATATTCTATCTGATTAAATCCTTTGGTAAGATTATTTACTTAGCCACGGCACGAACGGCACGACCCATCCAACGTCCACCCTTATCTACAGCACGTGACTCAGAGAAAAAGTAAACAGCCATTGCGAAATCTCCGGATGTCTCAGCGGCATCACATAATGTAGAAGACCAGAATCCTCCAATCATATCGTTTTTAACGACGTCGGCAGCACCTCTGACTCCAGATGCAGGAAGGAAGATTGAATTACCGTTCTTTCCAACAACAGAGTATCCGTTAACACCGTTCAACTCAGTCCAGTTCCACTCACACTCGTCAACAAGTTCCTTACACTGTGACTCGTTAGGCAACTGCCATGCATCACCTAAAATAACTGTGGCTGCATCATACTCTGTGCCAGCGATATCAGCACCGATATTCTTCCACACTTTCTTTGCAGAAGAGTCTGCGGCCAAAGAATCAGGAACATTATAATATGAGTAAGTTGTATCTGAATAGACTTCCTTAGGAGTAGTCTCACCCCACGCAAAATATTCACCATATTTCTCAGGTGATTCAGCACCGACGTTGCATGACGCCCACTTTGTGCCACTTGTAAGGCCAAGGTCAACAGGCTCTACCTTTGTAGAGTTAAATCCATCAACATTGTCATTTTTCTTCTGCTCGTTGTTCACACAACCTGTTGCTGAAAGGAACAATCCTAATGCCGCAACAAAATTCAATGTTTTCTTCATATTTTTTACTTTTTGTTATAACGATGTCTAAACATCAAATCCTAATATATTTACCAATCATTCACTACCAAGAGCCGCCGCCTCCGCCTCCGCCGAAGCTACCTCCGCCGAAGCCGCCAAAACCGCCTCCGAATCCACCGCCACTACTACGGCCACCGCCAAAGCCACCACCAAAACCGCCAGAGAATCCTCCCTGTGAGAACGGATCATTATAAGTGACACGACGACGAGGTCTGTAATCAGTGTCGTTATTCGAACCTCCACCTTTACTATTACGTCCGGCAGAAATCATAAGAATAACGATTATAATGATGAAGATGACAATCACATACGGAAAATCCTCATCCTCAGCTTCCGCGGTAAACTCACCTCGCGTCGCACGTCTCATATATTCAGCACCAGCAATGATTCCTCCTCCATAATCATTATTTCTGAAATATGGAATCATGACATTGTTGACGATACGATAGCAGATAATGTCAGGCAGAGATGCTTCAAGTCCATAACCTGTAGCGATAAACGCACGTCCCTTCTCCCTCTCAGTCTTCGGCTTTACAAGCAGGATGGCTCCATTATTATGTTTCTTGGTACCGACTCCCCACTTTTCTCCAAGCTGTTGGGCATAATCCGCAATATCATATCCGTCAAGCGATGTCACAGTCACCACACAGATCTGTGTAGACGTTGCTTTACTGAATGCGACGAGAGAGTCTTCCAACACCTGTCTCTGGGCAGCGGTCAGAAGCCCGGCAAAATCGTTGACAAGACGTTCCGGCTTGGGTTTGTCGGGAATTTCTGCCCAGCAAACCAACGTCGGCAAGCATAAAAGCAATGCCATTAGCAGCGTCTTCAACCTATTTCGCATCTTCATAAGCTATTTCGTTTGGCAACTCATCAATATCATTGTCGACTGGAGGAAAGAATTCCGCAAGTTTTTCTCCACATTTTTGGATTCCAGCAACCAATCCTGCGCCAAATTCTTCCTTCTTGAAATACTCGATCATAAGAGCACACACGTCATTCCAGAAATTCTCAGGCACAACATTATTGATTCCTTCGTCCCCGATAACCGCGAAACGGCGGTCCTCACTTGCGATGAAAAACAACACTCCGTTCTTCCTCAATGTCTTGTCCATCTCAAGAGAATAGAAAACATTGACAGCCGACTCCATAACATTTTCACCAGCCTTGTTAGCGATATTCACACGGATCTCGCCGGAGCAGTTTTTTTCTGCCTCTGCAATAGCGTCGATCACATTGCGACACTCTTCAACCGATAAAAATGACTTCGCTTCCATTAGAACTGAACTTTTGGAGCTGTTTTAGCAGCCTCATCAGCCTTGAAATATGCCTGCTTCTCAAAGCCAAACATAGATGCGATAAGGTTGTTAGGGAATGTAGAGATAGTTGTGTTATAGTCCTGAGCCATAGTGTTGAACTTCTTACGCTCCACTGAGATTCTGTTCTCTGTTCCCTCAAGCTGAGCCTGAAGTTCCAAGAAATTCTGGTTTACTTTCAAATCAGGATACTGCTCGTGAACGACCATCAACTTAGAAAGAGCTTCAGTCAAATTATTCTGAGCCATCTGATAAGCCTTGATGTTATCCTCAGTCAAATTAGTTGGATCAATAGTGACCTTAGTAGCATTTGCACGTGCATTGATAACTGCAGTCAATGTCTCGTTCTCATGCTTAGCCGCACCCTTGACAGTCTCTACCAAGTTGCCGATCAAATCCATACGACGCTGATAGCTATCCTCTACCTGTGCCCACTGACCAGTGACAGCCTCACGCTTCTCTACCATTGTGTTGTAAGAACAACTTGAAAGGAATGGCACCAAAATTGCCATCACCAAAAACAATTTGAATTTCTTCATCTTATTAAATTTAGTTATTATTTTTTCTGTATCACTTAATTTATTTTCAAACAATATGCCTCCGCACTCATCCGTACGTTCCTACTAACGAAGACCTAATAAATCTTTGGCATTCTGAATTGCAGCTTCAGACGGGTTTAGACCACTTAGCATCTGAGCAATTTCGGACACACGTTCGTCGGCAGATAATTTCACTATATGAGAGACTACTCTATCTCCATCCTCCTCTTTGTAGACCTTGTAATGCGACTCTCCTTTCGAAGCGATCTGTGGCAGATGTGTAATCGCAACGACCTGCATTCTCTTGCCCATCGCAGCCATCACCTCTCCCATACGGGCAGCCACCTCACCAGATATACCAGTGTCAACCTCATCAAGTATGATAGTCGGCATCTTCTTCACTTCCGAAAGCAACGACTTCAAACTGAGCATCACACGTGAGACCTCTCCTCCAGATGCGATTTCAGCAATCGGAAGCATACGTTTATCTTTATTAGCTGAAAATAAAAACGTTACCTCGTCGGCTCCATCCAAAGTATATTGAGAAGATTTCTGCATGTCGACGGAAAGTTTCGCAAGCGGCATTCCCATCAACGACATTGAAGACTCAACAGTAGATTCTATTTTCTGCAAAGAGCCACGTCTTTTTTCAGAAAGAGACGCTGCACTCTTCTCCATCTGCTGGAAATACTTTGCGACGTCTGCCTCAAGAGACGCGATCTGCTCGTCTGCGGAAGAAAAATTGTTCACACGTCGCTCCAAATCGGCTTGAATCTCTTTCAATTCAGCGACTGTGCTCACTTTATGACGTTTCTCCAAAGAGTATATTGTGTCGAGACGTGAAGAGACAAATTCAATTCTCTCCTGGTTGAACTCCACCCTATCTGCAACATCCTTCACAACTGCAGATATATCCTTCATCTCCGCCAACACCGCATTTGTACGCTCGGCAAGAGAATCCAACTCCGGTGCGAATGACGACACTGAAGAAAGAAGGTTCACTGTCTGCTTCAGACGGACATTAACCGCATTGTCATCATCTTCCACAAGATTGACTACTGAAGAAAGAGCTGTTTTGATGGTCTCAGCATTCTGAAGAAGATTGTTCTCTGTTTCCAACTCTTCCTGCTCACCATCCACAAGATTGGCAGCCTGCAGTTTATCAAGCTGTGATTTCAGATAATCAGCGTCGCGAGCATCGTTTTCCATCTGCTCCTTCAGACGCTCCAATTCTCGTTTTGCTCCATTCCACTGCTTATAATCAGACTGATATGCAGCCAATTCTTTTTTTGAATCTGCCACTGAATCCACCACTGACAATTGGAAACCAGAATCTTTCAACAGCAGATTCTGATGCTGGGAATGGATATCAATAAGCATCTCTCCAAGTTGTTTAAGTTGAGAGACACTCACAGGTGTATCATTTACAAACGAGCGAGCTTTTCCAGATGGAGTAATCTCCTTACGAATCACACACTCGTCATCATAATCAAGTTCATTCTCTTCAAAAAATGGACGGTATCCATAGTCAGAGATGTCGAACGTTGCCTCAATGACACATTTCTTTTCCGCATCCTTGAAATACTTCGATTCAACCTTTCCTCCCATCAACATACCCAACGCTCCAAGCAAAATAGATTTTCCCGCACCGGTCTCACCTGTGATCACAGAGAAACCGTTGTTGAAATCGATCTCACTTCTTTCAATCAAAGTATAGTTGTCTATCTCTAAACGAGTAAGCATAATCAGTTTCCTTTCTGCAACTTTTCGATATCCTTCATATCAGGAGCAATAGCAGATACAACGCTATAAACTTCATCACGAACCTTCTGATCATCAAGACGATACAGATTATACAACTCATCAAACTTAGTGTTGACAAAAATCTGTAGCGGCAAAGCAAAAGGCTTAGCACGCTGCATCTCACGCAAATAAGTCATCTGCTCCATAATCTTAGCCTTTCCCTTATTCAAATCGTCAGCCATCACATCAAGTCCAAGACGATGATATTCATAATAGACATTACGAAGATTAGCCATATTGGCATCCAGATACAACGAGATCAACGAATATCTGTTGTTATCACTCGCCAAAGCTTTCCATCCAGCATCTTCCGAACCACGTGCAGCGGCGGAAATCATCTCTGCTTTTTCAAAGTATGGCGTGCCACCAAGAGATGAAAAACTGTCGAATTCAAGACCAAGTACTATATTAGCATAAAATGCCAACACAGCCATAAGATTCTGACTTACATCATAATAGCCGTCTGAATAATCAAGACGGTCACCGGGATTATAAGTGAATTCAAAATTCTTATCCTGAAAATTGAACAAAGGAGTTGTATACGTTGTGTTGAAGACGGGACGGCTCGCAGTAACTGATAAAACACCCGTCTGTTTTCCTCCATTGGCCTCAGATGTACTCTCCAAGTAAATGGTAAAAGTCACGTCGATACGCTCATTCTTCTGAAAAACAGCGTCTGTCCACTTGTGAGTATTAAAAAAATCAGCAAGAGACGATTCCAAATCCTTATATAAATCTTTATTTGATCCAGACACCTTGTCGGAATTGACCGTTACTGAACAGTTGAATTCCTGAGCTATTGAAAACATAGTTCCCAAAACAAACGAAACAAGTGTCAAAAAAACTTTTTTCATAAGCCTTTCTTTTTTGCTATTTCCACTACAGCATCCACAATGTCTGCCGCAACCTCTTTTTTAGTTTTCAAAGGATAATCCTTTATGTCTCCACCAGCGGTAAATATTGTAATTTTGTTGGTATCGACCTGAAAACCAGCACCTTTATCTTTCAATGAATTCATCACTATGAAATCGAAATTCTTACAAGAGCATTTATCTTTCGCATTCATTGCCTCATCATTCGTTTCCAAAGCGAATCCCACATTCACCTGATTTTCTCTTTTTATTTTACCCAATGCCGCAGCGATATCCGGATTAGGGACGAGAGTCAATGTCATCTCTCCCGTCTTCTCTCGCTTAATCTTTTTGTCTGCGACAACAGAAGGGCGATAATCTGCAACAGCAGCACACAGAATCTGCACATCAGCAGCCGGACTGTTTTCTACAGCGGCATCGTACATCTGTTGAGCGGACTCAACATTGATTCTGGTTATTTTTTCGTTAACTGTCTTCAACGAAGTAGGGCCAGCGATCAATGTCACCTCAGCTCCACGATCCGTGCACTCTTCAGCCAAAGCAAATCCCATTTTCCCCGACGAATAGTTCCCTATGAATCTCACAGGATCGATCTTTTCGTATGTAGGGCCAGCAGTGATCATCACTCTTTTGCCAGCCAAATCTTTCTTTGTCTCAAAAAAACTCTCCAACGCCACAACAATATCCGCAGGCTCTGCCATTCTTCCCTTACCCTCAAGGCCTGAAGCCAAGAAACCGGTTCCTGGTTCAATAACATGGTTGCCATACGAAATCAAAGTAGCGATATTTTTCTGAACAGCAGGATGTTTATACATATCCAGATCCATTGCCGGAGCAAAAAAGACCGGACATTTAGCAGACAGATATGATGTCAGCAACAGATTGTCAGCCACACCGTTAGCCATTTTGCCGATAGTGTTGGCTGTAGCCGGAGCGATCAGATAAACATCAGCCCACATACCAAGATTGACGTGACTGTTCCACTCACCATTTTCCGGATTGAAGAAATCAACCAAGATTGGATTTTTGGAAAGAGTGGCCATTGTGAGCGGAGTGATAAACTGTTTAGCCAACGGAGTCATAACCACCTTGACTTCAGCGCCACGCTTCACAAACTCACGTACCAATGGTGCACACTTATAGGCAGCGATACCTCCAGTGATGCCCAGCAATATGTGTTTTCCTGATAATGTCGACATATATCTAACCGAATTCCGTCTAAAAAAGAAAAAAAGAGAGTACGGCAGATTACTCCTCCGAACTCCCTTTTATATCACATAAATACGAATTACTTGTTCTTCTGAACCTTTTGAGGCATTCTGTATGAGATCTCTCCGTCCTCATACTCCTTAGTTGCGATAAGCACTGGTTTTGGCAATCTCTCATAGTAACGAGAAATCTCAATCTGCTCACGGTTTTCAAAAACCTCGTCAAGATTGTCGTTGCCAATTTCAAACTCCTTCAACTTCTTGTCAAGTTCATTCTTGATATCGATGCTTACCTGATTGGCACGCTTACCAATGATGCAAACAGTCTCATAGATGTTGCCAGTACGCTCGCTCAAGCTGTTCATGTCTCTTGTAACCGTAGTCGTAGGTGCGTTGACTTTCTTAAAATCCATTTTATTGTATTTTTAATCTTACTCTCTTTTTAATTCTTGTCCTTATGATGCTCGAAATATCTATCTATCTTATGCTGAATAGACTCAACCTCTTTAGCATATTTAGTAGACGGATACTCTTTTAAAAACGAGTAACATTCGTCTTTTGCATCAATAAATCTGTCATATTGTTTGCTCTCCACACTCTCATCCGCCTGGCTGAAATAGCTTTTCAGAATGTAGAAAGAGTAATCTTCGTTGTATCTGCTGTCAGGAAACTTCTTCTTTGCGTTTCTTGCTGTGATTATAGCGGACATATAGTTGTTGCCGCGGTAATCACCCAAGTTGTAATAAAGTTTCACATTGTTCAACTGCTGCTCAGCCAACTTCTCTTTCATCTCAATCAACATCTCCTTGGCCAGACCTGTATTCTCCGAACTTGGAAACTTTGAGATGTAATCCTCCAACGCCTCAATAGCAGCATCTGTAGGCTCCTGATCCAACTTCACATCCGGGCTCTCCTTATAGTAGCAATATGCAAGGTCGAATGACTCCTCCTCTATATATTTGCCACGAGGATAGCTCTTTATATAACTCTTTATATATGTACGTGCAACAGGATAATCCTCGTTGTTGATGTGACTCTTGCACACCATATATAAAACCTCCTCACCTCTTTCCGTACCTCGGAACGGCTGTAGAAGCGACTGTCCGATAACGGCACAATTCAACCATTTTTCATTGGCAAAATACTCTTTCGCCATTTTATACTTGTATTCATTATCAGTACTGCGCTGGACTTTTCCGAATCCACCGCACGATGTCAAAACGAGCACCGAAACTATTGATACAAGTATGAACGATAAACATTTTCTCATAAACGTCACAAAAATAATCATTCATATTAAATAACGCAAACATTTTTTTCTATTAGAACTGAAATTCTTAATTTTGCACCATAAAAACACGAAAAATGGCGTTAAAAGAGAACATCAAGCGAATTTGGAACTTCATTTCGAAGAATCCTTATGTCAAAGCCAAGGCCAATGAAATCATCTTCGGAACAGACACCTACCTTGGCCGTCTGTTCGACGTCATTCTTATCTGGTTCATCCTTCTTAGTGTGGCGATCGCCATCATGGAGACGGTGGAGATGCCAGACAATTTCCGCCACGGACTCCACATCTTAGAATGGATCTTCACTATATTCTTCACATTCGAATATATCCTGCGTCTCTATTGTTCGGAAAGACCGAGCCAGTACGCATTCAGTGTGTTTGGAATAATAGACATTCTTTCCATACTGCCGACATACCTGGCATTTTTCATTCCTCAAGCCCACGCGATAATGGTGATACGTATATTCAGAGTGATACGTATCTTTAGGATTTTCAAACTTTTCGCATTCATCAAAGAGGGAGAGATGATGCTCAACGCCATAAAAGCCGGAATGCACAAAACAATCATTTTTGCTGTGTTTGTACTTTTGCTGGTCACATCAATCGGAGCGATCATGTATCTTGTGGAGGGAGGAGAAGGAGCCACATTCAACAGCATCCCGGAAAGCATCTACTGGGCAGTCGTGACGCTGACAACCGTAGGTTATGGAGACATCACTCCCGTCACCCCGATCGGAAGATTCCTCACAACGATCGTCATGCTTCTCGGTTATTCCATTCTTTCTGTGCCGACGGGAATATTCTCACTTTCACTTGCGAAAGAGAAGCGAAAAATAAGCAAGACGAAGATATGCCTGCACTGCGGAAGCAAAGGACAGGACAACGACGCCATCTATTGCCGACACTGCGGTGCATTGCTGATAGACGAGAAAGACCAGAAGAACATTTGATTTTTACGTAGGGGAATAAACACATGAAAAAATCAACATCATCAAATGAAGAAGTTATTAATCCTTTTCTTTATCGTTCTTCCCTACTCCTTATATGGCAGAGATTTTTGTGAATATGCGACAAAAATTTCTGAATACATTCAAGACTCAGTCCGATTATACAGTTTAGAGAAATGGGCAGTAAGATCTAAACCTCTAACAAATTGGGCCATTAAAAACTGTATAAAAAGAGAAAACGAATGTGTGATTGATTCAGCAGTGTGCGATTTCAACAATTGCAATCTTGCTTTAGCAGATTACTTTATAGAATACAGAGACATAGACTCTCTTGAGGCTGCCAATCTGGAAGCCTGCTCAGATTCTTGCTACGACATCTATTTAAAAACCTGCATGAAAGACTGTTGGGATACATTCACAGATGAAACATCAAGAGATTCCTGTAAAAAAAACTGTGATGATATTTTTCCTAAAGACACCCTCTTTATTGCGTTAATGGATTCTTGTAGAATTTCTTGTCTTGATCAGAATCCTTTCAAAAATTATTTAAAGGAATATGCAGAGATGGTTTTTAGCAACATCTATAAAATATCCGAGCAACACAGTTGGTGTTATGTGATTTGCTATTATTTTGACCGACGCTACAAATTGCATCTGCTATTTGATATAGAGGAAACAGGAAATGAATTGAAAGTAAGATGTGTTTTGCGTCATTTTTATGAATAATAGCAAATTAAGGATCAGACGGTGAGATGCCCCCGTCTACACGTTTTTTTTCGATAATCTTAATTTCAGAGGAATGACCCAGGAAATCAGGAAGATAATCAGTCGTCACCTTGCCTTTGACTACTATATGATCTAGTTGCTTCATATATCCGGTTTCTGTTGCCTCGTCGTAAACATATTCCATGATATCCTCTATGCTTTCAAATGTGCCGGATTCAATATCTATGACGTGCTCTTCAAATCCAGAGGTGACATCATCTGCCTTGTAATAAGATCTAAACAGTTTGAACTCTCCGTTGACAAATTCATAAGACTTGATCGTAGTACCATAATTTAAGTTCAACACAATAAGATTGCCATTCAAGAAAATTACACTCCAAATACCGCCTGGTCCTCCAACTGGTGTAAACGCATCTTCTTTTTCAAAATACTTATAAATCTCTCCCGTCTTATTCTTAAATAATATTATAACTCCACGGAAATTAGGATTATAGCATTCCCCATCGTCTTTGGTATACCATTCTTGCCTTTCACATCTTGTCACAAGCAGCCAACCATGTTCTATATTTTTATCCTCAACATCCAAATCGACAACATCCAACAGATCCGTACTGTCTGGCAAATAGGTCAGAAACTGCTTTTTCAAAAAGTCGAGTTGTTCTTCGCTCCAAGCAGGACAATCACCATAATAAATGTCATGTGGCTTATCTTGCACATATTTAATCAAGGCTCTTTCCAAAGAGTCTTGAGAGCCATTCTGAATGGGTTCTGCAAAACAGGATAGCGAACAAAGTATTGAAAATATGAAAATGAGGAATCTCATAAAATAAAAAAAATGGTGTATCAAAATCAAATTATGAAAAATCTAATCATGAAATTCTGAATGGCATTTCCTATAACGCCTAACGGCGTAAAGGGGAAAATCCGTCTATATATTTGCTACCAATATGTAACGCCTGACGGCGTAATTGGGGTGTTCTTTCTTCAATGATATGCATCTTCCAGAAGTAGATTTTCCAACAATTACGAATAAATTTATGTTATTGACGATTTTATCGACAAAAAAGAAGATGTATCAAAATTGAAATTCTATTTTGATACACCCTCCTATTCTTAATTCTTAATTACAAAGAATCAGCACGCTTTCAAGCTCAAATCCAAGCCCTTGACAGAGTGAGTCAAAGCTCCGACTGAGATGAAATCAACACCACATTCTGCGTAACTGCGAAGTGTGTCGATTGTGATTCCACCAGATGACTCTGTCTCATATTTGCCACCGATTCTCTCTACAGCCTTGCGAGTAAGCTCAGTGCTGAAGTTGTCGAGCATGATTCTGTCGACACCGCCGACCTTCATCACCTGCTCAAGTTCATCCATATTACGGACCTCGATCTCAATCTTAAGATCCTTGTTGTTGTCCTTGCAATATTGTTTAGCACGATTGATAGCCTTATCGATACCACCTGCGAAATCAACATGGTTGTCCTTCAAAAGGATCATATCGTAAAGACCGATACGATGGTTAACACCGCCACCAATCTTAACCGCCATCTTCTCGATGATACGCAAACCTGGAGTTGTCTTACGAGTGTCAAGCACACGAGTATGAAGACCGTCAAGAAGTTTGACATACTTTCTTGTCTGAGTAGCGATACCACTCATTCTCTGCATCAGGTTAAGCACCAAACGCTCTGTCTGTAGAAGCGACTGAGTCTTTCCCTCAACGTAGAATACGATATCACCCTTTTTGATAGTATCACCGTCGTGCATCAAAACCTCAACCTTCAATTCAGGATCAAATTTCTTGAACACACGTAGAGCGATATCTACACCAGCCAACACGCCGTCCTCTTTAACCAAAAGTTTAGCTTTACCCATAGCTGTATCAGGAATACAGCAAAGAGTTGTGTGGTCGCCATCACCTATATCCTCGGAAAATGCTGTGTTAAGCATATCCTCTATCAATTCGTCTTCAGTCTTTTTCATCTTTTATACTTTAATTTGTTTTTGCAAATATATTGATTTTTTATGAGACACAATAAGTAAAAAGTTAATTAATTAGAGATGAATGTTTCATAATCAACAGAACATTCTTATTTTTGCAATCAAAAGAAACAGCAAATTCTTCATTAAATATGAAGAAATATAGCATAAAGTATTCTAATAAAAGTTTAGTCTATTGGATTAGGTGCAAAAAAGGAACATGATTAATTTTATTGATTCACAAAACGACTCCATTGATGTACATACAGCGAATGTACAAAATATCGAACGGTTAATTCTGCATATACACGGTCAACAGGTCATGATAGATAGTGATATTGCTATCTTATACGGAGTTGACACAAAAGTATTAAACCAAGCAGTCAAAAGAAACAACACTCGCTTTCCAGAACGATTCATGTTTCGTTTAACTCAGAAAGAGAAAAACGAACTGGTCACAAATTGTGACCGGTTCGAAAAATTAAAACATTCATCCACTTGTCCATATGCCTTTACTGAACAAGGCATAGCAATGTTGTCTTCCATACTGAAAAGTAAAACCGCCATTGAGGTGAGTATACAAATTATGGATGCATTTGTTGCCATGCGACATATTTTAATGAGTAACGTTCATATTTTATCTGAATTAGAAAGCATTAAACAGCACATTTCAAAATCAGAAATTCATCAATTAGAAACAGACAAAAGAATTGATGAATTGTTCAAGAAAATGGATTTATACAAAATCGAAAACAAAAAAGGCATTTTCTTTAAAGGACAAATTTTTGATGCCTATGTAAAATTTGAAAATTTTCTACAATCAGCCCAATCAAGCATTATACTGATTGATGGCTATGTCGACATAACAGTTCTTGAAAGATTATCAAAAAAAAAGAGAGAATGTAAATGTTGAATTGTACACATCTTCTCACGCGCCAATCACTCAAACAGACATCAAGGCTTTCAACGACCAATACCCTACCCTCACAGTAAACCACACAACAAAAATGCACGATAGATTTCTTATAATAGACAATAAAAACACTGCTTCACATAGGAGCGTCACTAAAAGACCTTGGCAAAAAATGCTTTGCTTTTGAAGAATTGGATGCTTCTTTAATTCCAACTATTATATCAAACGTGTAATCATCTTCATGGGACTATTCAAGTATCAAAAAAGTACAGACAACAATCTTCTTATTCAAAAAAGGTGACGAAGGAAAAATCCTCCGTCACAAAAAATAAATGCAATACACTGGAACGAGTCATAAAACCCATCCCTCTAATTTAAGGACTAACAAAACAACAACTCAGAGTCGTGAACCTGACATACGTCAAGTTTACATTCACGTCTCCTCTTCTATAAATCAAAGAGTATTACTCTTTTCTTCTTTATCTACAGAAATATTTTGCTGACGATTAGCAAAATTCTTTTTCTCCTCGTTTCTTGCTTTCTTAATCTCGAAGAAAGTACGAGAATCAGTCTGGTGGGCTACACCGTTAACCACCACAAAATAATTAGGTACTCTTTCACCTTTACCGTTCATAGTGCATTTTACGTATGTCTTCTCCACTGATGCTATAGAAAAATCTTCAGAGGAAACTTCTGCATAAGCAGAAACTCCAGACATCATGATCATTGCACAAAGTGCTCTTAAAACAGCTTTCATTTATTTTAAAGTTGCAAAAAGTTGTTAAATCTTACACTAAAATACCAACAAAAAGTGTGCCAATTTGTCGGATTTTTGTGTATATTTGTAGATAAAATCAAAAAAAAGGAGTTAAAACATTGATTTTCATTTTTAAGTTTTTTAACATAAAAGAGAGATGAGAAAGATACTATTTAACATATTTTTGGCAATAAGCGCTGTTTCCACATGTTTTGCACAACAGAAATTTGAGCCATTGCCAATGGATCCTGCTCTTCGCTATGGCATCCTTGACAACAAACTGACATATTATATCCGTCACAATGAGACTGAAAAAGAGCGTGCGGACTTCTACATTGTGCAGAATGTGGGTGCGATCCTCGAAGAGGACAGTCAGAACGGGTTAGCTCACTTTCTCGAGCATATCGCTTTCAACGGAACAAAGAACTATCCAGGCAAAGGCATCATCAACTATCTTGAAACGATCGGAGTGAAATTCGGAGCGAACATCAACGCCTACACTTCCCTTGACGAAACCGTATATAATCTAAAGGCGGTGCCTACATACCGCAGTGGCATCGTCGACTCATGTCTACTAATCCTACACGATTGGTCGAGCTTCATCTCTTGTGAGGACGACGAGATTGACAAAGAGAGAGGTGTGATCCTGGAGGAGTGGCGTACTCGCAACACATCCGACCGCCGTCTGTGGAAAAAATCATCTCAAATATTATATGAAGGGTCTCAATATGCGAAAAGAGACATCATCGGTGACACTGCGATCATTCTTCATTTCCATCCAGATTCACTTCGTGCTTACTACAACAAATGGTATCGTCCGGATCTGCAGGGAATAATAATTGTGGGCGACGTGGATGTAGACTACGTTGAGAACAAGATAAAAGAGATTTTCGCAGATATTCCAGAAAGAATCAATCCTGCGACTCGCATAGTGTATGATCTGAAAAAACTAGACACAACGAAAGTGTGTATCCTGACTGACCCAGAAGCCAAATACACTCTTGGAAACATCACATACCGCCACGATGCCATGCCATCAGAAATCTACGCATCAATCGTAGGTTATACGACAAGTGTCATCGACAATCTGATCAGCAAAATGGTGAATGCAAGAATAGACGAAGTGTTAAAAGAAAAAAACTGTCCTTTCTCCTATGCTTCAATGTCATATGGAAGCCAAGTGAAAAGCTGCGACGGATATGAACTAATGTACGTCGTGAAAGACAACCGTTGCATGGAGGCTTCGGAAAAGATTCTTTCGTTAGCTGAGCGGGTGAGACGCTACGGATTCACTGAGAGTGAGCTATACAGAGCAAAAGAGACAACCATCGCGTCTTTCGAGAAAGCTTACACAGAAAGGACCAAAGCTAAAAACAACTCTTTCGTTGGCGAATACAAACGTAATTTCACAACATTCGAGCCTATTCCAGGAATAGAATGGGAATACAACACAATCAAAAAAATCCTTCCGTCTATCACGACTGACATTGTGAACAAACGTTTTGCCGATTATTTCAAAACAAACCAGATCACAGTGCTGATGACGGCCGCAGACAAAGACAAGAACTCACTGCCTAGTGAAGCCCAGTTGACTCAGCTGATCGCAGACCGTGAGAAGATCGCAGCGTCGCCATATATAGACAAAGCAAAGAACAAGCCACTCGTGAAGAAAGATCCAAAACCAGGCAAAATTGTGGACACTTACCACAATCCAAAACTCGACTTCACTATGTGGACACTGTCAAACGGCGCAAAAGTCATCATCAAATCCACGGATCTGAAAAACGACGAGATTTTGATGACTGCGTTTAGCGAGGGAGGAATCTCCACCGTCGGCGATCTGAGCAAACTTTCATCTGCCAAGATCGCAGACAATATCATCGAGAGCAACGGACTCGGAGATTTCGATGCCACACAATTGGACAAAGCGTTGGCAGGCAAGAATGTCACAGTCTCGCCATCCATCGCCATGTACGAGTCAAAGATTTCCGGACGAAGCACGATAAAAGATTTCAAGACAATGCTTCAACTGACATACCTGCTACAGACATCTGTGCGAAATGACCCTGAAGCTTATGCGTCGTTGATATCACAATATGAAACAGTCTTAGAGAACCGATCATCAGACCCGATGAACGACTACCGCGACTCTGTGCAAGTGCTGTCGTCGAGTAGAAACAGTTATACAATGCCATTTAAAAAGGAGAATCTTTCTGAGATCAACGAAGCAGACGCAATCAAGATTTACAAGTCGTTGTTCTACTGTCCTGAGAAATTCACATACATTTTTGTAGGAAATTTGTCGGAAGATAGCGTAAGAAACGAGATTCTTTCGTATATTGGCGGTATCAAATCTTCCAAGAGCAAGCAGAGAGGCTGGATAGACAGAGGCATAAAGCATCCATCCGGCTTTACAAAATGTGAATTCAGCAAGACATTGTCTAATCCAAAATCAGCCGACTATTTCTCATATATGGTTGAAATGGAATACAATCTGAAGAACAAATTGCAGCTTGCGATTCTCCGTTCGGTTCTCGACTACCGCTATTTGGAATCATGCCGAGAGAGAGAAGGAGGAACATACGGAGTGGCAGTCAGACAATCAATGTCTGTGGTTCCAAGTCCATCCGCATGTTTGAAGATTGCATTCGACACAGATCCTGAAAAAGAGGCTTTGTTGAGTGGAATTATCAAGGAAGAGATAGACAAAATCATCAAGGATGGCATCCGTGACGACGATTTCCAGAAAGCAAAAGAGGCTCTGCAGAAATCATTCGCGGAAAGTCTTCTTGAGAATGGATACTGGAAAGGACAGCTAGAACATTTAGAAAAATACAGTTGGTGTGATAATCCTACATACACTGAGACTCTTGCGAAGATCACAAAAGAGGATATCCGTCAGACGCTGAAATCTATTGTTGACGCAGGCAATCTTCTGGAGATTAAGATGAAGCCGGACAAATAAGGTTGATGGTTGACGGTGGATGATTGAAGATGAGAGGTTAGAGGTGAATGGTTAGAGGTGGATGGTGAATGGTTAGAGATATTGTGATGAGACGTCAATTTCCGAGAGGAAGAACCATCAACCATTAATCATCAACCATTAAATCATATAAGCTATGGGAAATGTAAGTTTCAATCAATACAAGAAAGACCAGCGAGAATGGGCGATCATCCGCCTGTTCCGCTCGAGTTTTACTGCATTTCCACTAGGAGAGCTTGAGAAATGTGAATGTCCGGACTTCATACTCAGTGCAGGATCAAAGAAGATCGGAATTGAGTTGACGGAATTAAAATATGAGAGAGAAGATAGAGACTTCAACCTCCGTGCTCACGAAGATTTTCTCACCGACATCATGAACGGAGCCAAACAGATAGTAGAGAAAGTTTGCGACCAGGTGTTGGTAGTCGACGTGCATTTCACCAACGAGCTCGGGCCATCAGTGAGTGTGCCAAAAGAGAAAGCGTCGCAGCTGATGCGACTGGCATTCACGGAAGCGATCTCGAAAATCGTGCTCGACAATGTGCCAATGTCCACTGGCAAAGAGTACATAATAGACAGAAGCAGCAAATATGGCGACACGAATCTGCCAAGCAAGATCGAGATGATACGCATCAAAAACATGACTGGCAGATATGACGAAGGATTATGGTACGCAGGCATTTCCACCAAAGTAAAGCCAATGAGTGTAGCCAGTGTATGCGGAAGGATCAACGACAAAGACGAGAAAATTGTGCACTATGCCCCACTCGATGAGCAATGGCTGATAATAGTGCAAAACAGTTTTTTGATGTCGAGTCTGTATAATCCCGACGATGTCAAGACAGCGTTAAACCATAAATACCGTAGCAGATTCGACAGGATATTCGTATTCGAGAGAAGTGAAGGTACTGTCACTGAGTTAAAAATCGAAAAGAAAGCATAATTGCGAAATTATAGATAAACTATTTATATGGACATTAATTTTGAAGGCCTACTAATAGGCATCTGCACATTCTTGTGTATTGGACTTTTCCACCCGATAGTGATCAAGGCAGAATACTATTTCGGTGCAAAAAAATGTTGGTGGTGGTTTCCCATCGTCGGCATATTAGGAGTAGCAGGAAGTTTGGTGGTCGAAAACACATTAGCGTCTGCCCTTTTAGGCGTTTTCGCATTCTCATGTTTCTGGTCAATCATTGAGGTTTTTGAGCAAGAAAAGAGAGTGAAAAAGGGATGGTTCCCTAAAAATCCTAAGAGAAAGGATGAATACGACGAAAAATAGGCATTAAAACGCATTTATCAGCATACCTTAGTATTGCATGTTTTAAACATTTTTCTTATTTTTGCAAAACATAACAAAATATCAAAAATATCGATGAGTGAAGAAGTAAAGCATACAGAGGACGAATATAATGGTAGTAGTATTCAAGTCCTAGAGGGTCTTGAGGCCGTTAGAAAGCGACCTGCGATGTATATTGGAGACATTAGTACAAATGGACTCCATCACCTTGTATATGAGGTTGTCGACAACTCAATCGATGAGGCGTTGGCAGGCTACTGCAAGCACATTTCGGTAACAATCCACGAAGACAACTCCATCACAGTTGTTGATGACGGACGTGGTATTCCGGTAGACATCCATCCAAAAGAGAAGAAGTCTGCCCTTGAGGTCGTATTGACAGTGCTACACGCCGGAGGTAAGTTCAACAAAGACACATACAAGGTGTCTGGAGGTCTGCACGGTGTAGGTGTATCATGTGTGAACGCCTTGTCTGACCATCTACACGTAGAGGTTCGCCGTGGAGGAAAGCTTTACATGCAGGAATATTCAAAAGGTAAGCCGCTATTCCCTGTAAAAGAGATCGGAGAAGCCACAACATCAGGAACATCCGTTTCGTTCCATCCAGATGCGACTATCTTCACAGAGACAGAATATAAATATGAGACTTTGGCAGCACGTATGCGTGAACTTGCATACTTGAACGCTGGAGTCGAGATCACATTGTCGGACGAGCGTGAAAAGAATGAGGACGGCACTTGCAAGAAGGAAGTGTACTATTCAGAGCGTGGACTATGTGAATTCGTTGAATATATAGAAAAAGCAAAAGAGAGTCTGATCGGTCAGGTGATCCACATCAACACTGACAAATTTGGAAGCCCGGTTGAGGTAGCGATGACATACAACAGCACTTACAACGAAAGCATCATGTCATTCGTCAACAACATCAACACTAAAGACCACGGAACACACGTGCAGGGATTCCGCCGTGCATTGACTCGTACACTAAAGAAATACGCTGACGACAACAAGTTGCTTGAGAAAGCCAAGATTGAAGTCAACCCAGAAGACTTCCGTGAAGGATTGACTGCTGTTGTGTCAGTCAAGGTGGCAGAGCCTCAGTTTGAGGGACAGACGAAAGGCAAACTTGGAAACAGCGAAGTACAAGGAATCGTCGACAAAGCAGTCAGCGAATCTTTGGAGGCATTCTTGGAAGAGAATCCTACTCAGGCCAAGATGATTGTCGACAAAGTTATCCTTGCCGCAAAAGCACGTACAGCAGCTGCTCACGCGCGTCAGTTGGTTCAGAGAAAATCTCCATTATCTGGAGGTGGAATGCCAGGAAAGTTGTCAGACTGTTCAGACAAAGACCCTGCAAAATGTGAGTTGTTCCTTGTCGAGGGAGATTCCGCAGGTGGTACTGCAAAACAGGGACGTGACCGTCACTTCCAGGCCATCCTACCATTGAGAGGTAAGATTTTGAACGTAGAGAAAGCTATGCCACACAAAGTGTTGGAAAGCCAGGAAATCAGAAATATCTATCAGGCACTTGGTGTGACAATCGGTACTGACGAAGATCCAAAGGCACTAAACTTGTCAAAGCTTCGTTACCACAAAGTCATCATCATGACCGATGCCGATGTCGACGGTAGCCATATCGACACATTGGTTTTGACATTCTTCTTCCGTCACATGCGTGAATTGATCGAGAAAGGATACGTCTACATTGCGATGGCACCACTCTACCGTTGCTGCAAGGGCAAGGTTGAAGAGTACTGCTGGAACGACAAAGAGAGAGATGAATTTATCGCCAAATATGGAAACGGAAGCGAAAGCGGAATCACAATCCAGCGTTATAAGGGACTTGGAGAGATGAGTGAGAAACAGCTTCGCGACACGACAATGGATCCAGAGAAGCGTACAATGAAGAGAGTAACATTGGAAGATTTCTCAACAGCAGACTACACATTCTCCATGTTGATGGGAGACGACGTGGCTCCACGACGTGAATTCATCGAAGAGAATGCGACATACGCAACAATCGACGCATAAAAACGAAAAACAATAATAATTGGTAAAGACGGGGGGAATCCTCCCGTCTTTATTTTTTGTAAAGACGTCGTATTACGGTGTCTCACACATTAATGACAAAAGAGACGCCATGACATGACGTCTCTACGAATATCAATAACAAAAAAAGAGACGCCGTGTCACGACGTCTCTCAAATATCATATTAATCCGATATTAAGCCTCAGCCTTCTCTTCCTTAACGAAGTCAGTCATATTAGCTCCCACTAGAAGGTTATACCAAACCAAAACCTTCTTGATATCGCTCACGTGGACACGAGTACGATCAAAGTTTGGCAACACCTCTTCGAAGTAAGCACGCATCTGATCAGCATCGTTAGATGGCTTTACAGAAGTGGCTGCACCATTTTCCTTCTTCTTGATTGAGTCAAACACAGAAGCCAAAGAGACTTCACCTTCGTCTGTATAGATTGCTATATCATTGAGAGAAATAATCTTTTCTGTAGCATAAGCAGGAGTCTTCTTTCCCGAAGCCAACTCCTCAACGATAAGCATGTTTTTGCCCTGTGACGCCAACTTGAATAGGCCTGGGCGACCTGCGATTGATAAAATTCGCCTTAACATTATCTTTATTTTTACTTAAAACTAATTTTCCACAAAAATATAAAAATTGTGCTACTTGCAAAGCGATTTGGCCAATTTAATTCATATAACCATGGCAAATATATCGTTCAAATCTTAAATAAAATTAAAACTTCAAAATTATAAACAAGTTTAGTTAACGATACCAAAGTTTTTATATAAATTTGTATCGTTACTAAGACAATGGTTTCACACTCACATAGCGAGAAAAACAATCACGAAATACAGAACTCCAACTTTCAACATTCGTGTTCGGGCCATATATTTTTAACAAATGTCGATTTAGCAAAACAACAAAATAATACAAACTATCATGGAGAGAAATAAAATCGAGCAGTTCATGTTGTTGAACGCAGGAAATTTCAACGAATCAGACATTCAAAAGATTCAAAGCAAGCTAGAATCAGTGCCTGAAGAATCAGCGACTCTTGTTTTAGGCACAGAGTTCAAGAAACCTACGACATCACTTATCATATCTTTTCTTGGAGGTGGACTCGGCATCGACCGTTTCTATTTAGGTCAAACAGGAAAAGGAATCCTTAAATTGATCACTTGTGGAGGTTTTGGTATTTGGGCAATCATCGATTTGTTCATCATCATGGGTGCTACAAAGGAATACAACACAAACAAACTTATCAGTATAATAAACAGAGTTGTCCCTAAGAAGTCTGTTCAGTCACCTGTTCAGCCATCTGTTCAGTCTTACCAACCAGCGACAGAGCAACCTGTTGCGGAGATTCAAGAGACTAACGTAGAGAACAACGAAACAAACAGTGCTGACTAATAGAATTGGAGTCAATCTAAAATTCTAGTTTGAAAAATATGTATTCCTTCAAGAACCAAAATAATTTTATATGGTTTATTGGAGGAATACTTTTTGTTTCCTACATATGGATAGGATATAACATGCTTACTAGCGGACAAGACGGAATAACAATATGCTTAATCAATAGATTTCTTGGGATACCATGTCCGGGATGCGGGCTAACTCGAGCAGTCATAGCATTCTGTCACGGCGATTTGTTTTCAGCCATCCAGTTGAATCCTTTAGTATTGATTGTTGTCCCTGCTTTAGTTATCACACCAATTGCATTAGCCATAATGCCCAAAGAATCATATATTTTATTCACAAGGACAGAAGATTTTTTCTCTAAAGGAACAGGAATAATCATTCTGTGTCTGTCCCTTGTCTCTTTATGGACCTATTTAATCATTCACAACATATGAAATACGAATTAAAAGAAGACGAAAAAGAGATAATAACCAACAGTTATTTAATGTCTTTGGCCGTTTTTGTAACGACCATGCCTATCCCTGTCATCAATTTGATAGCAAACTTATATTTCTATTTTTCACATAGAAAAAGTTCGTATGTAATAAGATGGCATGCATTAAACTCATTGTTTTCTCAAATTCCTCTGTTTTTCATAAACAGTTTCACCTGGTATGTCGTCTGGCAAATCTTATGGGGAGAAATGGAAATAAACAATTGGACAATAGCATATTTAGTGATTGCCTGTTTACTAAACGTACTGGAACTGCTATCTTCAATTATATGTTGTTTAAAAGTCAAAAAAGACAAAGAGATAAACATACCTGTCATCTCTCCACTGACACATATAGTATGTCTAAAAAAAGATTGGGACAAATGGTCAGATTCATGGGTCGACGTAGATCCTGTCTTTATTAAATACGAAGAGAAAGCCAGAAAACAGATTGCTGGTCATATAATAAACAGCACAGCCGTTTTAGGAGTACTATTTGTCGCAATTGTAGGAATCAACATAACAAGCCGTGTAGAAATCCCTAACTATTCGTTGGAAAACCTTTTTGAGGAATTGGTGTACGAGTCGTCAGTCAAGCCACACATGATAACAGATGAAAAAAAGACTACACCATTGAAAAAAATGGTAAATCACCTGATAGAAAAAAACGGGATGGATTCCATCAACGTCTATCTTGTTGAATCAAGAGAAGTGAATGCTTTCGCTTACGCTGGACGTAACTTGGCAGTCTATACAAGTCTGATTGATGAATGTGATACAGAAAACGAACTTTTGGCCGTGCTTGGACACGAAATCGGGCATATTGAGAAAAGACATGTGGTTCGCTCCATAAAAACAAATGTGGGAATAAGCATTGTTTTTTCTGCCTTATTAGGTGATTTTTCTTCCATCGCCACATCAATCACGACCAATCATATGAGCCGTGACTTTGAAAACGAAGCTGACGAATTATCTGTCGAATATCTGTACAATGCAGACATTGACCCATCCGGATTTGCCTCGTTCATGAAGAAAATGCTTACAGACACATTCTTAGACCATATCGATTTTTTCTCTGATCATCCTGCGACACAAGACAGAGTAGACAAATCAGAAGCAAAAGTCAAAAGTTTGCCAGAAAAGAAATACATCACAATTCTGACAGACAATGAATGGAGTGATTTTAAAGAAGTATTGAAAAAAGATAAAAAAAACAAAAGTGAGGAGATGACAAGCAACAACGATATCGTTGAATAAGCAGTAGACCAGACAAAACAGGAATCAAACACATCTCAAAAGATCTTTATTCAAAAAAAATCGCACCAAAACTAAAAAAAATCATAAAATCGCTTGCGGAATAAAAAAAAGTCACTACTTTTGCACTCGCAATTCAGCAAATGGTGGGTGTAGCTCAGTTGGTTAGAGTATCAGATTGTGGTCCTGAGGGTCGAGGGTTCGATCCCCTTCACCCACCCAGAAAGAGAGATTGTTCTTACGAACAATCTCTTTTTTTATACCAACATACCATTACTAATATTTAATGTCTAACGACGGTTATTAGTGAATGATCATCCGTAGAAACATCGTATTGTAGCGTCTCCACTATCACCTCCAGATCTGGGCGACCGCAAGGGATCGTCCCTACGGTCCAATGTCATCGTTGGATTATCCCCACAATTACGCATTATGCATTTCGAATTACAAATTATCATAACACGCACATCCGTGCGTCTCCACGAGAGGGAGAACAACCAGATGTGTGGAGTATCCCCACAATTATGAATTATTAATTACGAATTATGAATTATATCCAACCTTGGTCTGTTATTTTTAGTTTTATTAAGATTTTAGGCAATAAAAAATATCAAAACATTTAGATTTTATAAAAACACAGACTATATTTGTATACATAAAAGGATTTTGGTGAGACCATAGCCTATTATTGGCCACAAGTCAAACTATTTATGTCAAACGAAAAAAATAATAATATGAAAGCATTGTTAAACGCAACAATTGTCGCACTACTATCAATATTGTCTATTTCATGCGACGGTTATGACTCAGACTACGACGGAGATAATGCGTACGACACATTTGAAGGCAAGACATGGTCGAGAATAGAAGAGTCGGCACACTACAACTATTTTGTTTGCTATGACTTCTATAGGGACGGCACATACAAATATTGGTTTTACGAATATGCAGACGGTTTTCCTGTATACAGTGTTGAGACAGGACGTTGGGAGATTGTGACACACAGCAGAAAAAGCGATATCAAATTATATGCAAATGGAAGAAGCGACGTCTATGACATCGACGAATTCCTTGACGGTTTGAGCAGCCATAACTTCCGCAGTGATATAGACGACTACAAGAGATTGATTGATGACCTATATCTCGCTGAATAAACAAGCAAACTACATAATAAAAATATTGAAGACGGGAAAAAAATCCCGTCTTCTTTATTAAAAAAGGATTAACCACATAACCATATTTTCGCTAGACGAAATTACAGTTTGTCCCCCAAAATTTTGACAACTCCATTTTTTGTTCTTACTTTTGTCAAATTTTAGGACATACATCACATAGTTTATGATAGGGAAATACAACAATATGAAAAAATTATTTATAGCACTCTTAATAATCGCCTCTGCTGTGGGAAATGTTTTCTCACAGAGTATGACTATCTCTGGTGGCAATGACAATGGTTTGATCATCTGTTCACAAGGATACATCTATGCATGGGGAAAGAACATGCAATCCAGTGGTGAATGTCTTGGTGTACCTAGTACAGATCCAAACTATGATAGCAACCACATGTTCTTGCCAGGAAGAGTTGAAACAAATAATTTGACATTCAGTCAAGTAACTGCAGGATCAGGAGCCTTTCATCTTGCATTATCATGTCACAAACTAGTATATGCATGGGGAGACAATTCTTCTTTTGCTTGTGGCCAAGGAAGTTTAACGACCGCTTCTTCACTAAGTGTTCCTAAACCTGTATTAAAAGGGCAAGTCACCAAAGGATACAATGAAGATGGAACACCAGGAGGAGACTACCTTGGAGGCGTCAAATGGATTGCAGGCAGTACATCATCAGGTTTTGCCATAACAGAAGACAACCGATGTGTAATGTGGGGCGTTCCTGAATGGCCAGGAGGAGATTTGCCAATAGGAGTGACAAGTAAAGATGAATTAAAAGCACCGGTATATGTCAGAGACGAAAATGGAGATCCTATTGAAAATGTAACTCATATTTCTGGAGGAGACGAGAACGTTTATATGAGGACATCGGACGGAGAGTTATGGGCATTAGGAACATGGAATGGTAGTAGTAACAATAAAAACATCAATGAAAATTACGCCACAAAAGTGCAAAAAGACGATGGAACCCCACTAACCAACATTAAAATGTCTGCCGCAGGAGACCAATGCGGATTCGCAGTCACAGGAGACGGATTTGTTTGGGGCTGGGGTGATTCATGGGGAGGTTGTTCCGGTCAAAAAGGGACATCACTTAAAGCAAGAAAAGTCAATGCTGGTGACTATTCTAAAATTTCAGGAGAATCATTTTTAACCGATGTAACTCAAGTAATTGGAGGACGTGGACATGGTGCGGCTGTCACAAAAGAAGGGTATTTATTGTATTGGGGAGCAAATGATGGCACAAACGGAGGCGTTGCACCAGACCCTCTTGCCAAATCTACAACAACAGAGGCAAATCCTATTTTCGCTTTTTATTGCAAACCAGGAACATGCGATGTTAGAGGAGACACTGTAAAAGATGCGGTTGCCATATCCAGAGGTGATAACTTTGACTTTATGGTAAACGACAAAGATGAATATTTTGGATGGGGAATCAACAGTGATGGACAATTAGGTGTAGGACAAGGTTGCGATCTTCATCAGTGCCTAACTAAGATAGAAACTATTCCGTGTGACATTCAGGACGCTTGCCCTACTGTATACATGACTGACGTCAAAAAATGTCCAGGAGAAACAATAATTCTTAACTCTGGATTCACTATTCCAATGCAAAAAGAGGACAGATACTATATCGAATGGTATCATAATGGGAATAAACTTAACACATCAAAAATAAAAAAAGGAGCAAGTGGAAATTATATTTATGACAGTTCATACCTTACTGACATTTACAACAAAGATGAAATTGAAATTACTGAAGCTGGTAAATATAAAGTAATCGCTTACTACGTAGGAGATAACATTCCTTGTGATGCGTGTGCACCAGATTCAATAGAGATTACTGTCATAGAGATGGACATGCCTATTGATACCATCATCAATCAGGTATGTACACCTGAGGACTCTCCATTTAATCCTACAACAGAAGAAATGAATTTCCAGGCAACTGTCAATTCTTTTTACAATGCAACAGACAATGTGCAATTTGCTGTATTTGCCACACCAGATCCAGCAGACAAGGATACACTTACAGTAACATTGGATGATGGAACAACAACAAAAGTATACGAGACAACAGGAAATGGAGGTGAAATAAGTTTTACCGTCACCGGAAGTCAAATCAACCATGACCTTGGAGTTGGAATAGAAGATAACAAAAATAAGCCATCAAAGGATACTCTTTACCATGTTTGGATCGAGGATGTCACTAGATTAAATACGACATTGTTACCAAAGACATTGCCAACAACCACAACTGCATATACTGCACAATGGGATGCTGGCTATGGACAATTGGTTAATGTTAAGTCAAGTGCTGAAATCATAAGTTTCTCTGTATTCGTAACAAATACAGAGAATACTGATCATGAAGTAGAAATCACACCTGTTATTTACAAAGCAGGAACTGAAGAATATGGAAACTATATAATGGGTCCACTATTTCAAAAAGGAGTTAAACAAACTTTCCCTATTGCCGCAGGAGAAACAAAAGAGTGCATTGTGAAACTTAACATTGTACTTCCAGCTACAGCAGGAAGAGGTGCTGAATATATGATTTCATGCGAATACAAAAATGATAATTGCTCTTTATACTTAGGCGATAATGGAAATCCGTCATTAAGTGATGCCAACAATAAAACTGCTTATATAACACCCGTACCAGACACTGAAGGCTTCGGCATTTCAGCTATCGGAAACATTGTAAACAAAGCGGCTGGATCTGGAATGCTTTTGCATAATTTTGCTTTCGGCAAAATGACTGAATACGATTGTGGTCGAATTCCATTAACAGTAAAACGTTATTGTCCTCCATGCAACAATCCTAAAGCATTGAAGATCACAGCAAGCGAAAATCTTTTAGACGACGCTTCTTCTCCATATAAGAATGCTGTTGAGCTTTGTAAGGAAACCAGTGAATTGGTTTTGGATATTGAACCGTTGGAAGGTCAAACAGATCCAAACGCCAAATTCGACATTCATTGGTTCGACAAGAATCCTATTTCTGATCCTACTGCTAATGTTATAGAAGAGGATGAGTCTGGTAGTGCAACAACTCTTAAACTAACGACTGATTGGGCCACTGTGGCAGGAGCGTCAGATATCGAAAAAGATGTCGATAAGATTTACTATGTGAAGGTTCACGACCATGAAAAAGTCGGCTGTTACAATTACGATTCTATCAAGGTAATCGCCCACCCTGTACCTATCGACACTCTCGAATGGATTGAATTCTGTGAAGGTGAGTTGGCGGCAGAGCCTACATTTGAGATCGCAGGCAAAAAGATCAATTGGATTGATGAGCCTAAAGATGTCACAACTTTGACAGGACCAACAGGAACTGGAACCAAAGAGTACACATACAAATATACAGTAACCGACGATGAAACAGGTTGTGAGGGAGAAGAGCACACACTGACTATCTCTGTCAACAAAACAGGCAAACCAGACGTAAAGGAAAACATTTCTCTACTAAAAGACCCGTCTGTCAAATACAACCTGTCTGCAGCAAAAAACGACGTCGACCCATACTGCGAAATCCGCTGGTATGAGACAGAAACAGCAACGTCGGAAATGACAAACACAAGCATCACATTGGATGAAGCAAAAACTATTGAAGTTTGGGCTGAGCAATACAATACAGAAACTGGATGTACAAGCGAGCGTGTCAAGGTAGTGATTGTCATCAACGACGCTCCTGTACCAGAAGTCACTAACGAGTCGTTGTGTATAGACAATGAGATTCCAGACTTGTCGGAATACGTAAAGCCAAAAGACTCAGACCACACACTCAACTGGTATGATGATCCATCAGCAGCTAAGGGAACAGGTAGTCAGACAGCACCGTCTTTCAAAGCTACTGCAGCAGGAAAATACAATTTCTATGTCAGCCAGACAAACACAAAAACTGACGCAGAAAGTGAGAAAGCCACTTTGACTATCACTGTGCACGAGGTTGCGACACTTGATTTGTCGAAAAACAAATTAGATTATTGTATCAATGATCAAGCTGAAGAATTGACATTCTCAGCTAAAAACGATGGTGATTTCACAACTGCCAAATGGTCGAAGAAATCTGATATGTCAGACGCTGTAGCCACATTGACTCCATCGACAGATGAGAAAGGCGAGGCGACTTACTATGTGCAGGCAGAATATACAAATGCCGACGCACAAAATAATAGTTATGCAAGCACAGTCTGCCCAGGAAAGATCCAGACAGTCACTATCACAACATACAAGACAGACGTTCCAGGATCAGAGACGAACTACACAGTTCAGTATTTGAAAGCAGAAGGTGATAAAAACCAATCATACAAATCTCTACTTGACCAAGACGGCACAGCTATCAAAGTAGAGCCTGGTCATTCATTAAAATGGTACGACTCAGATAAAAAACCATTAAATTCTGAGCCAGCACCTGAATATGTAGCAAACGAGACTGGAGAAAGAAAAGTGACATATTATGTTTCACAAGTCAACCAATCAACTGGTTGTGAGAGTGAGCTTAAGGAGGTGACGGTGATCATCTCTTCATTCCCTGCACCAGAGGTGAAGGCGATCACATTGTGTCAGGAATCAGAGAAGTTAAAGAGTCCATTCCCATTGACTGCGACAATCAGCACAAAGGGAGGTTTCGCGGCATCTGACTATCAGCTTATATGGTATAAGGAAGATCCGAAAGCAAATCCTTTGGCAGAAGAATTCATAAATATCGACTTGAGTCTGGAAAATCTGTCATACGATGCAACCACAGAGACAGAAAAAGATTTCAAATATTGGGTTGTCCAGAGATATACAGGTCCTGGAGGAGGACAGAGTCCGGCAGCTGAATTGCTAGTAACAATATATTCAAAACCTATTTTGAAAACAAAGACTCCAGATCCTATCTGTTTGGGAGGAGAAGTTGATTTGAAAGATCTGTATTCAATTTCAAACAGAATTTCGAACCAACAGTACGAGCTTGAGTATTTGAGTGCAAACGGAACCAATCCAAAAGGTTCAATCGCGACAGAACATGGTCAATACGAGTGTAGAGCATGGTTTGAGTTATCAAACAACGGCGATATTGAAACATGTAGTTCAAAATTTGAGGATGTATATGTCACTGTCAACGAATTGGAAGTTGCGATTACGGGAGACAACACAACATGTCCTGGAGTCGGAGTTGATTTGAAAGCAGTATTGACGACTAAAAACATGGATGCGAATGACACTCCTAGCTACTCTTGGAACATATCGCCAACAGGTGTCACTGGACAGATGGAGACATTGAACACATCTGAAGAAGGATTGGTAAAGAAGGGAGACAAAATCACAGTCAACCTTGAAGTCTCTATGGGTGCATGTAAAGGCAAAAAGCCAGCAGATGCTCACATTGTCACAGTTGATGATCCAGGTGTTGACGGAACAATCAAGTTCGACGAGCAGTATAACACCAACAGTGGTCAAGGAACATACACATTGTCGAAGAACGGTATAGTTGAATTCGACGGATGTAACAGCAAGGTAGAGGTTGCATTCAATGTCAAGCAGACAGAAGACGAGTTCACTTACGAAAACCTAGAAACTGGAGATGTCAAAACAGGCACATTCAGCAACGGAGAAGGTAAGTTTAACATAAAAGCAGGATTGTATGAAGTCACTTATACCAATACTTGTAAGACATCATTCAAGTTTGAGGTAAAAGACAAGTCTTTGAATATTACCGGAAGTCCAACTAACTGGGCAGTATGCGAAGGCACGCCTCTTACAATCAACATTATTAACAAACAGGACAAAACACCATTTGCATTCGATTCAAAAAAATACACGATAGAATGGCAAAAAGATGGAGTCACTCTTCCTGAATATACCACAGAGACACTATATATTCCATCAACGACACCTGCCGACAATGGAGTTTATAGCTATATCGTAACATCTTCCGGATGCGTTTACCACGACAAGATTGCAATGGGAGGACGTTTCATATCAAAGCCAAAAGTTAAAATCGACGAATCTCGTTTCGCCAAAGATGGCATATACGAGGCAGTCAGAACAACGACAAAGGAAATCACCATTCCAATTGTCCAATCTATAGGCATAGATATGACAAAATTAAGCAAAAAGATTGTCTGGAATGAAGACGGAAATGAGATAAACAAAGGTGAGACACTAAGCGTATCCAATGTGGATAAAGACCACGAATACAAAGTTGTGATTGCTAACGGAGATAAGGGTTCAGATACAGAATTCTGCGGAACAACTTTGAATATCACACTAAAAGTAGATGCTCTTTTGTCAATCAAATCAGTTCTGGTTGATGGCACAGGAAAGCAGACTAAAGACATGTGTGTTGACGAAGAAGGTGTAGGATTCCAAATCGACACTACAGGAACAGGTACGATTCTTCACCCAGACAAGTTCACATTCAAGGTTGTGGAGACAATCGACGGAAAAGAGAAAGAGATCAAAATGGCAAAGAAGGATGATTACCTATTTGCAGAGATTTCTCCAGACAAATCAGCAAAATACCAGATTGTATACAAATACAGTGTCGACAATCAAGATAAATCTGAGACATCAGAAATCACTGTTCATCCGGCATACAATGTAGACTGGGATCGCAATGTACGCTTATGTGAAGGAGAGACAGGATTCATCCAAATCACAAAAGCAGAGCCAGCATCTGAAATAATGTTGACTTGGGAAGCCGACGAATGTTTGAAGAGTGGATCAAAAAGCGGAGCTGATGTGGAGGCTGTATTCTCAGGAAATGGATTGTCAACTAGAAAAGCTTTGACATTAGTAGCGTCGAACGGTGGAATCTGTGCAGAGAAAAAATATTATCCAGAATTCACTATCGACAAAGCTATCGAAGGAGAGATCACCGCACCTGAGTTCGTATGTGAAGGCCATACAGCGACATTGGATGCATCTCCGTTCAAAGCAACAGAATATGTATGGAGTTCAGCAGACCAATTGGGAGAAGGTGTGACTTTGACAGGCCCTTCAGTCAATGTGGTTTCAAAATCAGGTTACGCCACATATTCAGTGGAGATGAAGAGAGGTGCTTGTACACAGACTGCAGAAACAACGTTTGAAGTGAGACATGCTCCTAAATTCGACAGAATCGACTCTTTGTCATTCCGTACTGTGGAGATCGTATTGGAATCGAATATAGGAACACCTCCATTCCAATACATCGTTGATGACAAACAAGACGGAAACATCATGGAACCAGTGAAAGACAGTTTGGAATACGGAACACACAGCATCAAAGTCATAGATGCCGCAGGTTGTATCATCGACACCATTTTCGTAACCAATGCTCCTGGCTTTGATTTCCCTATCCACATCTCTCCTAACGATGACGGAATCAACGACGCATTCAGCATTCCTATTCTAAGAGATGCATATCCTGACGCCAACATCAGGATTTATGACCGCTGGGGTAAGAAGCTTGCAGACTACAAGGCTGGCGACTCAAATATGGATTGGGATGGAACATACAATGGTGTTCAAATGCCGTCAACAGACTACTGGTATGAGATCGAAATCAAAGAAATTAAGAAGACCTACACCGGTCACTTCACTTTGATTCGTCAATAACAAAAAAGGAGACGGCAACGTCTCCTTTTTTAATGCTAAATGCTAAATGCTAAATGCTAAATAAAAAAATTAAAATAAATTTTGCATTTCGCATTTCTAATTCCTAATTTTAAAAGTTGTGCAGATTCATTTAATAGAAAAAGAAAGTCTAAGCAGCACCAACAATACTCTTGCTGATTTACTACGAATGGTGCCAGACATAGAGGAAGGCACTGTAGTGAGAGCCATTGAACAAACTGCAGGCAAAGGTCAGCCCGGCAACCATTGGGAGTCGGAGCCAAAAAAGAATATCACAATGAGTCTTCTTCTCCGACCTGAGTTTCTATCCATAGTAGACCATTTCTTCATATCAATCGCGGTGTCTCTTGGAATCACAGATTACCTTGTAGACAAAAAAATCACAGATGTTTGTATAAAATGGCCAAATGACATTTACGTCGGCAACAAAAAAATCTGCGGAATACTGATTGAGAATACCATCATCGGACATACGATCGACAGTTCCATCGTCGGCATCGGATTGAACATCAACCAAGAAAAGTTCTTGAGTGATGCGCCCAACCCAATTTCTCTCACAAACATCACAAACAAGACTTACGACTTGCCAACAGAACTAAATCTGCTTTGCAATTCCCTACTCCGCCGATATGCCATGCTTGCAAACGGAAATCTTGAAGGATTAAGAGATGAATATATAGCCCGTCTCTACCGATTCAATCAAATGGCAGATTACAAACTTCCTACCACAGACACCATCTTCAAAGCTAAAATTATAGACGTCGCACCTGAAGGAAGACTTATTATGGAGAGCGACAACGGAAAATTCATGAAGTTTGCGTTCAAAGAGGTGGAGTTTATCAATTCGTAATTCATATTTAACAATAAAATATTACTTTTGTCGTAAGAATTGTATAGGATGGGAAGAATACTCGCAATTGACTATGGTCAGAAACGAATTGGCATCGCAGCCACAGATCCAGAGCAGATTATCGCTAATGGATTAGACACCGTTTCTCCAAACGAAATATTCCAGTTTTTGACAGACTATTTTGCAAAAGAGACCGTCGACAAAGTCATTATCGGCAAGCCTCAAAACATGAACGGAGAGGCATCCGCATCAATGAAATATATTGAACCTTTCGTGAAAGGATTCAAAAAGAAGTTTCCAGATATGCCTATTGAATTCCACGACGAAAGATTCACATCTGTTCTTGCCAACCGAGCTATTTTGGAAAGCGGAGTGAAAAAGAAAGAACGTCGTGAAAACAAAAAGCTGGTCGACAAAGTCAGTGCAGTGATCATTCTACAATCCTATCTTGAAAGTCAGAGAATGAAATTCCTATAAAAAAGATAAAACAAAATGATATATCCTATCACGGTGTACGGTCTGCCCGTACTTAAAAAAGTCGCTTCAGAAATCACTCCAGATTACCCTAATCTATCTACGGTGATCGAAGATATGTATAAGACATTGACAAACGCTGAGGGAGTTGGATTGGCAGCTCCACAGGTAAACTTGTCGATCAAACTTTTCATCGTCGATTTGACATGTTTGGCTGAAGAGAATCCTATATACAAGGATTTCAAGAAGACATTCATCAACCCAGAGATCACTTTCTACAGTGAGGAGGAAGAGAAGGGAGAAGAGGGATGTTTGAGTTTGCCTGGCATCTCAGAGCCAGTTAAGCGTTCAAAGAAAATCCGCATCAAATATCAGGACGAGAATTTCGAATGGCACGACGAAGAGTATGAAAACTTCTTCGCACGCGTCATACAGCACGAGTACGACCATTTGCAGGGCAAAGTGTTCATCGACAGAATATCTCCGATCCGCCGTCAGATGAACCGCAGCAAAATAAGTGCTATGCTTAAAGGCAAAGTGAGATGCAGATACAATGTCAAGACTGTTTAACCATGGCAAATACAGAAGCTCAATTCGATAAAGCGATTCAGGTTTGCCGCGACGTCTACTCTAAGAAGCTGAAAGACTACGGCGCAGCATGGAGAATCATGCGTCCATGCTCAATAACCGATCAGATTTTCATCAAAGCCAATCGTATCCGCACATTGGAGACGAAGGGGAATCATTGTGTAGACGAAGGAATCCAGCCAGAGTTGATCGGCATCGTCAACTATGCCATCATGGGTATGATCCAGTTGAGCAAAGGCTTTGCAGACGGTGATGACATCACTGTGGATGAAGCTCTTAGCCTATACGATGAATATATGCAGAAGACACGCACACTGATGCTCGCTAAAAACCACGATTATGACGAAGCGTGGAGAAGTATGCGTACAACGTCGTACACAGACCTTATCCTGATGAAGATATACCGTACAAAGCAGATCGAGAGCAACGACGGTAAGACCATCATTTCTGAGGGTATTGAGGCAAACTATATGGACATGGTGAACTATGCCATTTTCGGTTTGATCAAAATCGACGAAGCAGAAGGCAAATAAATATTCGGAGACGGGATTTCTCCCGTCTCCTTCATTATTATCATACAGACAGGCATAAGACCTGTCATTACAGCCATACAACAAAATCGGATCTCACAAATGAGAAAAAAACTGTCAATCCTTATCAAAAAACTTAGAAACACGACGCTACGCAAAATATTGGTTTTTGTGTCACGTCTTATTGTAGGATTGCTGTGTCTCATTCCCGGATACGAATCCATCGTTGATCCAGTAGGTTCAAACATTTTGTGCGACAGATTTCTGCACTGTTTGAAATTAGACGTATTACTGCCATTATCGTATATAATCTCCATCTCCATATCTTCACTACAATTCGTCATCGGAGTCTGCATGACATTAGGAGCCAAGATCAAGTGGACATCAATAATGGCGACAATATTCCTTACAGTACAGATCATCACGTCCGCCACCACAATACACCAGTGTCCGGACATCTACGACGGAATCACACGCACCATCAGTGCCCACACATTCGGCAGTTCAATCGCCCACAACATAATGTTGCTTGGATTAGCGTCACTTGTGTTCCACTGGAGAAACTATAATTTAGCGTTATATACCAAACGTACAGAGTGGATCATATCAATATACGGATTCGCATTTTCCGTTGTTATGGCTATCCACTGCTATTTTTCTCTCCCTATCCTCGACCTCACAGTCTGCAAAGAGGGAGATTCAATAAAAAAAGTGCTCGATTATGCAGAGTCGCATAAAATAGATATGGATGAAAGCACACGGGCAGCAATGTCGCATAACGGATATTCATTCATTCTTGTGAGCCCCGACATCACACAAGCGAGCACCACTTACAGAAAGCATCTCAATAAATTGTATTCATACTGCAAAAGCAACAATTATAATTTTGCGATGCTTACCACTGCCGACCCAAACAGTCGAGAAGTGGATGAATATATAATCGAAACTTCCGGGGCAGAATACCCATTTCTCCAAATCAACCGAGAACTCACAGACGCATTCGTCCGCTCAAACCCAGAATTGTTTCTGATGAAAGACGGAATTGTGGAAGAGAAATTTTCTTGCTATCAGATACCGACTTACGACAAGCCATTGGAAGAATATGTATCTGAAGACACAGAAGTTTCAGAAGGATGGAACGACGTTGCTAAAAGCATCCTGTTCTTTGGTGTGCCACTGATAGCCATACTCATATATGACTATTTGATAGAATTAGCGAAACTTCTTTACAGGTTTTGGAAGACAAAGAGAAAGAAGAAAGAGACGGAAGAAACAAGTGAGCAACGATAAGCCGCAAAAATTCACGTCGGCACAAATACAAAATTTTTAACATGCTTTAGATAATCATCTAAATGTATTATCTTTGCATACGAATTGAATATTGAATAAACATAAATTAAATATCAACGAAAATGAGAAAGAAAATCGTAGCAGGAAACTGGAAGATGAATACAACTCTTCAGGAGGGTATCGCTTTGGCAAACGACTTGAAGAACGCATTGGCAGGTAAGACTCCAAAGTGTGATGTAGTAGTTTGTACTCCATACATTTCAGTAGCAGCAGTTGCTGAGACTGTAAAGGGATCAGTTATCGGTGTAGGTGCTGAGGATTGTTCAGCAAACGAGAAGGGTGCATTCACTGGAGAGGTTTCTGCAAGCATGGTTGCTTCTACAGGTGCTAAGTACTGTATTCTTGGTCACTCAGAGCGTCGTCAGTACCACGGTGAGGACAACGCACTTCTTATCAAGAAGCTTAATTTGGCTTTGGCTAACGGTCTAACTCCAATCTTCTGTGTAGGAGAGGTTAAGGAAGAGCGTGAGGCTAACACATTCAAGTCAGTTATCGAGGGTCAGATGGCAGCTGTTTACACTCTTTCTGCAGCAGATTTCGCAAAGGTTGTTATCGCATACGAGCCAGTTTGGGCTATCGGTACAGGTTTGACAGCTACTTCAGCTCAGGCACAGGAGGTACACGCTTCTATCCGTGCTTCTATCGCAGCTAAGTATGACAAGGCTACAGCAGAGAACACTTCAATCCTTTACGGTGGTTCTTGCAAGGGTAGCAACGCTCCTGAGTTGTTCGCTCAGCCAGATATCGACGGTGGTTTGATCGGTGGTGCAGCTCTTAAGGCAGCTGATTTCATGCAGATCATCGAGGCTTGGAAGTAATCCTTCTGACGATTAGAAATAAAAATGGTTCGGCGAAAGTCGAACCATTTTTTTTTACAAACTCACTAAAAAAAGAGGGCGTATCATTTTGATACACCCTCATACCTCAGATTTAATATCCGATTATTTCTTTAACACAGGTCGGATACTTTGATCTCCTGACCTACGATAAGAATCAGAGAATTTCATACTTCCTTCTGTGAATGTAAACTCATAAGCTAACAAATTATTGCTATCCGTCTCAACAGACGTTGATGTCCAATAAGAGCCATACGGTTTGCCTTCATAATAGAAATAAGCATTAGAGTTGTCACCAGCCGCAGGCAAGAAGATTGTATTGTCATTTTTCTTTGACTTTACCTCATAGCCAAACACACCGTTGACTTCTTTCCAAGTGAAAGTACAGTTGTCCACAAGTTCCTGCCAATTTTCTTTTGACGGCATTTGCCAATCCCCACCCCACTTCTTATGAGCGATATCAAACTCAGATCCGGCAATGTCATAGTTGATTCCAGAAGTTGGATTTTCTTCATCATACGCCCCACTATACTCATGAGGTCTTGAAATAGAATCCAACTCACCCCAAAAATATCCCGTTCCTGTTCCTTCTGGCGACGTGGCTCCAAGATTCACAGTTGCCCAACCCACAGAAAGTCCAAGGTCTACATATTCATGGCCTTCACTCATTAACGGATCTTTTTTTTGATTTTCCTGATTAGATCCATTTGAATCATCATCTTTCTCATCGTCATCGCAACTTGCGAACAACGCGGACGCACAAAATAGTGCTAAAAACAATTTCTTCATATTCATATTTGTCAGTTTTAGTTTTCGCAATTCCAAATTTATCAAATCGTTTTATAAAAGACAAGTGTCAAACAAAAATTTATACTTTTCTGTCTTAACACATTTGTATTTTTGCTTTCCTTTATTTCAATCGTCTTCTATATCAATATAGTCACTACCTTTTCGTGCCTCGTCAAACTTCTGTTTCATTGTCGGGTTATTGCGTGTCAACTTCTTGATAGTCAAAGACTCTGCCTTATCGTTGGCAAGACGTAGATTGTTTTCACTACCTATAAGAGCATCCTTGATCTTCTGAAGATGCAGAATTGATTTGTCAATCTCGTCTATAGCAGTTTTGAATTTTTCACTTGCAAGACGATAATTCTTTCCAAATTTATCTCGGAAATCATTAAGTTGATTCTCGAAATTTGAGACGTCGACCGACTGGCTTTGAGCTATTGCTAATTGTTGCTTGTACTCCAGACTCTTCTTTGATGTCTGAACCAATAGAGAAATAATTGGCAAAAAGAACTGAGGACGGATAACATACATCTTATCGTATTTGTATGACACATCCACTATTCCACCATTGTAGAGCTCATTATCTGGCTCAAGCAAAGATACAAGCACAGCAAACTCACACCTTTTAGATTTACGGTCGGCATCCAACTTCTTAAAGAAATCTTCATTCTTATGTTTGGACGCAGTCTCGTCTGCCTCATTCTTCATTTCAAACATTATTGACACATATTCAGTGCCATCATCAGCGAAATCACGGAAGATGAAATCTCCTTTGCTGCCTCCGGAAGCGTCGTTGTCCTTCTCGAAATACGCATTAGGCATCACAGGACGCATCATCTGGTTGAATTGAGTGGAGCAATGGATTTCCAGCGTCTCGCCTATCATCTTTGTAGACATGCGGAGCTTCATATCTTTATAGTAATCCAACTGTTCCTTTGCCATCTTTAGTTGGTATTCGTACTGTTCCTTGATAGAATTAGCAGAGTTGGCTGCCTGTTGTTTTTCCATCTGGACATTCAGTTTCAACTGTGCAATCACATCTTCCTTATCTTTGATGCTTTCCTGAGCCTTTATCTGCTCATTCATGACCGCAATTTTCAATTTGTTCTCACCTTCAATAATAGAAGAGTGCAATGCGGCAATTTCTTTTTCTTTATCAGCAATAGCAAGTTTGATTTCAGTTGATTTCTTCTCTTCTGCTATATGGAGTTCATTGCGTAGTTGTGCTATTATAGAATCCTTCTCCTTAATGTCAAGATCCTTCCTATTTAATACACTCTGATATTGTTGTTCTGTTCTGGCTGTCACAAGTGCCTGCTCCGCTTTTTGGTTTTTGCTAAGTTCAGCAAGTCGACGGTTCAGCTCTGCATCAAACTCCGCATTCTTCACCTGGCTGACAATAGATGCATAATCAGCCTCATCAACTTGGAACACATTCCCACACTTTGGACATTTTAATTCTTTCATATCGTTTCTTCAACGCAATTATGCATTTTGAATTTTGCATTCAGCATTTTAAATTTTCCTCCTATCTCTGCGACGGTACTCGTCCAAAGAACTGTTTGTATTTTCTTGTGAAATATGCAGGGTCGGAGAAGCCTACTCTATATGCCACATCAGCCACAGAAATACGCTCTGTTGTCAACAACGAATGAGCCATGTTCAAACGATAGTCTGTGATGATTTCAAGCGGCGTTTTGCCGGTCAGAACCTTTACTTTTCTCGTCAGAGTAGACTGGCTCACCGCAGATTCTCTAGCCAACACCTCAATGCTGAAATCTGAGTCGGAATAGTTTTCCTCTATCACCTTTATCACTCGTTTCAAGAACGGATCCATCTCTTCCGTCTTCTCCATCGCATCTGGTTCGACAATAGTAGAAAGGATTCTATTTTGAGTGTTTCGCTTCACATTGATGATACTCTGAAGTTTCAAAAGCAACTCTTTCTGGCTGAATGGTTTAGTGATATAATCCACAGCTCCTGTACCAAGTCCCTCCAGACGCATCTCATCCTCTGTTCGTGCAGAGACAAACAGCAATGGGATATGGCTCGTTTCTGGTGATGCCTGCAACGATTTGTTCAATGTGAATCCGTCCATTATCGGCATTTCCACGTCGCTGACAATCACATCCGGTTGCTCATTCTTTGACATATTCAAAGCAGCGGCACCATCATTTGCGGTAAGCACCGTCGCATACGGTTCAAGCATCGACACAATGCTCTTCAAAACCATCTCATCGTCGTCGACAACAAGAATCACACTCTCGTTCAACGCTGAGTCTTCCTGTGGAGTGTATGTAGATTCCGTCGTCTCCTCAGAAACGATCTTATTATTCACTTTAGCTGTCGATTTCTTGAAGTACAGACTTATAGAAGTTCCAACACCTTCCTTACTCTCGACGCTGATTTTTCCATTCATCTGCTTCATATACTCCTGACAAAGCGAGAATCCTAGTCCAGAGCCCTTTTCTCCTGTAGTTCCCTCTGTCGACTCATGTTTTCCAGAAGAAAGCAGGTTCTCCAACTGAGCTGGCGACATTCCTACTCCATTATCAGAAATCTTCAGCAACAATTCACTTTGCAGTTCATTTCCGTCGACGGTGATTCTTCCGCCTTCATTAGTAAACTTCAACGCATTGTTAAGCAGATTTCTCACCACCACCTCAAGCTGACGGATATCCGCCTTCGCGCAATATGAGTAATCGATGTTTGTGACCACTTCTATGTTCTTAGCCACGAGCAATTCGTTGAGCAGACGAACCTCATTCTCAACCGACTGTTTCAAATCGACATCCGACATACGCACCGCAAACTGGCTTGTGTTCGACTGTGCCCACGCCAACAATTTCTGCATTTCACCTTGCAACATCGACGCTGCATTTCTTATATCAACGAGTGAACTTTTCTTGATGTTCACCATCTCTTGAGCCAAAACCGAATCCAAAGAGGCTACAATTCCAAACATCGGATTTCTAAGATCATGGGCAATGACTGAAATAAGTCTGTCCTTCTCCTTCAATGCCACATTCAATTCTTCTGTACGCTCAGCGACCTTCTGACGCAACTCATTCTTCAACGCCTCCTGCTGACGCATCTTAGTGCGATATACAACGAAGATTATCGCCAACACCAACATCACCTCAAGCAGATAGCACCACCACGCCTTCCACCACGGTGGCAACACCTTCAAAGGAAGAGTAAGACTTTGGACAGATGTGAAAGACGTTGGGGAATTAGCCTCAACCTCCAACAGATAATCGCCCTCTGGTATATAGTTGAAAGATATCCTACGGTTCTTGCCCATCTCCTTCCAGTCGTCGTTCAATCCTTTCAGGCGATAACGCAACGCTGCTGCTCCAGTCTGTGAATAATCCACCAAATCGATATCTATCGCTATATCCGTCTGGTTATGCTTCAACGTCAACTCACTCACATTATGAAGAGTATACTGTTTCTCCTGCGAAATATATAACGTTGAGAAATCCATATACTTGATATTCTTCGTCACCTTGATTTCATTAGGTGCAAAACAAAGATATCCTGTGTTCGTACCCATATAGACATGGCCATCTTTCGACAGATATCCAGAACGGGAATAGAACAGGTATTTTGACATGTTTCCGTAGTAGCCTGGCAATGAACCTGATGTGTTGTTGATCGGATCATACCACAACACTTTGCCCAGTCCACCAAACCATATTTTACCTTTTCCGTCCGAACAAACGACTCTGAACTCACATGAGTCTATTGCCGTGATCTTCTTCACTTCCGATCCATCGGAAGCTATTCGCAGCACACCTTCGTTTGTGCCGACATACAGATTACTATGCTCATCACAATCAATATCAATCAAAGAAAGCGGACATACAGATTTGATTGTCGCCAAATCCTTCATCATAGCCTTGTAGACACCTTTCTCAACACGCCAGATTGTGTTCGTAGTCAATATCCAACGTATATCATTCTTCTCTACAATTTTATAGATCCACTTGTTTGGCATCTTAGCCAAAGAGTCGTCTGCAAGGATTCTTTTGCGCCACTTTCCATTCTCATCCATCACATACAAGCCATCTCCAGCAGAGCCACAATATTTTTCTCCGTTCTCCATCTGACAGATGCTGAAAATATTGTTGTACGGTGCGACTCCGTCCATCTTGACAAGCTGGCTGACTCCAGTGTTGAGATTCAACGACTGCAAACCGTCACCCCAAGTGGCAAGCAACATATTTCCGTTTTTATCACGGTCTATTCCCAAAACATTGTTGCAACCGAATTTATACTGTCTGAACGTGTTGTCTGTCTTCCTGAAAACACCAGATCCATCTGTAGCTATAATCAGATTTCCATCCAAATCCTCGGTAAAATCAGAACATACATGATTAGGGAATCCTTGTTCTGACGAGAACGAAATTCCACGAACCTGCTGAGTATGATAACACCATATACCGCTGTTTTGAGTTGACACCCATATGTCTCCATTGAAATCCTCAATCACAGTATACAGTTTTTTCATTGTCTCTCCATTATTCTCATACGGACGGAGATTCACAAAATCAGGCTGCTCTGCCTCAATATTATCTGTATACCAAAGGCCATCGCCATCGGAAGAAAACCAACATCTTCCATTTTTTGCCTGAATGATACGAGTTGTATTGTTGAAAGGTAGAGTCAAAACACGTGGTCGCTCATTAATCTTAACACTATTGAAAATCCACAATTGGTTGGAGAAAGATGTAGCCGCAATATCTCCATTTGTCAACTGGATAATAGAGTTGACAACCATTTCCGCACGGTCTCCCTTATACTCCATAAGTTGTCCGCCGTTTCTGCCGTAGACACTGACACCATCTCCCAAGCCTGTCCAATAACGATGCTGGTTATCCACATAAAGAGAGCGGATGAATGCTCCCGTCAACGCATTATATGCAGGATGATCATTAGAAAACTCCTGCTTTTCATTATCATAGATGTATAATCCGCCATTAGTAAATGCATATATAGTGCCCTCTGCGTCGAGAGTGACACCATGAGTCATCTTATAATATGTCTTGTCGAAATCCGCTGGCATCTTGTTTGTCACCTTATCTGTAGACGGATCATATTCCACCAGCAGACCATTCATACCACCAGCGACAATCTTGCCATTGCCTATATGCGATACGAATAAAAAATTGTCTCTTGGGATTTCAGGATAGTTTTCTTTAGAGAAGTGACGGAAATTGCTTCCATCAAAACGGTCGAGGCCAAAATCAGTTGCGATCCAAATAAACCCACGGTCATCCTGTGTGATAGACTCCGATTTATTGGTCATCATTCCGTCATCAGTAGAGAAATGGGAAAAATGAGCATATTCCACTCTTTCAGCGAATGCGGACACAGCATACACTATCAATAAAGTGATAATAGACGCCAACTTTTTCATGTTCTCCTTTGTAATTAGTATTAGACGCAACGAATTTATAATTTTTCAATTGTTTACAAAAACGAATGTTAAAAAAACATAAAAAAAGATATTAACATAGATGAAAATTAAGGACTGATAGAAAAAATCAAACAAAAAAGGGATGAGCAACAGCCCACCCCATCTTTAACGAATATAATGAAATGTTTATTTCACAACTGCCTTATAAGCTTTACCTTCAACCTTCACAACATAAACTCCAGATGTAAGAACTCCGTTAGAGGAAGTCACATCACGTCCGAGAGAATCAAAGATCTTGTATTCATCTCTGTTGACGGAGATACGACCATCTGCAGCCACCACTACAACATCATCAGCGTCGACATCATCAACACTTACATTTTCACAAACGACCTTCATGTCTGTCAAAACATCTTTATATGCATTCACCGCATCACAAGGGACAACAATCGTTACACTGTCCGCTTCTTCTTCAGATTTAGCGAATACATTTTCCAAATCGTCAAATGACGGAGGTGTCATTCCTGAAAAATATATTTTTTTCAGCTCATCACATTCTGTGAATGCATAAGTTCCAATTTCAGAAAGAGTTGAAGGCAAATATATCTCCTCAATATTATTCATGAGAACAAAGGCCATATCACCTATGGTTGTGATACCTTCCCCAACCTTTACATATCGGAAGTCGTCAAGAGACCAACTATAAGGAGCAACCTCAAATAGAGTATAGTTCTCCATTTCTCCATTTCCTGTCAGATATAAAGTGTCGTTCTTTATAGACCAAGCGATGTTCTCACCTCCGTCTTTACCACAATATGACGACTGCGTAAAGAATGCCTGTACGTATTCAGTGGCAGTGATAGTCAATGTCAGTTCTGGATTTTTTGTCTGTTCCTCTGTCAAAATGCCTTCATTATATGTCTCCCAGTAAAGGAACTCATATCCTTCTTTTGGAGTAGCGACCAATTTGTATGTATGGCTTGTGTTTGTCTTCTCCACGACTTCCACATCAACGTCTCCCATACCAGTCTTTGTCACAGAAAAATTGATTGTTGGGATACTTTGACCTCCACCTTGAACATAATCAATTTGAGCGATCACTGTTGCTGGCGACGACAAGTCAACAATGATTTCGGGTTTGTTCTTATCCTCCTCTGGCACATCGTAAGTGCCTTTCCATGTGACCTGATAGCTTGACGTCCATAAATCGACAGACAATTTGTAAAGATTCTTGTCACAATCGACTGGTGTGATTGTCAAAGGTCCGTAAGCATTACTTGTCGAGTAGACTTCAACACCATCTGGCCAAGCAGGTATGATTTTTGTATCATATGATCCTCCATGACTTTTGATCGTTTCTACCGCTTCCTGAGTATACGCATTACAATTGATACTTATAATGACATCCCCTTCCTCTTTATTAATTGTGAAATTATTATAACCAGTCAATACAGGAAATGTTTCGCCTAAGAAATTGATTGTATCCAACTGACAATAGTAGAATGCTCCAGACTCAATTGTATCCACACATGCCGGGATATCTATTGTCTTCATGTTACGACATGAGAAGAACATGTTCTCTGAAAGTGTTTTCACTCCATCTGGAATCACAAACTTCTCAAATCCACAATATTGGAAAACTTGCTTTCCGAACTTTCTCACATTTCCCAAATCGATGTTTTTCAACGAACTACAACTTTGGAATATACAATCAGGAAGATACGTCACTTTCTCTGGAATAGAAATAGAAGTCAAAGAAGAACATCCGAAAAATGCCTCTTCTCCAAACTCTTTCAAACCTTTTGGCAAAGTGATTTCAGCAAGAGCGTTACACTCTTCAAATGCCGCGACATCGATTATCTCTACAGTAGAAGCGATCTTCACACTTTTCAATTTGCTGAACGATAAAAATGCATGTTTACCAATGTCTGTCACTCCTTCGTTGATGACTACATTCTCCACTTCATCTTTTAAATTACTCCACGCTGGATTGATATATGTGTCTCCAAAAATATCCGTGGTATACACTTCCATTTCTCCCTCTCCGGAAAACGTTAACGTTTTGGTAGATTCATCATACTCATACGTAACCTCCGCTGATGCCGACAAAAGCGACATTGCTGTTGCAATTGCTATGAATAACTTTCGCATGGCTTTAAGTTTTTAACAGTGTAATATTTTACCGCAAAGATAATCTACACAAATCACAAGCAAGACAAATATGTGTTATTTAACACAACTTTAACATTAGCTAAGAAGCTTTTTAATTTTGACTATATAATTCATTCTGCAACAAAAAGAGGATTGTTAAGGGCGGAACGCCCTAACCCTTCCCCAAAAGTGCGAGCCGTAGGCGAGCACACAGAATTTAATAAAACCACAGAGACACAAAGTTAACAGAGAAAGGCTACGCCTTTTTATGATAAAAGAGGTAAGAATTCAAAAACCGCAGGCTCACACCCACGGTTTGATTTTAATGACGGTTACATTTCCATCAAGTACGATATTAGCAAATTAACTTATTAATATTCGAATTTTGAATTTAGCATTTCTCATTTTGAATTTTCATTTATTCCAGCCAAAAGCATCAAGAACGGAGCACTCCAGTTGATTGCGACCTCATTTGTCGAGTAGCTGCAAATCTCATCGTTGTAAGCTCTTGCCGGATATTTGCGAGTAGGATATTCGCTCTTCGGATGATCATAGTTGTAGACGTAGGTGTCACAATCACGTATGGCATCTAGAGTCGGTCCTCCGGCAAGCAATCCTGGCACCGGCACGGCTATTCCGTCACCAGTGCTTCGACGGTCGTGGATGAACATCGGAGATTTCTGTCCAAAACCAGTCACGAAACAGTAGCCTGTCGCATTACGTCCGATCAAATAAGTAGTGATATCCTGGGCAGCCTTCAAATATTTCTTGTCGCCAGTCTTTTTATACTGAAGGAGCAAAATGGTTCCTGCATTCGCCAGTCCACCATTGCTTCCCCACTCAAATTTGGAAAGAGGGAAACGACCCGGATCTTTCTCCATACGGTCGTAAAGCAAATTGGCCAACTTATCAAAATGCAATTCCGTCTTCTTCTTCAATTTTCCGTCTACCATACTGTTTTCAACTCCTACAATCAAAGACATCAATGCGAATGACGCAGGGAGCTGCCATGTAGGCACATCATACTGGAATGTGTCGATAGCAGTCAGATCAATATACTTTTTATCTTTTGTGGCAAGATAAAGCTCCACATCAGCCCAGAAACGGAACTGTTCTGGGTATCTCGCACAATATGAACCAGTATAGATCGAATCTGGATTATGGAAAATGATTCCAGGATTCTTCTCCGCCCATTCATAAGCCTGCTTAGCATAACGCATCGCCTTCGCAGAAAAATCAGGATAATCAGGATTGTTCTTGAAGAGACGCGAGGCCTTCGCCATAATAGCTGCGAAACTATAGTTTGTGGCAGTGCTTTTTCCGATCATATATCTCTGCTCATTTGTTTCTGCCGGCAATACCAACGAAACAAATCTCTTAGTCGTAACCTTGTGGGCAACACAACCGTCGACAGTATCAATCAAAGTAAGCATCCACTCCAGATTATACATCGCCTCATCCAGCACGTCTACTGTATTATTCGTGCTTTCTGGAATCTCCATGTCGAAATTCTTATAGAACGACGGGAATGCCTCTGCACTCATGAGCATCGACTCCAATGCGATCGCTGAATTGATAGTGTATTTTCCATAATCACCCGCGTCGTACCAACCTCCTGGCGACTTCACCGTCGAGCCAGACTTTCTACCAGCACTCTCTGCAGACGGATGCACAATCACGTTGACGTCGGGATGACCAGCCTTATGAGCATAGCTCTGCCCGTGGAAATTGGAGAACTCCTCTGTGCAGTCGATTCCACAACGCCACAAGTAGAACGTCTTGTGAGCCCATAAAGTCAGATCATCATACGCTTTTGAAGAAATTGTGAAATTGTACGATTTCTTTCCTCCGACACTTAAATAATACTCACCAGACTTGTCATAAGATGAAAAATCCGCCCACTGCAAATCTTCTCCACTCAAATCCCAATATTTTTTCGGAGATAGTTTACCTCTATAGCAGATCTTACCAGATGCAGCGTCGCACAAATAGAATGAATCCACTTTCCCATCCGGCACTACCATCGCTTTTTTATCTGAATTTGGAGTGTAGCCTAACTGTGAAACATGAATTTTCGCATCGTTCTTTGCCGCACAGATCACTGTCGACAAAGCAAATGCAAATCCAACACATACAAAATCCTTATACTTCTTCATACAATTTTGTTTAATTCAGAACAAAAATAGATTATTTTGTCGACAAAAACAAAGATTTCGTCGATAAAACAATAAAATATTCTTATATTCGACCTTTTAGAGAAGTTATTTTGTGCTTTTCATCCAAAAAACTATTTTTGTATCAAACTTAAAATATCAGAATTATGAAGAAACTCTTCTTAGCAATATTGTTTTTATTTTCGCTCACTTTTGTTGCAAAAGCGTGTTTCCCTGAATTTCCCAGAAAAATTGCCAAAGTAGACGGTGTATGTTACGCATACGATGCAGGCAGATGGTATGTAGCTGGTTTTGAGCAAGAACAAGACAGCATTGTGCTTAAAAGCGAAGTTTTCATAGATGGAAAAAAAGAGACGGTGGAGGATATATACATTAGAAAATATAATAACGCACACGATTTCAGTTCTGCGTCCCCAAGAGTTCTGGTGATTTCCAAGGGATTCAAAACTATAGCTATGCTAGATCTTCCTAAATTGGAAAAACTATACATTTCCAAAACGGTAGACAGGACACACGACGTATGCACTTCAATGTACGCATGCTTTTATACTCCAAATTTGAAAACCATCATCGTCGACAAACAGAACAAAGAGCTAAAGTCAGAAAATGGCATTCTTTTCACAAAAGATGGTGCATACCTGCTTAAATATCCGGCAAAAAAAGCAGAAAAAGAATATTTGATACCAAACAACGTGAAGAGTATCTGTTATGGGGCATTTGAAAATTGTAATTTGAAAACCGTATATTATCCAAACCAGAAAAAAGGAATAGAATCCTACGAACAATTTAGAGTTTACGACACATCCGATAAAGCTGCAGAGTCGATGGGATTCGATATCGGCAAAACCAAATTCATTGTCAAATGATGTTTTGATAGAGACCTTTTCCCAAAAGACGTATCAAACCATAATCAGCATCTACAAGATACTAGAGATAAACTTCCGCATCAAACCATGTTTGTCAAATAAAATACGTATTTTTGCAGACCAATTAACGATTTGATTAAATATGATCAAGCAGAAATTAGCGAAGTCCGTACTCAACTTGTTCGGATGGAAGATAGATAAAGAGGTTGAACTTCCAGAGAAATGTGTGTTTTGCATAGCTCCACACACAAGCAACTGGGATTTCTTCGTGGGGCTGTTTGCTTATCCGGCTATCGGAGGCAAAAAGAAACAGTTTATGATCAAGAAAGAATGGTTCATATTTCCATTCGGCATATTCTTCAAAGCCGTAGGAGGAATTCCAATCGACAGAAGCAGACGTATCTCCACTGTGGACCAGTTGGTGGAGGTCTGCAACAACACAGACCATTTCCACCTTGCGATAACACCAGAAGGGACACGCAAAGCCAATCCAAACTGGAAACGTGGGTTCTACTATATCGCAAAAAAAGCGAACATCCAGATCGCTCTTATATATTTCGACTACAAGAAAAAAGAGATCGGAATAAAGAAAATGTTCACTCCTACGGATGATGCGGAAGCAGATATTGCGGCAATCAAGGAGTATTACAGAGGAGTCAATGCAAAATACCCAGAAAATTTTGCCATTTAATTTGTAGCAGACTTCTAAAAGAAATATTTTTGCACAAGTTACCCCACGCATGTGGGATAGTATTAACTTATAAATAAGGTTAACGATAATGTCAAAAGTTGTCATCATTGGTGTCGGCGGAGTCGGCACAGTTGTTGCTCACAAAGTAGCGCAAAACATTTCAGTGTTTGAGAGTGTGACGCTAGCAAGCCGCACTAAATCTAAGTGCGATGCATTAGCCCAGACGCTTAAAACGAAGTATGGAGTGCAGTTTGAGACGGATAGCGTCGATGCTGACAATGTAGATGAGATTGTAGCGTTATTCCGTCGCCACAATCCTGAATTGGTTATCAACGTTGCTCTTCCATACCAAGATTTGGCTATCATGGACGCTTGCTTGATATGCGGAGTCAACTATCTCGACACAGCCAACTACGAGCCAAAAGACGAGGCTCATTTCGAATACAGCTGGCAGTGGGCTTACAAGAAAAGATTTGAAGACGCAGGTCTGACAGCTATACTTGGTTGCGGTTTCGACCCAGGTGTTTCTGGTGTATACACTGCATATGCGGCAAAGCATCACTTCAAAGAGATGCAGTATCTTGATATTGTAGACTGTAATGCCGGCAACCACCACAAAGCATTCGCCACAAACTTCAACCCTGAGATCAACATCCGTGAGATCACTCAGAAGGGTCGTTTCTATCAGGATGGCAAGTGGGTTGAGACAGGAGCTCTAGAAATCCACAAGCCTTTGACATATCCAAACATCGGACCAAAGGAGTCATACTTGATGTACCACGAAGAGTTGGAGTCGTTGGTAAAGAACTATCCTTCAATCAAACGTGCACGTTTCTGGATGACATTCGGACAGGAGTATCTTACTCACTTGCGTGTAATTCAGAACATCGGTATGGCAAGAATCGACGAAGTTGAATACAATGGTGTCAAAATCGTTCCTCTACAGTTTTTGAAGGCTGTGCTTCCTAATCCAAAAGATTTGGGAGAGAACTACGAGGGAGAGACTTCAATCGGATGCCGTATCAAGGGAATCGGCAAAGATGGCAAAGAGTTGACATACTACGTATACAACAACTGCAGCCACCACGAAGCATATATCGAGACAGGCATGCAGGGTGTAAGCTACACAACAGGAGTTCCAGCGATGATCGGAGGTATGATGTTCTTGACAGGCAAATGGAAGAAAGCTGGAGTTTGGAATGTAGAAGAGTTTGATCCAGATCCATTTATGGAGCAGCTCAACAAGCAAGGACTTCCTTGGTTTGAGGTGTTCAACGGAGATTTGGAGCTATAATATAAACAATCCAATTGCAGAGACGCGTTGTCACGCGTCTCTCAATTTTATGAAACAATAACAAAAAAAGATGATTTTCGGTAAAAAGAAAATAAACTGGAAAGTTCCGAAAGGTGTTGAACCAACAGAGTTCGACCGTAAGATCTTGAACTTCCAGAACCGTGGATTCTTAGTTCCAAAGAACGAGTTAGTTCTTAATGAGGAGCAGATTGAAGGAATCCGCAGAAGTGGAGTCGTAAATACGGGAGTGCTTGATGCAGTAGCGGCAGCCATTCGTCCAGGCATGACAACACAGGAGATTGACGACATCGTATATCAGTATACAATCGATCACGGTGCAATTCCAGCTTGTCTGAATTACGAAGGATTCCCCAAAAGTGTATGTGTATCACGCAATGAAGTCGTTTGCCATGGCATTCCAAGCACGACGGAAGTGTTGAAAGAGGGAGATATTGTCAATGTGGACTGCACTACAATCCTCGACGGTTATTTTGCAGACGCATCACGTATGTTTATCATCGGAGAGACAACACCAGAGAAAAAGCGTCTTGTCGACGTTGCTAAAGAGTGTCTGGATTTGGCAATCAGCATCTGCAAACCGTTCACATTCGTCGGTGATTTTGGAAACGCAATCGAGAAGCATGCCAAAGCAAACGGATATTCTGTAGTAAGAGAGTTGTGTGGACACGGAGTGGGATTGAAATTCCACACAGAACCAGAGGTTTGCCACTACGGCAAAAAGATGTCAGGTATGCTGTTGGTGCCAGGAATGGTGTTCACGATTGAGCCAATGATCAACATGGGTGTCCGCAACGTCACATTCGACAAGAAAGATGGATGGACAGTCCGCACAGCAGACCTTTTGCCTTCAGCACAATGGGAACATACATTCGTGATGAGAGAGGATGGGTTGGAGATTCTGACATACTAATTGAAGACATATCTATCAATTCGAAAAACATCAAAGGGTAGTCCGATGGGCTACCCTTTATCATGCCATTATATCCATACATCAAACTATTATCGTACTACAGGAACTGTCTTAATATCGCCTTTCTTTGTCTCGTATTTGTAGATGCCTAATTGCATTGGCTTTTTTATTTTGATTATTTGTCCTTCGTAAAAATTATCGCCTAATATCAAAACGGTTTTGCCCCCATATATCCTTAATATCTTATCTGATATTTCTGATGCAAGAGCTCCACCTTCCAAAGCTTGAAAAACTTCAAATGAAGTGGATCTTTTGCCTTCGTATCTTTGTGCAACCGGCAAATAATTAATTCTGTTTTGAACCCTTGCTTGTGCAACACTGTATGTTGTCACAAAAAAAGAAAATGTCAACAATGTTTTGACTATGGATTTTCTAAATTTTTTCATTTTTCTGTCTTCAATCTTCAAATTTCAGCTTATCTTCTTCCCAATCCTTATATTTCTGAGAAAGGAGATTGAGCCATTTTGCAAGCTGTTGGATGGCATCCATAGTCTCTTTCGACACTTCCTTTCCCGAGATCTTCAGCATCGTCGTGCCATATAGAGCAGTTAGAGCCAAGTCGACGTCGTTGACCTCTGCCCCACTCTTATTTTTTGCTCTGAACTCCTGCAGCACAGGCAATATCTGGAAAAACAACGCATTATATGAGATCTGTTCTGGAGTCTGAAGCAGTTTCATATGTAGGTCGTTCATATCGTCGACAACATTCATTATGAACTGAAGATGTCCGAACGACTGTTTCTGCTCATTCACCATGCCAGAAATCATATTGTCGTACCATTCTCTAATCGCCTTTTTATCCACATCATCAGCATATCGGGAAATTATGTTCTGATCTATCTTTTCTATGTCCAGGCCAAAAGCTCTAATTATATCTTCAATCTGCCAGATATACAGCACATACTCCGATATACTTTTATTTCTCAACTGTTTTGCCGCAATCATAATAATATACAATCATCAATTGTTAATCATTAATCATATAGATCATCATCGTCGTCCAAATCAAAATCCCAGTCCCAATCATCGCTGATAAACTGAGGTTCTGTATACTCATTGATGTCACGACGGTCTTTTTTAGTAGGTCTGCCAGCTCCACGATCTCGCTGTCCGTTGGATGTATAACGGCTAAGTTCAAGGATTTCTATCTGTTCCTGTGGAGTGACATTCTCCATAAATTCAGGCACAAGTTTGGCACCCATACGGTTTTCGCTCAACGCAAGCACCTTGAAAGAGTATGTGATCGGAGCACGCTTGATCTGGATGACATCCCCCACACGGACGTTTCTCGACGCTTTCTGGGAGTTGCCACCAATCATGACATGACCTTTTTTGCAAGCCTCAGCCGCCAATGTTCGCGTCTTGAACAATCTTACAGCCCACATCCACTTATCGATGCGTACCTCCTCCTTAACCTCTTTTGCCATTACTTGTTGTTGTATTGGTTCATTGTGATGTCGAGTCCTTGAAGCATGAAAGAGACAAGAGCGTCCGCCGCAATCTTTTTTCTTTCTGGCATAGCCGCCTTATCCTCTTCGCTAAACTCACCCAGCACAAAGTCTACCTGCTTGCCTTTAGGGAAATCGTTGCCGATACCGAATTTCAGACGAGCATACTTCTCTGTGCCAAGAAGCTCCTGGATATTTTTCAGACCATTGTGACCACCTGCGCTACCACTACCCTTGATACGTATCTTACCAAAAGGAAGAGAGAGGTCATCCACAACGACGAAGATGTGATCAACATCTATCTTTTCTTTATTTGCCCAATAGCGTACTGCATTTCCGCTAAGGTTCATATATGTATTAGGCTTCAACAGGATAAACTCCTTGTTTTTCACACGACCTTCGGCAATAGCGCCATAACGTTCGTCCTTAAAAACAAGATTGGACGCTTCGGCAAAAGCGTCCAATACCATAAATCCTATGTTGTGCCTTGTGTTGGCATACTCGTCTCCGATGTTGCCAAGCCCAACAATCAGATATTTCATTATGCGTTAGCTCTTGAACCACGAGTTGCCTTAACTGTAGCAACTACATTGATAGGGTTGTTCAACAACTCAAGATTCTCGTATGACAATGCGCCAACCTGGATTGACTTACCGATACCTAGGTTCTCAACATTAACGATCAATCTGTCTGGGAAGTTAGTGTAGATACCCTTAACACGAAGCTTTCTCATCTGCTGAGACAACTTACCTCCTAGCTTAACACCTTCTGCAAGACCCTCAAGCTTGATAGGAATTTCGATTACAACTGGCTTCTCAGTTGAGATCTCAAGGAAGTCGATATGAAGAATGTTATCCTTAACTGGGTGAACCTGAAGGTCCTTCAAGATAGCTGTAACTGTCTTACCAGCGATAGTCAACTCAACGATGTATACGTTTGGAGAGTAGATAAGCTTTCTAACATCACCCTCTTTAACTGTAAAGTGCTTTACATCGCTACCACCGTAAAGTACACATGGGATAAGACCGTTTGCACGAGTCTCCTTTGTAGCCTTCTTGCCTAGATCTGCACGAAGCTCACCTGAAAGTTGAAATTTTTCCATTTCTTTAATAATTTTTTAAGTATACTCAGGATTAGATTTTCTAATCCCCCATAATACTCCTCAATGATTTTTTGCCGAAAATCAAGAAAAGCGATGCAAAGATAAACAGAAAAATGCAAAACGCAAAACAGACAATGTGAAATGTGTCCGAGAATCAAAATAATCTTTGAAAATCGTAATGAATTATATAATTTTGCAGAGTTTTTTGAAAAACGCCATGGATATAAACAATCAAGAGACTATCAACTTTATAAAGTCAGCGATTCTTTTTTGTCGTGTTATCGAGCAATCTGCCGACGACACTTCTAAGGATTTCGCTAAAAAACTTGCGGGATCATTGGCTGGCTTATATGCTGCGACTGTCGACCTTCCTTCTTACGATGAGGAGTACGACGATATCGAACTTGAATGTAAAGTGACGGAGGCTATGTACAACTCTGTCGTGCAAATTGTCAGCGACAAACTTGGTGCACACGACGATTTTCTGACCGTCGACCACGTTGACATGCAATACAGCGATACTCCTATTGTAGTCCATGTGTCGGAAGACATCGCCGATATCTATCAGGACATCGTCGATATGACACATCGAATCCAGAGTGCAGACAACGCAATCATGTGTGCCGCTCTTAAAGAGTGTGTGGATCACTTCCACGAGTTCTGGGGACAGTGTCTTACCCGCAGTTTGGGTGCTCTCCATTCTTATATATCAGCACCAGACGACGAAGAAGAAGATTGACAACAAATGGGACAGTTTGCTGAATCTATAACCAAAGAGGAAATCCAGCAGTTGCCGTACGCATCTTTCGACGGCGACATAATCGTCGTGTCAAAATTCGACATGGTGAAGGAGGCTGTCGACTATTTGAGCAAACAAAAAGTACTTGGTGTTGACACAGAGACAAAACCTGTCTTTGTAAAAGGCAAGACCAACCAAGTGGCTCTCTTACAGATAAGCTCGGAGCAACGCTGCTATCTGTTCCGTCTCAACCTATTGAATATTCCCGAATCAGTGGCTGAACTTTTTGCGAACCCTAACATCACAAAGATCGGTCTCAGCCTTCACGACGACTTCCGCCAACTCCGCAGACGCATGCCAGACTTCAAATGCGAGAATTATGTGGAGCTACAGAGCTACGTGGAGAAATTCGGAATCAAAGACAAAAGTCTGCAGAAAATATACGCTATAATCTTCAAACTCCAGATCTCAAAACGTCAGCAGACTTCCAACTGGGAAGCCAATCCGCTCGACCATGCGCAGATCAAATATGCGGCTCTCGATGCCAACGCTACACTCCAAATCTACAACACGTTGAGTCAGAGTGAAGAGGGCAAGAGATTCCCTGCCGAGCATCTTTCTTCAGCTGTATTGGAGCAAATGCAGTTGGCTCAGCAAGAACGTGCCAAAGAGAAAAAAGAAAGACGCGAGAAAAGGAAAGCCGAACTTGAGAAAAAGCCGAAAGTGGTCGTGCAGAAAAGTCCGGAAGAGATTTATGAGGAAAACATGCAGTCAATCTCCCGTCTTTACAAGAAATTCCAGGGACATCGTCCTTCTACGATCACTCCGATCGCACAGGCTGGATCTGGCAGACAATATTTCATTGTAGACGGAGAGTCTGGCAAATACGTAGCCACTATAGGAGAAACAGTGGAAGAGAACAATGCTTTCATATATCTCGCAAGACAACTGAAAAGAGCAGGTGCATCGGTGCCAAAAGTATTCCACGTCTCCAAAGATAAGATGATCTATCTGCAGACCTACTGCGGCAACGACTCATTATATAAAGTGCTCGACAGATTCCGTCAGACAAACGAATATTCCAAGACCAGCATCCGAATGCTTTGCAAAGTGATGTCAGACTTGGCAAGAATACAGTTTGTTGGAGCAAAGACGGTGGACTTTGCCAAATGTTATCCAGAATCAGAATTTTCAAGAGATGGATTGATGGCTGACTTTGCCAAATTCGAGACCTACTTTGTAAAGAAGCATCCGATAGAATACTCAGAATCCCGTCTGCACGATGATTTCGAAAAGATGTGGACGACGATGAGTGAAATCCGAAAAGACGCATGGGGATTCATGTACAGAGATTTCCAGTCTCGCAATGTAATGGTGAAATCAGGCGGATTATGGTATATTGATTTTCAGGGAGGACGACGCGGACCTATCTGGTATGATCTGGTATCGTTTGTTTATCAAGTAAGAGCGAAATATCCAGAATCCGTTAAGACGCAGATGATCTCCGTCTACTTGAAATCGATAAAGAAATTCATCGAGATCACAGACGACGAATTTTACGGCAACCTCTCATTCTTTATCCTGACCCGCATGGTACAAGTGCTTGGCACCTACGGGCTCCGTGGTTTGGAAGAGAGAAAAGAGACATTCCTCGGACAGATTCCAGATACCTTGAAAGTATTGGGAAACGTTGTCGACAAATTTGAGTCTGAATATCCGGAACTTATAAAAGTCATAAAAGAAGCGACGAAGCATTATGGAGAATAAGGAATTGGTAGTCAAAGTGTTCAGTTTTTCTTATAAGAAAGGGATTCCTGCCGACGAATCAGGCAACGGAGGAGGCTATGCTTTCGACTGTCGCGCAGTGCACAACCCAGGCAGATACGAAGAATACAAGCAACTCACTGGCAGAGACAAGCCTGTGATTGATTTCTTGGAGAAAGACGGTGAGATTCTCACATTCCTTGATTCTGTTTGGGCATTGGTAGATTTCCACGTCGCACGCTATATGGAGCGAGGATTCACAAGTCTGATGGTAAGTTTCGGTTGTACAGGAGGACAGCACCGTTCAGTCTACTCAGCACAGAAGACAGCAGAGCACATCTCTGAAAAATTCGGAGTGGAAGTGAGACTGGAACATGTGGAGCAGCATATCAAACAGACGTTTGAAAGAAGAGGATAATGGTTGCAGACGTATATTCGCACGTCTGAACATATATTCCTCCCCCATTCTCTATAACCAACAATCCATAACCCCAAAAGACAATGGATAAAAGCGAAATTATAAAAATAGTGGTAATATCACTCATCATCGTCGCACTGCTCAACGCGATTGGGATGAGTAGCAATATCCACATCAAATGGATGTTGAAATTGTTCACTGGGTTTTCATTGTTCATCGTCATATTATATTGGAAAACAATTCCATACAAGAACAAACTCAGCGACGACAATCTGAAAAAGTTTGAGGCAGTCGGCAACATTTGCGACCCCATCTTCAACCTGTTCACGAACCTGCCAAAAATCAAATTGGGAGAATATACAGAAATGAATGTAGCACCATTGGTGGTTTGTGGAATCCTGATATTGATTTTGATGATGCTGTAGAAATAACACAACCATTTCTATGATCGAAAAACATTGACGATATAAAAACACCTGCAGTGGCATTTCCAACGTATCACTCGCAAATCGCAGATATTTTTCTTAAATTTGCAATTGGATTGTGTGCATCATTGATGATGATTGCTTTTATACCACTAAACCAATAGAATGGGCACATTTTCTAAAAAATAATTAATTCAACCGACGAGTGCGATATGCAAAGACACAAAAGCCTAAAAAAAGGGCATAAATTGATACGAACTGCATTTTTGTGGATATTGTGCATGTTTCCTATAAAAGGAGTATGTGCACTGCCTTTAATTTCAGAAACAGATTTTTCTGTCGCGGAAGGCACCAATGATTACTATTCTGTCGAAATGACAGATGGATTTGTCAACTCTAAAGCTATTCCTCATATTTCTGTGGAATCCATTCCTTTAGCAGATGGCACAGAGTCAACTGAAACAAAATCAGATTTTTTGGATAAACCGCATTATGCGATTACACCCAACCCTATTCGATTGGATAATCTAAGATTAGAAGATAACGGAGGAGGACTTATTTTTTCTGCAGGAAAAGGGACAAACAAAATAAGCGAAGGCACTAAAATTTTATCATACATCGTATCAGGGCTAAAAAATGGCGGAGAATACGAGGTAGTTGTTGAGTATTGCAATCCATTGTCTACTACTTATTTGAACACGTCAGGTTCTAATAGTGCCCCACATTTGACTGGTAGTTATCATTCGATGATCCAAGTGGGAGTTAACAATACTGAAACAAGCAGTGGAAAGAAATTGGTTGCGTTATCCAGCAAAGCAGGCACTTGTCTCGCCGCTACAATCAAGTCACCGACAGCAGAGCAATTGGAGCAGGAAGATGTCAGGCCAATAACAGACAACACGTTGACTGTCAATGTTTATATAAGTGATATGGGAGATGGGGAAGCTTTGATGATAAGGAGCATTCAGGTATACGCAGAACCAGAATTCGTTCCAGAGGCTGAAGACATCACAATAGCCCCATTCTGCGAGAATGACCCAAACAGAGCGACTAAGTTGGATGAGGCTTTGGCGGTCATTCCGTCTACTTATGATATCACATGGTACAGAGATACTGTCACTCCAATTAAAGATTCGGAGCCTGATGTGGTTGGTGCTTCTGCCAGCACTATGCCTTATGTCTCTTATTTCACGGTTACAGACAAGAAGACTAAGCTTGTTAGTAAATATTACACCTTCACATTCACCGTCAAAGAGACGCCAAGTGAAATTTTGGCTGTAATAGATCCATTCTGTGAATATATCAATGGAGCTATTTCTTCATCGGCTGATGCCACAGTGGCTCCTATGTTGCCTGCCAGTACTAAAGGATATGATGTGGATTGGTATAATTCACCTACCGTTTCTTCTGCCAACATGGCAAATACCGATCTTTCCACTTTGCCCGGCAGCACAACACCTTATACATATTATTACGCTTTGTCTTTGAATGGTTGCACAAGCGAACCAGAAGAGTATGACTTTATCGTTAGACCTCTGGTCAAGCAGAATGTGATAAAGGATAATGAATGTGATAAGACTACGCTTACAGTTTCAACCGAGCCATCCGACGCAACCTCTATCTGGAACAACGGTGCTGAAGGCAAGGCTCTCATTTTCACAACAGAGATGGAAGCCGTTGGCAATTATTCCGTCGTTTCATACATAACTGGCTATTGTGAAAGCGAGCCAAAGGACATAATCTCTGATTTCTACAAAACACCTGAAGCTTTGGAGGATTATTCTGTACAATACTTAAAGGCGGAAGGAAAATCTACAGATGGTGTGTTCTCAACAGACAAATTAATAGCTGGAGTAGCTGGCAAGACAGATGTTAACGCCACTATCCAATGGATTGGCCAGATGGATTCTTCGACACCTCCTGCAAACACCAATAATGCATCAGACACTCCTGCTAATCCTAAGGCAGATGATGTGAATGACCCGAACGATGAAACGCATTACTATTTTGCATATCAACAAATCGCTTATTCTGCCACAGTCACATGTCCAAGTAAGTTTTCCACAGTAGAGGTGAAAATATTAGGTGCACCTGAGCCTGAAGTCACTCCCGTCTCCTACTGTTTGAATGACACACCTGATCCCATTACATCTTTTGCGGCAACTACGACAGGTGGACCAACTGATACAAAGACATACTCTTTGGTATGGTTCGCTTCTGAAGAAGATTATCCTGCCAACCCATTGCCAGCAGCACCTACAATCACAACTGACAATGTAGGAAAAACATCATACTACGTCGCACAATGGGATGATGCCAATCACAACAACATCAGTTCTTTGCGACATGTGGATGTCACTACTTATGGCGTACTTCAGCCATCTGTTCAGACACCAATAAATTTTTGTTTTAACGAAAATGTCTCTCAGTTAACAGCAGATGCCGCCACTAGTACAAATGAATATTACGTATCAAATGGATTCTTGTGGGGTGAAGTTTATCCTACAACAACTGCTCCAACTCCTAACACTGTTTCTGTTGGCACTGAAACTTACAAAGTACGTGCCACTTACACTACAACTACTTTATTCTGTAAGAGTGAACCGATTGAAATTACTGTCACTGTCTCTAAAACAGATGCACCGTCTCCTCAAACCATTCAGTATACCAAAGCTGATGCCATTGATGGCAAGACATTCCCTACCATCAATGAAGCCAAAGAGCCATGGCTGGAAGAATCTGGCTATACCTATTACTACTCTAGCATGACGGATGATGCAAATGTTGCTGTTAGTGACTACATGGAAGGCATAATTCCAACTCCTATTTACAACACGTCTTTATTAAATGGGGAATCTAAAGAATTGTACTACTATATATATCGCATTGACAATAGCAACAGCTGTCCAAGCGACACCGTAAAGATCACCGTGAAGATCAATGATGTTTTGTCACCTAATGTGAAGGATGTCTATGTCTGCGAGGGTAGCACAGTGCCAGAACTGGAAGCAGGAATATCCATCATGGAAGGAGCTGGCAAAAACGAATCGGAATATAGTTTGAATTGGTATGGAACAGAAGATCCAAGAGATTCTAACGATCCAACGCCTCTCAATTCAGTAAGTCAAACTACATTCTCAACAGGCATCACCTCTGCAGTTGCCGTCAATAATGCAAAGACAACAACTCAATATTACGTAACACAAAAGGATAACACAACGGGAGCAGAAAGCGATCCTTCTGTAATCAACGTGGTTGTCTTGCCAAAACCAGTGATAATGTCTAAAGATGTCACAGTCAAATACGGAGAGAAAGTTGATTTGAATGAATGTTTTGAAATTGTAAACTCATCCGAAGTGGGAACCACTACTCCCACTTATGCGAAAGGCTCAAATATAGTTGAAAATTCAGGCACATATTCGTTCACAGTGGCTTATCCTGTTGACTATACAAGACCTCAGTACACAGTGGATGATGACCAATGCGTTAGTGAAAACTCGTATATCTCTGTTGTAATCGAGCAGCAAGACAGCACAGATAAAGGTGGACCTGAGCCAGAACTCCAAATTCCTAACTATTTTTCACCAAATGGAGATGGCGTGAACGACAAATGGACAATAGAAGCGCTAAAAGACGCCTATCCAAAATCCCAGGTTCAGATCTACAACCAAATCGGTAAACTAATAATAGAATATCTTGGTAAAGATTTTGATGGTTGGGATGGAACTTACCTTGGACAGCCAATGCCTTCTACAGACTACTGGTACAAAATTTACATCGAAGAAAAGAGAAAATATTTACTTGGCCACTTTACACTAATTCGATAAACTGTTAATTCTATATGAAATAATGGATAAGATGTTGTAGTAAAAACCAAAATCACGACAAAAACCGAACGTAATCGAAAAGATTTATCAACATTATCACCGAAAAAGCGAAAAAACAAAACGAAAATTTAGTAATAAGAAAAAAGATTTGTAATTTTGCAAACCAAATGAAAGCCATGGATAGATTTATCATAGACTTGAAGCATCTTGAGAAAGGAGTTTACAACTATCACTTTTCGATGACCGATGAGGATTTCGAGAAGATAGGAGGCTCGGAGTTTCAAAAAGGAGATGTGGAAGTCGACGTGGAGATGAGGGTTTCATCCGGAGATTCTTTCTCTTTCGACTTTGAGATAGACGGCACGGTGATTGTTCCTTGCGACAGATGTCTTGAAGATATGGAGCTTGAGATTTCCACAGATGGTCATTTCGATGCCAAGTTTGGCGACGGAGAATCTGATGATGAGTTGGTGTTCATCTCTGAGATCGACCAGAAGATTGACCTTTCATGGCACATATACGAGTTTATTGCTCTCGCAATTCCGATTCGTCATGTCCATGAAGACGGCGAATGCGATGAAGCAATGGCTGAGAAATTTAGAAGTCACGAGTGTTTCGAAAGCGGCGAAGATGATGAGGATAGCGAGTCTGCCGACCTGGCAAGTGATACGGCAGCAGGTGAGAAGGAGATTGATCCGCGTTGGGAAGCACTGAAAAATTTTAAAATAAAATAACATTAAATAATAAAGCAAAATGGCACATCCTAAGAGACGTCAGGGAAAGACAAGAGGAGCAAAGAGAAGAACTCACTACAAAGCAGTAGCACCAACACTTGCTGTTTGTCCTAACTGTGGTTCATTGCACATCTTCCACACAGTATGTGGTGAGTGTGGTTACTACCGTGGTAAGGTAGCAATCGAAAAAGCAGTAGAGGAGTAAAAAACTTTTGCTTATCGAAAATAAACACCCCGAGAGATTTTCTACTCGGGGTTTTTATGTTTAATGTAATTGTTTGCCGACACACAACTCCGACAAGCAATCACAATCATCAATTAAATTATATATGGTTCGTCTTCTTCTTTGCCGACATGGTCAGACGGAGTGGAATGTGGCTCACAGATTCCAAGGCCAAACCAACTCCAACCTCACTCCGCTTGGTGAGCAACAAGCTGTGAAACTTGGAGAGAGGCTTGCGGAAACCCACATCGACGCTGTCTACAGCAGTTCCCTGCAACGTGCGTTGGACACCGCAAAACTTATTGTGGGCAAACGTGGTTTCGACATCATTCCCGTCGACGCATTGAAAGAGATATATCTCGGCAAACTCGAAGGCTTGACTTTTGAGGAAGGCGAACGTCTATACCCAGAAGCCATGATGCATTTCTGGGACCTCACTTCAAACACCGATGAGCGTGAGGCTGTGGGCGACGTGATGCGTCGTGCATCCCAAGCTATTGAAGAGATTGCACAAAAGCATCCCGATCAGACTGTTCTTATCGTCACTCACGGCGTGGTGCTCCGTTCTCTTTACATCTACTTCAAACGCTGGGACATGAAGGACGCTTCCAACCAGCCTAAGCCACAAAGCACTTGCCTTTGCGACATCCGCAAAGAGGCCGGTGTGTGGGATATCAAGATGTGGAACGACACCGAGCATCTTAACGATTTAGTCTCTGCAAACACTCATCCTTTCATCTAAGATTCTTATGGCAGACAGTGGATTCATATCTATAAAGGGTGCACGAGTACACAACCTTAAAGATATAGACATCAAAATACCTCGCAATAAACTGGTGGTGATCACCGGTCTTTCTGGTTCGGGCAAGTCCTCTCTTGCCTTCGACACTCTCTATGCGGAAGGCCAACGCCGTTATGTGGAGAGTCTTTCGTCGTATGCCCGCCAATTCTTGGGCAGAATGAGCAAACCAGAGGTGGACTACATCAAGGGGCTTCCTCCGGCAATCGCTATCGAGCAGAAAGTCAGCACAAGGAATCCTCGCTCCACCGTCGGCACATCAACAGAGATATATGAATATCTCAAACTTTTGTTCGCCCGCATCGGCCGCACTTTCTCTCCTGTTTCAGGCGAAGAGGTGAAGCGTCATCAAGTGTCGGACATCGTGGATTATATTCTTTCGTTTGAAGACGGTACAAAAGGAATGATTCTTTCATCGCTTTCCAAAGATAATCTTGTGGAGACGGTGGAGAAAGCCAAACTGGAAGGTTTTGCGCGCTTGCTTATAGATGGCAACGTGATCAAGATAACTGACTTCTCTGCAGAGATGGCAAAGAGCTGCAAAGAGGCTTACATTGTTGTGGACAGATATGTGGTGCGTCACGACAATGAGACAAAAAACCGTGTGTCCGACTCTGTGCAGACAGCATTATGGCAGGGCGACGGTTCTTCTTGCCAAATATTGGTTTACACTCCTGATGGAGAGACGTTGAAGCAGTTCAGCACAAAATTTGAGGCTGACGGAATATCTTTCGACGAGCCAACCGAGCTGATGTTCAGTTTCAACTCGCCATACGGAGCATGCCCAGTCTGTGAAGGATTCGGACGTGTGGTAGGCATTGATGAAGACCTTGTCGTGCCAGACAAAACATTGTCGGTATATCAAGGAGCCGTGATATGCTGGCGTGGAGAAAAGATGGGAGAATGGCTACAGGATTTCATTTTCCACGCAGAAGCGATCAAATTTCCAATACATAAGCCATATTTCCAGCTGACAACAGAAGAAAAGAACAAGCTATGGCATGGCACTCAGCTCACTCAAGGAATCGATGACTTCTTCAAGTTCATCGAGTCGCAACAATATAAGATCCAATACCGTGTGATGCTTGCCCGCTATCGTGGCAAAACGATCTGCCCTAAATGCGGTGGCACACGGTTGAAGGAGAACGCGTCATGGGTGAAGGTGGCAGGAAAAAGCATCACCGAATTGGTGGATATGCCAGTGTCGGAATTGAAAGTGTTCTTCGACAATCTACAGCTCACTGAACAAGACCAGGCAATCGCCAAGCGTCTGTTGATCGAAATCAAAAACCGTTTGACATTCTTGGTAGACGTGGGGCTTGGCTACCTGACTCTGAACCGTCTATCCAACTCCCTTTCCGGAGGTGAGAGCCAACGTATCAACCTTGTGACATCATTGGGTAGCAGTCTCGTAGGCTCACTATACATCCTTGACGAGCCAAGTATAGGTCTGCACAGTCGCGACACAGAACGATTAGTGTCAGTGTTACGCAGACTACAGAAACTTGGCAACACTGTGGTTGTGGTAGAGCACGACGAAGAAATCATGCGTGCGGCCGACTATATAATAGATATCGGTCCAGAATCTGGACGCAACGGAGGTAAAGTAGTGTTTGAGGGATCTCCTGAAGACGCGAAAAAAGCCAAGCAGCAAGAGGGACTACACAGCTACACTATAGATTATCTTAACGGAGTGGAGAAAATACCAGTGCCGGAATTCCGTCGCCCATGGAACAACTATATCGAGGTCAAAGGAGCATTGCAAAATAATCTGAAAGGCTTCGACGTGAAGTTTCCACTCAACGTGATGACTGTTGTGACTGGCCCGAGTGGATCAGGAAAATCATCACTTGTGAGAGATATATTCTATCTTTCACTAAAGAGGATATTGGATGAGTCAGAAGAGAAGCCTGGTTTGCATTCAGCTGTCACTGGAGCCACAGACTTGATCAAGAATGTGAATTTTGTGGACCAGAATCCGATTGGAAAATCATCACGATCAAATCCTGTGACGTACGTCAAAGCTTACGATGAGATCCGCAAACTGTTTGCTGACCAACAACTATCCAAGCAGATGGGTTACCGCAGTGCTCATTTCTCATTCAACACAGAAGGAGGTCGATGCGACGAGTGCCAGGGAGAAGGAACAACGACAATAGAGATGCAGTTTATGGCAGACTTGGTATTGCCATGTGAAAGCTGTAAAGGAATGCGTTTCAAGCAAGACATTCTGGAAGTCCGCTACCGTGGCAAGAACATCTACGACGTGCTAGAAATGACCATCAACCAAGCTGTGGAATTCTTCTCAGAGAAGATGGAGTCGACAGAGAAGAAGATAGTCAAGAGACTGAAATCATTGCAGGATGTCGGACTTGGCTATGTCAAACTTGGACAATCATCGTCAACATTGTCGGGAGGAGAGAGCCAACGTGTGAAATTGGCAGCTATCCTGGCAGAAGAGAAGACACAACCAACAATCTTCATCTTCGACGAGCCAACCACAGGACTTCATTTCCACGATATCAAGACACTGTTAAAAGCATTCAACGCATTGATTGAGAAAGGACATACCGTCGTCATCATCGAACATAACATGGATGTGATCAAATGTGCGGATCATGTGATAGATATCGGTCCAGACGGAGGAGATAAGGGAGGAGAACTTGTGTTTGCAGGCACACCTGAAGAGCTTATAAAAAATGAAAAATCATTCACTGCAAAATGCTTGAAAGCAAAATTTGCAAACGATGGACTGATTTTTTAATGCGTATTATTATAGAGACGTCGCGATGCGGCGTCTCTACTTGTTTTACGCATTTCGGCTTCTTTCTAGACAGGGTGCCTCCCCATCTATACTTATAAATTATTCTTTTGTATTAACAATCATGTAAGTTGTTTCGATAATTTATATCTTTGTACCGTACAAAAAGGAGTATGGCAGAAAAGAATCTCTACATAATAAGCGGATGTAACGGAGCAGGAAAAACGACTGCTTCATATAGTGTTTTGCCAAAGCTTCTGGACTGCAAACAGTTTGTAAACGCAGACGAGATAGCCAAAGGATTATCTCCCTTCTGTCCAGAAAGCGTTGCGATTCAAGCAGGTAAGCTGATGCTACTACGTATTGAGGAACTGCTTGCCACCGACGAAACATTTTCTATCGAGACCACGTTAGCAACCAGATCTTATTCAGAATTAGTAAAAAGAGCTCAAGAAAAAGGATATAAAGTCACATTGCTATATTTCTGGTTAAACTCTCCAGAATTAGCTGTTGAACGTGTTGCAAGAAGAGTAAGAGAAGGAGGGCATAACATTCCTAAAGACGTCATTTACAGAAGATATAAGAAAGGATTGAAAAACCTATTCAACATCTTTATCCCTATCGTTGACTCGTGGATAATTGTAGACAATGGCGTTGAGCCTCGCGAAGTTATTGCTGAGGGAGGCATAAACGAAATCAATATTTGTTGTGTAGAAAAATTTGAAAAGATTAGAAATCATGAAAAACAATCCGACATTAGAAAAAATAAAAGCCGCTCTTAAAATTGCAGAGATCGAATTTCTGGAGAAAAAAGCGGCCAACAACGAGACGCTGATCCTTTCAGACAAGGATGGTAACATCGTGGAAATACCTGCAAAGGAATTACTAAAAAAACGAAATCTTTAACAATTAATAAATCGTAAAGACGGGACATCTCCCCCGTCTTTCTTTTTTGCTGATCTGCAACAGGCAATTGGGGCGATGGCGAGTTTTTTGGAATAGGCATGAAATTTCATTTTGAAAAGTTCCTAGGAGTTCAACAACACAGATATTTCCTATATTTGTAGAAATATCACTGAAATCTATAGCAGACAACAAAAAACGCATAAACGTGCGTATATTATATTAGCAAAAAAATGTCACGTCACGTAATCATAATAGGAAATGGATTCGACTTGTTCCTTGGCAGAAAGACCAAGTACAGCGATTTCTACAAGAGCGATATCTATTGCCCTAAGGATTTTCCTGCGCCTTTGATTGACTATCTTAATCAGTGGCAACCGACAAGAGGTCTAAATGATGTCAAATGGTTTGACTTCGAAACAGAGCTATATAATTATTCACAAATAAATCACGACATCAAGGATCCCATAAGTCAGGAAGAGCATAAAGTCCTTGCATTTATAAAGGAACGGAATTGTCCGGTAAGTGCAAATGAGATAAGTGACTTTCTATACGTGCCCTCCAACGAGTCTGGCGAAGTTTACGTATTATACAACAATCCAGAAGTGGAGATACGCGAACTTTTCCTAAAGCAAACTGTTTGCAATTTGGAAAAGATGGTGGAGAGACATCTTCTTTCCCAAACCGAAGACTTGAAACTTTATTATCTGAAGGATCCTGTTTACGCTGAATCCAAAGAGGTCAGAGACAAAGAGGCTTTCAAGAAGATAAAGAGTGGACTTCGTGATTACCTGCTCAGCCAGCCGTTTTCCCATACAAACGATGAAGCGTTGAGGAATCGTCTGAATACGATTTTTGAAATGGACAAGTTTGATCAAATTGAAGTGTTTACATTCAATTACACTGATGTCCCATGGCCAGAGAAAGCGGATGTCCAATATGTCCACGGAAAGATCAAGGACGACACGATTGTGATCGGAACTAAAGAGTATAATGAGACGAACAACTCATACAAATTTCTCCAAAAGGCGATGGACGACAATTTCAACCCTCCTGCGATCATTGATTCGTTGCTCACATTAGGGAATGGCGACAAGGTGACTTTCTTCGGGCACTCTCTTGGAGAGAATGACCAACAGTATTTCAGGGATTTCATCCAAAGCCGAAGCTCTGGAGTGACTTACAAGGATCTGACTATTGAGTTTGTACTGAAATCGCTTAACGACAAACAGTATACCAAGATGGCTATTCAAGACATGTCTAACTATCAGCTCACGTCGTTCCAATCAAAAAACAGAGTGATTTTCAGATCTTCAGAAGACTTGTAACTGATTATCAATCACGTTCGATACGGTATGAGACTCCCAATGAAAAGAAAATTGGGAACATCTTGAATGATATCGTCTCAAAATCATCAGGGAAGACGCTGCCAAAACCATAATCCAGATTGGCAAAAACGCCAAAACCATTTTTGATTCTGAAATCAGCAGCCACCTCCGCACCAAGACAAGCTTTCTTCACGTCTTCTGAAAAATCATACGATGCTGTAGATCCGTCGCTGAACACAATCTTCTGACCAACCGGTGTGTTCTCACGCAAATATCCATCGTAAACCTCTCCCTTAAACTCTCTGTGAATATTTATCTGAGCGTACGGACCAACACGCAAATCAAGACGTGGAGTAACTCTCGCCACAAATTCAAATGGTATTTTGACGGAAATGAGTTTGGCTTCAGTCTTATCCACACCTGTAAAATAGCCACTGATGTAGTCACCACCCTGCTCTATGCTCATGTGGTAATTCTTGACTTTTGCCTCTACATTCATGCCTTCTACAGCAAGTCGCTCACCAAGATAAACACCAAATTTATTGTTGAACAGTTTGTATACAAAAAACTCCTGCATGAATGCACCATTAGGGCTGAATGTCATCATCTCACGAACCTCCGCTGGCAACGGCACAGGAGTGATTCCTCCGATTGTGAATCCGAGTCTGCATCCATATCCCAATCCCGAGCTAGGGGAAGCAGAAGCCTCTGACAAACTAGGCGTTTCACTTGTATTCACGCCAACTGAAACCGACTCATTATCTTCAGCAGAAACTGAGAATAAAGAAGCCACGAACATCAACACCAGTGATATGATATATTGTCTACTATTCATCTTCATTACAAATTAGTCGTACTTCATCAATCGTAAATGTACTGCCGACAGCACCAGAGAATTCTCCTCCTGCAAAACTTGAGGTGAAGACCATAGCGAAACTATAGCCTCTGTTTTCCAAACGAGTCTCGTCAATCTCCTCCAAGTATTCAAACGGAATATTTATCTCAGTCCATTTGTCGGCTGAGATCTTTTTAGCCTCAGTCTCACTCAAAAACGCACGGGCCACAATATTAGGATTTGTCTTTCCATCATCTCCACGAAGAGTGACACTGTTTCCATCCGCGTCGGTATTCTTATAAAGCACAGCATACATATCAGGATAGTCTACCATACCAGACACTTCCGTAGATTTACGCTTGTATTTGTCACCAGGCTTATATTTTGCCATAAACTTGATTCTCATCGGACGATACATGAATGGTTTGCCAAACAGTGTGGCAGCCATCGCATCTTTCAATGCCTGACTAACATCAAACGAACCAACAAACAGATTTCCTGCTGCAATCGGCATTCCCACCATCTCACCAAACAGACCTGTCGAACGAGTGACAAGAGCAACCGCATCTCCATCATAGCCATTCTCATCCACTATTGTAGGATACTCATCGGGTTTGGCTGTCGACTTACTCAACTTAAATCCAGGATTGCCGGAAGCCCAATAATCAACATCATCGTTGTTGAGCCAGATGCTATATTTTCCACCGTCGTCCAGACGATGATCCTCAAAATTAAACTCAAAAATTCTCTTTTCAATCGTGAAAGATTCATCAGGGACAGAGAAGGATATCGTATAAATACGATTCCACTTTCCATCCTCGCTGGTAGTTCGAATCTTAATCTCGTCAGATTTATATTCCGAAATATTGTTGAAAGTGGCTCCATCCGTAAGGATATACTCAATGCGCATCAACGAAAAATCTGCGTCCGGACGAACCTCAATTTTGATTTCATTGTTGGCAGGAGGCACTATAATTATAGAGTCGGAAAGACGGTAGAACAAAGAATCCGGGGTCGGATAATGAATAATAATCTTTTCTATGTCACACTCAGAATTAGGCAGTTCATCCTTTACACAAGAAGAAGCACCCAAAGCAAACAGACCCAGCATCACAAGAAAACGCCAGAAATGTTTAATTGTCGTTTTTGCCATATCTTCTAATATTAACCTTTGAACGCAAAGTTAATGATTTTATAGATAGAGACAAAATAAACATTCTCTTCCTTGCTTTTTCGTGCATCAACGTATTGAAAGCCATTAAAATTTCTATATTTGCAGACGTAGGAATAAGATTTTAACTCAAAGCCAATGAAATGTCAGCGTCTCCTCATTATAGCAGTATCGTCTCTATGCAGTATGAATGCATGTTCGCAGTCTCAGGAATCGAACGTCATATCCATTGAAAAAGCAGACTGCATTCCGTCAGCGGTAGAGATTCCGTCAGGAGCAAAAGCATTATCAGCCACTTATCCTGATTTTATAAAAGGCTATTCCGACGGGAGTCTGACCCTTTCTAACGGTGAAAAAATCATCTACGACGATAAAACACAAAAATCATTTGTCGAGCAGATGGACAATGCCGACATCGAGGACATGTTTACCCAACCATACGACACGAGCGTCTGGACACCATCCAAAAACTATGATCCCGGCAGGATCCGCAACGAAAGGCTCTTGAAATATATGTATGGGAAGACACCTCAGGAAGTGTCTAGAAACCTGGTGAAAGTAAAATGGTTCAACCAACAATTGCCATTCACTAAGGTGAACGGAGCAGCAGACAGTCTACGTGCTGTAGAAAAAGAGTTGGCTTCACTTCCAGAGAAATATCATAAATACTTCTATCAATCGTCAACCTACAACTGGAGAAAAGTGAGAGGAAGCGATCGGTTAAGTGCTCATAGTTACGGAATAGCTATTGACATCTGCACAAAATATTCTGATTTCTGGAGATGGAAGAATCCAGGGAAAGAGGAAATGGACGAAATTGTGTACGCAAACCGTATTCCTAAAGAAATCATTCGTATATTTGAAAAACATGGATTCATTTCCGGAGCACGCTGGTATCACTACGACACCATGCACTTTGAATTCAGACCTGATCTGATTCATCATAGCCGGATGACAAAAAACAGAAATGATAATAAAACAGACTGCTTATGAATAACATACCTAATAAATTATCTGCCATCTTGTTTTTGGCAATCGGACTGTTCAACGAATGTAGCGTTGCTGCGGACAACCAACAAAACGGACAGCAACAAATCGAGGCATCGGATTCAACGTTGAAAGACACGATACGAAATAAAGTCACCAGAAAATTCACCGTCAATCCAGATGGCGACGATATACGTACTCGATTCGTGAATGAAGACACAAACTACGTTAGACCATATAACACAGATTACGCACAATGGCTGCTCAATCGTAAACTTTTTCCGTTTGATCACAAAGTGCGATATTACAATGGAGAAGAAAAACAAAACTCTAATGGACGAAACAACATAATATCCGTTGGAGTTTTGAAATATGATCTTGTCGGCACTTTTTCAAAAAACAAAGAAAGACCTGCCGATCTGCAACAGTGTGCGGATGCCTGCATACGATTATGGGCTGAGTATCTATGGGAGCATAAGATGTATGACAAGATCCACTTCAAGAATGCCCCAGGATTTGTGTTCTCTTATAAAAAATGGGCAGAAGGCTACAGAGTACACTTCGATAAAAATTGGAAAGCATCGTGGAGCAAAGACGCAGGTGTGGACTATAGCTACACCACATTCCGCAAGTATCTGTCACTTGTGTTCACCTATTGCGGCACAGCCACTTTAGCAAAGGAGATGATGCCTGTAAAATCAACAGACATTCAGCCTGGAGACATCCTGATTTGGGGAGGCAGTCCGGGCCATGCTGTCACAGTGATGGATGTGCTACGCAACAAACAGACAGGGAAACTGAAAGTCATGTTCAGCCAAAGCTATATGCCAGCACAAGAGATTGAAATTCTAGCCAATAACGAAAACAATTACCGTTGGACGGAAAAATATACAAAAGGAATGTGGTTTTCTCCATGGTTTGAAATCGACGAAGAGAAATCTCCAGTGATCAACACACCTCAATGGACTTTCGATCTGTCTGACGGAGCCAAATTCATGCGTTGGAGAGACAAATAAAAGGAGTTTTATTAATCATTAGGGCATAAAGCAAAAGCGAGAATGTACAAATGCATAATAGAGGAGACGCCTATTCCCAACGTCTCCTCATTTTGAATTTATAATTTCACATTTTGAATTTCCATAAACTCCCTCATTCCTTCCGACGCTCCCTTTGCGATCACATTTATAGGGCGGTTGAAACCGGCAGTGTTTGGTTTAGGATCAATGAGAAACATCTCCGCGTTACGTGGAGCATACATCGAAAGACTTGCCGCCGGATACACCTGCAAAGAAGTTCCGATGATAAGCAGGATATCAGCAGTCTGCACCAACTCAATGGCCGGCTCTATCATTGGCACCGCCTCGTTGAAAAAGACAATGAAAGGACGCCATTTTCCACCGTCTGGAGCAACATCTTCTCTTGAGATCAGTGGATTCGGCAAGGTGTTTCTGTCGACGATGAGATTCTCATTCTTCATCGAACAGACTTTTGTCAACTCTCCATGCAGATGGATTATATTGCTGCTTCCAGCTCTTTCGTGAAGATTATCCACATTCTGGGTGATTATCCGCACATCAAACTTATCTTCCAACGTCTTCAATGCCAAATGAGCGGCATTCGGTTCCACTGTGGCAAGTTGAGCGAATCTGTCGTTATAGAACTGCACCACCATATCATAGTTGCGATACAGAGCCTCATGTGTACAGATCTCTTCAACAGAATGTTTTTCCCATAGGCCGTCGGAATCACGGAATGTGCTGATTCCGCTTTCTGCACTTATTCCTGCTCCTGTGAGCACCACTAATCTTTTCTTGTCTCCCATATCTCTCTTATAATAAAGTAAAGACGGAGCATGCCCCGTCTCTACAATGATTTATCTATATCCGCTTTACGGGACATAACTCCCGTCGATACATTATCCAATCAAAGAATTTAACTTCTGCTCGATCTGCTCCTTCTTGACTGCTCCTGTCATTTTCTCCGACAATTCGCCATCCTTGAAGAACAACAACGTAGGCGCGCTCATCACTCTGTATTCCATGCAAAGATCGTCCACATCACCACTTCCCATGTCGCCATTGAAGAATGCCACCTTCTCTGCGAACGACGGTTCTATCTCCTCCAAAGTCTTGCTTAACGCCTTGCATGGTCCGCAACCGGGAGCTCCGATCTCTACCACCATCACTTTATTCTCGTTCAGTTCACTAGTGAAACTGCTGTCTGTAATCACTTTTGCCATAACAAAATCAAATTTTTAATGCTGAATGTCAAATTATACACTCAGGGTTATTTCATTTAATCAATCCTTTTTCAAACAATCTGTCGACGGCTTTTGCAAGTCCATCGTTGTCGATATCCTCCGTAGTGAATTTCGCCACACGTTTCAACTCGTCGCAAGCATTGCCCATCGCAATTCCCCACCCCACAGATTCAATCATCTCCAAATCGTTACCACCGTCGCCAAAAGCCGCAACCTCATCCTTCGTAATGCCAAGATGCTGGATCATTTTCTCTATTCCAACCATTTTGTTGACACCGTTTGGAATGATATCACTGAAGAGCGGACTCCAACGTGGTGCGTAACACTTCGGAAAGATAGGCAAAATTTTCGAATTTTCCTCTTCCGTGAATGAAATAATCATCTGGTAGACGTCGGAATCTGCAAAATCATCAAGATTTGCAGACGGTGGGATTGGAAAGTCCAACACTTCAAACACCTTCTGCATCTGATCGTCGATGAAGTTGATCACGATCTTGTCCTGCAGCACGAAACATGTGGAACGAGGCTCTTTCTTTATATATTCAAGCCACAACTTCACATCTTTCTTTGACATAAGATTGCTGTGCACAATCTCGTCGCCAAACGTACAGAGTCCGCCATTCACCATCACATAACCATCAAAAAGGTCGGCATGAGGCTCTATCTTATCCATACTTGCTCTGTGACGTCCACTTGCGATAAAAAGACGGACACCAGCTTCACGCAAACGCTTCAATGCATCTAATGACGAATCGGGGATCTTATGAGTGTTGAAACTTACAAGAGTTCCGTCGATGTCGAAGAAAGCCGCTTTGATCATATCTTCGCAAACTCACTTTTGATATTGTTCCAAACTTCAGCCGGCATCTTTGTTCCGATATGCTCCACGATATTAGCGCCAACGATCGTTCCGTATTTAGCAGCCACCTTGATATCACCAGTCGACATCAGGCCATAAAGGAAGCCCGACGCAAAAAGGTCTCCAGCTCCGGTCGTGTCGATGCAATTTCTGCCTTTCAAACCTTCGACAAACACAATCTCGTCGCCACGCTTTGTCCAAACGCCTTTGGCTCCACATTTCACGATCGCAACCTCGATATCTTCAGAGATGATCTCCGCAGCACGCTTCAAATCATCGCACTTAGTGAACGAATGCCCCTCGTCTTCATTAGCAAAAGCAATATCAACATAATTCTTGGCGAGGTAGTGCATGAAATCAAAATTCTCATCCACAACATTGTAGCTTGCCAAGTCGAGAGAGACTTTCGCTCCACACTCTTTCGCAGTCTTCATCACCTTCTCTATCAGATCATGACTCTGCACAAGATAACCGCCGATATGGCACACATCCGCACCCTTGAAATATTCAGGGCGGATATCATCAGCAGAGAACGTTCCCGTCGCACCAAGGCAAGTACACATCGTACGCTCGCCATCTGGAGAGATAAGAGATATACAACGGCCAGTAGGAAGTTCCGAGCGAATCATCTGAGCCTCTATTTCAGAGTTTACTAGATCAGACTCAAAAAAGTTTCCCACCTCATCGTTGCCGATCTTGCCAAGAAAACTTGTTTCGGCTCCGAGGTTTGCCAAACCGCTGATTGTGTTGGCAGCGGAACCTCCAGCCACAAACTGGCACTCTAGATGTTTGATGTCATCAGAGATCTTTAATGCCAATTCATCATCTATCAATTGCATTCCTCCCTTAGGAAGATTATATTTTTTTATAATGGTCTCATCGGGCAATCTACACAACATATCCACCAATGAGTTGCCTATACCTAGTATTTTCATATTATTTTTCACTTTTTTGTTATTTTTTTCAGCAAATATATTGTTTTATTTCAAAAAAGGCACTACTTTTGCATCGCAATTCCCGAGAGGAGGGTTGCAAAACATAAAATGCTTCTTTAGCTCAGTTGGTTAGAGCACATGACTGTTAATCATGGGGTCCTAAGTTCAAGCCTTAGAAGAAGCGCTTAACCCAAAGAGATGTGATTTTGAATCGCATCTCTTTTTTTATTGTAGACGGAATGATTTGCGTCTACATCCCAAAATCCTACTCCGACACAAAGTCTCCTTTTTGATTTTCATAAGTAAATATGATAAAAATGTCGGAATATTCAAAATTTACGAGGGAATAAAATCAATTCGTAATTTATAAATTTGGTGGACATCCACACATCTGATGTATCCAACTCTCGTAGAGACGCACGGACGTGCGTGTAATAATACAGAATTCGTAATTCATAATGCGTAATTGTAAGGGATAATCAATTGGATTATTCAACTGGATTATATTCAGAAATATAAGCGAGCATATCTCAAACATTTCCCCAGAAAAAGAATTATTAGAAACAGCAACTGTTCGGAAATTCCGAACAATTAGAAAAGAAGGTGTGGGTGCAGGAATGACCAGACTACAAGATGAGTACAATCAACAAAAGGACATCCAAGAAGTGAAAGTATACAAATGGAGGAAAGAGCCTCATGATAGATTTCTCATTATAGACGATAAGCCATATCATTGCGGACATTCACTAAACGCAGCTGGAGGAAAGGTTTCCGCTATTATGCTAATGAGTACTTCTCCTGATCTAATTCTTAACGAAATGATACTTGATTCATAATATAAGGGCAATCTCTAGAGATTGCCCTTATTACAACATATAAAGCTAGGAATCAGTACGTGATTTTGAGTATGCTATATACCTTCTCTCTGCCTTCTTTACTCTTTGTAAGCAATTTTCCAGTAGCTAAAAAATGGTTTCCGTACCAATACTTCGTGTCTAAGTCAAAGGATCTTCTTAATGTTTCCTCGTCACCCACATATTTGATTTCTTCAGTCGAGATTTCATCTCCATTTGAATCATACGATGTTTTTACCACACATCCATATGAAGGGTATACTATCTGCAAAGAGTTAGCATCTTTGTTTACCGCCAAGTGTTTCATACGAACTGGAATCATCTTTACATTTAGTTCCGCCGCATTGCTCCACTCAACTTTGCCCTCATTGTTATACTCCACTATGAAGTAGTGTGTATAATTATATCCTAAAAAATGAGAACCAGAGACACCGTTTTTATCTACTACTGTTTCCCAAACAGAATAGTATGCTTCTCCAATCAGAAGATATTTTCCGTCATTTTCAATGGCGTTGTATGGCAAAATATTGTACTCTTTTGTAAGTTCTTTACCACTTGCTTCGCTTTTGCTTTTTTCTACCTCTATTCCACTTTTATTTTTGTCTGACATGTAAGAAGTGAAGTTCTTTAGGTCAAGGAAATTTGTGAATGTAGAAAATAGAGTTTTTCCATTGCTGTCGGTCTTGAGTACAAAGATTCCTACAGCCTCCTTCATTTTACTGTTCTCAGACAATGAGTATGTACCAGAGAACAGATAGTTTCCATCATTCAATTTCGACACAAAAGCAGTCGCAGGATATTTCTTGTCCCCCTTCACGTTGAATGACATTTCATTGGTTTTCTTACCGTCTGAAAATGTATATAGTTTTGTGACATATCCTTCTTTTCCATTTTTTTCCTTTGTCAACACATGCACCTCATTATGCGTTTTGTCGACATTGTAAGACATTATTGCGTAATTCTTTTTGTCGAGTGTATTGATATCAACAAAGTTCGACTCTCCAGTCTTGATGTTTGTAATGAGCATAAATGGCTGCGAGAAGTATGCCTCACCGAGCATATAAAGGTAATCGCCTAGAACCATAGGATCTTCCCATGTTGGGAAATACTTATCTATAGATCCATCATACCTCGTTGTTGTCATTTTATCATAATCAATGATGGTTATCTCATATCGTTGATGCCCCCATTTTGTCGCTCCAAAATTCGAGCTTATAAGAAAGAATTTTCCATCGTCATCAAGTGCCCGTCTTTGACAATTCGATCCTACGGTAATGTCTATACTTGCAGTGTTGTTTAGCAAAGTATCCATTTTCGTAATAGTCCAGATCTCATGTTTTTTCTCTGCACCCTTTTGTTTCTCTTTTTCTATAGTGCCAAGAAGAAGTCCCTTTTCTCCAATAGAGCTACATATTTTGAAATCGTTTGAAGAAGTCTTATCAAGTTCCACACGCTTGATATCCGCATTTTTCGCATGCATTAAAGTTGGGACAATCAGAATAAATGTCGAAAGAAAGGCACATCGTAGTTTGTTCCTAATCATTTTAGTTTAATGTTAGTTATACTTAGTTTTGGTTTTTCATTCAGTAAAAAAGCTTAAAAATTAAGCGATATCTCATCATAAAAAGAAAGAGTATCAAAATGAATGATTTTGATACTCTTTCTTATTTCGATTGCATATAGCAGTAGGATTATTTTCCGTAACGAACTACATCTGCAAGTTCAGCTCCTGCTTTGAAGTTTACAACCTTTTTAGCCTCTGTAGTCATCTGCTCACCTGTGCGTGGGTTGCGACATGTACGAGCAGGTTTCTCTTTAACTGACAAAGAAGCAAAACCAGTCAGATTGACTGAATCACCCTTTTTCAATGTGTCTGAAACAACACTAATGAAAGCATCTAATGCCTTCTTGCTGTCTGTCTTAGTTAGACCAGACGCTGATGCCATTGCATCTACCAATTCCGACTTGTTCATATAACCGATAATTAAATTTATTTTTCTCAAATATACTATCTTTTTCAATAATCATACAGCTTGCCATAAAAAAAATACAAACAAATCATTATTTTAACAACAAAACATGATTAACAACATCATTTCTATGCTATTGTTGTATAAATAAGCAACATGACACACTTCAAATCAATGCTGATGACCATTGACAAAAAAGGAGACATCTTCCGATGTCTCCTTTTCTTATTGTCTTTACAAATACAGATTACTTACAAGAAGGAACTGGATTTGTGTAGAAGTCACGTGTTGACTGACCCCACTTAATCAAAGGCCAAACACCACCGTTTCCATCTTCTGGTACAATACGCAAGTTATCGATACCGATCAATGGATTATGGTCTTTGTTAGGCTGGTCATCAGAACCGAAGATAAATCCAAGACTACGAAGAGCCTTTGCTCTTGTTCCACCCAACTGATCAGCAAGTTTAGCTATAGAAGGCTGGTCGAAGAATGCGACACCATTCTCCTTATCACCAAATCCTTTGTACTTCTCATCATCAACACCTAGACGGTCATCCTGAGCGCAATGAGGATATGAAGCAGAAGCAAAGTCGTATTTAACCTCATCAAATGGGATTGTGATTGTCAACCAGTCACCACCTGATGTCCAATTATCACAAGTACAAGTCTGCTGCCATACTCCATCTGCATCTTTAGCAAAAGATGCCTTTGAAGGCTGCCAGAATGCACAATACTGTCTTACTGCACCCCATGGATCATCATTAAAGAATCCGATAGCTAGACCATTTCCGTTAATTGGTTTAGCTTCAGTAACAAGAACCTCAAACTTGATCACATAATCACTGAACTTAGTTTTTCCACTTACGATATCATCAGTAAAGCAACCAAATACAGTTGGATATTTAGGCTCCTTCTTCTCTGGGTTTGCCTCTCCAACTGGGCAATATGTCCAAGAGGTGTAAAGATTACTCCAGAAAATAGAGAAGTTAGTTGTATTGTTCTCAGAGGCCATACCATCTTGACTGATAGGAGTAGAAACCAAAGCATCTTTATCCTCAAGGTCAATATCTGGTTTGTTCTGATTAAACAAATCCAAGTATTCAGGATCATCATGAGTGATCAACATGTTTCTAGTATCACGGAATTTGAAGCTAGACTCACTTTCACCTGCTTCTGTTACGAATACAATTGTACCACCATCTACAACTCCCTTAGGAACCTGGATTTTAGCACGTTTTGCATTGTTATCAACAGTGATTGTACCATCTTTTGTTGAAGCCTCAATAGTATGACCTTCTCCGTCCCAGAACTTAGCAGTAAGAGGAGCGAACAAAGAGTTACCATAAACGTTCAAAGTCTTCTCTGCCATTTCATTGTCACACATTGTAACACATGGTGGAGCCACAACGACCTTCAACAAATCTACATCAAAGCCCTGAGCACAAGAAGCAGTAGCTACATGAGCGATACAATCCTTTGAGATACCTTCTGGAACCTGGAAAATAATCTTTCCATCTTCCATAAATGCAGGCTGAAGCTCAGCATTCACGCCATTAAAAGAAATCTCTGTTACATCTGTTAGGTTAGAACCATAAACCACAATTGCAGTACCAGAAGCAACTGTACCATCAGCGTTCTTTGCCACGCCTGGTTTCAAAATTTCCCAGCTATCGAACTTGGGCATGTTACAATCACAACCGCAATCTACTCTGTCGTCACAAGATGTAGCGAATAAAGCTCCTGCGATAAGACCGATTGTATAAAACTTATTTTTATTCATTTTATTCTTTTTTGAAATCAAACAAATTATTGCGGTTTACTTTCTTGCGATTTCAACCGCAATAATCATGAATTTTCACAAATTAATATTGATACTGACCGTTCAAGATCTGCTCACTGTAATCATTAATTGTATTAAAGTTTGCAGTCTTTGCAACAGATGCAGGAACAGGCAAGAAGAACTGAAGCTTGTCAAGCTCGATCACACCCTCAGATGCCTGCTCTGCATAAGCAGGATTAATCTGATTAGCTCTTACAGAAAGGTCGTGGATCAAACGCTGACGCTGGAAGTCTGACATCTTTGTTGGGCTTCCCTCAAGACCAAATTTCTCGCCATAAACATAAGCACGATCCTGGCTCTCGATATATTTCTTTGCAGCCTCTGGATTACGGTAGTACAATCTCTTGATATCCAACCAAGCCTGGTTCTCAAGAGCGAACTCATGACGACGCTCAAGCATCAAGTCGTAAGTTGATTTGTACATATCACAGCTTGCAGTAATATCTACATCATTACCATCAGGATCCTGAACTGTAGCTGTTGCAACATCAGCGTTTCCTGCAAAGATGTCTGGCATACAGAATGCAACCTTAGTTGTATCTTTCAAACCAGCACGCTTACGTACATAATTGATATAAGAGTCTCCAGAAGATGTAGGGTTTTCTACAGATTTCGACTCAAGTCCCATCTGTGCCTCAGCAACCAATAGGTATACATCAGCAAGACGAAGAAGTGGGAATGTCAAATTAATACTAAACTCTGAATTAGCTGGCTTTACAGAGTAAACGAACTTACGACAGTGGTTGAAGATAGCTGAGTTTGGCTCATTACCAAAATACTGATCTCTTTCTTTCTGCTTCAAGCTCTTGTTAGGATTCAAGAAGTAGTAGTATGTATTCTTTCCATCAGGAGCATCGATCAAGTTGTAAGAATGAGCAGTACCCTTCTCAATCTCTTCCAAAGTCATTCTATCTGTATGGTTTACATCAAAAGTACCGATGTAATAAGATGTTGCGTCCAAGCGAACATCTCCCTTCTCGTAAGAATTGAATAGGTTTGTAGTCAAACCTTTCTCACCACCATATGCGTTACCGCCAGCAGCAAGATGCTTTGATCTAGCGAACTGAATCTGACGAGAGCATCCCTGAGCATATACACCCTGCTCAAACAACAATGCAAATAGGATTTCAGGGTTCTGACTTCCAGGCTGGAACATCTGGTCATATCCCTCTTTTGGAGTTAGATCAACGCCATTCTCTTTGCAAAGGTTAATTGTCTCATCACCATAGCTCTTCGCTTTTTCGTAGTATTCATCTGGATTATCGCACTTATAAGAACCTGGCTCATCCAAATTTGCCTGACAAGAAGCCATAGTTACATATAGCTTTGTCAACATACCTAGAGCAGAAGCTTTCCATACACGATTGTTTTCTCTTGGTTGAGTTGGTAGCAAATCTACTGCCTCTTTCCAATCCTTCTCAATCAAAGTATACAAAGACTTTCTGTCTGCTTTTGTCACCTGAGGAGCCAAATCCTTAGATACAGTCTCGCTATTATGAAGAATGATAGGAGATGCACCCCAATACTCTGCCAAGAAGAAATAAGCCATACCACGGTACATCTTAGCCTCACCGATAGCAGTGTTAAGTACAGTCTCAGAAAGACCATTCTTCTTAGCTATCTCAGGAATATCATTGATGATATGATTACACTTGGCAATCACACTATACAATGAAGTATAACCGTTGCTGATATGTGCGTTGTTAGCAGTAAACGACATAAAGTGGAACTGACCCTCATCGGCGAAGTTGTGGTAAACGTTACCTGAATAAAGCTCACCTACGCACCATGAGAACTTGTCGTCAAATCCGTTCCAAGTCAAAGGTCCGCAAACCTGTTTTGTATAATCACTCAACTTATCGTCTGAATTCAAGAAATCCTCCAACAAATAAGAATCCTGAGGATCACGTGTCAAGAAATCTTCACACGAAGAGAAAAGAGACATTGCTCCAAATAAAAGAGCTACTGATTTATAAATTGCTTTCATATGTTATCTCTTGCATTAGAATTAGAAACTAAAGCCTAAGCCCAAAGTGTAAGTACGAGGAGTTGGGTAACGAGCCTCATCCACACCCTGACGGATTGCGCTTCCTGGGTTTTCAGGATCGTAACCTGAGTAACCAGTGATTGTGCATACATTTGAGCAAGAAGCTGAAATACGAAGTCCCTCGATATGCAACTTCTTAGTTGCCTCAGGACGGAACTTGTAAGACAAACCTACATTCTGAAGTCTCAAGAATGATCCATTTTCAACATAACGGTCAGAAACTGCCTTCTGATCCTTATCTGTTGCAGTAGGAACAGGAATTGAAGAGTTGCTTACAACGTGCTTGTCTGCACCTTCTCCTTCAACTTTTGTACAGTTCAAGACATCAGCCAACTGGTTCCACCACTTAGCATCACCTGAGTTGTTCTCAAGTTTCATACGAACAAGATTGTAAACATCGTTTCCTACAGTTGCGTTGAACTGAACATTCAAAGACCACTGTCCTAGAGTGAATGAGTTGCTCCAACCTGCTGTGAATGCTGGGTTTGGATCACCAATCCAAGTCTCCTCATCAGAAAGCATCATATCACCTACACCGATGTTCTTGCCTGTGCGGCTGTTGTACTCATCAGCCTGAGCCTGAGTCTCAGCAACACCTAGATACTTATAACCCCAGAACTTACCAGGAGCCTCATCAACAACAGTCTTGTTGATCTTGTACTCGTTAGTAAACAAGAAGTATCTACCACGTGGAGATCCTGCTGTATTCCAGATTGCCTCACAAGAAGAACCAAGGTCAAGCACCTTAGAACGTACAAGAGAGAATGTCAAATCTGACTCCCAAATAAAGTTTGTCTTCTCTGTAACCTTCTTGTTGATTAGCTGAGCACCAATCTGCAAGTCCATACCGACGTTCTGGATAGATCCTGCGTTAACATATGAAGGCTCGATATTTAGATAACCACTCTGACCAACATATGTAGGAAGTTCCTGCTTCAAAAGCAAGTCTGTGTTCTTCTTGTAGTATCCATCGATAGTAACATTCATCTTACCACCAAGGAATCCAAGATCCAATCCTAAGTTAGCCATTGAGTTTGTCTCCCAAGTCAAGTTTGTGTTAGTGTACTGTCCAGGACCATAGATACCTGAAGAAGCCACATTAGACACAGTTGTCAAGTGAGCCTGAGCACAGTTTGCATTACCTGTCTGTCCGTAACCTGCACGAACCTTGAATGCTGAGAATATCTTCTGGAATGATTCGCTAGACTTAGCCCACTCCTCCTCTTCAAGACGCCATGCGAAGCTGACTGATGGGAAGAATCCCCACTTGTTACCTGGAGCGAAGTTAGAAGATCCATCGAAACGACCTGTTGCTGTGAACAAATACTTTCCTGCAATGCTATAGTTAGCACGACCAAAGAAAGATGCCATAGATCCGTCTCCGATGAAGTTAGATGATACTGTATGGCCATCTGTAGCTGCGGCTGCAGTCTCGATAGAACCATCAGAATATCCCTTATGCGTCATCACGATACCGTCGTAAGAGTACTTGTTGAACTCAGTACCTAGCATAAATGTTAGATTATGCTTCTTATTGAAGTCGTGCAACCAAGTTGCATAAGAAGAGAAACGAATTGAATTGTTCTTGTAATCACCAATTGTTAGAGTAGCAGCATCCTCCTTACGGTTGAAAGCTGAATTGATGAAATAATATGGCTGGTAATAACTTTCGTCAGCATTTGTGACATCGATACCAAACTCATTTCTCCATGACAATCTGTTCTCTCCAAGTTTAGACTTCTCAGCAGTAGCACCGCTCTCCTGAGCTTCCTTATCCAATCTCTCCTGATCTTTCTTCTTCTTGTCGAACAATGTCATGTCTACGAATGCTGTTCCCAAAACATTGAACTCAGTTCTCTCAACTGGGGACATGTTCAACTCAGCGATAGGGTTCATCTTAACACCATCTGAAGTCTGAGGTCCAAATGGTCTTCCATCAACACCGTATGGCTGGCTTGAAGGCTGAGAAAGCAATGCCTGCATGATGATAGACTCATCCATATTATCGAAATTTCCGATAGAAGCCTGGTTTGCAGACAAGTCTAGGATATTACGGATAGATGTTTTCTCCTGACGAGTAACACCGACGTTCATACCAACCTTCATCCAATCCTTAGCCTGAGTTTCCAAGTTAACACGGCCATTGATACGCTTATAGTCAGAGCTTAGCATAACACCTTCCTGACCTGTGTATCCTAATGAAATGTTGTATGTAGTCTTGTCAGTACCACCACTAGCACTTACCTGGTGGCTGTGACCGATACCGTTGCGGAACAACTCATCCTGCCAATCTGTACCCTCACCCAAAACATCTGGATTAGTCAAAAGTACATCTGGCTCAGACTTGAATGCTTCGATAACAGCTTTGTCATTCACATATTGAGCATACTCCTTAAGATTCATCATATCGTATCTCTTAGTGAACTGAGATACTGAGAAGCTACCGTCGTATGTGATCTTAGCGTCACCGCTCTTACCCTTACGAGTTGTGATCATAACGACACCATTAGCAGCACGAGATCCGTAGATAGCTGTAGCAGACGCATCCTTCAACACCTCCATAGATACGATATCTGCAGGGTTGATTGAAGCCAATGGGTTAGAAGACGCAGAGTGAGAAGCATCACCACCACCAATTGGCATACCGTCTACAACGTACAATGGCTCAGATGAACCAGACAAAGAGCTGACTCCACGCACACGTACTGAAGTTGCCTGTCCTGGCTGACCTGATGAAGATGTTACGCTAACACCAGATACACGACCTGCCATAGCCTGGTCGATTGATGTAGCAACACTCTCCTTAAGTTTTTCCTCATTTAGAGAGGATACCGAACCAGTAACATCACTCTTCTTCTGAACACCATAACCAGTTACCACCAACTCTTCTAGCATCTCCTCTGACAAAGTCACATTAAGAGTAGATCCTGTCTTTGCAGTGATCTTTCTTGTCTGTGTCTCGTAACCTGAGTAAGAGAACTCTAGAATAGCACCTTCTGGCACCTCAATTTCGTAGTTACCGTCCATATCGGTATTTGTACCGATTGTAGTTCCTTTAACGACTACATTGGCGAACGGTAGAGGTTCTTTCGCATCTTTCACAACACCCTTGATGGTTCTATCGGCCATCACTGTAAGTGCTGAGGACATCATTGCGACAGATAATAAAACTTTCCTCATCTTTACCTTTTGTTAATTATTTATTAATATTTTTATTTACTTTCTATCTCTAAAATGCGACAAATATATTCAATTTACTAATATATTTAGCATAATAAGACAAAGAATTTCCCTTTGTTTCCACAAAGAGTGCAGCAAAAATGTTATTTAACACATTTTTACAGATAATGTTAACTTTTGTTGATTATTTTCATTGGCATTAGTGTTTGTAATACAGTTATACAATAGTGTTGTTTGTTTGGAAAACACATTTTCAAATTGTCTCCTTTATCTCAAATGTGTCTTTCTGATATTAGGAATAACCGACTTAACACATTCCATTTGTTTTATGTCGGAAGGTAATATACTTATATAAAAAGGGGGGGCAAGAATCTCTACAATATCAAATTCTTGGCCCCCTATATAGTTTCTATTATTCTGCTCTATATCTAGCTGCCTGTTCTTTGATTAGTTCTGCATCGTCGAAATAATTAATCTTCATCGCACTGCGAACATCTGCCAATGTTTGTGCGGCCACCTTTCTTGCCTCATCCGAGCCCTTCTTCAAGATTCTGTATATTTCCTCGATATCTTTCTCTAGCTCTTTTCTTCGTGCACGAATCGGATTCAATTCTTCCTGCAATATTGAGTTAAGGAACATCTTCACCTTCATGTCTCCAAGACCTCCTCTTGTATAGTGGTCTTTCAACTCCTGCAGATTTGCATACTCAGGAAGGAATTCCGCAAAGTGTTCGTCACGGCTGAATGCGTCAAGATATGTGAAGACGGCATTTCCTTCTAGCTTACCTGGATCCGAAACCTTCAAGTGAGTTGGGTCTGTAAACATTGACTTAACCTTCTTTTGAACATCAGCCTCAGTATCCGATAGATAAATACAGTTTCCAAGAGACTTGCTCATCTTTGCCTTTCCATCGGTTCCTGGCAAACGCAAACATGCTGCGTTATCTGGCAATAGGATGTTTGGTTCTACCAACGTCTCACCATAGATATGATTGAATCTGTTTACGATCTCACGAGTCTGCTCTATCATCGGTGCCTGATCCTCTCCTACAGGAACTGTTGTTGCCTTGAACGCTGTGATATCGGCTGCCTGAGATATCGGATAACAGAAGAATCCGACTGGGATGTTAGCCTCGAAATTACGCATCTTGATCTCTGTCTTTACAGTCGGATTACGCTGCAAACGAGAGACTGTGACAAGATTCATATAATAAAAAGCCAACTCACATAGTTCAGCCACCTGACTCTGAATGAATATAGTCGACTTTGTCGGATCCAAACCAACAGAAAGATAGTCTAACGCTACCTCTATGATATTCTGACGCACTTTCTCCGGATTGTCAGCATTGTCTGTCAACGCCTGTGCGTCGGCAATCATGATAAATATTTTGTCATACAATCCAGAATTCTGCAACTCGACACGTCTTTTCAATGAACCTACGTAATGGCCGAGGTGCAATTTGCCAGTTGGTCTGTCTCCTGTTAATATTATTTTCTCCATTTTATCTATATTTTCGTTTTATGCAAACGATAATTACTCTATATTACTCTTTTAAATTAAGTATATCCAAAATTTTTCTGCATACTGAATCGGGCATTATCTGCGTCATGCATCGCAGATCTCCGAATCTGCATGGTTTGTTGCCGTATGCCGAACAAGGCTGGCAATCAAGATTGGCGACAATCGCGTCTTCTGGATCCTGACCGTAGCCATAGAACCCCATGTACGGATGTGTAGCTCCCCATATTGAAACAACTTTTACTCCACATAGCGACGCGAGATGCATATTTGCAGAATCCATTGTGAGCATCAGATTCATCTTCTTCATCAGTACCATCTCTTCCTGCAATTTATATTTTCCAGCAAGAGAGGTGACGTTGGGATATCTCTCAACCCAAGAATTGAACACATCTTCTTCTTTCTTGCCTCCGCCAAAAAGATAGATGCCTATATTGCGTTCAGACAATGTCTTTACTACCTGCTCCATTTTATCCAAAGGATAAATTTTCCCTTCATGCTGGGCGAACGGTGCTATTCCAATGTTGGATACGCAAGATGTAAGATTCAAATCATCACTGAAATCTGTTGCTGTGTTGGAATCATAGCCATCATAGCCGAGTTCAAACTTATAACCTGCCTTTTCAAATGTCTCATAATAACGTTGGACCATCTGTTTCAACGGAGTCTTGTTTTTTCCGTTCAACAAGGCCTTCTTCTCTGCCCTACCTTTATCTACTACTGTCACATCAACACCTCTCAGGTGCATGATTGTTCGTAGTATCTTACTACGCAATACATCATGAAGGTCGATCATCTGGTCGAACTTGCCATCAGCGACAATCTCTTTGCTCAATCTCCACAATCCCCTGATCCCTTTATGTCGTCCGTTTTTTTCGACTCCGACAAAATTAAGGTTGGGGATATTTGCAAACAAAGGTTGGAAACGTGGTGTGGAAAGCATCGTGATATTGATGTCGGGATAAGCCTTGGCGAATGAAGTCACAACAGGCACCGTCATCGCAACGTCGCCCATCGCCGACAATCTCATCAACAACACTCTCTTAGCCATATTTATTTACCCGATGCGTAAAGTACAGGATTTAGATTTGGATCGTTGTACATTTTCATCTGTTTATAGACTTTCATGTAACGATCTCCATTCTCAATATCAGAAATCAATTGATCGATAGCCGACGACAAATCAACTCTCTGCTCCAAAAGGACATTAAGTTTTTTCTGACAAGCATCAATATGTGATGCGTCAACATCCTTACGGTCGACCTCAACCTGCATATGATAAATCTTCAATGCCAATATAGAAAGACGGTCGATAGCCCAAGCTGGCGACTCTGTATTGATAACAGCAGTCGGTTTTACTTTCACCGATGAATATTTCTCCAAGAAATAGCTGTCTATTCTCTCCACTAGGTCTGTACGATCCTGATTTGACTTATCGATACGACGCTTGATTTTCAACGCCTCAACTGGATCGATCTGCGGATCACGGATGATATCCTCCAAATGCCACTGGACCGAATCAATCCAGTTCTTCAAATATAGCACAGACTCAATCGTACCTGCCTGATACGGGTTATTCATCTGTGCATTGACGTCATCGCTCTTGTGATAGTCTGCGACAACCTGATCAAAAATCTTATTTGCGTCTGAACTAAAACTCATTGACTTAAATTAATTAAAAAACTCCGTCAAAATTAGTTTTTTTTATTTAAAAAACTGATTCTTTATCGTTAGAAATTGAATGAAAACTCAAAACCTTTGTTTCTTCCAGTACCATCTTTATAAAAAGAGAGCAAACCTACACGATAACCGACATTGGCTGAAATTCTGTTTGCTATTCGCATGGAAGCCCCCGCAAAAACGGAACATTGAACCGGTCTGACATTAGAATCATAACTATTGTTGGACACCCTCATTATCTTCTCTGCATCCATGCCTCCATAGGCTCCGACTCCGAATGTACCATTATTGATAAGACTATAATCCGCTCTTACTGGCACACGCAATGATTTATACTCAGCTGAATAGCCATCACAACTGAAATTATCCCAGTTGTAAACCAAGCGAGGAGACACAGCCAATTTTTCATCCACATGGAATGTATATCCGGTACTCACCCAAAAACCCTGCGATTGACCATTGCCATCAGTGTCGTAGGAATAACCACCTCCTGTGTTCGACAAAATATTAGCAATTATTTCAGATGTACTTGTACCCTTCTTCGCTTGTGCCTCCTGAGACATTGCCAGAGAAGACACTAAAGAAAATAATGACAGAATAATAAATTTTTTCATATTAGTCTTCTATTATGAGTGATTCAACTTTTTTCAACCTTTCAATCAAATTCGGAGCGTCCCCCTTACGGATGGAAAGGACCATCTTACAACTGTTGTCAAACTGTTGCGACAGAACCTGTGGAGCCACGTCCTTGATTATCTTCATCACATCGTTCATCACCAAGTAGTCAAATGAAATATGAATCTCCTCATCCACCGTCTTCTCTATTATTTCAGCATTTTCCAAAGCATCTGCCGACGCTACTTTATAAGCGTTTATCAATCCGCTAGTTCCCAGTTTTGTGCCGCCGAAATAACGTACCACAGCAATCAAGACATTCGTCACTCCTGCGGATAGAAGAGATCCAAGAATCGGACGACCCGCCGTTCCCGACGGTTCTCCATCATCATTTGAACGGTAATCCGTTTTGTCAACACCCAGAATATAGGCATAGCAAACATGTCGGGCATCGTGATGCTCCTTACGTTTCTCTTCAAGTATCTCCTTGATCTGCTCAACATTAGACACAGGGATAGCAAAAGCAATAAACTTACTGCCTTTTTCTTTGTATAAGCCCTCTGCTGGAGCACTGATTGTCAGATACTTGTCTTCCAAATGAATCTATTAGTTAAACTTATTGCGACGCTGCCCTTCCTTCTTACGTTTTCTATTGTCAGTCGGAGCACCCTTGCGGTCACGTCTAGGCTTCTGGTAAGCCCACTCATCTTCATCGTGCTTGCGTTTTCCGCCACCAAAGTTCTTGTCTCCAAAATCTTTGTTTCGTCTTTCGCTGTTGCGGCTGCGTCCACGCTGTTCTCCTTGTACCTCAGCCAAAACAATATCACTGCCACGATGTACCTCACTGAACGCTTTGAACATCTTCTGCACGTGAGAGTTAGGAACATCAAAGAATGTATAACGAGGAGTGATTTCTATATCACGAATGCTGATTTTCTTATCGTTGACAGTATCGTTGATAAGGCCAAGCACCTTCTTTGGAGTCATACCGATATTTTCTCCCTTGTTGATTTTCAAGCGAGTGTAATCAGGGCGAGTGTAACCTCCACGCAATCCCTTCTTCTCCTTGCCTTCCGACCTATCATCATCTCCACGTCTTCCCTTTCTATCACGGCTGCCACGCTCCGGACGCTCTGCGATATTAAGATCCTCCGCATCCTTATAATACTCGATAAACTGGTTGAACTGCAATGAGACGAAATGTTTGATGATATCCTCACGACTCATTCCATCTAGTTCAGAGTATGCCATATCCAGATATTGCGACACCTGATCCTCATTGATCTCAACAGTCTTCAGTTTATTCAGGATAGACTTCAACTGAGCGGAACAAACTTCAATTCCAGAAGGGACATCTTTTCTTTCGAACTCCTTGCCGATGATCTTCTCTATCTCACGGATTTTGCTTTTCTCACGCAAGTGAAGGATGCTTATAGAGACACCCTTTTTACCAGCTCTACCTGTACGGCCACTTCTGTGAGTGTAGCTTTCCACATCATCAGGCAAACAATAGTTGATAACATGGGTCAGATTATTCACGTCCAAACCACGAGCAGCGACATCCGTTGCCACCAGCAGCTGTAGATTCTTTATTCTGAATTTCTGCATCACAGCGTCACGCTGAGCCTGCGACAAATCGCCATGAAGAGCGTCAGCATTGTAGCCGTCCTTCATCAAAGCCTCAGCTATATCTTTAGTCTCCTGACGAGTGCGGCAGAACACAATTCCATAGATATCAGGGTTAAGGTCGACCACACGCTTCAAACAAGCGTAACGATTCTTAGCAGCAACCATATAATAAATATGGCTCACGTTTTCAGAACCAGAATTTTTCTTGCCGATTGCAATCTCCACATGATTCTTCATGTAGTTTTTAGCGATATTGGCAATTTCTCTAGGCATTGTGGCAGAGAAAAGAAGAGTACGGTGGTCTTCTGGTATCTCACTGAAGATTCTTTCGATATCTTCTTTGAAACCCATGTTGAGCATCTCATCAGCCTCGTCAAGGACAAGGAACTTCACATTTTCAAGATGCACTTTTTTTCTCTCTATAAGATCGATAAGACGACCAGGTGTAGCCACAAGGATTTGAGGCTGTACATCAAGGTCCTTAAACTGGCGGATGATACTCTCTCCACCATAAACAGGGACAACCTTAACTTTAGTATACTTTGCAAAATTCTTCAAATCATTACTGATCTGCACACACAATTCACGTGTAGGAGCCAAGATCAATGTTTGAATCTGATTACGGGAATCATCAGTGAGTTGAAGTACAGGAAGTCCAAAACCAGCAGTCTTGCCAGTTCCGGTTTGGGCCAAAGCCACTAGATCTCTATCGTCATCACTAAGCAAGAAAGGAGTCACTTTCTCTTGGATTGGCATTGCTTCGACAAAACCCATGTCGGAAACAGCCTTTAGGATTTCATCTTTGAAACCCAATTCTTCGAATGTTGCCATCAAAAAAGGATTATATTCATGGCCGAAACATCCTCACCCCCTTTTACAACAGTGATACATACCTCGCCACAAACCATTTAGCATAAATATTATCGGTGGCAAATGTAAGAAAAAAAGTTTACAAATAATGTTTAAAAGCAGAAAATAAGGAGACAAAAGCATACGATTTATCAAAAACATCATTTGTTTTCAGTTCAAAGCATTTTTTCATTATGAATAAAGAGAAAAAAGTGATAGATTTGCAAAAACAAAATTCAAGAAATAATGAATATTACAAAATACATCACGACAGTTTGCGCTTTGACAAGCATTAGCGCATCAGCGATGGACATAGATGTTGCAGGTTTGATGAAAACACTCAACAAATCCGATGATCCAGTCCTTATGATTGTTGGCAAAGAAGAATACAGATTCGACACTATCACAAGAGGTGAGTTTGAATACATGTACAACAAGAATAACAATATCTCTCTTGACGGTCCTATGAGCATGGACGACTACAAAGAGTTGTTCATCAACTACAAATTGAAAGCTTTTGATGCCACAAAGAGATTCCCTGATTTGAAGCTCAACACTTACACAAGCGAAATCGAATCATACACAAAGCATTTGGCATATCCATACCTGATCGACAAAGATTTGGAGAAGCAGTTTGTAAAAGAAGCGTATAAGCGCGAGCAGGAATATATCACAGCCAGCCACATCCTTATCAAAGGAGTGAACGAAAAATCCAGAAAAAAGATAGAGGAGATATACTCCCGTCTTAAAAAAGGAGAAAAATTCTTTGACTTGGCAAAAAACAATTCTGAATGCGGTAGTGCTGTAAGAGGTGGATTCCTTGGAGAATTCTCCGCTTTCGACATGGTTTACAATTTTGAGACAGAAGCATACAACACTCCAGTCGGAGAATTCAGCAAGCCATTCACAACTCAATTCGGATACCACATCGTGTATGTGCACGACCGTCGTCCTAAAGCTATCGCTGTAAAGGCACAAGAGATTTTCTTCCCTTTGGAAACCAGAGAATCCTATGTAGACTCTATTTTTGCGATTGCAAAGAAGAGCAAGAATTTTGGCAAAGTTGCTAAGAAATATTCGCAAAAAGGTGACGCCAAAAAAGACAAAGGAGACATGGGCACAATAAAGAATGACGGAAAATACCCAAATGAAGTTGTTGAAAAACTTTTCAAAATGCCTGTCGGAGACATCCAGAAATTCAAGAGTTCATTCGGAAACCATATTTTCAGAGTTTACGAGATGGAAACTGCGGAGCCTCTTGATAGTGCTAAATATGAGCGTTTGAAGAAGAAAGTGATGAGTGGAGACCGTTATGAAGCCATCAAAGGAAGAGTCGCTGTCAATCTTCGTGAAAGACGTGGATTCCTGCTTAACGACTCAATCATCGATCTTGTAAGTAAATACCAGAGCACAGATCCGAATGCGATAAGCGATTCGTTGAAAAAAGTCGACGGTGCATGGTATTACTACAATGGAGATGCCATCTCAACAGATGTCATTAAAAACGAATTCACTAAATTCCATGCTTCTTACTTTAGAAAAACAGTTGACAAATATCTTAAGACAGAAGTCGCAATCGACACAACAGTGTCATACAAGCAGAATTTGATCAACTTCATTTATAGCAAGGTTGACACAGATGCTTTGAACCATGAGTTGAAAGATATAGCCAAGAACAACAAGGATTTCGTCTACGCACTAAAAGAATACAGTGACGGATTGTTGGTATACGCAGCAAGCGAATACAATATCTGGGGACACAAGTCAACAAAACCAGACAGTCTGTCTAAATTCTTCCGTGAAAGAAAAGAAAAATATCAGTTTGATGAGCCTAAATGGGTCGGTATAATCTATTCGGTAGCTAACAAAGATACTTTGAAAAAAATCAAGAATCTTGCGGCTAAGAATCCAAACATGGAGGCGTTTGATTTCTACAATCTTGTCAGAGATAAAGTTTACAATGGATTCATGTCAAAGAAGGGTGCTTGGAAAGCCGGCGAAAACGCCATTTTGGACAAGCATTACTACAAAACAATTCCTGCCGATTCTACAGTAGAAGCAGAGAAGTTCCCTCTTGTCTACTTATATGGAAAGGAATCTAAGATTCCTCAGTGGTACACATTGGTAAAAGGCAAAGTGATTTCCGACTACCAAAAAGAGCTTGAGAAAAATTGGATTAACAACAACCGTCGAATATATCCAGTTGTCATAAAAGAAGATGTATACAAAACAGTGAATAACCATTAAAATGGCACACACTAAAAAGATAATTGTCAAGAAGGCAATAAAACTGACCGGAATAGCAGCACTATTTTCTATGTGCTGCTTTTCGTCATGTAAATACTTCGGGAAAGGAATTGAGCCGATAGCCGAATTGAACGGAAAACCTTTATACGAAGATGAAGTCAAAAGCGTACTTCATCCAGACATGTCTTACGAAGACAGTGTCAAGAGTATCGAGAACTATATCCGCAACTGGGCTGTCGAGGAGCTTCTATACCTTAAAGCAGAAGAAAACATCACAGAAACAGAAGAGGTGGATCTGCTTGTAGAGAAATATCGTAAATCACTAATGATATACGAGTACCAGCAACACCTAATCCAAGAGAAACTCAGCAACCCTATTAAAGAGTCTGAGCTACAGGATTTCTACAACAGCAATCCAGAGCTTTACACCGCTCACGAAACACTGTTCAACGGAATCTTCATCACTATGCCTGTCAAATCTCAGGCAAAGAATGAGATCAACAGCCTGCTGAAATATGCAGACATAAACATCAGTGCTATAGAACCGATAGCTACAAAATATGGTTTGAAGATCAAATATTTCGACAATGAATGGACCCCTATCGCAGCTGTCCAGCGTTTGGGAATGAACGATATTTCCCGAACACATTCATTTGAGCACAAGAACCATTTTGAAAGCACAGACGAAGAAAATGTTTATATTCTTATTGTCCAGGACCATATCAAAGTGGGAGACAAACAGCCATTCGTCTACGTGAAGGAGAGAATCGAGAACATGATGATAGAACAGAAAAAGGCTAATTTCCTACGCAAACTGGCTGATGATGCTTACAACGAAGCTATAACGTCAGGTGCTTTGATCAGAAACGAGAAAAAATGAAAAGTATAAAATTTATTTCAATATTGGCTTTGCTGAACATAGTAGTTTCAGCATTTTCACAAAACAACATAGTGGACGAAATCGCTTGGATTGTCGGCGACGAAATAATTCTGAAGTCTGACGTGGAGGAGCAAAAAATCCGTATGCAGATGGAAGGTGAGAAGATCAAAGGAGACCCGTACTGCTATATTCCAGAACAGATGGCTCTTACTAAGTTGTTCCTCGACCAAGCAAAAATCGATAGCATTGAGGCTGACGAGAAAAACGTTGACCAACAGGTCGAGATGCGTCTCAATTATATGGTCGGACAAATCGGTTCAAAAGACAAACTTGCGGAATATTTCATGAAAGACTACGAGGATATCCGCACAGAGTTGAAAGATATGGTCCGCACTCAACAATTAGTACAACAGGTACAGAACAAAGTTGTTGGAACAATCCAGTCGACACCAGCTGAGATCCGTAAATTCGCCAACAGCCTACCAGAAGACAGTCTGCCAAGTATCCCTAGCCAGGTAGAAGTGCAGATCCTTACTGTTGAGCCTTTCATCACAAAAGAAGAGATTGAAGAGGTTAAAGACAAACTTCGTGATTTCCAGAAACGTTGCGACGATGGAAGTACATCATTCTCCACTTTGGCAATCTTTTATTCTGAAGATGCGGAAAGTGCGAAAAGAGGAGGTGAACTTGGATTCATGGGAAGAGGTCAGTTGGTAAAAGAATATGCCGACGTTGCTTTTGCCATGTATGAACCTGGTAAAATCTCAAAGATTGTGGAGAGTGAGTTCGGATTCCACTTGATCCAACTTATCGAAAGAAAGGATGAGAAAGTGAACACACGACACATCCTGCTTAAGCCAAAAGCTTCTTTGGAGAATATGAACAAAGCAAAAGCCCGCATTGACAGTATCGCTCAGATCATTAACGATAAAAAGTTCACATTCGAGCAATGTGTCTCTCTCTACTCTACAGACAAAAACACTCGCAACTGTTCCGGCATTCTAACAAACATGCAGACAGGAACAACAAAGCATGAGATGCAGGAGCTTCCTCAGGAAGTTGGTAGAGCAGTCTACTCTTTGGAAGAAGGACAGATTTCAAAGCCATTCCTTATGGTCGACCGTTCAGGAAAAACCGTTTACTGCATCGCCAAACTGAAGAGTAAGACAAAAGCTCACAAGGCAAACATGAACAACGACTTCGCTCTGCTCAAGCAGATGTATGAGGCTCACAAAAAACAGGAAAAATTAAACAATTGGATTGCGAAGAAGCAGAAAGACACTTACGTCCGCATTGATGAGAATTGGAAGAAGTGTGACTTCGAGCATGATGGTTGGATAAAATAAAAGTTCCTATACAAAACGACAATGAGTCTACTTAAAAAGACATATTTATTTTTATTGTTGTGCATTTTTGCAGCGTCCGCTAATGCAGCGACCAACGTGATCCTTGAAAACAGCGAGGAGCTGTCTTTCGACAAGGAGCATGGCCGTGACTATCAGATTCTTCGTGGCAATGTACGATTCCGCCATGAGAATGCTGTGATGTACTGCGACAGCGCATACTTCTACGATACTAACAATTCGTTTGACGCATTCGGCAATTGTCGTGTGGTGCAGGACACTATGACAATGGTGTCCAACACGATGTATTACGATGGAAACACCCGAATAATAAAAGTGCGTGGAGGAGCAGTGCTTCACAACGGAAGCATGACACTGACAACAGACTGGCTTGATTTCTACAGAGATGCCAACTACGGCTATTACGCTGACGGCGGCCATCTCGTCGACCCTCAATTTGATATTGTCTCAAAGAAAGGCTACTATTATCCGAATTCCAAAGTCTCGTTCTTCAAGGGCGACGTGACTATGCTGAGCGGAGAGACAAAAATCCTCACCGACTCTTTGAAGTTCGACCAGAAGCAGAACATTTCATCTGTGTTCGGTCCGTCGACAATCTACCACACAGACTACACGATAGAGACAACTCACGCATGGACCAACACGGTGGACAGATATGGTCGTCTTTACAACCATTCAGTCCTGACCAACAAAAATGGAGGCAAAATGACAGCTGACTCCATATATTTCTCAAGTCTGACAAATACTGTGGAGATGTGGGGCGACGCGTTGGCTCTCGACGACTCCACTCATACTGGTTTTTCCGGCGATTACGCTTGGATGCAAAACAATCCAGGCAAAGGTATCGTAGTAGGCAGAGCTTGCATGATGGACTTCACAAACCCGGAGGACACCATGTTTGTGCATGGCGACACAATCAAGTATCGTCAGTCTACCGTTGACACAACGAAAAGAGAACTTTTCGCTTTCCATCATGTGAAACTTTTCAGCAATGACATGCAGGCGAAAGGAGATTCAATGACTTATATAGAATTGGATTCTTTGATCCGTCTGGACGGAAATCCCGTCTTATGGTCGGACGAGAGTCAGATAACAGGTGACACTATCAAGATTTTCACGAAAGACAACAAGCCAAACTGGATGCACATCCGCGGCAACGCATTCGTGATTCAACAGCAAGCGGTGGACTGCTACGACCAGCTAAACGGACGTGAGGCAAAAGGCTACTTCAAAAACAGTTATCTTGACAAACTTGACATGATCGGCAATGCCATGTCGCTTTACTACGCACAAGACGAATACAACAAACTGATCGGAATAAATAAGTGTGAAGGTCAGATGCTCACCATCTTCCTTCTCAACAGAAAAATGGACAGAATCAAAATGACTCCGGCATCGAAAGGCAAAATGTATCCGCCGGGCAAAATGTCGGAGAAAGAGCAAAAATTGAGAGGATTCAACTGGAGAGAAGAAGAAAGACCTTTATGCAAAGAGGATATTTTTAAATGGTAAATAAAAGAATATGAGCAATAAATCAACAAAGGAGTTAAATCTCGTTCTTCAGAACTCAGACGGTATTCGTGACAATCAAATTAATACCTATAAATATTCTAATTTGATAGAAGAACATAAAAAATTTCAGGATTTTTTTGTTTTGATAGAAGAACATAAAAAATTTCAGGATTTTTTTGTTTTGTTAGAAGAATATAAAAAATTTTTGGATTATTTTGAAAACAAAATTAAACCAAAAGAAAAAGATTGTACGGCATATAATCTAGATATTTTCAAAAAGGTGCAGAAGGCATCAGCGGAACTGAACCTTCTGACTGAAAGTAAGATCAACGATATTCTTCGTGATTTGGCAGACGCTGCAGAAAGCAACTGTGCAGAGATCTTAGCAGCCAATGAAAAAGATTTGGCAAAGATGGATCCTGCAAATCCAATGTACGACAGATTGAAACTGACAAAAGATCGTATAGACGGAATTGCATCCGACATCCGCAACGTTGCTACCCTACCTTCGCCACTTGGCAAAACATCAAAGGAGAACACACTGCCAAACGGTCTGAAGATCAAACGTGTGAGTGTGCCATTCGGTGTGATTGGAATTATCTATGAGGCCCGTCCAAACGTGACATTCGATGTGTTCAGCCTATGTTTGAAATCAGGCAACGCATGTGTACTAAAAGGTGGAACAGACGCATTCGACAGCAACACTGCGATTGTCAATGTCATCCACAACGTATTGAAGAAGAACAATGTCAACCCAGATATCGTAGCTCTTATGCCAGCAGGACGTGAGGCGACAGCTGATTTGCTTGCAGCACGTGATTACGTCGACCTTCTTATTCCTCGAGGAAGCGCAGGTCTGATCAAATTTGTACGAGAGAACGCAAAAGTGAATGTCATTGAGACAGGAGCTGGAGTTGTCCACACATATTTCGACAAAGCAGGAGATTTGGAGAAAGGAAAGGCAATCGTCAACAATGGAAAGACTCGTCGTGTGAGTGTATGTAACGCTCTCGACTGCCTGATCATCCACAAAGACCGTCTATGCGACATCGATGCTCTATGCGCTCCTCTTGCCGCAAGCAATGTAAAGCTTTATTGTGACGATGCGTCGTTTGCCGCACTTAAACAGTATCCTGCAGAATTGAAGAACCACGCGACTGCGGACGATTTCGGTTGTGAGTTCCAAGACTACAAGATGGCAATCAAGACTGTCGATGATATCGACGGTGCGATTGAGCATGTGAGCACATATTCGTCTAAACACTCAGAAGCCATCATCAGTGAAGATCCAGCAGCGTTGGCAAAATACGTCCAGTTGGTGGATGCCGCATGCGTCTACCAGAACGCACCAACAAGTTTCACCGACGGAGCCCAGTTCGGACTTGGAGCAGAGATCGGAATCTCTACACAGAAGCTTCATGCACGTGGTCCGATGGCACTTGAGGAGATCACCACATACAAATGGGTGATTGAAGGAAACGGACAAGTGAGGAAATAATGCTAAATGCTAAATGCTAAATGCTAAATGCTAAATGCTAAATGCTAAATGCTAAATGCTAAATAAATAAAAAAATAAATGGATTAGAATAAATACAGGAGGATTATGAATGAAGGAGAATATTGTTGAGTCAAAAAGTTTGGATTTTGCAGTAAAATGCATTGAACTATACAAGCATCTAACATTTGAGAGTAAAGAATATATACTTTCAAAGCAAATGGTAAGAAGTGGCACTAGCATTGGAGCGAACATAAAAGAGGCGGTAAGAGGTCAAAGCAACGCTGACTTCATTTCTAAAATGAGTATTTCATTGAAAGAAGCAAGCGAAACCGAGTATTGGCTAACACTACTAGAGAAAACTAATTATATCACTCCTCAACAATTCCGATCTATGATTGCTGATTGTAAAGAGTTGATCGCGATTCTAACTAGTATTACAAAGACTGCCAAACTAAATATAGACAAGAAAAAAATGCAAAATGCGACAAATTAATTTCGCATTACGCATTTATAATTTATAATTTAAAAAAGATGAGATATTATACAGGCGTCAAAGATCTTGGCGATTTGAACGCAGCCGTTAAGGAAGCGTTGGAAGTAAAGAAGAACAGATTCGGATACAAGCATCTTGGAGAGAACAAGACTTTGCTTATGGTATTCTTCAACAACAGTTTGCGTACACGCTTGTCTACACAGAAAGCAGGCATGAACCTTGGTATGAACACAATGGTGTTGGACGTTAACCAGGGAGCATGGAAGCTTGAGACAGAGCGTGGAGTGATCATGGATGGAGACAAGAGCGAGCACTTGCTTGAGGCAATCCCAGTGATGGCATCATTCTGCGACATTATTGGAGTAAGAAGTTTCGCACGTTTTGAGAGCAAGAAATTCGACTACGAAGAGACTATCATCAACCAGTTTATCAAATACTCTGGCAAACCTGTTTTCTCTATGGAGTCGGCAACATGCCACCCACTACAGGCATTCGCAGACCTTATCACAATTGAGGAGTTCAAGGAGGTAAAACGACCAAAGGTTGTTTTGTCGTGGGCTCCACATCCAAAAGCACTTCCACAGGCAGTGCCAAACTCGTTCGCTGATTTCATGAACGAGGCAGACGTTGATTTCGTGATCACACATCCAAAGGGATACGAATTGGCAGAGCAGTTTGTAAGAGGAGCAAAAGTGGAGTACGATCAGGACAAAGCACTTGCTGGAGCTGATTTCGTATATGCTAAAAACTGGAGTGCATACCAGGATCCTAACTACGGACAGATCTTGAGCAAAGACATGTCGTGGACAATCACAACAGAGAAGATGGCATTGACAAACAACGGACATTTCATGCACTGTTTGCCAGTTCGCCGCAACATGATCGTTTCAGACGACGTGATCGAAAGCCCACGTTCACTAGTTATTCCAGAGGCTGCCAACAGAGAGATCTCTGCACAGGTAGTATTGAAGAGAATATTAGAGACTGAATTTTAATAATTTAAATAACAAGAATTATGAAAAAAGAGTATTTAGCAGAGATGATAGGAACAATGGTTCTTGTCCTCATGGGATGCGGTACAGCCGTAAGTTTGAATTGTGGTGTTGACACAGCGTCAGTTGTTGGCACAGCAGTAGCATTCGGTTTGGCAGTTGTAGCTATGGCCTACACAATCGGAGGAATCAGCGGATGCCACATCAACCCAGCTATCACACTTGGCTGCCTGATTTCAAAGCGTATTTCTCCAAAAGATGCTGGTATGTACATGGTATTCCAGGTGATTGGAGCATTCATCGGAAGCGGTTTATTGGCATTGTTGGTTAGTCAGGTAGGTGCGGCAGGCACACAGACAGGAGCCAACGCATGTGCGAACGGACCTGTTGCCGCTTGTATCGCAGAGGTCATCTTGACATTTGTATTCGTGCTTGTAGTGCTTGGCACAACAGATTCAAAGAAGGGTGCTGGCAATTTCGCAGGACTTGCTATCGGTTTGTCACTAATCCTAGTGCACTTGGTAGGAATCCACTACACAGGCACATCAGTGAACCCAGCACGTTCAATCGCTCCAGCTGTATTTGAGGGAGGCGAGGCATTGTCTCAACTATGGGCATTCATCGTAGGCCCATTCGCTGGTGCTGCTCTTGCAGCAGTAGTTTGGAACTGCATTTCAGGATGCTGCAACAAAGACTAAAAACTGATTTCAGATAAACAGAATAGGCGGAGAGATGAGCGTCTCTCCGCCTTATTTTTGTACATCACATTTGCATTATCATCAATTATTTATTTTGCTGTCATCAGCTTTTCTTCAGTATACAAAACGACATCTTTTATTACGAGTTTTTGTATGGCAGAGATAAAAGTTTCCATTGCTTTGTAGTCGAGATTACCGTTTTTTACGGGAAGATACATTTTAAAGCCTTGACTTTTAGAACTGCGTAATTTGTGTCCATACGAGTATTTTCCTTCAAGCGATTTACCTACAGCTGTAGCAAAAAAAAGCATTTGTTCTTTTGTATATTCCTTTTGATCATTCCAATATGCTCCTGTATCATCTCCCAAGCCATAATCAAAACTACGATAAAATGTATTACCAAAGATATCTACAGTAAGTGAATTTCCAGGAAAAGATGCCACAGGATTTGAAATATAATTTACAACGCCTGTGTTTGTAATTCCAGACATCACAAATGGAATTGAGCCAGATTTTTGATCTTCTTTCTTCAACCGTCTACCTTGCTCAATGTGGTTGAAAATCTCATCATATCTGAATTTCTGCCATTCAAGCGAATCAAAGGTGTTTAGTGCATTTTGTTCCTCGTCTGTCAATGTATAGTCTTGCAATCCTGTAACAACAAGGTACGATTTTAGTTTACGTACACGCTCCTCTTCAAGTTCACGTATAAAAGACTCCATAAAATCAAAATCGATTTCGTTGTTTTCGGTAATGGGAAGATGAATAATCGTGCTGTTCATCGCGTCACGGTTGAACTTGTGTGCATAATCATATCCTGCATTTACCGTTGCAACTCTACACGCAGAAATAATGAACATGGCAATAGATTCGTCGAACGGCTCAATCTTCGGGACAAAATGCTGAATATGCTGATAGCCAATAAAATCATCTTTTTGATAATACATTGTATCAGCGCCAAGCGTCGTATCAGAACAAGAAATTGTATTTCCCTTGTTATTCGCTTTAAGATTTGAAAATCCCATTACACCATTGTCTGTTGATGAATTTGAAACAAGAGGCACTTTTCCACCGTCAGATAAAATCTGATCATTTGTGAATTTATACCATTTCGTCGGATTTATCTCAAACAAATCCCCAAGCCTGAATTTTCCCCACTTGACCGCTTGTAGCTTTTCGCCAAGTGGGGAATCTATTTTCCCAAGCCGTCTTCCCCGTCTGTTTGTTTTTTCAAAAGATTTGACACTTCCCAAGCAAGATAATCCGCAACGGTTTTCTTGAAGTCCTGTAAAGTCGGCTTTGTGTCCACTGGTGCACTCTGATTCCAGTCTGCCCCGTTTTCTGGATCAATAGTACTTTCGTAATATTCCTTTTCTGTAAAAATACTCAGTTTGCTTTTGCCAAACCTAACAAGATTTACAACTTCATCATATCGTCCTTTTGCGTTGTCTGTGTCACGAAGATTAATACTTGCTTTCTTACGGTTGGTTCTTGTGTAACCGTCATTTGAAAAATCAATGAACTTTACAATATCGTCTTTCTGGTGAGCTTCTCCAACACGGAACACATATACATTCGTCTGAACACTTGATTTACCGACAAATAAGTCTATCGGCATTTTTATGCTAGCAAGAAGTGTGGAATGTTTCAGAATATTTTTGTTATATTCAACAGCTTTTCCGCTTCCTGCACTGTTTTGAATGATAATTGCCGCATATCCCTTTTCCATCATCGAAAGAGCCTTTTCAACGAAAACCATACCGTTACCACTTGCAGAATATGGAGGATTCAATACAAATGCTGTTGCAGGGAATTTTTCTGCAGTACGAACAAATCCATAGTTTCCGTCAAAATCAGTCAACGAGTTTTTGTTCAAGATATTGCTACTTCCATCGCCCATCAAAATCATATTTAAAATTGCAAGCATATAAATTGACGGTAAGATTTCCAAACCCAAAAGCTGGTTTGTCTTTATAAATGCTTCCTTTTTCTTGAATTCTTCAGGACTCTTTATGCTAATCTTTGCGTCATCAATCATAATGTTCATTGCCGCAACCAAAAGACCAGCCGAACCTGTGGCAAAATCCCATACATAGCTGTCTTTGTTCACTCTGGCAAGACGTGCCAAAAAAGTTGCAACATAACTCGGTGTCAATACCACATCATTCAGTTTGTCCTGCGTAAAGCCGAGCCAATTGTACATTTCATTAAAGAGTCTTCCTGTAAAATCCGTAGTCAAACCGATTTTATAATACAATCCCAAATCGTCTATTACTTTTGAAAAAACTCTTTTTAATTGACTTTCTCCATTTATCGGTTTGTTGATGTTTTCGTTTGTCAAAAGACCTTCTGAAAAAGTCTGTATGATAAGGTTCTTTTTGTCCTCTGGAACATTTTTAGCAGTCAAAAAAGAATTGATTTTGCGAAGCATTATGTCACCATCACGCTCACCTTTTTCCTCAGAACATTTCAAGTCTGATTTTTCCAGTGGTCTTACAGCATTTTCGCCTTTAATGCCGAGGTTAGCTATTATAGAAGCAGCAACAAGATAAATACGAGCAGACTCTCCAAGTCCACTTTCGTTTTTGTATATATCATTATTGAGTTTCACAAGACTTGAAGAGATTTCCTGCTCACGCTTTTCTATGCTCTTGGTTTTCTCTTCTTCAGTGAGATTAAGCGATTTTACTTTCTCTATAAATAAATCAAAGTTCTCTTTCTTCAAGAAAGACAAATCTGTATATTTTGCTACTTCCTGACCGTAACCGTAGTTCTTGCTAGAAACATAATAAACACCGATTTCGCTGTGTATTTTTCCTCCTTCATCTTTGTAGCCAGTAACGCCGATTGAAATTATATCTTCGTAATCCGTGTAATGCAAAAGAGCGTTTGCATAGTGAACCGCACCGTTAACGGCATAAGAATTTATATTTTTGTAATCGTTTTTATTATCTGCCGTTTTGATTGCGACATTGCCGTTTTCGTCAAACTTTACTAGTCTGTCTTTATATCCTTTGTATTCAATGAGAACAGGATAATTCGTACCGTAAGAATCATGCACTAGCAATTTGCAGTCTGGTCTGTTTCCTCCTGTTCCGCCTTGTTTTGATTTGTATTCGTCCAAAGCCTTGTCAATTGGAGTGTTAAGGCTTTCCTGTTCAAGTTTGTAGTCAAGTTTGTATGTTTTTAGCCAACCGTTTACTAGGTCAGCAATATTTGGTTCTACTGACTTTTCTTTTTGTTTCGCCATTGTCTTCTGTTTTTAGGTGCGTTTGCCATTCCCCTAAAAACGACAGTCAGACCAAGCACAAAAAAGAACGTGGACATTTCCTCATCCACATTCCGGGTGCTTGGCCAAACCCATCCAATCAGACAAGGAATGTCCACGCCATACGACGCAGACATTCGCAACTATCATCTGATTGGAATTCCTATGCGGCCAAGCTTTGGAATGATTTCAGAATAGCAGCAAACGCTATAATTATAAATATGTCAAGTATCTAAATCTTCTGTTTCTTTTTATCTATAGTTTATTCGTTCAACATTTTTCTGAATTTGTTCAACTTCACCGCAAAATTAACATATTTCTAGTTTGAAATGAAAATGTCATTTGCAAATATCATTAGGCAACTTGTATCCGTATTCTAACAAAAGCTCATCAGCAAGATATTCATCGCTAAAACAATGCATATCAGCTACGCCATTACTTATCAAGTCGTAAGTTTGCGAATCATAAAATTTTCCCAAAGCATCCTCATACGACAGGTTTGCCTGCTCAGCAAAAATTTTTATGATGCGTGCATACTTCATCTGTAATATAGCTGGATTGGCTTCCATAATTATAAAATTTCTGAGGATTGGAAATGTAGAAAATTATCTAACACAAACTGTGAAGTAATACAAACCTGATGATTAGGTTTCTTGTATTGCAACTGATTAAGAGCCTGCTCTCGTGTGTATATTCCAGAAAAATACAAATCAATTGTGTCAAAAACTTGGTCATCGGCGATTCCTCCCTCTATGACATCATAGGCTTCATGTGACAGATCTTTGCGACATGCTGTTACAAAATCAAGCCACTCTCCATCATAGGCAGAAAATATTTTGCGAGTGAACGCAGAACTGGTTTCATCAAACATGAAAGTGTTGAGTACTGCCATTTCTCCTCGTCTAGTAAATCGTTCTCCGTATCGTTCCGCTTGATTGCGAAGCGAGGTAAGATAAAAGCCCCTGCCAAAATCAAGTCGTGGACGAGAATGCAACAAATCAGGTTGCTTGATTTCTATTGTTGAAGTATGATACAATATCATGACAACACTCCTTTCTTTCGCATAAATGACACTAAATCTTCAACGATATACTCTTTTGAGAATGTGTGCAATACGTCATAACAAGGCACAATATAGCCATTTATAATGTTGGCGTCCTGCATCAAATGATATACTTCTCTTGCATTTCGGTTGAGATACGATGCAACATTATTCACACAGAAAATCGTAAAGTTCAAACTATTAAAATCCATATCTATACGAATAAGAGTCTAAAGACTCAGTATGTCTGACAATTCCACGGCAAGTACATTGTTCATGCGCTTTCCAACAGTCATCACTCATGCAAATATAATGAATGATTTACAATCCATTATGAAAATGTCATTAATTCAGCATTATGAATCACACATTATCGAGCAACCACAAGGGCTCGCATCTACGGTCAAATTTCCTACGATGGAGTTTCCCAACAATTATGCATTATGAATTATGAATTCCTTCAAAGGCTGTATTCAACAAACGTATTCACCTCTTCAGCCACCCACTGAGCTGAAATGGATTCCGACGTTTTAAGCTGGGCAATAATTGATTTCACTCTGTCGAGATATTGCTCACGTCGTGCCACCTGCTTCAAGAAGAAGGCGATCGCAGACAAGGCTCTCTTGTCCGTGTTGTGCACATCATCCACAGATTTGGATAAATACCGCTCTATCATAGCGTCTATGGATCTGTCGTTCATAAGAAGACGCGAATGCAATGAATATCCGATCAGCATCTTCTGCCATTCCGTCGCATCGGCAAGACTTTCCACTATATTTCCTGCAAAATCAAGTCTGATCAAAAGGTTGCGTGACAGATACTCGGCAATCTCCTCGTTGAAGGCTTCCGACACCCATTTGTCTGCCACCTCTGGTGTGCAACATTCCGTCGGCATTATGATTGTGGCGATAAGCATCGTCTCTCGTTGACGCAATCCCCATAAACTTTCTGCAAGTTCCGCATCTGGCTCGATCTCAGCGGTCAACTCCCTCAAACGGGGATATGTCACTCCAAAAGTCAGTTTATAGCCCAAATGACGCAATCTTGCGGCTGTGCTTCCATCCATCGACAGACGAAGCATCTCTTTCACTTTACGAACTCTTTCACGGAGTTCCAATTTCTTATTTACCTTCAACATAATCTTCTATTTTATCAAGCCACCGATAATCAAACATTTTGCATTCTGCATTCCTAATTTTGCATTTAGAATGGATATCCCACAGCGAAATGGAATGCGAAATCATCACCCCAATTCATGCCATGCGCAGTACGCCACTGTTTACCTTCATCAATTCGAGATGGATCGTGGAATTTCAGACCGAGGTCAAAACGGATCAAGAAATAAGAGAAATCTATTCTCAATCCAGCACCTCCGGCCAACGCAATCTGCTTATAGAATTCATCTATAAAGAATTCACCACCTTGCTGATCTTCGTTATTATCATTATATAACGTCCACACATTTCCTGCATCGACAAATGTGGCAAGCTCAAGTTTCCAGAACAATTTGATGCGGTACTCCAAATTCAACAGAAGGTTAATATCACCCGTCTGGGCAAGATAGTCGTTAGTAGACGGAAATTTACCGGGACCAAGTGTACGAACCGCCCAACCTCTCACGCCACTCGCTCCACCAGCATAGAAACGTTTTTCAAACGGTACACCATCTGAATTTCCATACGGCACCGCGACACCAGCTTTCGCATGGTAAACAATCCTACACTTCTCGTTGATATACTGGTTGAAAGCATATTCCAATTCCGTCTTCACATATTGAGAATATGGAACCTTAAAAATCATATTCTGACCAAAATTAGACGTATCATATTTACATACATGGCTGAAAAGCTGGAATGTGTTTCCTCCAGTCTCAAAACTAGCCTTGAAAAGTCTCTTATTAAGCAATCGCTTGCTCGACATATTATCAAATGTATAGGTGAATCCCGTACATAGGATCTGGTGGTCGGTATAATTATAGAGCAAGATAGGATTGGCATGCTCTTTGAAATACTTTTCACGGAAAGCATCCGCATTCTCCATCTTCACAAGATTATAGTCGAGGAAGTCTATCTCAAAATTATAGAAGCGACGACGCTGCCACTTATACTTCCAACCAAAACTAAGCTGATCTCGTCTATATCCCATCTGCTGGACACTGAACGCCGCATCAAGTTCTGTGTTGGCGTTGATACGTCGTCTGAAATCACGAGTCAGGAACGGGAACATCACACGGGGAATGGCAAGTGTGACACTAGCTCCATAATCACGGATTTTATCATTAGTGATATCCATTCCGCTGATCGCCTCCTGAGAGTAGCTCAACTTGAATGTCAAGCATTCAGATCCACGGAAAATATTGTGGTGGCTCCATCCCAAAGTTCCGCCAAAACCGAAGTCGCCGGATGTGGTAGTAGCCTCAACATCAGCCGAAATTGATTTCGTCTTTGTCGGAGAGAGTGTGATCTGGCAATCCACCTCATTAGCATCATTATGTTTGTCGTTGAAATTGATATATGCGGCTCGCACAATACCAAGAGAATTGAACTTAGACAAAGTGAAGTCGGAACGCATAGAATTGTATAGTTCACCTCTTCCAAACATAATATTGTCTTCTATCACTGAAGACCTCAGAAACGGTTTATGCATATACTTCATCAAAATGCCCTCCTCCGTCCTGGCACTATCATATTCCATCACCTCAGAGAAAGAGACATGCGGCTTGTCGAGAGTGACAACAGAGATATCAGAGATTTTATACTTTGAGTGCGGGACATCCACCCTGCTTCCATCCGACTTCGTTTTAGAGAACGGTTTAAGTTCCAATGTCAGATCCACCTTATGATCGCCGACTGTAGTATCCGCAGTGTAAGTGATATAATCCTTGTTGAAATAAAAATATCCGTGTCGACGCAACAGGCTCGACATATTGTTGCGTTCCGCATCCAGCTCATCACTGTCGAAAAGCATTCCCTTCTTCAATTTTGACTCAAAGAATCTGTCCGTCTCCACAATTCTTTTGATTGCCGAGTCGCCACGGTAATCGAAGTCGATATTTTCGATTCGGAATGGTTCACCTTCATTAATATGATAAGTCACCACAGCACGTTTTTTATTGAACACCACGTCGGAAGAAACCTTTGCGTTCAAAAAGCCCTTCGCACGGTAATATTTCTCCAACTGACGTTCCGACTGGATACGCATCATAGAGTTGTAGATCACAGGCGGTTCTCCCATTTTACGAAGAGCACGACCCAAACGTCTTACCTTACCATTGCGCTTAATAGAATCTTTTCTGGAAAGGCTATAAAGACGGAGGTGAGCACGGAAAAGACCGAAGATTTTTAGATTGGGTTGCTGACAGATATACGACTCCGCGTCGTTCTCCTTCAATTGCGTATTTTTATTGTCAATTTTTACATCATCAAGCAAAAAATCACCGTCCGCCACATACTTCACTGGCGAGCAGGCGGAAAATAAGACTAAAAATATTGCAATTATTAAGAAATACGTTTTTTTCATACATTTTTACCCTTTCTGCAAAGGTTTTGCAAATATATCCTTTTTATCACTAAAAATTTGTTATAACTTTGCTTTAATCATTGATTGAACGAAAAAAATAATAAATAGACATGACACTGATAAAATCTATTTCTGGAATCAGAGGTACCATTGGTGGAGGCACAGGAGATAACCTAACACCACTTGACGTAGTAAAATTCACAGCAGCGTTCGGCACTTGGATCGCCAAGAGAAACGGAAAGAAGACAGCGACAATCGTTGTCGGCCGTGACGCAAGAATTTCCGGACCAATGGTGGACTCGATTGTAACTGGCACACTTGTAGGTCTTGGTGTGAATGTAGTGAACATTGGTCTTGCATCAACTCCTACTACAGAGATCGCAGTTGTAAATGAGAAAGCAGACGGTGGTATCATCCTTACTGCGAGCCACAACCCAAAGCAGTGGAACGCATTGAAGCTTCTAAACGAAAGAGGAGAGTTCCTTTCTGATGCAGATGGAAAAGAAGTGTTGAAGATGGCAGACAACGACGAATATACATTCGCTGAGGTCGACAATCTTGGACAGGTTAAATATGTAAACAACTACGACGACATCCATATCGACAAGGTATTGGCATTGAAGCTTGTAGACGTAGAGGCAATCAAGAAAGCCAACTTCACAGTTGCTATCGACTGTGTCAACTCAGTCGGAGGAAATGTATTACCAAAACTTCTTGAGCGTCTTGGCGTAAAGAACGTTAAATGCTTGAACTGTGAGGCAACAGGACACTTCGCACACAACCCAGAACCAATTCCAGCAAACTTGACTGATATCGCAGACCTTTGCAAGAAAGAGAAAGTTGATGTCGGTTTTGTTGTTGACCCAGATGTAGACCGTTTGGCTATCATCACAGAGAACGGAGACATGTTCGGAGAGGAATACACATTGGTTTCAGTCGCAGACTATGTGTTGAGCAAGACTCCAGGAAATACAGTTTCCAACCTAAGTTCAACTCGTGCTCTACGTGACGTGACAAAACGTCGTGGCGGTGTGTACAACGCAGCTGCAGTAGGTGAGGTCAACGTGACAACTAAGATGAAGGCTACAAACGCAGTCATCGGTGGAGAGGGTAACGGAGGAGTTATCTATCCAGAGAGCCACTACGGTAGAGACGCATTGGTAGGTATCGCTTTGTTCTTGACTCATCTTGCAAACAAGGGAATCAATGTAAGTGAGTTGAAGAAGGAATACCCACTATACTTCATCTCAAAGAACAAGATCCAGCTTACTCCAGACATCAACGTCGACAAGGTGCTTGCTTCTATCAAAGAGGCATACAAGAACGAAGAGGTCAACGACATCGACGGAGTAAAGATCGACTTCGCAGACAGTTGGGTTCACTTGAGAAAATCTAATACAGAGCCAATCATCCGTATCTACTCAGAGGCAGCAACTGAGGCTGAAGCTGAAAAGGTAGCAAAGGAGATCATGGACGCTGTAGCAAAAATCACAAAGAAATAAGATTTGTTTGAAGAAGTTAGGGTTCAGGGCAGAAATGTTCTGAACCTTAATTTTTGTTAAACGCTGATCAAATCTATCGATTTTGTCGTTTTTCCGATACCTTTTTATGATATCTTTGCAAAGAGTTTAATATTAATCTAATTACAATATGAAAAAATTTTTATTAATGTTGCTTTCCTGGACAATGCTATTGTTAGGAAGCGTTTCTTTTGTCTCTTGTGGTGATGACGACGATGATGACAACAACAAGTCATCAGTACCAGCAAATGCAAGTGAAGCATTCAGCAAGTACGGAAGCACTAAGGGTGCAAAGCTAGATGGAGACAATGTAGTTTGGGTATACGATCAGGAAGAAACCAACACTACAATGATAATGGTATTCCATTACAATGGAGCAAACATGGAGTCTGGAATAGCTTACTCTAAATTTGAGAGCGAAGAAGCTGCTAAGGCCTATTATGAGGCAGCAAAGGCAGATGGAAGCGAGGCATCCATTGATGGCAATTATGTCACTGTAAAAAGCAGCAAAGGTGATCTTGCAGAATATGAAGGTCTAGACAAGAATTCATTAGTTGCATTCTTTAACGCAATGAATGAATATTTCTAATCAACAAAGCCATAGAACAGTCCTAAGACATTAGGACTAACTTATACGACATGGGCATATCAAAAAATGATATGCCCTTTTTTTGTGTCATCTGGCAAGTATGTAATCTAAATATTCCTGCAAATTTATTGTAAATATTCCAATACAATTTTATTTTTGTATATGTCTAAACATTATGCAGATGCAAAGACTGATTATTCTGACATTATCCATATTGCTGAATAGCATATTCGTAATCGCGTCTCCTTTCTCATTCTCTTTTGATGAGATGACGGGAGAGGCGACACTTCTGTCTGTAGACAAAACACTTTCCAAAACAGCTATTATTCCTGACAGCGTGGAAAATAAAGGAAGATGGTATGTCGTGACAAAAATAGCAAAACAGGCGTTTGCGAAATCTGGCAAGATGGAGACTGTGCAATTACCGTCGAAACTGAAAAAAATCGGAGCTGTCGCATTTGCGGAATGCAGCAAACTTAAAACAATAGTCATTCCAGAAGGTGTTGAAGTCATTCCTCACCACTGTTTCTACCTGTGCACTTCACTCGAGTCGGTGACATTGCCGTCTACATTAAAATCCATTGAGCACGATGCTTTCATAGCTTGCAGATCATTGCAGACGATACATATTCCCAACAGTGTAACCAAGATTGGCAGCTGGGCTTTTGGAGAAAACATAGCTTTAGAATCAGTAGATTTTCAAGCAGGCAACAATGGGCTATCTATCGAAGACCACGCATTCGACCGTAGCGGATTGAAGACACTGACCATTCCGTCATTCGTGAAGTTTCTCGGAGAATACGTTTTCAACGGATGCCGTTCATTGAAATCTGTCGTCATAGAAGCCGACTTTGACACCCTTCCCAAAATGACATTCCATGGTTGCGAAGAGATGATGGATGTGATGTTGAAAGGGAAAATGAATGCCATCGCATACGGAGCATTTTCCGACTGCAAGAATTTGGAAGTAATCACGCTTCCTACCACATTGAAAGAAATTGGAGTAAACGCGTTCGACGGATGTAAATACCTAACAACCATCAATCTGCAAGACCTCTCGTCGCTACAATCAATCGGAGAAACTGCATTTTCCGGCTGTGAGGAAATCGAAAGGATTACATTGCCAAGCGGAATAAAGAAGATCGAAGACGGCACTTTCATGAGATGCCATTCATTGATAGAGATAACGGGGGAAAATGTGGAATCAGAAGCAGAGTTCTCATTCTACGATTGTCCTAAATTGAAAACTAAAAAGTTTGCCAAATGAGGAATATTTTTCGCGCGATAATCGCATTGATTACACTATCATGCTGTACTCCAAAGAACGGTGTCGAGTCGCAGGCTCGCGTCAAAAGTATAAAAAACATGATAAGTAAAGACAAAGAAATTCCATCTATCTCATACAGGGAATTTCTTGACAAGATATACGATTTCGAGAACGATTCAGCACAAAAATGGACAAACAAATCCGGTCGTCCTATTGTAATCGACTTCTACGCCACTTGGTGTGCCCCATGCAAAAAACTGACCCCAAGTCTGGAGGCTCTGGCTAAAGAATATCCGAATGTTGATTTCTACAAGGTTGACACACAAGAAGAAGAACGTTTGGCAATAGCTTTCAATATCCAATCCGTACCGACACTTATGTTTATTCCTAAAGAGGGAGAACCATATCTGAGTCTTGGATATATTTCAAAGGGAGAAATAAAACAGATAATCAAGGAGCTTGTAAAATATTAAATGCTAAATGCTAAATAAAAAAATAAAAAAATGCGGGACGCTAATAATTTAGCATTCCGCATTTATAATTTCTAATTCTATCAAATCGTGACTTTTGCGAATGGAGGAAGCGAAACATCGCTGAAATCTCCGTCCTTATATTTGAAATAGCCGGTGATGCCGACCATCGCCGCGTTATCGGTAGTATATCCGAATTTCGGAATATATATATTCCATTTGTAGCGACGTGCATGATCCTCGAATGCGGCTCTCAAAGCTGAGTTTGCCGACACTCCACCTGCCACAGCCACATGGTTGATTCCAGTCTGTTTGACAGCCTTACGCAACTTATCCATCAGTATCTCAACGACCGTAGTCTGCAAAGAAGCACACAAATCGTTGACATTCTCCGCAACAAAATTCTCGTTCTTGGCTATCTCATCACGTAATGTGTATAAGAAAGACGTCTTTAATCCGCTGAAACTATAATCCAAGCCAGGGATATGTGGTTTACAGAATTTGAAAGCCTCTGGGTTACCCTCCTTAGCCAACTTGTCTACCACCGGACCACCAGGGTATGGAAGCCCCATCACCTTAGCACATTTGTCGAATGCCTCACCTGCAGCGTCATCTATCGTCTGACCTATGATATTCATCTTGTTGTAGTTTTCCACCAAAACAATCTGTGAGTTTCCTCCAGACACAAGCAGACATAGGAATGGGAAAGGAGGACATTTGTGGTCAACATCTTTTTCTTCGATGAAATGGGCCAAAATGTGAGCCTGAAGATGATTGACGTCTATCAACGGAATACCCAACGATAGAGAGAATCCTTTTGCAAACGAAGTTCCGACCATAAGGCTTCCCATCAATCCCGGTCCACGTGTGTATGCCACAGCATGAAGGTCTTCCTTCTTCAATTCTGAACGTTTGATCGCCTCACTCACCACTGGCACAATATTCTGCTGATGAGCTCGGGATGCCAACTCTGGCACCACTCCACCGTAACTTTCATGCACCTTTTGACTCGCGATCACATTGGACAAAAGGATATTGTCCTGCAAAACGGCAGCAGAAGTGTCGTCGCACGAAGATTCTATCGCTAAAATGTTTATTGACATTTTCAAATCTTTTTATTTATCACTAACTTTGTAGCATTATTCAATGACTGCAAAATTTATACAAAGATAAAAAAACTTACTTACATAGTGCTTATTCTTGCCGCACTTGTTTTCACCTTATTCACTGCGGCGTATTTTGTATTGCAAAATGAGCAACTACAGAGTAAGGTCGTACGCAAAGTAACGAAAGAAATAGAGGCTCGCACTGGAGCCGACGTATATCTTGACAGAATAGACTGGAATTTTCCTAACGCATTCATTATAAATCAGTTCTATATTTCAGACGAAGAGAAAGACACTCTGCTTTACGTGGACAGAGCCAAAGTCACGCTTAATGTGTTGCCTCTTCTCAAATCCTGCATCAGTTTCAGAACTATCCAGTTTACAGAAGCCGACGCAAGGATAAAATATCTGAAAGACCGCAATAAATACAACTACGATTTTCTCGTCGAAGCATTCACAACTCCAAACGACACCACGTCGCTTGACTGGGATTTCGACCTTGAATCTCTCGCATTCACCGATTGCAAGATGAAATTTGTGACTGACGACGCGGTCATTCCCGTCGACAGTGTCTTCTGTCCGCAACATATCGCATTCAACGACATCAACGGAGCATTGTTCATCAAAGAGTCTATGTTCTCCAATTCACAGGAATTCCGTCTGCACCGTCTTCACTTCAAAGAACGTTCCGGACTTGAATTGAGCAATCTCTCCACAACTGTGACACTCACAGACGATGAGATCAATTTCGACGAGTTTGTGACAGAGACACAGAACAGCCAGCTGGCATTGTCGAAAGCATCAATAATACTTCCTAAAATCAGGGAAAACATACACAGATTGGCAGACAGCAAGATCGATATTTCATTAAGACCATCCAACATTCATCTTGCCGACTTTTCTTCTCTTGTCCACTCGTTCAAGAATTCCAAGGATGATATCCGTCTGAGCGGAAGTATCTACGGAACAAAACACGAGATGAATCTGAAATCAATCCAGATGGATATGGGAGAGACCATGACTTTCGACGCTGATTTCAAGTTCACTGACTTCTTCAACATTGACTCTCTTGGAATCGACGCTGATTTCAAATCAATCACATTGACAGCGACCGACGCGAAAAAATTAGGACAATTGATCATCGACCGTCCTGTCTATCTTCCTCCTGTGGCAGACTCGCTTGGCTTGATCCGATTCTCAGGATTGGTATATGGAAAATTCAAAGAGCTTTACACAGAAGGAAATCTAAGTACAGACGGGGGCTCTATTTCAACAGACGTTGTCATAAAAGCCAGCGACAACAAATATGAGAAATTCAATATCATAGGTGCGACAGCAGCCAGAAACTTCAATCTCACCAAACTGTTCGGAAAAGAGAGTGGTTTCGGCAAAACCGCCTTTGAACTTGAGGTGGATATACAAAAAATCGAAGCAGACAAGTTTGAGATGGAACTTGCCGGAAGAATCGACACAATCTACTTCAAAGATTATCTCTACCAAGGTGTGACGATCAACGGAAAACTTAACGACAGAAGCTACACCGGAAATTTCACACTCAAAGATGACAATATCAACTGTGAATTCGAAGGAAGCGTCAACATGAAACACAAGGACATGCCTGTGATGAATTTTGTGGCAAGTGTAAAAGACGCGAATATAGACAAGCTTAACTGGGTAGAGTCGGAAGATCCTATCACCGTCTCTTTCGATATAACAACAAACTGTACAGGAAAGACAATCGACGATCTGTCCGGATCAGTGACTCTTGATAATTTCCTATGCACACGTGGTGACAGGTATTTATATCTGAATCTCTTCACACTCAACACTGTCCCTTCAAAAGAAGGCAAAAAACGCATCAACATCATCTCCGACTATCTCAACGGAAATGTGGAGGGCAAATACTCATTCGCCTCTCTCGTCGACAACATGAAGCATATTACATATTCTTATCTGCCGACGTTGAAGCAGATGGACAGCAAATATGACGAATCGAAGGAGACGTTTGAGAATGCCAACGACTTCACTTTCAACTTCACAATAGAAAATACCGAACCGATAAACGATATTTTCGAACTGCCAGTTGTGATACATCAAAAAAGCAAAGTGAAGGGATTCATCAACGACAACACTAAAAAATTCCAGTTGAGATTCGAAGCACCTCTGTTCATCTACAAAGAAAACATTGTGGAAGACGCATTGCTTTTGATCGAAAATCCTCATGACAATCTAAAAGTTGTGTGCCGCACAACTTACACTGACCCTGACAAACGCAGGTATCCATACTATATCAGTTTCAACGCCAACGCAAAAGATGACAATCTCGACTTACGTCTGTCTTTCAGCAATTCGGAAGATGTGACATACAGTGGAAATCTGTCGTTGAAAACAGCGTTGAAAGGATACCACGACAATGGATTGTCGGCAGACATCTCAATCATTCCATCCAAAGTTGTAATCAAAGATTCGGTATGGAGCATCGGAGCCGGCGAGATAGAGCTACGTCCGAAGTTGCTTAATGTCAAACGTTTCGAGATAGAGAACAAATTCCAAAAATTCCACGCTCTCGGACGTACTACTGATTTGAAAGATGACAGTCTGAGAATATGGTTTACCGACCTCGACGTGACTCATTTCAGCAACATTCTCGACAACAAATTCATCACATTCGGTGGTATCGGAGACGGTGATTTCTACTTGACAAAACTGTTCAGCAACCCTACGATAGAAGGAAAGTTAGGACTGTTTGACGCATATCTGAACAATTATCCGTTTGGTGATATGCAGGCTGAATTCGGCTACGACAAGAAGAACAACACACTCATTTTCGGAACAAACGTCATTTCCGCCTATGAGACTCATCAAAAGAGCGAGATCGACGGTGCTGTTTACTTTGATGAAGATTCGCTATTCATCGACGGAAGGCTCCGAGACATTGACATGAAATTCCTCCGCATCTATCTCGACGGAATATTGAGCAACAATACAGGAGTGCTCAACACCCACGTCTTGGCACTCGGACACTTCAACAACATCGGTTTGGAAGGTATGGGTCTTGTGCGTGATTTCGACTTCAACATCGACTATACAGATGTCAAATATACATTCACAGACACAGTGTGGATGACACAGAATTCATTCAGAATGGACGGAATAAAGATAAAAGACCAAGAAGGCAACGACGGACTTTTGTCGGCACTCATCCTACATGAAGGATTCCTGCATTGGAAATATGCAGTAAACGTTGATTCAGAACACTTGTTAGCCATCAACACAAACGAGACAGATAACGATCTATTCTATGGCAAGGCTTACATCGGAGGCAAAGTAGGAGTATCTGGAAGTGGTGACGAACTGAATATCGACATCAAAGCAAAGACAAACAAAGGCAGTAGGTTTGTTGTGCCACTCGACGGAACCAAAGGTGTGGATGACGCTGGATTCATAACCTTTAAGAAAAACACCAAGATGACGACGCAGGAGATGCGTAGGGCAAGAAGGATGAAGATTCAAAAGATACATGAGGAGGAGGAAGAAGATCCTCTCATTGTGAATGTCAATGCCGCGATAGATGCCACTCCAGACGCACAAGTATCTTTGATTCTAGACCAGAAGCTTGGAGATGTGATACGAGCGAGAGGAAACGGAAACCTGACATTCTCATACGACGGTAGAGACGACCTTTTCAAACTGTTCGGACAATACCAGATTACCAAGGGAGATTATCTGTTCACGATCCAAAGTATCATTGCCAGAAAGTTTGAACTGCTCGACGGAAGTACAGTGCGATGGAATGGAGATCCAAGTGCGGCCATCCTTGACGTGAATGCTAAATATACACTGAACGCATATGTCGGTGATATTCTTGCAGATGATAATGTCACCACGACTCAAGTCAACTGTATGATGGGCATCTCCGGTACAATTTCCCGTCCTATTGTCAAATTCGACCTCAACATGCCAAACATCGACGACGACATGATGCGTAAAGTACGAAGTGTGATCAACACCGACGAAGCGATGAACAGAAACGTCGCCAGCCTACTCGCATTCGGAACATTCAACACAAGCGACTTTGCCACAAGCAACGCATCTGGCATGTCGACGGTAGGATTATTCGCCGCACTATCTTCTGAAATCAGCGGATTACTTTCAAAAATCAATAACGATGTCAATGTTGGTTTGAACTACCGTCCATACACAGAAGACCAGACATCCGGAACCACAGAATTCGAAGTCGCATTGTCAACAGGACTGCTCAACGACCGTCTGCTTCTGAACGGAAATTTCGGATACCGCGAAGGAATGTCATCATACGACGATAAGACATATAGCAGTGGAGTTGTGGATTTTGACATTGAATACAAGATTTCACCAAACGGAAGACTACGAGGAAAAGCATTCAACCGCTCATCCAACAGTTATCTGCGTAAGTTCAATTCCCAGACACAAGGCGTAGGTCTGCTTTACCGTCACGATTATGACAACGCAGAAGAACTGATCAGCACATACATTTCTCCTTTCAAAAAAATGTTTGGCAAGAGACGTGAAGAAAAGAAAGAAGAAAAAGAAAACAAAGGTAAAGAGACAAAAGAATAACGACATGTAGAGACGCACATCCGTGCGTCTCATTTTATATCACACGTATCATTTATTTATTTCATCATACATATTACACGTTCGTACGTCTCTACGAGGGGATTACACCAGATGTATGATATGAATATTCCCAACAATTGTGAATCATGAATTACGAATTATTGGGCGACCACAAGGGATCGCCCCTACGGTCTAAATCCATCAGATGGATTCCTCAACAATTATGAATTAAATTTTTCCTTCTTTCTCAAATTTCCTCATCTGCCAAGTGTTGAACAGATTTTGCCACAAGCTGTAAAATCCACCAGCTATCGCACATGAAGGATGAAGGAATGTGGAGCCGAGCCAAATAATAAATACGGTATTACGTTGAGCTAATCCCTGCCCTGCACCGATATGTTCTCCATAAACTCTTCCTATTCGTTTTCCTGAGTAGAACAATAGAGCACAAACTAACATAGAGATAAATGCGACAGCAATCTCAATAGAGATACCAAACTCACTCGTTATCAGATAGCTTAAAGTCATTGAAATTGCCAGACACATGGCCACAGCCCAAAGGTATAATGGAAGGTCTTTCCATCCCTTCACTATATCTATCACCTTAGGGATCATTATCTGTGTCAACAATGCCATCAGCATCGGAATAATCAACAATGGCGTAACACGTTCCACAATCATCCAAAAACTTTTCCAAAGCGAATAATCCTGCGTCGACATAAAAGGAATCATCACAGGCACAAAAAGAGCTGTAATGACGTTAGAAATAAGTGTATACGTGGTTGTAGTCTCACTATTGCCACCCCAACGTTGAGTCAGGACGACAACACTACCCGTAGCTGTAGGACTTGCTATACAGATAAACGCAGCCTCAGCCAAAACAACATATTTCGTACCCTGAAGTAGCGACGCGATCAATGTCACCAACGTCATCAACAATAACTGAAACAAGAAAAGCATCAGATGCCAACGGGTGAATTTCAACTGACGCAGGTTCACCTTGCAGAATGTAACATAAAGCATCACAAGCACCATCGTCGGAATCGTGAAATTCACAATGGCACGAACAGTTTCACGTGTTGAACTCTGCAGATCGAGGTTGTGATAAACCAAATACGCGGTAATACCAAATACCATTGCAATCAGGAGCACATACTGATTAAAAAAATGCTTTATTTTTTCTTTTGATGACATTTCTATTTTCTTTTGACGTCCGTTCTGCGTGTTGTAAAAATGGGCACAAGTTGTATCCATTTGAATCCATATTCAAGGGACTCACTATGAAATCATATTATCCAAACAAAAAACAAGGTCGAGATTGAATCCCGACCTTGCCATTATAAATCAGATTTGATTATTTCAACTCCTTTGCCAAGTAACCGATCAATTCAGCACCTGTATAGTCGTTTCTAATCTTACTTCCCAAATCAGCAGTAAGGATCTTGACATCGTTTGTGATTTCGTTGTTGAACACCTTCAATGGCTTCGCATCTGAAGATGTGATGAAAGCGAAATTGTTTTCAAGATTGTCATCACCCGACTCATTCTTTGGATCAAGAGCCAAGAACATGTAGCAATCCGCATCTGTAGAAATACCGTTGCAGAACTGAGATGGCAACTGATATTCAATAGTCAATTTCTTACCTAGGACAGATGAAGCCTTAGCTCCAGCAGGAAGGATCACGTTTACATTCACGTCAGCCAATATAGACTTCTCGTGGAAATGCTTTTTCTTGTATAAAGTGTAGACGACGTTGCAATCTGCCAAATTAACATCACCTGTACCATTGTTCACAATATCGTAAGTCAACTTACGGTTGCCATTAGCAAGTGCCTCATCAGCGATAACCTCAAGTTTCAAATCTATGCCTGTGATTCCTCTCGTCGCAGCGGCAGAACTTGAATATGCATCAACTTTATTGGATGCAGACCATACACCAAATGCGAAATTATTGACAAAGTGGTTGTAACCTACCCAAATATATCCATTGTCACCCCACTCAGTTGTTCCCCAAGAATTCTGTATACGGAACGCCTTTCTTGAATCATCATATCCGACGATCATCATTGCATGGTATGCATGTCCACCGTTGTATGAATCTGGATCATCACTTGTGATGGTAGCACTGCTGTTCCAACGCATGAATGATTCTCCAAGTTTTGCACCTACTACAAGAGGACCTTCGTTAAGTTTAGACTTCAAGTTTGCAACACTCATACCATAAGATCCACTGCCAGACAACTCACTTGTGTATGCCACCAAACGATAAGCACCTAGTTTATTGCTTGAGTTTCCAGTAGGAGTTGCACCATCACACGTCATTTTTTGACCCGTAAATGGTTTTGTACTCATCGTAGCCACACCCTTATCAATCATAACCTTGAAAGCAGGGTCAAAACTTGAACCTCCACACTTTGTTGAAGTAGCACTACTATAGTTAGATCTCATCAAATGCCAAAGGTCAATTGGCGAAGTCTGATAAGAAGCATTACTCCTATAACTTGTATAATTTTTGTCAATATTGTTAAGTGTAGTCTTCAAGCCATAACCAGTAGCCCAAGCCACACATGTACCATAGGATCCCTGATTTCCTACAGCAGGAGCATATTTAGTCCAATCTTTAGATGAAGGAAGTCCAGAATCATCATTATCCACATCATCAGTTGGAATATCTTCCACATCCTCTTCGTTAAGAAGCAAACCCATACTGTCCAATAAAGTTGTTAATATATCAACCACAGCTTGAGTTGTTGCTTCATCACATGAAGTCATAGAAAACGGCATTGTGGCAATCGTGCCGCTAAGAAAAAGCTTGCCAACACGTCCACGTAGATTCCTTAAATTCATATTTTATACAATAATGGTTATTCTTTTACTTTTTGGATATTGATTTTGTCAGGATCAATTTTTTCTTTGTCCTCAGCCACAGAAGAAGATTCATCCTTATTTTTATCTGCCAAGCGGAACACATGTCTTTCACTAGAGACAAATCTATAGACGCTTTCTCCATTGACCACCTTCTCAATCTTTACATTAGACAAATCTGGAGCAAAGAAGAACAAAGCCTCATTCATGTCAATCGCATAAGTAGACGCATTTGAGAATCTACTTGGAGAACTGAACACACAATAATTTAGGATAATCTTACCCAAGATTTCAGCATGAGTCATAATAACAGGAGCCAAGAACTTTGAGTAAGACAAATCAAAATCATGGTTGAACTTAGCATAGTTGAATAAAGCAGCTCCACGGATTGTCTGATTAGAGAATATCGCATCTCCTTCAAACGTTGTATTGTTCATCATCAATTCCGAACAAATCAACTTATGGAAATTAGCGTCACCCTTGAAAGTGGCATCCATAAATGAGATATTTCCATTAGAATAGCTTGACGTGAATGAGAAATTCTTCTCAGCAATGATCTCGTAAAAACGGTTGATACCACCACGTAGTTCCACCAAATCAAATTTTGCGCTTTCTCCAAAAGTAGACTTGCTGAAATCTATATTGTCAGCAACCATAACCTTGGTAAAATCAACTTCACCACGGAAATCACAGTCTGAGAATGTTACCGAACGACGGAAGTTGGCGCTACATGAGAACTTGTCCTTGAATTTAGATTTTCCAAGCACATTACCCATAAACAAGCAATGATTGAAATATATCGGAACCTCCACATCTACCTCAACAGCAATACCAGAGGTGACTCTTGGCTCACCACACTGTGTGAAATCCAAGTCATCCCAAATCATACAGTTCATCAACTGAATAGGTTTGCCTTTCTTTATCATTTTAATGATATCTGCGGCATGGTATTCTGTCATTGAACTTGAAGTCAATGACTCTGATTCTTTCGCCTCTGCAGTTGTAGAGCCTACTCTTCCACAAGAAACATTGAAAAAAGAGAAAAGCAATAAAATTACTATTTTTATGTAAATATGCGACTTTGTCATATACCTCATTTTTACTCTATTTAAAAGCAAAGTTAACTATTTTTGAATACTAAAGGCAAAAATAGTACAAAAATAAAAACACATTTCACAAAAAAGGTCTATTTTTTTATGCAACCATAAAATCTTTATGGTATATATACATTTATCTCTGCTTCAGATCTATAATTATGCGCAACCGAACACACAAAAAAAAGAGACGTGATCACTCACGTCTCTTATTATAAAATATCTCTTTTATTATCTACGAGGCATTCCTGGACGAACTGGTCTCTCTGGATCAACCTCTACAAGCTCAACTTCAAATGTGATACATGATGCTGGCGGAATAGATCCTGCCTCGCCATCACCGTAAGCCAAACGTGCTGGAATTGCAAGTTCTGCCTTACCACCTTCCTTCATCATCTTTATACCCTCAGCGAATCCTGGGATTACACCTTTAAGATTGAAGATAGCTGGTTCACCACGTTCAATTGAGCTGTCGAACACAGTTCCGTCGATCAACTTACCTGTATAGTTAACCTTTACATACGAAGAATCAGTAGCCTGCTTTCCTGTACCCTCAACGATAGACTTAAAGTGCAATCCTGATGTTGTAACCTGAACACCCTCTTTTGACTTGTTAGCCTCCAAGAAAGTCTCCTCCTCAGCTCTGTTCTTCTTGATCTGAATGTCACGAACTTTAGTGACATACTCCTGCATTACGTTTCTTGCATCTTCAATAGACATAGGCAGGCTTTCAGCGTCTGCTGCCTTCATAGCCTCTGTGAAACCAGCGATTAGAGCATCCTTGTTGATTGTATCACCAGGGAATCTCTCCAAGTCGTGCTTAAATCCATCTCCGACATTGATTCCAAGTGCATAAGAAACAGAGTCAACATCTGACTTCAAATTCTTTACCGACATCGTTGACTGCTTCTGGCATGATGTCGACGCTAGTAGTGTCAAAACAGACACTGCTGTCATTAATTGTTTTTTCATTATTATTGCTATTTTTCTTTTCTTTCAAATCACATTGTACGCTGATAAGGCTTGAACTGGAACTTGGCTGAGCTACGAGTCTGTGCCTTCTCGATACCAAGAAGTTCCACATCGAAAACCAAGATTGAATTTGGTTTGATTTTACCTGTAGCACGATTGCCATAAGCAAGTTCTGAAGGAATAAACAATTTATATTTGCTTCCCACAGACATCAACTGAATACCCTCTGTCCAACCTGGAATGACCTTGTTTAGTTCAAATGAGATTGGAGACGTAGAGCTATCGAATATAGTTCCGTCTGTCAATGTACCTGTATAAGTAACTGTCACCTTATCAGTTGCCTTAGGCTTATCTCCAGCACCTTCAGTGATAACCTGATACTGCAAACCGGAAGCAGTTTCCTTAACTCCAGCCTTCGTTTTGTTGTTTGCCAACCAAATCTTGTTGGCTGCCAAATCCTTCATTGCCTTCTCCTGCTCTGCTCTTTGCATCACTGTCATGACGACATTGCCAGCATCTGAGGCTTTGATCTTCAGGCTTGCTGTATCCTTATTAAGAGTATATTTAAGAGCCTCACAAAATGCTGACGTGTTGATATTATCAATAGGAAGCTGTTTGAACTGCTCCTGAAGGCTCATACCAATATTGATACCAAGTGCATAGCTGACTGAATCTATTGAATTTGCCAACGCACCAGCATCTTTTTTCGATCCCTTCGCGGAAGAGGATCCTATTGCAAGCGATAATGACATTATCGTCAAGAATAATTTTTTCATAATTTTATTTATTTTATGCCCAACAACTCTACATCAAAGACCAATGTAGAATTTGGCTCGATTGTTTCTCCAGCACCATATTCTCCGTAAGCCAACTCAGACGGGATGTAAAGCTGCCACTTTGAACCGACAGGCATCATCTGCAACGCCTCAACCCATCCTGGAATAACTCCATTTACAGGGAACTGAGCAGACTGACCTCTTCTGTAGCTACTGTCGAATACAGTACCGTTGATCAAACGACCCTCATAGTGGCAGTCTACTGTATCTGTAGCCTTTGGCTTAGATCCTGTTCCTGCAACTAATACTTTATATTGAAGTCCGCTTGCCGTCGTCTGAACTCCTTCTTTTGACTTATTCTGTGCTAAAAACTCCTCACCAGCCTTCTTGTTCTTCGACATAACCTCTGTCTTCTGCTTTGCAAAAAACTCATTGATTGCATTCTGAGCCTCTTCAGGTGTCATCTGCATTTTTTCGCCATTGAAAACAGATTTGATTGCACTAGCAAAATCATCAACATTAATACAATCCAAACCACTCTGCTTCATATTTGAAGCCATAGACATGCCAAGTGCATAACTCAATTTATCCATAGTATATTTACTTTCATTAAATTTGGACAAAAGTACTTAATAATTTTTGTATTCACATAACTCAAAACACAATAAACACACCCATTTTTGATTTTTGTTGTTATAAAACATAAATAATCGGCATTTTGTTTGCGTAAAAATGTCGTTTACACTAATTTTGCACCAAATTTATAAATTAAGTATGCAAAAGATAAGAAATGTGGCAATCATTGCCCACGTTGACCACGGTAAGACAACACTAGTAGACAAGATGCTCCTTGCAGGACAGCTTTTCTCTGATCGCGAGAAACCGACTGAATTGATTTTGGACAACAATGACCTTGAAAGAGAGCGTGGAATAACGATTGTATCTAAGAATGTATCAATCCGTTACAAAGGATATAAGATTAATATCATCGACACTCCAGGGCACTCCGATTTTGGTGGTGAGGTTGAACGTGTGCTTAACATGGCTGATGGCGTGCTTCTTCTTGTCGACGCGTTTGAAGGTCCAATGCCTCAGACTCGTTTCGTGCTACAGAAGGCTATCGAAATCGGTTTGAAGCCTATCGTTGTCATCAACAAGGTTGACAAGCCAAACTGCCGTCCTGAGGAGGTTCAGGAAGAGGTGTTCGACCTAATGTTCAATCTTGACGCTACTGAAGAGCAGCTAGACTTCCCTACTATCTATGGTTCTGCAAAGAACAACTGGATGAGTACTGACTGGAAGGCTCCAAGAGTAGACGATATCACTCCAGTGCTTGACGCTATCATCGAGCACATCCCAGAGCCCCATTATAATGAAGGTGCAACTCAGATGTTGATCACATCTCTTGACTACTCTTCATTCGTAGGCCGTATCGCTATCGGACGTATCCACAGAGGTAAGATCCGTGAGGGTCAGGACATAGCTCTTGTAAAGAGAGACGGTTCTATCCAGAAAAACAGAATCAAAGAGTTAAGAGTATTCGAAGGATTCTCTCAGTCAAAAGTATATGAGGCAGAGTGTGGTGAGATCGTAGCCGTTATCGGTGTTGAGAATTTCGAGATCGGTGATTCTATCTGTGATTTCGAGAATCCAGAGCCACTTCCACCAATCGCTATCGATGAGCCAACAATGAGTATGGTGTTCACAATCAACGACTCTCCATTCTTCGGTAAGGATGGTAAGTTTGTAACGTCTCGCCATATCAACGACCGTTTGATCAAAGAGCTTGACCGCAACCTAGCTCTTCGCGTAAAGAAGTCTGAGACAGAAGACGTATGGACAGTGTTCGGTCGTGGTGTGCTTCACTTGTCAGTGCTTATCGAGACAATGCGTCGTGAAGGTTACGAGCTACAGGTTGGTCAGCCACAGGTTATTTTCAAGGAGATCGGCGGAAAGAAATGTGAGCCTATCGAGGAGTTGACAATCAACACTCCAGACGAGGTCAGCGGAAAGGTGATTGAGATGGTTTCTGTCCGTAAAGGAGAGATGGTTTCAATGGAGAAGAAGGGCGACCGTGTTCATTTGGTATTCCAGATTCCTTCTCGTGGCATCATCGGTCTACGTACAAATGTACTTACTGCTACAGCTGGTGAGGCTATCATGGCACACAGATTCCTTGAGTATCAGCCATACAAAGGTGAGATTGAGAAGAGAACTAATGGTTCAATGATCGCTATGGAAAGCGGTACAGCATTCGCATACGCAATCGACAAGCTTCAGGATCGTGGAAAGTTCTTTATCTTCCCTCAGGATGAAGTATATGCAGGCCAAGTAGTCGGAGAGCACAGCAAAGACAACGACTTGGTTGTCAATGTGACAAAGGCTAAGCAGCTTACAAACATGCGTTCTAAGAGTTCAGACGAAAAGGCTAAGATCATTCCTCCAGTAGTATTCTCACTTGAGGAGGCTCTTGAGTACATCAAGGAAGATGAGTATGTAGAGGTTACACCAAACCACATGCGTCTTCGTAAGATCATCCTTGACGAGACAGAACGTAAAAAAGCAAACAAGCAGTAATTCATTGGCATGTAGAGACGCACGGACGTGTCGTTTCTAACAACATGAATTTAGAGTTTAGAAATAATGGAAAGACGGGAGTTTTCACTTCCGTCTTTTTTTCTTCTGCAAATTAACAAAGATTAACTTAAGAATTTTCTCAATTGGGACATGAAACAAGTAACTTTGTCATCAGAAAACAAAATATTCCGTTATTATGAAACCTTATTTATTACTGTTAGCAATTTCGTTTTCTATGGTTGCGTCGGCAAAAAAACAAGTATGTCTTTATACCAATGAGGGCAAAGAGATATGTTACGATGCGGAGAAGATAGACAGCATCTTTTTCTTTGAAGATTCGCCTGGCATGCTAAATTTTCATGAATACGTTGATTTGGAATTACCATCTGGAAACAAATGGGCGACTACTAACATCGGAGCAAAATCACCTGAAGAGTTTGGTGATTACTTTTTCTGGGGTGGAACAAAAGGACAAAAAGTATTCTCTCAAAGTACGACTTTGACTTACGATCTTGAACTTGAAGAAATGATCGAAAAAGGATACTGTGATAAAGATGGCATTTTGACAAAAGAATATGATGCTGCAAACTGTAATTGGGGCGATGGGTGGAGAATGCCTACAATTGAAGATTTCGAAGAGTTAATCCAATACACCACCCGAAAGAAAACGGAAATAAATGGTATAGTTGGAATAATGTATACATCCAAGAATAACGGCAATAGTATATTCTTTCCATATGCAGGATCTTACAATTCAGATTTTCTTATACAAGATGGAGTCTACGGAACTTATTGGAGTTCCAGCTATGATAAAATCAGTGTAGAAGATCTTTTTTATGAATACAAAGGAAAAATCCTTTATTCAAGTGGAGGATTTGTCTCAAACGAGTACAGATATAGAGGTCTACCAATCCGTCCTGTCACATCTTATGAAAAAGAATAATGGACTTTAACGACCCGTACGCAGGCAAAATAGACTTGCATTAAACAATTATGTTTATTTTTCAAACGGATTTAACTATGAAAAAAACAATAATCATAACGTTATCACTTTTGTTGTCTTTTGTCACAATGGCTCAAAAGAAAGTCGCTATCGTAATGAAAAATGGCGACGTCGCAATCAACAAACAGGAACTGATTGATAGCATTAAAATAGTTGACGATGGAAAGAATCCGACAATTGGCGGTCATGAATTTGTTGATTTGGGTCTTCCAAGTGGTCTTAAATGGGCAAAAATGAACATCGGATCAACATCGATTTCTGATGCTGGAGCATTTATCTCTTGGGGAGAAACAGAGGAAAAAGAAATATATACATCCCAAAGCTATATAGCTCCAGGATCGAAAACGGAGACACAGTTGGAAGAGTTGGGAATCATAGAAAATAGGGTTTTAACCCAAGATCATGATGCCGCATACGTTGTGTGGGGAGAAAAGTGGAGGATGCCAACGGAAAATGATTTCAGAGAACTATTGAAAAGCACCACTGCTGAATGGACAGAAGAATTTGGAATTCCTGGATTTAAACTGACTGCTAAAAATGGAAATTTCATTTTCTTCCCGCTAAACGGCCATAAAGCCAATGAGTTTAAAATAAACAGAGATTATCCATACGGCAGATATTGGACAGCAAATTGGACTGATGGATATGGAGAATCTACTTCCACTTCGTATGAAATTTCGGAAAAATATGGATTTGACAAAACTATAGATAACAGATTTAATGGATTGTGCATCCGTCCAGTATCAAAAGCAGATCCAGACCCAGAGGAATAATTGTTATATTCTGATTGAGGAATTTTATGTTCCTGTCTTTTTTAAGAATGGTTTTGCACTACCATAACTTAACTCGTGCCGTAAGTTTCAAAGGAGAGCAGGACTACCTCAATGCGGTCACACGAATTAAGTATCGACTTTATTAATGAATTGTCGTAAAAGAATATTATTTTTGTTGAATCTAATCAAAACGACATGAAAGTAGTAATCAACGACGAATATAAGAATTGCAAGGAACTTGTGGTTTTCTTGGAGAGTTTGGATACACGTTACCGCCAGAAAGGCAGAACATTGCATCTTGACAGAAATGCAGTGAGAAGTTTTGCCATTTCCGAACTTGGCAGAGACATTGTAATCAAGAGATATAAAAAACCGTTGTCAGTGCAACGTGTCGTCTACTCATTTTTCAGAAAGAGCAAAGCGGAAAGAGCATATTACAACGGACTCAAACTTCTTGAGTTGGGCATAGACACCCCTACTCCAATAGCATACGTAGAGCAGAAGAAAACAGGACTGATGGAATACTGCTATTTCGCTTGTGAAAAGACATCATATAAAAGTCTGGAGCCACTTATTCTTCTCGACAGACCTCTTGACGACCACTTGGCAATGTCGCTAGCAAGATTCCTGATCGACCTACACACTAAAGGAGTGCTTCACAACGATTTGAACGGAGGAAACATCCTGTATTATCAGGACGGAGACACAAACTACCATTTCTCTCTGATCGACAACAACAGAATGGAATTCACAGACAAGGATATTTCATTCCGTGACAGAATGGAAAACATCTGTAAATTCAGCAGCAAGGCTATTTTCGTGCAGATAGTAGGATGTTATGCGGAAATCCTAGGAATGGACATTCAGATGGCGATAGAAGAGGCTCTCGATGCTCGTGAGAAATTCTTTGAGGCAAGAGCTAAAAGAAGAGCATTTTGGGCTAAATTCAAAAAGAACGAAGAAAAGAAATAGAAATTTCCACCACACAGCATGGGGATTTTTCCATCTATTTTCTACCTTCCTAATTGAAAAACAATTATCTTTGCATAAAATTAAACAGAAGAAGAGGGGTGCTGAGAAGTGTTCGAGGCTGAGATCATACCCTTTGATAGACAACCTGATGCGGGTAATGCCGATGTAGGAACATTCTTCTTGAAATATGTGACACAATCATATATAGTTGAGATAATGCGACGCTGAGGCAATGCTTCTGCGTCGCAATTTTTTGTTTATGAAGACAATAGTGTCAATAGGAGCGTTCGACCCTACTGGAGGTGCTGGTGTGCTTGCAGACATCCGTGTGGCAGGCAGATTCGGTGTCTATGGCATGTCTGTGCTTACAGCCGCAACGTCGCAGAACCCGAAATCTTTTAATGGGGTCGAGGCTGTGAGTGATGATATGTTTCGTAAACAGATTTCAGACGTCTTCGACCATTACCGTGTGGATGCGATGAAGTGCGGTATGATTGCGACTAAGTCCCAACTAAAGATATTGATCGATTTCTTTTCTGCCAACCACCCAAAAAACTTGATCATAGATCCGATAATAAGTGCGACGCTGGGAAACCGAGAATTCGACAAGGAGACAATTGATCTATATCGTGAACTTTGCGGCTATGCCCTACTCGTCACTCCCAATGTGAAGGAAACTGAGATATTGAAATCCATAACATCACATGCCATCCTCAACAAAGGAGGAGACGCAAATTCAAACATCTGCGTCGACATTCTAAAAATCGGAGACGAAGAGATAAAATTCACATCCGAAAAGATCAAGACCACCAATACCCATGGCACAGGATGCACAATGTCTTCTGCCATCGCCAGTTGTCTGGCAATCGGATATGATTTGAAGACATCTGTCAAGATAGCACACGATTATGTCAACAGGGCAATCGCCGGTGCTGTGGATCTTGACATCACTGAGGGCTACGGTCCTTTGAACCATTTTGTAGAAACAGAATAATTCTTGAAATATGAAGATCAAACTTAACGGAGAAGATTTGGAGTTGCAAGACGGAGCTGTATTGTCCGACATCTGCACCAAACTTGGAATTGACAGCAAAGGAGTTGCCTTCGCTATAGACAGTGAAGTCATTCCTCGCGACGAGTGGGCATCCACAAAACTTGCAGAGGGAACAGACGTGATGATGATTCGTGCGGTGTGCGGAGGATGAGATAAAATTCAAAATGCTAAATTAGAAATGAGGAATTGGAAAGTTGTCGTCATCACTCCAGAAGATCCTTTTGTGGGGGAGACGGAGCAGATAAAGAAAGTGATCGCTTGCGGCATTTTCCGTCTGCATCTTCGTCATCCGAAAGCAGATGAGCAGACTATGAGACGCATCATAGATGGTCTTTCCGCTGATGAGAGAGGAAAAATTGTACTTCACGACCACTACAACCTGGTGGACGAATATAATCTCGGCGGAGCTCACCTTAACGGACGTCATCCTGAATTAGCATCCGTCTGTTCTTCACGTTCATGCCACTCTCTTGCAGAAGTAGTAGCGTCTACAGACATGAGATACTGCTTTCTAAGTCCGATTTTCGACAGCATAAGCAAAAACGGATACGCGTCTAATTTTTCAGACGAAGTTTTGCGTCAAGCTAAGAAAGACGGAATCATAAACGAGAAAGTGATTGCTCTTGGCGGAATCACCGTAGGGAAAGTACAACAAGTGAAAGAGTACGGATTTGGAGGAGTCGCTATTCTCGGAAGTGCATGGAAAGATGGCATCGCTCAGCTTGACATTATAAAACAAATGATGGAATAAATTAACCACAGAGACGCAGAAGTGACATAAGCAATTGGGGCTATACACACCGTCTCTCCGTGGAATATAAACAATTAAATTTCGACAAAGGTGAATCTAATGCAGATGCGAGCTTTCTCGCTACAACTTATAACACATCCTGTAAACGGGAGAAATGAGATCGAAGGTGCCAAACTTGCTCTAGAAGGTGGATGCAAGTGGATACAGCTACGAATGAAGGAGACTCCCGTGGAAGAGGTGAAAAAAGTGGCTCTTGAACTTCTGCCATTATGCAAGCAATATGACGCAGTGATGATTATCGACGATCATGTCGAGCTTGCGAAAGAGGTCGGAGCTGACGGAGTACACCTTGGAAAGACAGATATGAATCCGAAAGACGCAAGGGCAATCCTTGGAGACGGATTCATTATCGGAGGCACATGCAACAGTTTCAACGACATTCTTGCCATCAAAGACGATGTCGACTACATCGGTTGCGGACCATTCCGTTTCACAACAACTAAGAAAAAACTTGCTCCAGTGCTTGGATTGGAAGGTTATCAGGAAATCGTATGGAAATGCAGGGAGCAAGGCATCAACATCCCAATCGTAGCAATCGGAGGCATCACAAAAGATGACGTCCGAAAAGTGTTACACAGCGGGCCTAACGGAGTCGCCATATCAGGAGGCATTTTGTCGGCAGACGATCCCAAAACAGAGACCGAAGAGATTTTGAAAACAATCGAAAAATGTTTCTAATCTCGTAGAGACGTGAGATTCAAACAAACAGAATAATAAATACAACAACATAAATGAGCAAACTAATAATAGCAGGCAGAGAGTTCAACTCTCGTCTATTCCTTGGAACAGGAAAGTTCAGCAGCAACGATTTGATGAAAGATTCGATCGTCGCTTCAGAGACAGAGATGGTGACGGTGGCAATGAAGCGTATTTCCCTTGGAGACGCGAATGATGATATGCTAAAACATATCGTCGACAAAAACATACAATTACTACCAAACACCAGTGGTGTGCGTGACGCAAAAGAGGCTGTATTCGCAGCAAAAATGAGTCGTGAGGCATTCGGCACAAACTGGCTGAAACTTGAGATCCACCCAGATCCACGCTATCTGTTGCCAGACTCAATCGAGACATTGAAGGCTACAGAAGAGTTGGCGAAACTAGGATTCGTGGTATTGCCATATTGCCAGGCAGACCCAGTGCTTTGCAAGAGACTTGAAGAGGCAGGCGCAGCAACTGTCATGCCGCTTGCCGCACCAATCGGATCAAACAAAGGTTTGCGTACAGAAGATTTCTTGAAAATCATCATTGAGCAGGCCAATGTTCCTGTTGTTGTAGACGCGGGAATCGGAGCACCGAGTCATGCTGCAGCAGCCATGGAGTTAGGAGCAGACGCTTGTTTAGTGAACACAGCGATCGCAGTGGCAGGAGATCCAGTGCGTATGGCAGTAGCATTCCGTGATGCTGTGAAATGTGGACGTGACGCATACGAAGCAGGTCTAGGAGCCGTGACAGCAGGAGAAGCAGTCGCAAGTTCACCTCTGACCTCATTCTTGGGATAATAAATAAAACCACAGAGGCGTAGGGGCAGGTTTCAAACCTGCCCGCAACAACGGACATCAGATTTCCACGCCCGCAACAACGATGTTCGAAACAACATTCATTGGCAAAGGCGTAGGGGCAGGTTTCAAACCTGCCCGAACAACGGTGCACACAACAACATTCATTGATTAAAAACAGTACAATATTATGTTACCATACAGAAAAAACATTCGTCTACAAGGTTACGATTATTCAAGCGACGGCTTGTATTTCATAACCATTTGCACAAACAATAGATATCCATTGTTTGGGAGCATAAAAGATTGGCAAATGAATCTAAATGATAATGGTAAAATAGTATTGGAATGTTGGAATGATTTGCCCAACCATTACGACAATGTCATCCTGTACGATTTTTGCATTATGCCAAATCACATACACGGGATAATTCAAATATGTAATGGATTGGCAGGTTTGAAACCTGCCACTACGGCACATCCATTGTCGGAAATTGTCAGAGCATTAAAAACATTTTCTTCAAGGGAAATCAATGAAAAGAATGGAACTCAAGGATGTCCTCTATGGCAAAGAAATTATTATGAACACATAATCAGATCTGATTCGGCATACACGACTATTTCTGAATATATAAAAGGTAATCCCCAAAGATGGGTATACGACAAATTTTATTACAAAGAAAACTATTAATATATGGCAGATAAAGATAAAAAGACAACACATTACGCTAAGCGAGAGAAGCATTACATGCAAGGCGAAATGTTCCCTGATATAAAAGTTGGAATGCAGAAGGTGAATCTGACTCCTTCTGTATCAATCGACGAAAATGGGAAAAGAACCATAACTGAGAATGCTCCCGTGTTCATCTACGACACATCAGGTCCGTTCTCAGACCCCAACATCACCGTCGACCTAAAGAAAGGTCTTGAGAGATTCCGTGAGAAATGGATCGTAGGACGTGGAGACGTGGAGCAATTGTCAGAAATCACATCTGAGTACGGAAAGATGCGTCTTGCTGACAAGAGTCTCGACCATCTTCGTTTTGAGCATATCGCATTGCCATACAGAGCAAAGAAGGGTGCGAAAATCACACAGATGGCATACGCGAAAGCTGGAATCATCACTCCTGAGATGGAATACGTCGCCATCCGTGAGAACATGAACTGCAAAGAACTTGGCATCGACACATATATCACACCTGAGTTTGTCCGCAAGGAGATCGCAGAAGGACGTGCTGTGCTGCCAGCAAACATCAACCACCCAGAGAGTGAGCCAATGATTATCGGCCGTAATTTCCTTGTGAAGATCAACACAAACATCGGAAACTCAGCTACGACATCCACAATCGAAGAGGAGGTAGAGAAAGCAGTATGGAGTTGCAAATGGGGAGGAGACACACTTATGGACCTTTCTACAGGTGCCAACATTCATGAGACAAGAGAGTGGATCATCCGCAACTGTCCAGTGCCAGTGGGCACAGTGCCTATCTATCAGGCACTTGAGAAAGTCGACGGCAAGGTTGAGGATTTGACATGGGAGATATACCGCGACACATTGATTGAGCAGTGTGAGCAGGGAGTGGACTACTTCACTATCCACGCCGGTATACGTCGCCATAATGTTCACTTGGCAGACAAAAGACTTTGCGGCATTGTTTCCCGTGGAGGTTCAATCATGAGCAAATGGTGTCTGGTGCATAATCAGGAGAGTTTCCTTTACGAGCATTTCGACGACATCTGTGATATACTTGCCCAGTATGATGTCGCTGTTTCCCTTGGAGACGGTCTTCGTCCAGGATGTACAGCAGACGCGAACGACGAAGCTCAGTTTGCAGAGCTTGACACTATGGGTGAGCTTGTACTTCGTGCATGGGATAAGAATGTACAAGCATTTATCGAAGGTCCAGGACATGTGCCAATGCACAAGATCAAAGAGAACATGGAAAGACAGATCAAGCACTGTCACAATGCCCCATTCTACACACTTGGACCACTTGTGACAGATATTGCCCCAGCATACGACCACATCACGTCTGCCATTGGAGCTGCACAGATCGGATGGCTTGGCACAGCCATGCTTTGCTACGTCACTCCAAAGGAGCATCTTGCTTTGCCTAATAAAGACGACGTGCGTGTAGGAGTAATCACATATAAGATCGCAGCTCATGCCGCCGACTTGGCTAAAGGACATCCCGGTGCAGCAATACGAGACAACGCACTTTCAAAAGCACGTTTTGAATTCCGCTGGAACGATCAATTCCACTTGTCGTTGGATCCTGAGAAAGCTCGTGAGATATTCGAGGAGGCTCACCATACAGACGGTGAATACTGCACTATGTGTGGCCCGAACTTCTGTGCGATGAGACTTGGACGAGATGCGCTCAAGATAAAATAATTCATAATTCATAATGCATATTCATAATTAAAGGGATGAAGAATCAAGACAACAATGCGATACTCAATAAAAGTAAGAAATTTGCTATTCGTTGTGTTAATCTCTATAAATTTATGCAAAGAGAAAAGTGAGTTCGTAATGTCAAAGCAACTTCTTAGAAGTGGCACAAGTATTGGTGCTAATATCAAAGAAGGAGTAAGAGCCCAATCAAAAGCAGACTTCTATGCAAAACTATGTATTGCTCTAAAAGAAGCTTCAGAAACAGAATATTGGCTTGAGATTCTCTACGAAACCGATTATATTTCAAAAGACCATTTTGAGAATATCAATGCAGATTGTACCGAATTATTAAAAATATTAACTTCTATATGTAAGCATAAAGAAGAGGAAATAGCATCATAACAAAATAATTATGAATTGTGAATTATGAATTATAAATTTCTAAAGTACGTTCCTGCGCTTATCGTTTCAATAATTTGGGGTACCACATTCGTGATCTCCAAATATATTCTTAACACAGGGATATCGCCGTTTCAACTCATCATTTTCAGGTTTGTGCTGGCATACATAGCGTTATGCATCATGTGCCCCAAACCATACAAGATGGAGTTCTCGAAGACGGAATTGAAAATGTTTCTAATAGCGTTGACTGGAGGCAGTCTATACTTTTTCCTTGAATACAGCGCATTGCAACACTCCAGTGCAGTCAATGTCGGATTAATCTGTGCGACGGTGCCAATCGTATCGGCATTGATGTCCATCATACTCAAATTGATGAAACCGACTAAATGGTTCGCACTCGGCAGTGTGATTGCTTTGGCTGGAGTCGCTTGCGTCATATTCAACGGAGTGTTTGTGCTCAACCTAAGTCCACTAGGAGATTTCTTTGCTATACTATCAGTCATATCATGGTCAGTGTATTCAGTATTGTTGAGCGTAATGCCAAAAGAAGTGTCAGAATTGCAGACCACACGAAGATTGTTTTTCTATAGCACCATAACAATTCTCCCTATTCTGTTTTTTGATAATAACGCATTATCACTAGCAGAGATATGGGACAAATTGGAATGGACTCATTTCTTAGGAGCCTCTTATCTTGGACTTATAGCAAGTGGGGCTAGTCTTTGGCTTTGGAATGTGTCTTTCAACCAAATAGGAGCAGCCTCAACAAACAATTTCTTATATCTTATGCCGATAATATCAGCAGTGGCGGCTACCATTTTTTTCTCAAGTGAGATTACAATCTGGATCGCGGTAGGCGCATTGTTGATATTCATAGGTTTAATAATTGCAGACTATAAACAAAACAAATAAATCAAGGTATGTTTTCAGATGAATTAGAGAAGATTTCGTGGGATGAGACGACGAAATCGATCTATGCAAAGACAGACGCGGATGTGCGTCGAGCCTTGGCTAAAGACAGACTAACTGTAGATGATTTTATGGCTCTTATATCACCTGCCGCCGAACCATACTTGGAGCAGATGGCATTGAAGAGCCGACAGATTACACTCGAACGTTTCGGCAAGACAATATCAATGTTCATTCCATTGTATCTTACCAACTCATGCACCAACTCGTGCGTCTACTGCGGTTTCCACATACAGAATCCTATGGCTCGCACTATCCTCACAATGGAGGAGATAGAGAGTGAGTTTAAGGCAATCAAAAAGCTTGCACCATTCGAGAATATCCTGATGGTGACGGGAGAGAATCCAGCAAAGGCTGGCGTCCCCTACCTTGCTAACGCCATCGACATAGCTAAAAAATATTTTGCCAACATCAAGATTGAGGTCATGCCTCTTGCCACAGAAGAGTATGCCGAGCTTTGCGACCACGGATTGAGCGGAGTCATCTGTTTCCAAGAGACTTACAACAAGGCAAGATACAACGTATACCACCCACGTGGAATGAAGTCTAAATTCGAGTGGAGACTGAATGGTTTCGACCGTATGGCACAGGCAGGCGTCCACTCCATCGGCATGGGAGTATTGGTAGGTCTTGAAGATTGGCGTACAGACATGACAATGATGGCGTACCATGTCCGCTATTTGGAGAAAAACTACTGGAAGACAAAATACAGTGTCAATTTTCCACGTATGCGTGTGGCAGAAAACGGAGGCTTCCAACCCAACGTCATCATGAGCGACAAGGAACTTGCACAGCTGACATTCGCCTTCCGTATCTTCGACCACGACGTCGACATCAGCTACTCGACACGTGAGCCAGCCAATATACGTGACAACATGGCCACACTAGGTGTGACAACAATGTCGGCAGAGAGCAAGACAGAACCAGGCGGATACTTCACTTATCCTCAGGCTCTTGAGCAATTCCACGTCTCAGACGAAAGAACAGCAGTGGAAGTGATGACAGCGTTGAAAAAGATGGGTAGAGAACCAGTCTGGAAAGATTGGGATCAGGTTTTGCAATAATTATCGTCACTTACATTGCCTATATTGACAGAATATAAAATATAAATCGTGTGTATCGAATGATGCACACGATTTTATTTCATAAAGTTTTACATCTAACTCAAAGCGTTTCTATTTCTTCCAAAGAGAGTTTTGTCAACTCGGAAATGGTGGCGATGTCAAAGCCTTTATCCTTCATGCTTTTTGCAATTTGAATGGATTTGTTATGCTCTCCTTCCTCTCTACCTTCCTCTCTACCTTTCTCCATACCAAGCTCAAAACCATGAGACTCCATGTCAATCTCATCTTCAAGATATTTCATGCTGGCTTCATAGCGTAGGTACTCTTCATCGGAAAGAGCGGCAACTTTAGCTTTCTCAAGCAGACGCAATAACCCTTCGTCGGCTCGATCATATACAGATTTGTCGATTCTATCCATACGTCCTAAATTTTTGAAACTGTTTATCCAGATGCTTTTTGTTGTTATGTCGTTGACATCCAACTCAAATTTCGGTAAAGATATAAAATATTTTCGATGTCTGTCCCAAAATATCTCCTCAGTATCGAGATCACACTCTGCTGTGCGTGTGATTACTTTGTCGAGACCAGCCAACCCGTCGGCCAAGATAAAGATACCGATGATCTTGGAAATGTCCTGCTTCATATCCTTCCACACCAATCCTCTTTCAATCTTTCTTCCCATAAGGTTGAAAATGTAGAAATTAGCACGTGTCTTGAAATATTTCTGATACGAGTTCTGCATCTCCACCAGAATCGTATCTCCCTTTTCTGTGGTGCAGAGCATGTCGAATATCACGCCACGACGATTCTTTCCTCTGCGTGGTTCCTCCACATTTTCAAACTGTACGCTTGTGATTGTGTCCTCGTCGCCTTCTAAAATGGCATTCAGAAACGACCTCATGATGATCGGGTCGGACATGCAATACTTAAACCCGAAATCACATCGCAAATCAATGTATTTTCCCATTGTTACTATTTTTATGAAATTTGTACTGTTTTGTCAATCCACATAGACCAAACAAAACTATTATCGATGCAAATATATGAATTTTACTTAAATATCACAAATCTAAAAAAACGCCCCCCTCTTAAACACCCATATTTGTGTAAAAGTCACATTAAAAACTATATTTTAGAGAAAATATCTGTAACTTTGCATTGTCCAACAACAAAAATGAACTGCTATGTACACATACGAACATCCACATCCATCTGTCACTGCAGACTGTGTCGTTTTTGCATTCGACGGCAAGTCTCTCAACCTATTGTTGATCAATAGAGGTATTGAGCCCTACAAAGGTGCATGGGCACTGCCTGGCGGATTCATACACATGGATGAGACCGCAGAAGATGGTGCATTACGTGAGCTAAAAGAGGAGACGGGAGTTGAGGATATTTATCTGGAGCAATTCCACACATTCACAACTGTAGACCGTGACCCTCGTGAACGAGTGATGACGATAGCATTCCTGGCTTTTATCCGTCAGAATGACTATTCTATCGTGGCTGGCGACGATGCTGCAAAAGCCCAATGGTTCCCAGTGGACAAACTGCCTGATCTTGCTTTCGACCATAAAGAGATTATCAATGTTGCATTAGACAAACTGCGTTGGAAAATCATGTATGAGCCGCTTGTGTTCCATCTCCTAAACAAAACATTCACAATGACACAGTTGCTTACAATATATGAAGTGGTGATTGGCAAAGAGTTGGACCGACGCAATTTCAATAAGAAGATGCTTCAGCTTGGTTATGTCGTGCCGACAGAGGAGCGTGTACAAGGGGTGGGACGCCCAGGCACTCTATATATGTTCGACGAGGAGAAATACAGAGAGCAGATCAACAACAGAAACGTCTTTTGAAATAATCATTCAAAACATCCGTACTTATTTGTCGACGTATGGAAAAACAAAAAACCGAGCTGATTCCAAAGAATAGCCCGGTTTATTTTTATATAAATTCCGATTTTATTTCATCACCAAAGGCTGACCTGTAGCCTCGACGACGCTCCACCAGAACTCACCTTCAAGGTTGACCTTCTTACGTTGTGCTGTGGCAGCCTCGATTGGCAACAAAGTGAATGAACCGTTCCAATAACCTACCACAAAATCAGTACGTCCAGCCATAGCTGCATGTACCGCATTGTGAGTCAACTGTTCGCAGAACTTACTGTCGTTAGCATTGGCAGGAATACTGCGGATGATATAACTAGGGTCGATATATTTGACACAGATAGGAATATTCTTCTTGTTGAAATAATCTGTGATCTGGTTCTTCATATAGACACCGATATCCTCGTGAAGCACATTACCTGAAGCATCCTTCTTACGTTCACCCTGGAAGAACTGTTGTCCTGCACCCTCAGCCACGACAACAACCGCATGTTTCTTACGTTCCAAACGCTTCTCCAATAGGTTCAAGAATCCGTTCTGTGTCTCAGGATTGTCCAAATCGAAATCCATCTCAGGAATCAAACAGAAATTCACATCAGGCACAGCCAAAGCCACGTTAGCAGCGATAAATCCAGAGTCACGACCCATAAGTTTGACCAATGCCACACCGTTGATAGCACCCTTAGCCTCATAGTGGGCGTTCAAGATGATGCTTTGAGCGGCAGTGAAAGCAGACTCGAATCCAAAAGACTTCTCAATCAAGTTGATGTCATTATCAATAGTCTTAGGCACACCAGCCACAGCAATCTTCAAACCACGTTTCTCAATCTCCTTATAGATACCGTGAGCACCCTTTAGAGTACCGTCGCCACCTACACAGAACAATATATTGATATTGTTTCTTTCCAACGTGTCAACAATTATCTCATAAGGCTGTTGTCCACGGGAAGAAGCCAACATACTACCACCATCCTTGTGGATATCATCCACCAAGTCGGGATTCAAATCAATAAACGGAATCTGAAGATCAGGATTCAAACCAGCGTAACCATATTGAACACCGACGATATTAGTCACACCATAACGGTTGTAGAGATGTGTCACCAAACCACGAATCACATTGTTCAATCCAGGGCACAAACCGCCACAAGTCACGATCGCCACCTTCGTCTTCGCAGGCTCAAAATATATCAATTCCTTTGGTCCTGGTTTTTCAAAAGAGACCAAGTTTTCGCCATTCTTCATGGCAGTCATCACCTCACGTAGAGAAGAAGAGTAAAGCACACGCTCACCATCCTCAACAAAATCATATATACCGTCGCCCTTAACTTTCGACAAATGAAGAGGAGTCTTGATCCTACACTCTCCTAATGTTTTTACAGTGAAATCCATATCCATAGATCAATCAGCTTTAGTTTGCTACAAATTTAGTTTTTTTCACGATTCCATTAACAAACTGAGACACTATTTTTATTTTTTGTGTGACGAAGTTACAATTTGAATGAAACAGACCTTATCCATGAATGATTTTTTGATCTAGCTTGACAAAATCTGTTATGAAATCAAACTGTTTATTAGAATGTTCAGTGAAGAGAAAGCAAAAAGTTCCGTCTGCCTCAAAGCAAACGGAACCCAAAACAATACAAATTATTTTTATCACTTTACATTTCCTGCAAATTCAACCGGATCTGTATAGACAGCAGGACAGACAAATTCAGTGGAGATAGCTCTCACTATATAGACATAGCTACTGCCTAAAGCGATTTCTTTATCTATATAGAACAATTCGTTAGCACTGACTGAAGCTATAGGCAACATTCTTCCCTCATCCTCTTTTCGATAAATCACATAATGAGAAATGTTGATTCCGTCACGTCTTCCCCAAGAGAGACGGATCTCCTTCATTCGCTCTGTATTATATACGACTGTACGCACATTATTCACACAACCAGGTCTGTCTCCAGCTGACTGCAGACGGTTGGTACGGCTTCTTGTCATGTTGCCAGCCTCATCGTATACCTGCATAAAATACTGGACCATAACTCCAGGTTCAACACTGTCGTCTACATACTTAGTCGGTCTCTTCTTCTTACCGTCAAAGCGTTTCACCAGCACCACTTTTCCTGTATCATCCACCTGACGATAAAGTTCCATGTACGCGAAATCCTCACTTGGTGAGTTCTCCCACACTACCGAGACTCCCTTCTCATCCTGGCTCAAGAATTCGAACACCACACCTATAGGAGCAACCGTATCTGGTCGGAGTGCCTTGATCGCCTTGGATCTTGGAGACGTGTTGTAATTCTTGTCTACAGCGGACACCTTATAATAGATGCAGTTTGTCAACGTGTTCAAGTTCAATGTGTCATATAGGACAGTATCCTTATAATAGTCTGTGATATGGAAGAAATCATCATCACGTCCACTGTTAGATGAATAAACACGGTATCCCAACAAATCAGAGTCAGTGTTGGGTTTCCATGAGATTCTGACCACACCAGAAGAATCGACATCAGCTTTCAAACCAACAGGAATGGCTGGCGGAATGGTGTCGCCGATATGCTCGTAATGGAATCCGGAAGAGACCTTCTCATCCTTATTGAATCCGATAGCCTCCACAGCATAATAGTTGGTTTTGGCTATCTTTGGATCCTTGAATTTTCTTTGCTTGGCAGGGAGTAGCGAGCCGCCAGTCAAATCAGTAAATGATTTGAAACTCTCCGTTTTCAAGACTCTGAATCCCTTGATTTTCTTTTCATATTTTTTGTCGACCGTCCAAGAGATGTTCGCCTCATTCCTTTTTGTATACACCACCGTGTCGATCTTGACATCAATAAGATTGAAATTGAACTTTGCCTGACCTTTGACAACCTTTGACGCAGGGCCATAGAAGCCGAATGGGGAAAGACCCCTAACACGATAATAATAAACATGGTCCTGATCAGGGACACTATCAATGAAAGTACACAAATCCTTAAATTTATCCTCTGCAAAAGAGTGGATAATAGGACGTTCCTTTACTGGTTTGAAATGAAGGCTGTCAAGTCCTCTTTCCACCATATAACCTGAATAGTAACCCGCATGTTTGGCAATAGGCCAAGAGAAGAAGACATCCCACTCTCTGAACTCAGCTTCAAAGCCATCCATATTTGGCAACACGCTCAAAACAGAAGTGTTGACATTACAAACTCCCACTTTTGCGTTTGATTTAGACACCTCATCACCCAACACAACACGATACTGATATTTAGCACCCTTCACCACCGTCTTATCTACATACAAAACAGCGGCAGCACGAGCAGCGTCGACTGAGAAATCACAAGAGAAAAGAGCCATGGCAAGAAGCAAATCCTCCTCCAACGGAGTCTCGCCTTCTACAGAATAGATTCCTCCACCACTTGGTGCTGGAGTATTCTTATTCGCATCACGACCTTTGTGATAGATAATCTCACGTATAGCCTCATAGTAGTCGTTGAAAGCTTCATTCACCTCCATCTTCTCATTCGACATCGGGAATAACGGCTGAGAGATCGACTGCCAAGCTTTTTCTCCTTCAAGACGTCGCTGCACCACATATCCCACAGACGCACTCTTACGGAAAACATCTTCCCTGACTGGTGCCCATCTCAACGATACGGAATCACCATGGTTGAAATATAGCAATTCCAAATCATTACTACTCTGAATCCCTGCCATCACATTGAAAATGGACATGCAGGCTATAATTGTCAATAAAAATATCTTTTTCATTTTCCGTCGCCTCCAGTTTTTTGACCATCTGTCTGGTCGCCATTTGCCTTTTCCTTTTCCTCCTCTTCTTTCTTCTTTTCTACTTTCTCTTTATAATCATTTATATATTTAAGCTTTTCATCGGCAGAAAGGTCGTCCCACTTTTTAGCTTTCTCATCTTTTTTATGAGCTTCCTCATAATCTTTTTGAGCATCACGTAAAACCGTTTCAGAATCATAAACACCTACGCCATCGTTCTTTTTAGCCTCTTCAATCTCTTCATCTAATGATTTGATATCTTCTTCAAGTTCTTTCATCTCATCTTCATCCAAATCACCTGAATTGAGGACATCTTTCAAGGCATCTTTCAATTTCTTTTTCTCAAACGACTTATCAAAAGTAAATCCTTCACCTTCGATCAATTCTCCATTAGGTCCACAATGCTTACCTATATCGAATTTAGCATGGGCATCACCAGAGAACAATCCTCCAAGCACACTATATCTAAAGTCTACACGACCCACAATGAAATAAGGATCAGGGAACTCTGCCTCAAGCATTGTAAGTGCAGAGAATTCGACGATACAATACTTCTTCTTTCGTGGTTTGACTCCGGCACCAAGATCCATATATAGATAAGTCTGACCCTTTCCTCGATAATCTCTGTCGCCACACTCAGTCTTGTTTCTCACCACAAGTGCGTCTGTACCTCCCTTAAGTGTCACATTAGCGTAGATAAACTTCTTTGGTCCAAGATCAACTCCAAGTTTTGCACCGAATGCAAATCCTGTTCCATTAGAGAACGCCTCCGAATTATCTGTCGCTGTAGCGCCAGACTGAGTGACATTAAACTTTTCCGTGATCTCTTTATCCAATGGAGGCAGATATGTAGGCACACTATCTCCAAGCATGAAATATGTATAAGCATCAATCTTATCCATAAATGTCAAATGGACTTGATTTTTAACAGTACCCAAGTTGAAACACCATGCTTTAGGGTCACTATACAAATGGAATTTTCCTGTTCCTTTGACCTTACCATGCAAATCAGCAATGAAATCCGCATCTGTCGTGAAAATATCATTGTCTAAGTCGTAGAATATTTTAAGCTGACCTTTAATAAACGACTCGTCCTCCTTTTCAGACAAGAAGTAGACAAGTCCATCAAGGCTCATCTTAGCAAGTCCTCCATAAGGACCGAAATCCATTCCTAATCGTGCTTCCGCCTGAACAAGTTTCGGTTTCACAAAGTAAACTCCGATTCCTGCCCAGAATCCCCATTTGACATTCTCAGACGGCGTATATGTTCGTACATTGTCCAGATTCTTTACCTTCTTACAGTCAAGTAGAGTTGAATAATCCATTTTACTGTAAAGCGACAAAGAGATACTCTTCAAATATATAGTTGGTGGGAAGAGCGGAGCGACATTGTCTGGCAATGTCACAGTACCAGTCACATACCAATACTTGAATCCTTCTACATTATTTACAGTAGGTGTACGTCCGAACTTAGCGCCAACCTTAACGCCAAACTGTGGTTTATCCATAGAAATCTGGATGTCACCCTCGAATCCCTTACCCCAAGTTTCTTTTGGAGCATCGTGACCAAATGAGCTAATAGATCCTAATAGTTTGAATGCAGAGAAATGGACATCCACAGTGATCTTCTCCACTCTCACATGGGATACCTTCCAATTGTTTTCCACATCCGACTGAAGACGGAACTTAGCATCCACAGACGCACCATCACCGTCACTGATCAAAGAAAGTTTAACCGAAGCATTCAGTTTGGCCATCATATTGCCACCTGCTGTATCCAAGCCAGCTGACAAATCATGCAGACTCAATTCCAAACCTCCCAAATTAGCGGATTTTGCACAGTCAAGAGAGAATGTACCTCCACCAAAATACGTAGGATATGTAGAGAATCTCAAATTCTGGAATTTCAATCCCTCCATCGTCACAAATCCAGCCTTGAAATCGACACCTCCGTTCAGGTTGAAATAGAAGCCCTTCTTGTAGCAATACTCATAAATATCCGTGCCTTCTATCTTCACTGAATCAGGCTGCTTCATATATCCGATATACGTACCGCCACCTAAAGTAAGACTACATTTATCCTTGGCAAATGGAAGATTAAACTTTTTTCCTGTTTGCACTTTTGCATTGAAGTCGTAGCAGAATTCATCATTAGCATCTGTATAAACTTTTCCGCTCAAAGTAGTACAGAAATCTTTATTACCTTCAGTATCTTTCAATCCCTTCACAGTGATAGAACCAGACAATTCACCGCCATTCACCTTATTGGATACGATTCCGATTGCCAATCTGTCGACCTTAGCAGTCATGACTTTATCTGCTTTTGGATCTGTCGACGAAGGTCCTGCCTGCACAACCTGGTCGACACGGGCAGACTCCTTAGTCGGCTGTTCTTTCTCATTACTGTATGCGATTGCAGCAGAGAACCATCCTGAGAATCCCGTCTCATCGATAAGCATATTATAAGCCTTGAAACTTAACTTATCCAGACAGTCGACCTCCTTGCTAAGATCCACCTCCACAAGTTTCAAGGCGAAACCTGTCCAATAATTTTTGTCGCCATCTGGGAATGGAGACTTATAGCCTTGAGGAAATTCAAAATTATCTGCATTACGAACAGTACTCATATCAGCTACCATTCCCGTCACCTGATATATAACATCACCAGTACCCTTCACCTTGAATTTCTGACCTATACCAAGTTCAATGACAATATCCTCAAGATCGGAAATCATCACATCAAAAGTAGCTTTGATTGTGGAATCTTTTGACGTTGCGGCTTTCTGATCAGATGGCTGAGCCTGGTCTCCTTGTGCCTGATCCCCCTGAGCTTGGTCTCCTTGTGGTGAAGATGCCTGAGCCTGATCTCCCTGGGGTTTATCACCCTGGGGTTGGTCACCTTGAGGAATATTTATATTGGGGTCATCCTTAGGCTTACTTGTTTTTTTCAGATCTGCAGGATAAATCACTTTGGAAGAGAACTCAAAATAACCTTTGAGACGCATCTCCTTAAATCCATTACAATCAATAGCCAGATAAGAAGCAGAATCGACGACGAGATTACATTTGCCTCCAAACATCTTGTACTTTTTCTCCTTCTGATGTTCTTCCATCGACACTTTAATGCGCGACTCACCCTCGCCGGCAAGTATCACATTTTTGCCTTTGAATCCGATTTTAGTAGAGCCGCCCTTTTCCGCCACAGAGAAAGGCAATTGGAAATCAGCCTTTACATCGACGGCATTATATCCGACTCCATCCTGATTTCTCACATATTTGAGAGTGTCAATAGAGATGCACAAACCAGCGCGGCCATATCCACCCTTCAGCTGAACAGGAGCAGTGAACACGACAGAAGCGACATTCTCGACATCAAACAGCAGTTTGTCGAAATTATTACTAAGGCTGTCAAGCGACTTTTTATAAAAATCTGGAAGATCTCCAAAAGACTTCGACCGTTCTCCAATATCCTTGAATCTCTTTTTAAGATCTTTCGTGTCGAGTTTCTTGAAGTCAGAGATTTTCAAGCCCTGGAGCTCTTTCTTATACTCTTTAAGGATGTCAATAATTTTACCGGCATCATTAAAATCTTTACCAGTAGCTTTGCCTGCTTCCTGAGCCTTTGAAATCATCGAGTTGACATTAGATATAATTTTGTCAACATCAGACTTCACCCTCTGAACATTAGCCGTCACCTGCTTATCCACTTGGTCCACCACATCAGCTTTGACCGACGCGGCAGATGCGAATAGCATAAGCAACAGAACTAAATATCTTCCAATTTGTTTCATTATATTGTTTTATTCTTTTATTTTCTTTTTTACGATCTCACTCGAGCATGGGTTCACACATGGGCAACCACAAGGGATCTTTTATCGGGCAACCACAAGGGATTGCCCCTACACCTCTCTCAACCGTCAACCATCAATCATCAACCGTCAACCATTACCCGTTCCTTTTGGGAACACATAACCTCAAGTTAACTCCAAACCGATAGTGTTTTGCAGAGCAAAACACTGTCGGTTTTTATGAGACCAATCATTTCGTCATATACGCCTCCTTTGGCAAGCCTTCTCCCTTCTCGTTAATATAATAAAGACGGC
>CACZOA010000110.1 GCA_902782665.1 uncultured Bacteroidales bacterium
CAATGGCAGATATATCGTTGATACTATATCCCATCTCACTGATTTGACGGACAATATGGTCGGCACACTCCACAACCGCATTCTTTTGACAACCGAATCCAAGTGTCATCCCATGGTTGAGAGAGATAGCAAACGTATCATCTTTGACGGTGATAGAAAGAGGGAAAAATCCTTCTGTAGGATTGACCGTCACATGCTTTGGGCAAGTTTCACGAAGATAACGCGTTCCTTCGTCTTCTTGCAAAAGATACAAAGCTGTCGGCTTACAGCTGACAAAAGCAGCGATAGCTTTATTCATCTCCGAGCGGTCGATATATTCCTGTTTCCAACCAAAACGCTGAGCCAGTGTATCCAACGGCCAAAGTCCAAGATTATCGCTCTGTGTGGTTATCACAGCCTCACCTCCAATCGCGTCGGCTATAAGACGAGCCAAATGATTGGCGCCTCCGATATGTCCGCTCAACACTGGAATAACCCAACGTCCAGTAGAGTCAACACAGACAACAGCAGGATCTGTATATTTGTCGCCGATCATCGGGAGTATCTTGCGCACACATATTCCCAACGCTCCTACAAACACAATAGCGTCGCCATCATGCTGTACGTTTTTATTCTCTATTAGATCGGCAATCTTCTTGCCTTGTTCATTTACATATTCGAAGTGTATCATTGAGCCTTCAATATATAGATTGGATTATGGTCATCGATTGTCATGCGTGTACAACTTGTGATCCGCATTCCTGCTTCTGATATACCTTCCTCAAACAGCAGTTTACTATCTTCCGAAACTGAATTAAAAACGATGTCACACGTAGGAGACATCACAGATTTTAACCTCATAATCATCTCCTTCAACCTGCCTCCATGTCCACCGATAAAAATCGCGTCTGGAACTGGATAGAGACTGAGGTCCTGTTCCAAAAAATCTCCAATAACAGTAGTTATGCCAGGAGTTCCAAACTTTCGAGAGTTCTGTTGCATCAATTCACGTCCCTCTTCACGTATCTCAAATGCGGTGACATTGAGATATGGAAACTGTAATTTAGCCTCAATGCTTACACTGCCCGTACAGAACCCAACATCCCAAAAAGAGTGTTTATATCTAAGATCAAGCATAGACAATGAAAGTAGACGTATAGGCATCTTAGTAATCATATTCACTCTTCCGTTCAAAAGATGGAAATCCTGTTCTGGTATGCCAAACGGACGGTTTCTGTCAGCTGTCTTCTGTAGAATTACACAATTAGGAAGAGAATATTCCCTATCCATGCAAAATTCTCCGACATGTTCTTCATTTTCATTACCAAGATTTTCACCAACCGTCATCTTGTAATTGTCATATCCATACTCTTGCATTCTTTTCCAAATGGCATTCGGAGTCTTGTTTCGATCGGTGAGACAACCAATAAGAGATTCTCCATTGATGATAGCCTCATCAAACTTGTCCCAAGGCCGACCTGTCAATGACACGACACGCATATCTTGGTATGGCAGGCACATTCTATGAGCCAGCATCTGTAATGAGTTGAACCATGGATAGACCGTAATCTCACACTCCGGACATTCACGCTGAACAGTGGCAGCAAAGCCATAGAACAATGGGTCGCCAGAGGCAATAATCACAATATCATCAAATTGTTTGTATTGTTCGAACACACCAGACAATGGCACTGTAATGTCTATCCATAGGCTATTAGCAGGCAAATAATTTGCCATTATCTCATGATGTCGCTTACCTCCAGAGAAAACTTTTCCTTTGGAGATAACCGAAGAGACTTCCAGATTAAACCATTGAGTCCTCTGATCACTTATACCTACAATAGCACAACGTTTCATAGATCTCTTCCAGGTTTCAACTGTTCTGCATCATCATAAGTCAATATGCTATTGACCAATGTTGCAGCCAAATTACTTCCTCCCTTTCGTCCATCGATAAGGATCTTAGGTATATTCTTAAATGATTTGACAGCGTGTTTGCTCTCCTCCACATGAACAAATCCGACAGGTGCTCCAACTATACCTTCCGGCATACATTTACCTTTACGGATAAGGTCACAAAGTTCCAACATGGCAGTA
>CACZOA010000111.1 GCA_902782665.1 uncultured Bacteroidales bacterium
GACATTGGAACGGAAGATCGTCCTGCCGCCTCCGTCCTTGACACTCATGATTATGACAAAGTCATCGTTCTTCTTCGACAGGTCTCGCAACAAAACATGGACCTGGAAACGTTGGGAGCCTACGAAATCCTTCAGGCAGGTACCGTAGGGTGGCGTGATGAACGTAGACACCTCTACCGGATACACTGCTGTGCTTCCTTGCGAATAGGCACTTATACTTATTATTGTCAATAATAATATTGTCAACCAACGTCTCAGTCTCATCTTTATAAAAACAAAATTCTTTTAGATATTTTCAAACTAAATTCTAATTATTTTACTGATCCTGCAAACTCGACAGGTTCAGAATATACTGCCTTACAAGTCTTTTCAGGAGACATGGCTCTGACGATATATCTGTATGTAGAACCTACTGCCAACTTTTCATCCTCATAGAAACAGTTGTTAGCACGGACAGAAGCGATATCCAGCATCGGACCATCATCCTTCTTCTTATATATCACATATCGGTTAATCAAGACTTTAGAAGTGACTTCCCATGTCAGAGTCACTTTCTTTTTATCCTCAAGGTTAGTGACACTCAGTTTTAGATTTCCGATACAGCCAGGACGCTCTCCCTTAGCATTCAAATAACCGCTTCTCGACTCAGTCACATTGCCAACCTCGTCGTATACCTTCATATAATATCTCACACGTTCTCCCTTAAATTCATAAGGATCCTCGTATTTTTCGATTTTACGTTTCTTCTTCAAGTCAAATTGCTTTATCATGACAATCTTACCAGTGTCGTCAATTTGACGATAAAGTTCCATATGATCCACATCCTCACTTGGAGAATTCACCCATTCGACAATCACCTTATCACCTGGTTGTTTAGGCAAGGCGAAAACCACTGGTGCAGGAGGAATAGTATCCGGTTTCATCAACTTTATAGGTTCAGACCATTGTGATCTGTTGTATGACTTATCACAAGCATTGATACGGTAATAAATCACGTTCGTCAAAGTATTCAATGGAATCTTATACGTATAACTGTTCGGAACATATACTGTATCAGTCAACGTATAATAATCGTCTGGACGGTTTGAGTTTGAGACGAACAACTGATAACCCTTGATATCAGCATCTTCATTCTTATTCCAAGTGATAGTTACAACACCAGCAGAATCAATCACTGCTTTCAATCCAGTAGGGACAGCAGGAGGAATAGTATCAGAACGGAAAGACATGTAATAACTAGACTGCTTTTCCTGACGTTTTTCTGGTTTGTCGTTCACACCAACAGCAATCACAGCATAATACTGTGTTCTTTCGTATTTGTTCGGAAGGGTAAAGCTACGCTTTTTAGGTGAAATCAGATCTGTGTTCTCGTAATAGAATTTCTTATAATCTGGAGTTCTGCTAATCTTGAAACCTTTGATCTTTTTCTCAAAGTTTTTATCGAACGACCAACGGATCTCTTCCGATTTACTACCTACTATCACAGTATCCACTTGCAATGGCAACTTCTCTATATTGAACTTAGGCTCTCCCTTAACCACATTTGAAACAGGTCCATAGAAGCCAAAAGGAGAATAGCCCTTGATTCTATAAAATATCTCACCTTCCTCCACAGGGAATGAATCTCTATAAAGAGCCTCGTTAGCAAACATTTCATCACTATAAGAGTGTACAAAAGGACGTTCCTTCAATTCAATATAATGCACACCATCCAAACTGCGTTCCACATTATAAGCTGAATAGTATCCTTCATGAGACGCTACAGACCAATTCAACTGAGAGAACGTCTCGTCGAACGATGCCTTCAAATCATTAGAAGCCGGCAGAATCGTCTTCTTTGGCATTTCGACTGTAGCCACATTCACATTAGGAGCACTCTTTTTTTCATCATCTGAAAAGATGACACGATATTGATATGTAGCACTCTTGTCTACATTCTTATCTACATAATGCACAGCTGCCGCTTTCGCTGTTGGAAGAGATATATCACATGAGAAGAGAGCCATCATATATAGCAAATCATCCTCAACTCTTGGTTCTCCAGGAATAGATTCCAATTTTGGCCCATTCGGATCACTAGACTGATCCTCCTTATATCTATCCGCTGAAGGATATAGTATTTCCTTAAGGACAGCAGCGTCTGGACTAATTTCTTCAAGGACAGACATTTGTGCCAGTGAATAAGGTTTCAACACTTGAGAGATATTCTGCCATTGTTTTTCTCCACTTTTGCGACGTTGCACCAAGTAACCCGATTCAACACTCTTCTTGAACAAGGCTTCCGAACCAGGAGCCCATCTCAATGAGACAGAATCTCCATGGTTGAAAGTCAACACTGTGATATCCTTTGGAGCCGCACTTGACGAAGCCAACGAACAAAGTAAAATCACAATCGCCACTATATATTTCTTCATATTTTCCATTTTTGCGCAAAAATAATGTTTATTCATCACCATTCGTTTTATACTCATTAGGATTATCGACTTCTTGTGCTCCATTTTCTCCGGATTGGATCTCCTCCTCATCCAAAATAACGGCATCATAAGTCTTATAAACCGGCGTGCCATCTGAAGACCAGTTACAAGTAGTTCCTGTCTTGTATTTAGCACGAGCACTACCCTTCAACAAACCTCCCAATAGTCGGTAGTCAAATGCGACACGACCCTGGATATAAATCGGTTTCGGTATTTCGCCCTCCAAATCAGCTGCTGCAGAGAATCCTACGACCTCAAATTTCTTCTTTCTGAACTTGATTCCGGCTCCTCCAGCCAAATATACATATACTCGGCCACTTGCACGATACTTACTGTTGCCACACTGCATTCCTTCCTTACGGACAACCAGCAAGTCTGTTCCGCCCTTGAATACCAAGTCGGCATAAACAAAGGCATTCAAATGAGCCTCAACTCCAAGTGCTATACCAAAGGCGAATCCTGTACCATCTCCAAAATCCTCCGAATGATCCGTAGATGTCGCCGTTGATTGATCGACATTAAAGTATGCCGAAATGGCTGGATCCAAAGGTGGCAGATAAGTAGGAACACTATCACCGAACATCAAGTATGACTTAGCAGTGGCGATTCCTAAGAAGCTCAAATAATTAGGATCATCGACTCTACCGATATTACAATACCATGACTCTGGATATGTACGTAATTTGATATAAGCCTGGCCACTTACGTACTTACTGATACCTCCGCCTGGATAAACCTTTGTATCCAATGAGAAGATTCTATTCTCAAAGTCGTACTTAACCTTTATGATACCCTCCAAGAAAGGATCTTCCATACCCTTCTTGCTCATCACTCCGACATGTCCATTCAAATTTATATTGCTGATACCGCCGGACGCACTGAAATCAAGACCCATTGTCACCTTAGCATTGATCAAGTTATCCTTAGCCACATAGAATCCGACTCCTGCCTTAAAGCCAAATCCCTTCGACTTGTCCGGATAAACTTTTGTTATCATGCAAAGGTTATCATTATAGTCATATCTGATTCTATTATATACCGACAACGAAACAGATCCCAAGAAAACTGATGGTGGGAATATAAGTGTTCCCGGTGGCATATTCACATTCGCATATGCATACCAGTAACGATATTTATCTTTTGTCGTCTGCGTACCATCTATATAATTAGTCTTACCGAAATATGTCTCAGCATCAGCAGAAATCGGAGGCATCTCCATAGAGAAACCTAAAGCTCCGTGGAAGCCATCTCCATACATAGGATGATCATTGTATCCTTCAATCATACCTCTCAAACGGAATGCTGAATATGATACGTCGACATCAATTTTTCTTAGTTTCAATCCCTTGATATACCAATCGAATGTCTTAGTCTCATCAACTCCAGCAATCACATCAAATGATGCAGCAACAGAAACGCCCTGCTTTGCATCGTCATCACTCTCTTTTCCGATCAACGACAAATAAACCTCAGGTGTCAATATTGCATCTCCGTCTTTTGACGCAACACCAATTGACTTCAAGCCAAATGGCAATCCATGCAAACTTGGAACATCAACACTGTTCAAAGAGAAATTTCCATTTTGGAAATGAGGTTTTGCAGAACTGAATTTCAGACCTTCAAACTTCAATCCGTCAACATTCAACAGTTTGTTTTTGATGTCGAGACCTCCATTCAGTGTAAGAGTGAAGACTCTGTTTACCTTTCCTGTCTCTACGACTTCGCCACTCTCCAACGTCTCAGTCTCATAAGATTTAGAGTATGAGATAGACGTACCCTGACCGACAATCACATTTGTTGTCTTAAGAAACGGCAACGTATACTTCAAATCCTTCTTGATTGTTGTTGTGATATCAAATTCCAAATGTTTGGAAACAGGATTGCTTGCAATCGTTCCCTGAAGTGCCAATGTCAATGGTTGGTCTTGGCTGTCCTTCAACGGCTTGATTGTCATTGTTCCTGTCACACTACCGGCAATAATCTTTCCATGAGACAGGCCGATACCAATCTCTGAGAACTCAGCCTCGATAGTAGAATTTTTTTCCTTATTTGTAGACGCAGTTGTGCCCGAATTATTGTTTGGAGTTCCACCTGTGCCAGAATTATTATTGGCAGTTCCGTCTGTGCCAGAAGGTGTCGTATTTTGCTGCTTTTTATTAGTCGATTTGTCTTTGCCAAACGACATTGAAGCAGTGAACCAGCCCGACACACCAGTCTCGTCAATCAACATATTATTAGCAGATACATCCGTCAACGGGAAATCAGGAAATTCCTCTGCAAGATTGACATTCAATTTTTTGATGGCAAAACCTGTCCAATATATCTCATCGCCAGCAGCGAATGGGTTTTCATAATATTTTGGGAAAGCGAAATCCTTTCCATTTTCCTTAGTACTGAAATCCACTACCAATCCATAACCCGTATAAATGACGTCGTCGGTCGCCTTAACCTTAAAATCACCATTTATGCTCGCTTCAAAAAGGATATTGCGCAAATCGTCGAACTTGGCTGCAAATGAAGCTTTTACAAAATCATTGGGATTTTTTGCATTCGTCATTATATCACTCGAGAACAACACATCTCCTTTCAAATACATCTCCTTAAAACCATTACAGTCTATTTCGATGTACGACTCGGGACTAATATCCATATATACCTTATCTTTTGATAAAGTAAGGCGAATAGGTTTGTCTGTAAATTTATCTCCATCCGCAACCTTAATTTTTGACGAACCCGAACCTCTCAAAATCACATTTTCGCCAATAAAATTAAGAGTTGTTCCTTCTCCACCGTCAGAGACTGTCCATGGAAGAGTCCAAGTGGCATGAACATTAATCGCCACACTACCGTCGCTCTTGTCTCCACTCTCAAAACGAGAATAGATAAGGTCATCCACACCCAATTCAAATCTCAACGTAGAAGAACGAAGTCCGATAGGAGTTGTATAACGGAGAGTGATGATATTCCTTACATTCTGAACCAACTCCTCCGTCTGCGAATGCATCGTATTGAGGAACTCTTTTAATTCCTTCCCCTCATTTGTGGCATCACTCACCAGGCTTTTCGCATTGTCGAACACCTCTTTGATCTTATTACGGTCAAAGTCTTTCAACGATTCATAATCGCCGTCGAAAACACCCTGCAACTGATCCATCAAGCCGCCAATCGCATCGCCTGAAGAATTCAGTTTGTCGGAAGCATTCTTCCAATCCGTCTTGAGCTTTTGCTGATAGTTCTGAACCGTCTCACGCAACGCCTGAGCCGATTTCTGAATGTTCTCAAGATTCTGTTTCTCAAGTTTCTGCGTACTGGCTATAATGCCACCTGCATAAAGAGAAGGCTGACAGAGTGCAAACAACAGGATAGTCCAAAACAATTTGGACAACACCCCACTCCATTTCATTTTTTCACGCTTCATCTTGTATATATTCTATGTTATTTATCAGATTAAAAACTAACTCTATATGTCAAATTTGTCAACGACTGATATTTGTTGTCTCCCGTCGCCATAGCTCCCAGATATTGCGTATATCCACTATTTAGAGAGAAACTATGTTTGCCGACCTTCTGTGATTTTGTCTTCACATTGTAAACGACACCACAACTTGCGGTCACCAGCGATCCGTCCTCCCTGTCCTCCACCTTATTGAGATTGTATGCCACAGACATAGTCAGAGCCAACACATTATCAAAGAATGATTTGTTAGCTGCCGCACCAGGTCCGAAATAAAGAGTCGAGACCGACGACGCATTACCATAGTTAGTATTGAAATATGCTGTCCATCCCCACGCTGAAGGCACAAACTGCTGAGAGAAAGAAAGATTTCCGTTGACAAAATCCGAAGAGTTGTTTTTCACGTCCTCAGTCATGCTAGTCGCATTCTGATATGATGTGGAAATTGTCAAAGACTCTTTCCTTTTGTCATTGCCGAAATTGAAACCGTTCATCAACATAAACGAGCGAGACACCTGATAGAAATTCAAGCTGTCCAGATCATTGGTATAATATGGGTAGGAAGTCGGCTTCACCTTAGTATATGTCTTGAAATTAGACATATTCGCAGTAATCATCCAAACCTTACCGCTATTGTAGCTGACATTCGCAGAATAGATGACATGACGTGTATCTGTAGCACGATCGTTATTCAAGTTGTTGTATTGCAGACCGAACTGACCTGAAAGGCTCAATTTTCCCTGGAACAGTTTCAAGTTTGGAGCGATAGTGATGTTCTGCTCATCTTCATTGAAATAGTAGCCGCCCAACGATGAATAGTAAGGAGAGATTCTCTCATATTGTAAAGAGATACCAGCCACAGGCCCCTGATAACCGATAGAAGCGTTGAAGGCATCTGTCATCTTATCCGACTGTTTGCGTCCGAACACTTTGTCAACGAAAGTAGTGGTCACGACCTCTTCAAACTCATCATTCACCAAGTTGCTGTTATAAACAGACAACGCATACTCAACCTGCACATTGAAATATTTCAAAAAGTTTTGAGATATAGCAGCGGAGACCGCAGTGTTGCGACGTGGAGTCAGGAGACACTCGTCAGGAATAGCGTCAAGCAACGAATTTTTCTTGTCTTCACCATGGAAGAAAGTCACCTCATAGCGTCCCGAGCCACTGTGATAACCAAGTTTGGCTGCATATCCCATTCTTTTATAACAAACGGTATTATAGTTTTCCTTGATTGGATCAAACTCTATTGCCTTGTTCAATCTACCGAACATACCAGAAATCTCCCAATTGCCCGGAGTCAACTCCACGCCCACGCCATTGAAATCATGGTCAGAAAGAGTGTACTTGCCAAGAGACATCACATTGGTGCCGAGCAAGAGATGCACCCACTTATAGCGAGGATCCAGTTTGAAACGGTTGAAAGGCTGCGTATAGCTTTTCTGCGTATTGCTCAGAGAGAAAGCAAAAGGCATCGAAATACCCCAAAGGTTAAGATTAAGGTTACCATTAAGGTAAAATGCATACGGATCGCGAGATACAAGACTATCACTTCCCATATATAAATCGTTGGAAAGCGACAATCCTCCATTCACCTTCAACCCCTTCTTGAAACTGAACTCATCCAGATTCTGAGAAGTGGTCGTGATGTCAGCGTGAGCCGTCATCACAGAGAATAAAAGGATGCCAAACAGGACATAGAGTTTTTTTCGTATCATTTTCTTTTATTCAAAGTATAAATTCTTATATATTATAGTTTTAATTGTCTTTAATTATCCATTCAACGCTTCCGCGACTGTTGCTTAGCAAGCCATATGCAACGATTGAATTCTTCAAAGTGTTCCACTCAGAAACAACCCGTCAATCATCAAATCATTATTCATCCACCGTTCCTTTCGGAATCACAAAAACACTAGTTCCATAAAACCGTTTGTATTTTGCAGAGCAAAACGCTGTCGGTTTTTATGAGACCAATCATTTCGTCATATACGCCTCCTTTGGCAAGCCTTCTCCCTTCTCGTTAATATAATAAAGACGGC
>CACZOA010000112.1 GCA_902782665.1 uncultured Bacteroidales bacterium
AAGGAAACCACAAGAATCTGTTCGCTGACGACAAAGGTTACGTTAAAGAGTAACCTTTATAATGGTTCTTTCATCTTTTAGATTGGAAACAGACTGCCATTCAGACACATTCAAATACCAACACTTGTGTCATCCAATATTTGGTGAAATGAAATAATTCCGCTATCTTTGACATAAAATCGTTCATGACACAAAATATTCTTTTTTGCGAAAAGAAACATTGTAATAGGAGACTCTGAAACGGAACTAGAAAACCTACTTTATCTGATAGATGGTAAGCTTTATACTTCAAAGAGACGACCTGTGAGAATGAAGGATGATTGATAGTCGAATTTTAAGTATTTATCAGTTATGGCAGCTAGATATTCCAAAGGCGAGGAGATAGCCAACACCTCCACCCATGCTGTAGGCATCCTGATGGGTGTAGTCATAGGTGTGATCTTTATTGTAATGAGTGTAAAAGGAGGAGACGCCTGGGCTGGATGGTCAATCGGCCTATATCTCTTCGGTATGTTGGGATCATACATCGCGTCGACCCTCTATCATGCGCTTCCACAAGAAAGCCATGCCAAACAGGTATTGAGAAAATTTGACCACGCCGCCATCTATTGGCATATCGCAGGAAGCTACTCCCCCATAACTCTTTTGGCCATCATGCAGCAATATCCGACGTGGGGAATTTGCCTGTTCTGCTTCATCTGGATTGCTGCCATCGTCGGCACAATCTTCAGTTTCGTCAAACTAAAGCCACACAGCCATTTTGAAACCATCTGCTATGTGCTGATGGGGTTGACAGTCGTAGTCGCCTTCGGTCCACTCTGGAACTCTGCCGGAGCCATCGCATCCGCATGGATCATCGCTGAAGGAGTGATGTATATCACAGGAGCTGTGTTCTACGCTCTTTACAAAAAGCCATACCTGCACACTGTCTTTCACGTCTTCGTGCTGTTGGGTTCAATCTGCCACATCATAGCCGTATGGGATGTGTTGACGCAATTCATAGTAGAGAAATAAAATTCAATCATAATAAAATGACATTATACATTGTACGTCACGGACAGACTAAAGAAAACGTTATTCGTATGCTGCAAGGCCACATGCCTGGCAATCTGACTGAGCTTGGCAAGGAACAGGTGAGCAAGACAGCTGATGATCTCGCCAACAGAAATGTCCGATTTAAGTGTATCGTATCTAGCGACTTAAAACGTGCGATGGATTCTGCCAAGATAATTGCAGACAAGCTCAATCTGCCTGTCATCCCTATGCCAATGCTCCGCGAACGTGATTGGGGATCATATACTGGAACTCCTCTCAATGAGGCGAGGGAAAAATACTACAAAAACGGTAAGTGGGATTTCCCTTTGACAGAACATCCCGTCGAAACCGAAGAAGAGATCCTGCAAAGAGCCAATATGGCGATAGCCAAACTGTCGGAACTATATCCCGACGAGAACATCATCGTCGTCACCCATGGACAGTTTGCAAGAAACATGTTTGCCGCCAACTCAAATTGTTCGTATAAAGAGATAGACTCGTTCGCAAATGCAGAAGTCAGGATTCTAAAGAAATAATGATACCACAAAGTTTGATCAGATACAGAAACATTCTGTGCAAAACAAATCTCATTCTTGATCAAAAAAAGTAAATTTGCAGAAACTGAAATATATATTCCTATGGAAAAAGAAAAAATCGGATTCGTCCGCGTCGCCAGCGCTATCCCAGTAGTGGAGATCGCTAATCCAAAAGTGAACGCAGACAGAATCATCGCACTGATAGAGAAAGCAGCAAAGGAGAATGTGAAAATTGTATGCTTCCCCGAACTTTGTCTTACAGGCTACACTTGTGCCGACCTGTTTTACCAACGCACTTTGATCGAGGGGACGAAAAGACAACTATGCAGAGTGAATGAGGCGGCCAGCAAAAATGGCATCTATGCGCTTGTCGGGGCTCCATACTATCGCGATGGCAAACTGTACAATGCGGCTTTCGTGGCAGGAACAGGAGACAAATTCTTCAATACAGAGGTAGACAAACAATATCTGCCAAGCAATAATGAGTTTTATGAGAAACGTTGGTTCACTCCCGGATTCGGAGAGAAGAAGCAGCTCTTTGAAGTCGACGGAATAAAGTTTGGCATTGAGATCTGCGAAGACTTGTGGATGCCGGCATCTCCAAGTGACGATATGTGTTTGGCTGGAGCGGAAATCATCTTCAATCTCTCTGCCAGCGATGAACTGATCGGCAAAGAGGCCTACCGTCGCCAACTTGTGAAACAGAAATCCGCAACCAACGCATGCGCATACATATATACAGCGTCGGGATTCGGAGAAAGCAGCACCGACCTCGTTTTTTCAGGCACCGCTATCATCTCTGAAAACGGAAGTCTGCTTGCCACATCGGAAAGATTCTCATTCAAAGAGCAACTTATCGTTGCGGATATCGACGTACAAAGATTGCAGGCCGACCGTCTGCGCAACTCCGCATTCATCATCGGCAACCAAAATCCTAACAAGAAAAACGAGTTTGAAATCACCAGCCTCAACAGCCTTGGTGCAAACAATATATATTCCGAGCCATCGAATGTCACACGCACATTCGCTCCTCATCCATTTGTACCGCCAGAGGATGAGATGACAACTCGTTGCAACGAGATCTTTTCAATTCAAGTGGGAGGTTTGGCGACACGATTGTTCCACACCGGCATCAAGAAAGCGGTTGTCGGAATCAGTGGAGGACTCGACTCTACCCTCGCCCTACTTGTGATGGTGAAGACATTCGACAAACTTGGCATTCCACGTGAGAACATCGTCGGAATAACAATGCCTGGCTTCGGCACAACAGGCCGCACCTACAACAACTCACTCAACATGATGAAGAGTCTTGGTGTGACAATCAAAGAGGTAGACATCAAACCAGCATGTCTACAGCATCTTAAAGATATCGACCACGATCTGTCGATCCTCGACGTCAGCTATGAAAACACACAGGCTCGTGAAAGGACACAGATATTGATGGACTACTCGAACAAGATTGGCGGACTTGTCGTCGGAACAGGAGATTTGTCGGAACTTGTGCTTGGATGGGCAACATACAACGGAGACCACATGAGCATGTATGCCGTCAACACATCCATTCCAAAGACATTAGTTAGATACATGGTTAAATATGCCGCTCTATATGAGATGGACGAAGCCGCAAAAGAGACGCTGCTTGATGTCTGCGACACTCCCGTCAGCCCAGAACTTCTTCCTGCGGACGACAAAGGCGAAATCTCACAGAAGACAGAAGATTTGGTAGGTCCGTATGAACTACACGACTTCTTCATCTACTACACCCTACGTTTCGGATTCTCACCTACAAAGATATTCTTCATGGCTCACAAAGCGTTTGAAGGCAAATACGACGACGCTACAATATTGAAATGGATGCGTACATTCTACTGGAGATTCTTCGCCCAACAGTTCAAGAGAAGCTGTATGCCAGACGGACCGAAAGTCGGTAGCGTCAGTCTGTCTCCACGTGGCGACCTGAGAATGCCGAGCGACGCTTGCAGCAGAATATGGATTGAGGAAGTTGAGGAATTGACTAAAAATGCTAAATGCTAAATGCTAAATTAATTTTAATTCTTAACTCTTAATTTTTAATTTCATTCATAAAAATGGCAACGGGAGAAATCTCGTCGCCATTTTTTTATGAAAACTCATCCTTAAAGAATTCAAAACATTATACATCAACATCATCATTCACCAACGTCTCTCCGCCATCATATCCATTTTTCCAAAAATTTTGCTAATTTTGCACCTGCTTTTCGACTGGACGTCATTAGCGATGAGAATTTAAATATGGCAGAGAATACACTACTACAGAAACTTGAGGGTCTTGAAATCAAATTCAAGGAAATCAGCACCCTAATCACAGACCCGGCAGTGATCGCCGACATGAAGCGTTTCGTGAAGCTCAACAAGGAATATAGCGACCTTGAGAGAATCATGAAAACCAAGAAGGAATATGAGACTGCTCTCAAAAATATCGCAGAGGCGAAAGAGATTCTTCAGACTGAAGACGATCCCGACATGAGGGAGATGGCAAAGGCAGAGCTTGATGAGCTTGAGCCAAAACTTCCTGAAATGGAGGAGGCAATCAAACTTATGCTTATTCCTTCCGATCCTGAAGACGGCAAGAATGCCATAGTGGAAATCCGTGGAGGTACGGGTGGCGACGAAGCTGCCATCTTCGCTGGTGACCTGTTCAAAATGTACAGCAAGTATTGTGAATCTAAAGGCTGGAGCGTCAGCGTATCATCTTTCACAGAAGGTACAGCGGGAGGATTCAAAGAAATCATATTCAATGTATCGGGCGACGGTGTGTATGGCACACTGAAGTATGAGAGTGGAGTGCACCGTGTGCAGCGTGTGCCAGAAACTGAGACACAAGGCCGTGTACATACATCAGCAGCCACAGTAGCTGTATTGCCAGAAGCCGACGAGTTTGATGTGGAGATCCAGGAAGGACTGATCAAGTGGGATACATTCCGAAGCGGTGGTGCCGGTGGACAGAATGTGAACAAGGTGGAGTCTGGAGTACGTTTGCGTTATCCATGGAAGAATCCAAACACAGGTGTAGTGGAAGAGATCTTGATCGAGTGTACAGAGACGCGTGACCAGCCAAAAAACAAAGAGCGCGCATTGTCTCGTTTGCGTACAAAGATCTACGACCAAGAGCATCAGAAATATATGGACGACATCGCGTCGCGCCGTAAGACTATGGTCAGCACAGGAGACCGTTCAGCAAAGATCCGCACATACAATTATCCGCAAGGACGTGTGACAGACCACCGTATCGGTTTGACTCTATACAACTTGGCAGCGATCGTAGGCGGAGATATCCAAGGAATCATAGACCAGCTTATCATCGCTGAAAACGCCGAGAGACTGAAGGAATCGGAAATGTGATTTTCAATTAGAAATTCGAAATGATAAATGCAAAATTAAAGAGGGTGTATCAAAACTCATTTTTCTGAATTTTGAACTATCAAAATGTCAGTAGATTTTTGAAATTTCCAAATACAAAGCCGTTTCAGAGACTTAACTGTAAGTAATTACTCTGAAACGGCTTTGTTGTACTCAAAAAAGTGACAAAATGTAAGTTGAAAAAATCAAGTTTTACATTTTGACACACCCTCTTTTGTTATGGTTTGTCTGCTTGAACCCCTATTTGTTCTATAACAATCAAAAATATTCAAACAACTAAATTATTTTCTGTAAACATGAAAATTTATTTTACCTGTACACGCAGAATATTTCATTCCTATAAAGGAAATCACTTTCAGAATAATTAGTTCCATCGTAACTGTAAGCATCCTGCATATTAAAGCAACCAGCAGCAAAATATCCATTGCCATCACCACTATAGCCCCAATTATGATGGAAATAGATTTCATCATAGTATGAGTATGTGCTTGTGGATTCTCCAGTACTTGTATTGATTCTATAATTTTCCTGCTTGTAATGAAATATCTTACAACCATCAATCACCCATGCATGGCAATCTTCATATTTTGTAGACTTCCACCACAAAAACTTACGAATTCTTTTCTTTGTAGCACAGCCTTTTACCAAAATAGGACGTCTTAATTCAATTGCATTTCTAACATCCGAAGTGTTGAAATCTTTAGAAAAAGCTTTGACATATCCAAGACGACCCAACAAATCATATGCATCAGAAGGTTTAGCTTGACTTCCATCACAGCCATATTCCATATCCACTTCAAAACCTATTTCCTTCATTAATCTGGCTATATTGCTCTGATTGGTAGCCGTAGCTTCAGGATTAGAGCACATACTATTCCAATTCATAGTATATTGATTTATCATCAACGGGTATTTCCAGTACGACATGATTTGAGCTGTTGCCGTAGCTACACAACCTGTTGGTGCTTTATCTCTATAAAGATTAGTATAGTCACATTTCTTGTCCACATACATGTTATAAGGATATGTCTGATCCCAAGTTACTTTGAGCAATGGGCCGATCGTACTCTCAGACAGAAAGTAATAAGTTGTACCAGTATAAATAGCTCGTGTTTCAGCTGTTTTTGCATCAACCACAAAAGAGTTCTTTTCTGCAACAGTCAAAAGTGAATCCCTTTTATTTTCAAAATAATCAATAGAAAATTCCACATAATCCTGCATCTGCTCCAATGCATACTGCAAACTTGGATTCTCCACCTCATTCTCAAGAACTCCTTCATCAACGTATGCTAAAAGCTGTGTCGGGATACGATCATCCGCGGCGACAATGGCAAATCCTCGATTGTCCTCAAAATTAAAAACATACACCAATGTGTCTTCATTCGCATTCGCTGACCTTAGAGAGGAATTAGACCTACCATAAACGCCGATACTTTCAATGGTTCTTGGAGTCAAATCATTCGCACGGGTAGATTCTCCTGCAAACATTTCTGAAGCTTTCAACGCGATCTCGCTTGCCTCGCTCACAGAAATGACATGATTTTCAGAATACAAGGCTCTCAAATTAAGACCTCCCACAGCTTCTTGCTTGACTGAATCAACAACATCATTTTCTTCAAACTCGTCCTTACAACCTTGCATTACAATCATTAACAAGAGTATCGACAAAAAACAAGCTTTCTTTTTCATATTCAATCAAATTTTACAGTCTGTGTGGTTGATAGTTTTTTTCCACCCTCAAAATAGATGGTGATTGTTAAATTATGAGTTCCGCTGACCGCTATTGTGCTGTCAAAATGAAATTCTAAACCTCGTTTGCAAAACAAAACAGTTAAATCATCCTTCGTATACTCTGATATTAATTTATAATGTTCTACATCATTTTTCGCAAATTCCTCTTTGTAACCACTCTTGATATAATAATAATAATTCTTCGAATACAATTTGACTATGTCAGAAAGTTCCGTTCCTTTTGGATGTGAAGCATCTACATCCACATCAGAAATCACGGAAATAGAATCAATGGCTACAGAAATGGCACCATCACGCCCTATAGCAGCCTTCCGATTGAACCCAACATCCCCGTACTTTTTTGCCAAGGCTTCATATTGAATCTTGTCAGAATTATGGTTTTGGTAGATAGTTTTTCCTTCAACTCTAATACCTACACCTGGTACTGAATCATACCACATGCCATTCAACACTAATGAATCCGGTTCCACATAGAAAGGAATATAAGACTCCACATAAACATTCGGACTGTCCCCTCCTTCTTCCACTTTTTCGCATGAAACTGCGAACTCAAGTATTGAGATTAAACTCACATACTTCACGATTTGTCTGAAAATATTTTTCATCTGAAATTAATTTTAGTTGTTATCATAAGTATTTCTCTGTTAGTGATTTTTCGCCAGACGCATTAACTTATTTTGTCTATCACTCTTCACTAAACTTAAATGACATCACAAAGATACATCAAAAAAAAATATCACTCACAAATATTCGAGCGGCATTAACATATTTTAACATCACTTTCGTTTTTCTGAAGTTTTTTGATTATAACACATAAGCAAATTCCTCATTTCCTCTCAAAATCCCCGCTATAAATGCTTCTGTATCCGTGTGTCTTCTGCACGATTCCATCTTTAAGAAGGAAGATGGTTGGCACACGTGGAGCCACCTCATGCAGGGAATCCTGATCCATCGTGATGACGTTTCTGCGTTTCACCTTCGTCTCTACAAAGAATGAATCGATTCTCTCCTCAATTGGTTTAGATGTCTCATATGTATGGCTGAAGACGTTGAGGATCTCGTCGTCTTTCCACTTATATCGTGTGAATATTCCTTCCATCTTGCGTGCCGCCATCTTACACATTCCGCAATGGGTGCTCAACACACACACGACTTTGTCTCCTTTCAAAGCCGACGGGAATTTTTCCTGCAACAATTCCGTCAACTTCTCCTGACTATACTCTCTCTCTTTTACCAATCGCATGAAATCAGGTCGGTTGATAGCAAAAACAGAGACCACTGAAACAAGTGAAATCGCCGATACCGTGATGGTCCAACTCTTCTTGCTCTGCTTCAAATAATCTGCCATACGATAGCCCCAAAACAGGAGCATCAGCATCATGAGATTCTTGGATAATGATTTGCCTGGAGGCAGATCGAACACCTCTCCCATACAATGGCAATTTTCTGTGTTTCCCATCTGAACCTGAACAATCAGGAAGATGGAGAAAAACAACAGCATGGATCCTGCCACATAGTCTGCCCACTTGATGTTTGCCAACAAAGCGACGCCAACCGCCAACTCCATTGCAATAATCAAACGTGAAAATACCGCGGCCGCTTCAAACGAGAGTACCCCAAACTCATACAGATACATCTCAAATGCTGCCATACCCAACATCTTGAGTATGGCAGAAATGATAAACAGCACTCCGACTGCTATCGTCGGGATATGCTTACTTAACCTTACAAGTTGCATCGTTAGTGCTTAATGTGGAACAACTGCCTTCTACATCATACTCCTCATACTGCTCTCCACTTTTTGTTGTGCAAACACAATCATTCTCTTCTTCCATTGCACAAGAAGCCAAACTGAACAAACAAAATGCAATCAAAAATGCTCTCATTGTTTTTATTTTTTATATCACTTGTATGAAATTAACTTTTCTATTATCTATTCCCTATCGCCTCGATTATCTTTTTTGCGGCTCTGTCTCCCACTCCCGCGTCGCCGACAATCTTGCGTAGCTCTTCATAATCCGCCTTCATCTGCGTCTGTGCATCATCTGTAAGCAATCGACGGACCTCTGCCTCCACCTTTTGTGGTGTGAAATCCTCTATGATCAACTCCTTCACCATCTTCCTGTCAGCAATCAGATTCACAAGCGACACTTGGTCGACGTGTATGAAAAGTCTCAGAATATCATGTACCAACTTGCCTCCTCCTATATGATAGACCACTGTCTGAGGAGTACCCACCAACGCTGTCTCCAACGTGGCTGTGCCGGAACATACAACTGCCACTTTCGCCTGTGTCAACAGACGGTATGTCGCATCACGCACCACCATAGCATTCGCACCTGATTCAGCAATGATCTTGTCGTAAAGAGTCTCATCAATCGCCGGTGCTCCTGCAATCACAAGCTGGTATCCTTCTATATTCTTTGTGGCTTCCAGCATCTTTGGCAACGACGTTTTGATCTCCTGCACACGGCTTCCTGCCAAAAGTGCAATGATCGGCTTATTTTCTAGATATTGCGACGTGACAAACGAGTCAAATGTCTCATCCTGGTCGGGACGGTTATACACTGCGTCAGCACATGGATTACCTACATAATCGACTGTATACCCACGTTTTCCGAACCAATCGACTTCAAACGGAAGAATCGAATATACCCTGTCGACATATTTCTTTATGTTTTTCAGACGGTACTCCTTCCATGCCCATAGTTTGGGAGCTATATAATAATGTACGGGAGTGCCAGGCAGATTCTTCTTTACAAACTCTGCAATCTGAAGGTTGAAACTTGGATAGTCCACCAAGATCACGATGTCGGGCTTGAACTCGACAATCGCATTCTTGCAATCCTTCATGTTCTGCAGGATTTTGCCAAGATGTGTGATGACGGCTATGAATCCCATATACGCCATATCACGGTAATGCTTCACCAGCGTGCAGCCTTCGTTATGCATCATGTCTCCGCCAAGACCCATGAATTCAGCCTCCACGTCTCTTCTTTTCAACGCTTTAAGAAGACCTGACGCATGCAAATCTCCAGATGCCTCACCTGCTATGATAAAGTATTTCATCTTTCTAATTTATCAACCAATAAACGCTCTTGCTGCAAAGAGCCCAAACAGTAAGAATGTTGCGACCACCAAACCTCTCGCCAACTTCCAACGTTCTGTCTTGTACATCCAGAAGAACACAAACATGTTCGGCATCAAAGAGACTATGATGTATGGATAAAAAATCGAATTTCCAGCCACCTGCCAAGAATAAGATATCAATTCCGACATAGCGTAATGAGTCTCACGGTAGACAAGCACCATCAAAAGTATTGCAGGCAAAATGATGCCGACCAGAAAACCAAGCAGAAAATTATCACCACTCTTCTTTGTGCCGATATTGCCTTTGGCATCAATATAGAATTTATTGTAATCTGACATAATTATTGTTTTTTTCGTTCAGGACAAAATCTCAAAGTCATATCAGTAGTGACGGGAACGATCGACACGTAGTTGTTTTCCAACGCATATAGATCCGTATCCGTACGGTCCTTGTCTAGGTTGTGGAATTCTCCGACAAGCCAATACTCATCCTCACCGTCGGCATTCTTACGGAGTTCGAAATCCTCGCTCCACTTGCCTCTCGCCTGATTGCACAGCATCACACCCTTCACGTCGCCATCCGGAATATTCACATTCAGGCAGACTGGGACATCGGAGAATGTGTCGGCATAATAGCTGTCATACTCTCCGTCGTAGTATTTCTGAAGCACAAACCTAACTATATCTTTGGCGGATTCAAGGTCTGCATTCTCATCCAAATTGTTGATTGAAAAACCTATCGCAGGGATTCCGATAATATTGGCTTCAAGCACAGCACCCATGGTGCCGGAATATATAATGTTGACTGAAGCATTGGAGCCATGGTTGATTCCAGACAGAATAAGCGGACGCTCAGCATTCTTGAAAACAGTCTGGACAGCAAGTTTCACACAGTCAGTAGGAGTACCAGTGCAAGAGTATAGGGAGACATTGCTCAACTTACCGACATGTTCAAATTTCAACGGTTTATTGCATGAGATAGCGTTACTCATTCCTGAGCGTGGACCATCTGGAGCGAACACGATCACCTGATCGAATTCACGAGCCACCTCAGTAAGAGCCTTTATTCCATTGGCATAAATTCCGTCGTCGTTTGTAATTAAAATCATATATAATTTTAAACTTTGGTTCCAAGCGACAAAGATAAACAATAAATGCCAAATAAAGCGTCGAATGTCTACAATAATGAAGTCCGTCTCTATCTCATCAACGTGACATGGCCATAATAGACACGGTCGGACGACTGTACATCTATCAGATACCAATAGTCGGTGGAAGGAAGATCTCGTCCATTTTTATCTTTTCCATTCCATGCATTATTCGATGAATATTCCGTCGTCTCATACACATTCTTTCCAAACCTGTCGTAGATTCGGATCGTAGCATCAGGGTAGTACTCTATATTCTTTATACTCCAAAAATCATTTTCGCCATCTCCATTCGGTGTTATCAAGTCACTTGGCTCTAGAACCGGCATGTCTGGTATAAGAGACAATTCCACCACACTGTCGCATCCATAATACGACTCAAAAGTAGCGGTATACACACCTCTGTCGCAAATCATCTCACCGGCAAACTCAAACGACTCTCCGAATGGGATACGCTGGGTAACCTTCTCTTTGATCTTCGGAATCACCGTCACATTGACAGGTGCGACGGGAAAAACCAAACCATCCTTTTTTATTTTAAGAGAGTATTCACCAGCCTTGCTCTGATTCATCTTCGGAACTACAGGGCATTCGGCTGTTGAATGAAAGCCATTCGGTCCACTCCATATATATCCAGTGACACCAGATGTCGGAGCTTCTCCAATTGAAAGGAACAAAGAATCCCCCTCACAAATTGGGCCATTCTGCTCAATGAATGCAGGCAGCAACGGCTCCACTATAACCTTAACATTAAATATTTTCGTACACTGGCCAGATTTAAACGGCACCTCGTAATCACCAGCCTTCGAGAGCTCAACATTCTTGAATTTCACTTTGTCTCCCTCTACCATTCTTATAGTGGTATCGACTGGAGCATTTGATATAATGCTGACATTAACAGGAACCTCATCAGATTTCAATCCATCATGAGTTATGATTTGCGCATAGTAGGTGCCAGCATTAGCTTTTTTAACACCAGAAATTTTCGGAGAGATCTCATTAGATTCAAAACCATTCGGTCCTCTCCACTTACATGATCCATAAGCAGGAACATTATTCACGTAAAGTTTTAATTCTTCACCTTCACATACTGGGGAATTGCTTCCAGCGTCCACAATCACACTGCAATCTGTTGTGGCAGAACCTCCGATTTTAGCAAAACATACGTTTCCCGCAACACCCGAAAAATTAGTCACAAGAATTATATACCACTCTCCACTCTTTGCATTACTGATATAACAAGATTCGGAAGTACGGTTAGAGAAACTGCAATCAACCATCTGTCCGATTGGGAATGGATCATAATTGCCATAGAAACATTCATATTCGGTGTCCGTTTCAGAACGACGCTCCACACTCTCCTTACAATCCGATATTTTTTCCTTGCTCTCCACTTTATCTATAGCAGAAGCTGTTGGTCCTACAGCGAATCTCGACTCACACTGTTCCAATTGCACCTGTTTGCAATCATTGGTTGTGTTAGGCACCAAACAATCCTTAAAATACTCGTCGGCATTGGCACACACATTTTCAAGCATGGCCTGCTTTGTATCTCCGTGAAACGGACCCCAACATGCGAAATCAATATCAGCATTATCAGAATGGGATATATTCATCAAAAGGTTTCCAGACTGGTCTATCTTAATAGCATACCATGCTGGCGACGGTGTTTCATCCAAACATCCAATTCCATGTGTGAAACCCTTACCCTCACGTTTGTTCGGACGTAATGGGAAAAAAGAGACTTCTCCTTTAGAAGTTCCTACAGAATATGTAATTCCAAAATCGTTACCATCAGTACAAGCAGTAACGACATCTGTGTATTTACTAAACGGACATACCCCAAAAACATTTAATGAGTTCAACCCTATTAGTACCAATAGTAATAATCTTATACCATTCATTGTCTTGTTGTTTTTGTAAATATAGATACAAATAAATAATAGTGTTTTGTTTCTGCAAAGATAGCACTTTCAGCTAAAGAACAAATGTAAAAGAACATTTATAATAAATTGCAATCATAATTTTGACCTATATCGACCATTCATTTTGTTTATTTTGCTCAAACGCATCCCACTCCAAAAATCCAAAAAGTCACCAAATAGACAAAATCAATGACACTTTGAACTATCAAAAGCAAGAATTACAACAAAAACAAAACTATTTTCAAAATATAATATCCAAACGAAAACAAAGCATCTGAAAATTGCATGCTTTCATTTTATAAGCACACACATTAAAAAATCTTTCAAAATGTAACATCTCAGCACTCCACACCTTACAAAATGCAACTTGTCATAAAAAATAGTATACAAAATGAACAAATTTATACCGCAGAGCATAAATTCGCTATACCTTTGCAATGTAATCGAAAGGGAAACTGATTATAAAAACGAGATAAAACGCATATAAACGAACTGAAATTTTTACCCTTAAGACTACAAACGAACGAACTGATATTAACACATAAAACGAAAAGGACTATGAAAGTGTTGAAGATTATGACTGCAGCCTTGATGAGCGTTATGGCATCAGGCATTTGTTTCGCAGAAGAAACAGCAGAGGTGAAGGAAGCAAAGAAAGTTGAGTTCAGCGTCAATGCTGATGTAGTGAGCTCTTATGTATGGAGAGGTATGTACCAGAGCAGTTTTGCCGTACAGCCTGGCATTGAGATGACTGCAGGAAATTTCACTCTAGGTTCTTGGGGTTCCGCTTCATTCAAAGATGAAGAGACAAGAGAGTTGGATTTCTACGCGTCAGTACAAGCGAAAGCCTTCTCAATCGGAGTCACTGATTATTTCTGCACTCCATCTTGGGACGACCACAGCTACTTCGCCGACAACTCACACGTGCTTGAGGCAAACCTTGGTTGGGATTTCGGAGAATGTTGCGACAAATTCGCGTTGACAATTTCCGCAAACATCAACTTCTTGAACGACAAGAAGATCAACGACAAAGGTGAAGAGAAAGAGGCATTCTCAACATACATTGAATTAGGTTATCCAGTAGAGAGTTCATTTGTGAACTGGGATTTCGCACTTGGTGCTTGTGTCAACGAGTCAGCTTTCTACGGTGTGGACAAATTCGGAGTAATCAACATTGGAGTGAAAGCAAGCAAAGATATCGAGATCACAGACAAGTTCAAATTGCCTCTATTCGCTCAGATGATCCTAAACCCAAGAGAAGAGAGAGCACACTTTGTTGTAGGTCTGTCTTTCTAAAGAGTCAAACATAGACCCAATTGTATTGAAACGACGTGGCACACCGCGTCCGTCCGCAATCAGGACGCTATGTGTCTCGTCTATAATAAAAACATAAAACGAGAATATAATATGAAAAAGATTGAAGCAATCATCAGAAAGACAAAGTTCGACGAGGTTCGCGACGCTTTGCTTGAGGCTGGAATCGAATGGTTCTCATACTATGACGTACGAGGTATTGGAAAGAGCCGTCAGGGCAGAATCTACCGTGGCGTAGTATACGATACAAGTTGCATCGAACGCACATTGGTTTCGGTGATCGTAAGAGACAAGAACGTAGAGAAAACAGTGGAAGCTGTGCTTAAAGCTGCGCAGACTGGAGAGATAGGAGATGGACGAATTTTTATCATTCCAGTGGAGGATTCAATCCGTATCCGTACTGGGGAAAGAGGAGACATCGCTCTATACAACGCAGAGCAAGAAAATTAAACATCATTCTACTGTAGAGCGTCTTTGATTTCGGATTTATCAGGCGTCAATCTACGTTATAAATTTCAAAAGTCACATTAAAACGAAACGAATATGAAAAGCAGAATTCATAGCACGAGAGGTTTGAAATTTCTCGTAGCACTCCTAATATTTTTAGCTGGAGCCTTTATCATGCCGGCGACAGCACAAGATTCAATAGCCACGGAAGCCGCAAGTGCAGTAGCGGAAGCTACAAGTGAGGCAGTGGAAGCAGTAGCAGAGGCGACGGTAGCCGCACCAGCAGAGGAATCCTCTCCAGTCGACCCAGTCGCAGTCGGTTTGAATACACTTTGGGTGGCATTGGGAGCCATGTTGGTATTCTTCATGCAGCCTGGATTCTCCCTCGTCGAGGCAGGATTTACAAGAAGCAAAAATACAGCCAACATCTTGATGAAGAACTTCTTCGACTTCATGGCAGGAACATTACTATTCTGGGCATTAGGTTACGGAGTCATGTTCGGAGTCGGTAGTTTCGCAGGAACACCAAACCTATTCGACATCGATTTCAAAGACTGTATGAGTGAGATGGGCATTCCTAACTATGCATTCTTGATCTTCCAAACAGTGTTCTGTGCGACTGCAGCGACAATCGTATCAGGAGCTATGGCAGAGCGTACTAAATTCTATATGTATATGATCTACTCAGTATTGATTTCAGCGGTTGTCTACCCTATCAGCGGACACTGGACATGGGGAGGTGGCTGGTTGTCAACACTTGAGATCGGCTCATACACAGGAGGATTCCACGATTTCGCAGGAAGTACAATCGTACACTCAGTCGGAGGATGGATGGCATTGGTAGGAGCATGGATCCTTGGTCCACGTATCGGAAAGTTCAGCAAAGACGGTAAGGCACACGCCATTCCAGGTCACAACTTGACAATCGCAGCTCTTGGAGTATTCATTCTATGGATGGGATGGTTCGGATTCAACCCATGTTCACAGTTGGCAATCGCATCAGTTGAGGATGCAACAGCGTCTACACTAGTATTCGTTAACACAAACATCGCAGCAGCGATCGGAGGACTTGCAGCATTGTTCATCTCATGGATCAGATATAAGAAGCCATCATTGTCATTCACACTCAACGGTATATTGGCAGGATTGGTTGGTATCACAGCAGGATGTGACGCTGTATCACCAGTAGGAGCAGCGATCATAGGTTTGATCTGTGGCACATTGATGATCTTCTCAGTTGAGTTTATCGAGCACAAGCTTAAGATTGACGACCCAGTAGGTGCAAGTTCAGTGCACGGAGTCTGTGGATTCACAGGAACAATTCTAACAGGATTGCTTGCAGTAGACGGAGGTTTGTGCTACGGTGGAGGCACAGGAATGTTCCTAGTACAGTTGACAGGTGCAGTCGTAATCGGTTTGTGGGCTGCAGCAATGGGATTCATTATCTTCTTCAGCTTGAACAAGATCCACGGATTGAGAGTTGAGAAGAGAATTGAAGAGGAAGGACTTGACGTATATGAGCACGGAGAAAGTGCTTACAACTAATAATCTTTTTCTAAAATGTTCACAAAAAGAGTTGCTGGGAAGCAGCTCTTTTTTGCAATATAAAAAAAGGACAACATATGAAGATTTGATTGACAAAAGCATGTTGTCATCGGAAAGAAGACAACATCATCAAATCATAAAAAACTGTCCATTTAGGATAATATTACAAAATGTCATATTGTCATGCCAGATTTGACAATTTGTAGGAATCAAATCTAAAATGTTGAAAACTTAGGCACATTTTTTTTAATAATAATGACATTATATGTAGAAAATTAGTAATTTTGCTCACGAGTTAGGCAAGAATAAACTTGCTGCAATAACGATAAATTTTAATTATATGAAAGCTATTAAGTTAATTTTGGCTGCATTCGCAGTAGCATTATTTCTTGAGTCGTGCAAGACACAGACTTGTCCTGGATATGGTGAAGTAGAGAATGCAGAAGTTGAGCAGAACGCTTGATTGATTTCGACCAAGAACCTCAACTAATGAAAAAAACAATTATTGCGCTATTCGTGGCAGCGATGACGTTTACGTTATTATCCGGATGCAAATCTGGATGCGGTTGTCATGGAGATCCTTATGGAGATCAGATAGAGACATCTGAGTCAGATAGGGCATGAAGTTGAGATTGAAAAACAAGAAATAAAAAAACATTTTTTTAATTTTAATAAACAATGGTAAAAGTTGCTATTAACGGTTTTGGCCGTATTGGACGCCTTGCATTCCGTCAGATGTTTGAGGCAGATGGTTACGAAGTAGTTGCAATCAACGATTTGACTTCTCCAAAGATGTTGGCTCACCTTTTGAAGTATGATACTGCACAGGGTGGTTTC
>CACZOA010000113.1 GCA_902782665.1 uncultured Bacteroidales bacterium
TCACTTTGGCCTCCAAGGATACAAATTTATCTTGCTGATTCTCCGTCATAACACCAAAATTGTTGCGAATATACATATTTTTTTTGACAATTCACAATCATAAAGAAAATAATATGACCGAAATATGCAATTCACATAAAAATCAATACAACACCATATACGTCGCTTCTTTATCATTGTCCATCTCGTGGTAAAAGAAATTTCAAAACATAAAATTATTCTGCTCCGCTCTCTTTTTTATAAAATGTATATTTCACTCCAAATTGTCCCATACCTTGAGCACCATAACCTAACTCGCCAAAGAAACGTAAGTTTTTACTTCCTACTTCAAAACATACTGGTGATCCTTGAAAATAAATATGATATTCCTTGTATTCTGTTATATCTGAACGTGAGTTAAAGAATTCTCTTTTTTCAAAATTAAATCTCACACCTGCCGCAAATTTACTGTACATAGAACATCGTTCTTTTTTGAACCAATAAATTGACATCTCTGGCATAACAAAAATTATGTGTCTATGAAGATATCCGTTGTCTTCTGAAGATATGTTCCATCCCAAATATTGATTTCCATTCTTATCCTCATCCATTACAGCAACATACGACCATGACATTTGATTCATTCTTAATTTGTCATACCCTAAACAAATACCTATGCTCAAATAATTATTCGAAGAATATTCATAATGCAAATTGATATTTACAGGCAAAACCAACTCATGTTCTTCTGTACGCTCATCTGTATCATTAATATCTAGTGGTGTTCGTTGACAATCTTCCACTTCCTCTAGCATTTTTGATAAAGCATAATTATACCCATGACTAAACGCTCCGAATCCAATTGCTATACGATGTTCAGATTGTGCGAAACAATTGTATGAAATCCCCATAAGAAGAAGGATAATCAAGTAAATTCTTTTCATAAATTTCCCGTTATAATTTTCAAATTCTATCATATCAAACAATTAACAAAACCATCGCAAAATTACGCAGCAAAGTTTTCATAAGCAAACATTCCTTAAACGAATAGATCAAATTTATTGTTTGAATTGTCATCATACACAATAAAATGTCCAATATAATCCATCACCAATCTCATAATCGTTAAGTCGCTCGTCCTACGGACGAGCTGTTTGAGAGGGGCAAGGGCGTTCCGCCCTTTGAAATCCTCGATTATGACAACCAATTATACCATATTTAGTATTTAATAACGGACAGCAGTAGTTTCAAATAAAAATAGAGACGTTGCACGCAACGTCTCTACATAGAATGAACAATATTAATCCACAGTCGTATTCCCCCAACAATTACGCATTACGAAATCACTGCGGCAACTTATATTTATCTCCTGTTGTCTCTATAATCTGTTTGTAGAACCAATCTGAATATCCCGGTGAAGAGATTCCTGCCGGCACTCCCCATCCGTTGTCGATAAACACTCCGCCTCGCTCTCGTTTGATGTTTCCATCACAATATTTGACCATCAGGAATTCTCCCAACTTCTTCCATCTCTCCATCGTGATATACGACTGGTTTTGAGAATATTCCGTCAAGAATCGTGCCGCAAAATCCGGGCTCTTGGTATAAAGAGACTTTGCGGCCTCCTCCACTACTTCTAGATTATCCTCAAACTTGCGTTCCAACTCATCCTGTATCTTCAACACATCTTTCGACATATATTTATAACGCGAATATGTCAGATTTGCGACCCAGTTGAAAATCCAATATGCGGATGTCCATGAGAACTCCAACAGACTGCCATTGCCTTTCCTGAAACATTCTGGCACTTCTGTTGTGGCAATATATATAGGTATGTAGACGGTGAATGTAGCGTCGTCTACTCCATACCATAACACTCCTCCTACCATGTTTGGCAACCAGCTTCGCATCTGGGCGATGAAGCTGAATGCATTGTGTGGACCGGCGATCGGATTCTCATTGAAATACTTTGTGCCATCCACTTCCCACTCACGTGGAGCATAACGGTATGACGCGCCAAACGGTTCACTTCCCACTCCTGAATCTATCGCAAGCGGTGTGCCCTCGAAATGATCACGCATCAAGTTTTTCAACTCTTTCAACGATATCTTCTTCTCCGGCTTTATCCAAAGAGGAAGTCTCTCATCACTTTTTCCAAGTATATAATCCTGATACTTAGCCATTTTTGGAGAAAGTTTAGTAAAAACTGACCACACACGAGAATCACAGAAACGTCTTGCTGAGAAACTCATTGGATCGTAAGCATCAGAAAAACTGAACTCTTTATTCTTTCCCTCAAAATAACCTTTCTCTCTTGCAAATGAAATGACATCCTTTGAATATCTGCAATTTGCACGGTCGTTCAATGGGAATGTTGTGATTCTTGAATGGTTGGCATGAGCGCTAACGCAATCATCTGGCAGACGCATAGCCACCCAAACAGCTCCCTTTATATCCGGACCTTTTCCAATCATCTCCATGATCCACAACTCGTTAGGATCTGCGATTGTGAATGTTTCTCCAGAACTGCGATAGCCATACTCATTCACCAAATCTGTCATGATCTGGATGGCATCCGTCGCCGACTTGCATCGCTGCAATGTCAATGTGATCAGGTTACCATAGTCGAGCACTCCACTTGTGTCAACCAATTCTGGTCGGCCTCCCCAAGTGGATTCTGTGATACAAACCTGATGCTCATTCATATTTCCAAGCACCTCATTGGTGAACGGCACCTGCTCCACCTTGCCCTGATATCCGTGAGTATCCCATCCGTAGATGTCAATCTTCTCATATTTAGAGTGTTGGGCCTTAGGATAATGAGTCAACTCTCCATACAAATAGTACGAATCCGCCGAATATGTACAGAGTGTGGATCCATCAGTAGAACATTGTTTGCCAACCAAAATATTCGTTCCTGCAAACGCAGTGAAAGCACCCAATAATGCAGAAACTATAGAAACAACCCTCTTCATTTAATATAAAATTTTCTTTTCATAAACGCGTTCGTTATTGCAATTGTCTGTAACAACAAACTTGAATGTCTTAAATGTATTGTCCTTCTCCACATTTTCCACAGACAGATTACAGAATGCAGTTCCTGTCTTCTGGTCATACTCGAAAAGAACCCATTTGTCGTCGATGTAACCCTTATACGATTTGATTCCAGACAATCCGTCTCCCATCTTCATAACTATTCTATTAGTCTGACGAAGATTTTTTGTCTGTAGCGGACCGACATACGGAGCTGTTACATCTTTGAAAACGGCGAATCGGCCTAGTTCTCTCACTTTAGCGACCGCATATCCGTCGATGAACTTACAAGCATAGACTTTATTTATAAGATTCTTGCTATTCAACGACACAACAACATATTTATCTTTATCCTGCAACTCATCTCTGGAAACCTTGATGGAAAGATCCATAAATGTATGTACAGGAGTCAAAGGATCTCCAATACTGTAAATATTTGAATAATAGGCATTAGACGGAATTGTCTGAAAGTTTACAGGTTCATCATCGTACAAAGCGTTTTCCGGAAGAATAAGAGCGACGTCACCCTTATCAAACGACATTGCCACACCAGCTGTCAGTTTTTCACCAACAGGTTTTTCTTCTGATGCATGCACCGCCGTCTTCTTTCCCATCACATTGACAACCAGCACATCTTTGTTTCCAAAATCGTCAATTGCCTCAAACTTCACCTCATAGTTACGCTCTTCATTGATGTTCAAAACACCATTGTTTTTCAGATCATGGAAAATTTTCAACGGTGTATTTTTCTGAGGGAACATCTTCATGAAAAATTCTCCTGTTCGTTGCTGTTGACGGTAGTCTATGAAGCTGTTTAGCGCACGTGAATCCGAAAATTTCACATTACGGATATCCACCTTGCTATATAAATTTCCATCCACATACATCAGAAGCGTACGAGGAGTGTGGTGGAAGCCTGTTCCTGACATAAAATCGTATGATTTCAATGCGAAAGCGATATTTCCCCATGCATTAATAGTAGAGACTCCGTTCAATCTTCTCTCTCCACCCGCAACCACACGAGTATTATATTTTACAGAAGACTTTCCATTCACACCGCTATTATTATCCATCGCATAGATTTTAGTAGCGTTGATCTGAGGACGACGGTTATCCTGCAATCCCCAAACATCATTATGGTCGAATGGATTTTCAAGTACACCTTCCGGTGAACGGAATTCAAAATGCAAATGAGGTCCGCCACTTGAACCAGTGTTTCCAGACCAAGCGATCTGCTCACCTCTCTCTACCTTTATCTCATTTTTAGCAGGGAAGATATCCACCTCAAACGACTGGTTCTTTTCCTGCTCCTCACGCACACGTTTGCCGATAGCATTAAGGAAACCGTTGCAATGGGCATACAAAGAGACACGACCATCAGCGTGAGTGATCTCAATTCTCTTTCCATAGCTGCGAGGCTCAAGCGTAATACGAGAGACCCATCCACTCTCAACAGCAAAAATCTTCTTGTTCACATCACTGTTCGTACGGAAATCGAGTCCACCATGGAAATGGTTGCGTCTCAACTCCAAATAACTACCACTCAATGTGTTAACCTCTTCAAGAGGCTTGACATAGTTACGTTGTGCGATCGAAAGAGATGAACACGAAAAGAATAAAATAGATAAAGATAATTGTTTTAGATACATAAGTTCGTTGTTTTAATCATCAGAAAAATAAAGGACGGACGTGATTGATTTTAATAAAAAGAGTGCACTTCAAATTGAAATGCACTCATACGTTTCTGAACAAAGGATTTATTAACCCTGAGCGTCCTCAGAATTCTCAGCAGCAGCCTCTGCGTTTGCAGCAGCCTCAGCCTCCTGCTTTGCAGCAAGTGCCTCTGCCTTCTTCTTAGCAACAGCCTCAGCTTTTGCCTTGTTAACAGCCTGCTCTGCATCAAGACGAGTCTTAGCGCTAGCAGCCTTGTCAGCTACCATCTTGTTCTTAACTGCCTCTAGCTTGCTGTTCTTTGCGTTCAACCACTCGTTGAACTTCTGATCTGCAACTGCCTCAGAGAAAGCTCCCTTAGCAACACCACCTAGCAAGTGCTTCTTCATGTAAACACCCTTATCGCTCAAGATGTTTCTTGCAGTATCTGTAGGCTGAGCTCCGTTAAGAACCCACTTCAAAGCCTGCTCAAAATTCAAATCAATAGTAGCAGGATTTGTGTTAGGATTGTATGTTCCCAACTTCTCAATAAACTTACCATCGCGTGGTGCTCTGCTATCAGCTACGACAATGTGGTAAAACGCGTACCCCTTACGTCCGTGTCTTTGCAATCTAATCTTAGTTGCCATTTTTTGATGATTTTAAATTTTTAACTGTGCAAAAGTAACACTTTTTTTCAACAATTCAAGCATTGGCATAAAAAAAGCGACGAAATTTGCATTCCGTCGCCCTATAAATCATTGAATTTACTTCATTTTTGCGATGTTTGCCTTCAAAGCAGCGATCTTGCTCTCCGCATCTGCCTGCTTCTTACGCTCATTAGCCACAACTTCTGGCTTAGCGTTAGCGACAAACTTCTCATTGCTCAACTTCTTGTTGACGCTGATCAAGAATCCTTCAAGATATTTGATTTCATCCTCCATCTTCTTGATCTCCTCCTCAACATTAACATTGCCTGCAAGAGGAATTGTAATCTCAACTGTACCTACCATGAATGTCTGGCTTGCTCCCTCAACACCTGACGCTGGTGTCTCTGCAATCGACTCGATATTAGCCAACTTCTCAATGATAGAGTTGTTCTTGCTGTTAAACTCCTCTCCTTTATAGTATAGAGAGAATGCCTCACGTGGACTGATTCCCTTCTCCGCACGGATATTACGGATTCCAGCAATAATCTCCTTTGTCTGCTCCATTCTCTTCAAGCACTTCTCACAGTAATCCTCTGCCTTAGGAAGAAGGCTGACCATAATGCTGTCTTTAGCATCACGATTCTTAAGTGCCTGGTAAAGCTCCTCTGTGATGAATGGCATGAATGGATGAAGTAGCTTAAGCAGTGTCTCAAAATAAGACAATGTAGTGTCAAGTGTAACCTTGTCGATTGGCTGCTGGTATGCTGGCTTAACCATCTCCAAATACCAAGATGAGAACTCGTCCCAGAATAGTTTGTAGACTGTCATCAACGCATCAGAAATACGGTACTTGTCGAAGTGATCGTTAACCTCTGCGATTGTCTGGTTCAACTTGTGTCCGAACCACTTGATTGCCATCTTCGCACTCTCAGGCTGCTCAATAGATGCGTCTACGCTCCAACCCTGTACAAGACGGAATGCATTCCAGATCTTGTTGTTGAAGTTACGTCCCTGCTCACATAGAGCCTCATCAAACAAAATATCGTTTCCTGCTGGTGCAGAAAGCATCATACCCATACGTACTCCGTCGGCACCAAACTTCTCTATCAATCCAAGTGGATCAGGCGAGTTACCAAGAGACTTAGACATCTTACGTCCGATCTTATCACGTACGATACCAGTGAAATATACATTCTTGAATGGCATCTTACCCTCGTACTCATAACCTGCCATAATCATACGTGCCACCCAGAAGAAGATGATATCCGGACCAGTAACAAGGTCGGATGTAGGATAGTAGTATTTGATCTCCTCGTTGCCAGGATTATTAATTCCGTCGAACAAAGATATTGGCCACAACCATGATGAGAACCATGTGTCTAGGGCATCCTCGTCGCGGACTAGCTGATCAGCTGTGATATTTTCATAACCTGCGATTTTCTTCGCCTTAGCCACAGCATCCTCTACTGTAAGAGCGACAACGAACTTTTCCTCTTCGCCTTCTGCTGTAGGAAGGAAATAAGCGGGGATTCTATGACCCCACCATAGCTGACGAGAGATACACCAATCCTGGATATTCTCCAACCAGTTCTTATATGTTGTCACATATTTAGATGGATAGAACTTCAACTCACCGTTAACAACCGGTGGAAGAGCAATATCCGCAAAGTGCTGCATTGAAAGGAACCACTGCTTGCAAAGACGTGGCTCAACAGCTGTATCCTGATTACGCTCAGAATAGCCGACCTTGTTGTCGTAATCCTCAACCTTCTCTAGCAAACCTGCGTTTCCTAGGTCGATAGCGATCTGCTTACGAACCACGAAACGGTCCTGACCAACATACATTCCAGCAGCCTCAGAGATTGTAGCGTCTGGATTGAAAATATCGATAGTCTCAAGATTATGAGTCTTACCAAGAGCGTAGTCGTTAACGTCGTGAGCAGGAGTGACTTTCAAACATCCTGTTCCAAACTCAACATCCACATATCTGTCCTCGATTACAGGAATGACTCTGTTAACCAAAGGAACGATAACCTTGTGGCCCTTCAACCACTGGTTCTTTGGATCCTTAGGATTGATACACATAGCTGTATCACCCATGATAGTCTCAGGACGAGTTGTAGCGACAACGGCGTAATAACCCTTCTCATCTTTGTGAAGGACTTCGCCCTCCTCGCCTGTTGGCTTTACAGCCGCATTATCCTGTACGTAGTATTTTAAATAGTATAGTTTGCTCTTCTCCTCACGGTAGATAACCTCCTCTGTAGAAAGAACAGTCTGAGCTTTAGGATCCCAGTTCACCATACGAAGTCCACGGTAGATCAAGCCTTTGTCGTAAAGGTCAACAAAAACCTTAAGTACAGACTCAGAGCGTTTCTCATCCATTGTGAACGCTGTACGGTTCCAGTCACATGAAGCACCAAGCTTCTTCAACTGCTCAAGAATGATACCACCATGTTTTCTAGTCCAGTCCCAAGCATGCTCAAGGAACTGCTCACGAGTAAGATCCTTCTTCTTAATACCTTCACTAGCAAGTTTGTTCACAACCTTAGCCTCAGTAGCGATAGATGCGTGGTCAGTGCCGGGAACCCAAAGAGCATTCTTGCCCATCATTCTTGCACGGCGCACTAAGATATCCTGGATAGTATTGTTGAGCATGTGACCCATGTGAAGCACACCTGTCACATTTGGTGGCGGAATAACGATTGTATAAGGTTCTCTTCCATCTGGCTTACTGCTGAAGAAGCCATTCTCCATCCAATACTGATACCATTTCTGTTCTACGTCAGCTGGATTATATTTGCTTGCTAATTCCATATATGCAATATTATTCTAAAATACGAGCGCAAAATTAAGAAAAATAAAACTAAATACCGAAAATGGAAACGAAAAACATTCGCAATGCGAAATGCTCAATTCGTAATTCATAATGTGTAATGCATAATTGTTGGAAAAATACCATCGTCGGAATTTTCGTAAGGGCGATCCCTTGTGGTCGCCCATGGATAAACTTCTGCTAAATTTTATTTGAATTTATGATATTCGTATATATATCATGCCACGGTTGAATTCACGGCACTGGATCATATCCGCTGCCCCCACCCGGACGGCATCTGCAAATTCGTTTTATGGCCAGCCAACTTCCTTTGAAAATACCGTGTTTCATTACTGCCTCAACAGCATATTGCGAGCATGTCGGCGTAAAACGGCACACCGGAGGGAAAAGAGGTGATATGAAACTCTTGTAGAAAAAGACAGGCAGGAGGAAAATGCGTCTAACCCAAATCATAGCTTCATTTTTCTGCCACAATAGCATTCAACTTAGTGATCGCAAGCTTCATCTTCTTATCGAAGAAAGCGTACGGTTCGATCTTCTGATCCACATACACGAATGCGATATGCATACCGACATTCTTATTTATCAATTCCGACACCAAAGGATGCTTGTTAACTCTGTAAGACTCACGCATCAATCTGCGCAGTTCCACTCTCTGGTATGCTCTTTTGAATCGTTTTTTCTGGGCGATGACAACAATCTTAGCTGGAGCACCGTCTCTTTCGCAAAACCTGTATGTGATTCTGAACGGGAAGCAGACAAATGATTTGCCTTCCGCAAACAAAGTGTCCAAATCACGTTTAAGGCAAAGATGCTCTGCCTTACGGAATGTGTTGCGGTCAGCGAATATGTTCATGTCGTTCTCCATTCTTATTTTATTATAAATTAAAAAGCCATACTCACACTGATGGAAAGTATGGCTTATGTTATTTTGCGACGCTGCAATTATTTGTCTGCGTTCTCCTTAAAATACAAATCCATTGCCTCAGCCATAGACTTCGATTTCTCGTTAGGAGCGGCGATGTTCACTGTAAGTCCAGCCTCTTCAGCAGCCTTAACAGCTGTCGGTCCGAAACAACCGATCTTGATATCTCCCTGTACGAAATTAGGAAAATTCTTGAACAATGAAGCGATACCCGATGGGCTGAAGAAGACAAACATATCATACTTGAAGTCTGGATCCTGTGTGAAGTCTGTACTTACTGTACGGTACATAACTGCCTTTGTGTGAGGGATATTATTCTCATCCATTACAGACACGATGTCATCCTTATGATCCTTCTGGATTGACTTGTTCTCATCATACACATCAGATACTACAACCAAATATTTCTCAGACTGATGTTTCTTGATTGCTTCTACAAGACCTTGTACTGACCCATCCTCAGAGAAGAAAATCTTACGCTTTCTATAAGCGACGTACTTCTGGATATACTGTGAAAGATTCTCTGAAGTGAAGAAATACTTCATCGTTTCAGGAATTGTGATTTTCATCTCTCCACAGATTCTGAAGAAATTATCTACTGCTGTACGGGCAGTAAAAACAATAGCAGTGTGGTCGAGAATATCTACTTTCTGTGCACGAAACTCTTTCGTCGTAACACCCTCAACCCTAATAAAAGGTCTAAAGTCAATTTTAACTCCATATTTTGACTCAAGATCAAAATACGGCGACTTCTCAGTTGCTGGTTTTGGTTGAGATACCAAAATCTTCTTCACCTTCATGTCAAATAAAAATTTTCTATAAGTGCAACTATTAAATTACAACTCGTTTTTACAATCGTGGTAATAGTCCCAATACGAAGAATATCGCAACGGGTATTACTTCAAGCGTGCAAAGATACAAAATCAAATAAAAAATCGACGTAATTCCTTTCAAAAAATTACTAATTACCTTCAAATTGAAAGCCAAAAATGCGATGGCAATGACAATTATGCCAAAATAAACGAAATAAACACGGTATTCTTCCGGTGCAAAACTCAATCCTAACACAGCTGGAATAAGTGCCATACCTGCCTGTCTGACCATCACCATGAATGCTCCGGACATGCTTGCAACGTCGGCTCCTTCAAAATAGATATACTCAAGCAATGCGAGCATGACTTTCTTGCCTATCACGAAGACCGTGACCGCTAAAAAGAATATCCAAATTGCTGATATCGCCATTTTGTTTGCCAAAAACAAATATAACGATGCTGTCACCACACCTAACGCAGAAAGGAAAAATTTGTATTTTGAGTTTTGAAGCCACTGAAATCCAAAGATACTTCCATCCGTGTTTGGCTTGACAAAGGATATCAACTCTGACAAAATAGCTTTCTTTCGATCTCTGATAATTATGACATAAGCCACAAAAATCACAAGTAGCAATGAATGATACCACCACATGTTGTTGATTGTCTGCGGCATCTCTTTGCCATCTATTGAAATTATTTCTCTCTTTGGTTCTGGCTCCTGTACCGGAACAAACGCGATGCTGTCTTTTGCCAATGAATCATTCGCGACGGAATCATTCTTAGCTGTCAGACTATCATTGATTGCCATTGGAGCAACCAATGTGCCTGCATTCGAATTTGCTGTATCTGTTTTTGCAGAGAGAGTCTTATTTTCAAACTGTAATGTGTTGAAATCAAAATTCTTAGTATAGACGGGAGTGCTTTTTGCTTCCGTTTTCTGCTCTGTCTGTTTAAGTTCAACCGAATTAGGGGTCGTATTCGTTTCAGTCTGTTTGTTGGCAAACTGCAACGCATCAAAATTTATATCCTTTGTTTCGGCAACAGGTTTCACGACCTCTGTTTTTGTCTCAGCAGGCTTTGAATCAGAAGCATTCGTCTCAACTGTTTTGACTTCAAACTTCAATGCATCAAGCTCCTTTTTTGAAACAACCTTGTATTTAGCGACAGTCGGGACAACCGTTTTCTGGATATTAGGCTCAGGCATGAACTCCTGCACAGGCTCCTCATCTTCTGGCGGGAAATAGGCCTCTGGTATTGGACGATCCTCATACGGAATCTCCTCCACCGGTTTTGCGGCACTCTTTGTTTCCGTCTGGTTTTCATTTCCAGTCGGAGTCGGCACAACTTGCAACTGTCCATCCTGAGTGCCCACAGCCTGTTCGGCATTGGCCACCTGTGTAGAATCTTGGTTTCTCCTTCTTCTTCCCATAATCTAAGCAATCTCAATCATTAGGCAAATTCAACTGTCGCATGACGTTTTGTAGGATCAATCTCCTTGATTGTCAGAGTAACGACATCATCCGGCATAAAATCGTCTACCAATTGCGGCCACTCCATGAACACATATTCTCCTGAATAGAAATAGTCTGCCAAACCAAGATCGATCGCCTCCTGCTGGTTCTTGACACGATAGAAATCGAAATGGAACACTCTGCATCCGGCACCCTCGTACTCATTCACGATAGCGAATGTAGGACTTGTCACCTCTTCGTCAACACCAAGCAATTTGCACAACGATTTGATCATAGTCGTCTTTCCGGCTCCCATTTCTCCTATGAAACGGACGATTTTCCTGCCGTCGAAAGCCTTGATGATTTCAGACGCTGCTGACTCTATCTCATCTAATGTATATTCGAATTCTGTCTTCATTGCTCTATTTTTTTAATTCAGGATAACTGACTCTTGTATGATAGATTGTCTTTAGTTTCTCTATCAGTTTTGCCTTGATCTGCTCTATATTCTTAAATGTGAGCGGCGCATCCTTGAACGCTCCGTCAGCGATCTGAGAATCAATTATCTTAGATACAAGATTTGTGATGCTTTCATCTGTATATTCCTTCAAACTTCTTGATGCGGCCTCAACAGCGTCACACATCATAAGGATCGCCATCTCTCTTGAGAACGGACGTGGTCCGGGATATGTGAACTTACTGATGTCGACGGGAGTGTCAGGATTCTTATTGCAGGCTTTGATATAGAAATACTTAGCCTGACTCGTGCCATGATGCGTACGAATGAAATCCTGAATTTTCTCAGGCAATCCGTTCGCTTTGGCAATACGCAATCCATTTGCGACGTGGTCTATGATGATACGTGCACTGGTCTCCTCGTCATTCAAAGCGTCATGCGGATTCACTCCACTCTGATTCTCAGTGAAGAAAACAGGATTCTCCATCTTGCCGATGTCGTGATACAAAGCTCCAGTTCTCACCAACATAGGTTTTGCACCTATCTCTCGCGCCGCAGCGTCGGCAAGATTGGCAACCTGCATTGAATGCTGGAAACTTCCTGGAGCCACCTCTGAAAACTGTAGCAACAAAGGATTGTTGGTGTTGGCTAGCTCAACCAACGTCACATCAGACACATAATTGAATGTCTTTTCTATTATATATATGAGTGGGTATGCGAAAAGCAACAGCAACGCATTCATGACAAACGGACCCAACTCCTGGACAAACTCGACAGCATCTATTCGAACCCACTTGGATGTGTAAATCAATGTCGAGCCGAAATACAGGAATATGTATGCCGCAAATATTATAATCACCGTCTTCACAAGCTGTGAACGCTCATACATATCTTTCAAAATACAGATCGTAAGCATACCTATAACAACCTGCATCAACAAGAACTCCACTCCTTCATGCACGATGAACGAGCATATCAGCACCGTCGTATTATGCATGAACAATGCCGTTCGGGTATCGAAGAACGTCGCTATGACTATCGGCAGAATGGCATACGGAATAGCATGGACCCAATCAGGAGAATAACGGACAACAAATGATGTCAGACCGCATAGTGAAAGAATCATCAGAAGCATAAACACAACATTGCGTCGCTCCTGAATGAAACGGGTACGGAATAGTGTCAAATAAAAATAAAAGGTCAAAAGACAAATCGACACGATGATCACCTGACCTATCTTCACCAAATAACGGTTGGACGAATCACCCTCACCATTCTCGATAGCTCGCTCCAGACTTGTCAGTTTGCTATAAACCTTATCTGTGATTTTATCACCCTTATCTACGATTTTCTCACCCTCCTTGACAGCTCCGATCGTTGTGATCACACTCTTTATAATATCCTGACGAGCCAACTCACTGATTTTCTCATCATAAATAAGATTCACAAAAAGCATTCTGTCTATATCATAACGACTCAAAATCTCCTTATCCAACGACGAAGGAGCTTTGTTCAGGATATGTTCGTAAGCCGTTTTAGGTGTGTAGACGGAATTCAAAGGCATCTCAACAAAAGCATTCGCATCGTCTCCTTTTATACGGATGGTCTTGAAACTGTCCTTGAATCTGTCAAAATCGTCGGCATCCATGATACCCTTCTGATAGATATTGAAGAACTGGCTCTTGATATACTTTGTATATGCATCCGCCACATCTCCGCTCTTGGTTTTCTGATTAAGCTTGGAGATCGCTTTTTCTCTTTCACTGTCGGAAATAGTGAAATATGGCTGGAACATACGTTTTACCAGGCTGTCGCTCTCATCCTTGATCTCACTGTCAAGTTTGTAGACAGTGAATGGGAACGGTGCTGTAAGGGCATCCTTCTGCCAGATTCCGTCTTTCTCAAACTTATATTCAAACTTAGCCGCAGTAGGGAATATCGAAATGATTATCACTCCGACCAAGAGAAACAAAGCCGCTACAACGAAGCGTTGGTTTCTCGTAACGCCATCTATTTTATCCTTTATCGAACGCATAATTATCCGCTAATTTTCAAAAATCGAACTGCAATGTTTAAAGAACAAGGCCATGCATGTAGACGCGGTGTCTCCATTCTTCAACGTCTCAGCCTTTCCATGACATTCCAACTCATACATAGATTTATCTTCATCCAAAGTGTGATAACAATATACCTCACCCAAAGAATGCCCCTCTGTAGGATATATTCCGACACATGTATTTCCATCATCAGCTAAATCACATATCGGGAAACTCATCACCAACACATCCCCGAGTCTTTCGTTATAGCTTTCTATGATTCCATACTTCATATCCATATGGAATTTGCCGGAATGTACCTGTCCATCCTCACCCCATCCTATTTCTGGAGGAAGAGAATCCTTCGTCATCTCATCCGGACAGAAAGTATAAAAATCACCATCCTTCTTTCCAATGGCTTTTTTCTCAAACGGATGTGTAGGTCCGTCAATCTCTTTCAAATCACCGCATATTCTGATTTTGTTCTCACCGGAAACTCTGACTATATTCCACAAGTCAATTGTAGTCTCACCGTCTCCATGATAAGTGGCCTCAACATGGCATCTCAACAATCCTTTGTCGTTTAGCGAGAAAATTTTTCTCAGACTCAGTTTGCTGACCTCACTCACACAACCTTGAATGACAAGTTGTGAGTCTGTCTTCTCGACTACCTCAAATTTGCCAAAAGAGACGTATGGATCAGGCGGCCAATTGATGGGCGAATTACGTCGCTCCATATTGATAGTCTGATGCTTCCACCATTGTGTCTGCGGACCGATCCATACCTCCTGGCCATAGTATTGGACAAAATCTGTGAACGCATCAGGAATGATCTCCGATTCCACCGTCTCCTCAAGAAGAAACTTGTCTGATTTGATCATGTTCTCTCCGCCCTTGCGTCCAAAAAACACAAGACGGCCTCCAACGTTGACATTAATCAATGCCACTACGCCAGCTGATTCCAATTTTACGATACGTCCACTCATTTCCGTATGAATTTGAATATACAAATTACAAAATTACTATTTTTCTCGGATTTTATACTTTTTTAACAATCGAATATTGAAATTTTCAGATTGGGAACCGTCAGCAAACACATTCTGCCACACAAACTTAATCATAGGCCACTGATCCAAACGAAATCCGTTTGAAAACAAGGCATGAAGAACGATTTCAAACTACCCAATTAAGCCACAAATAAATTTATAATTTCATTTTTTCACCCCTGTTTTCTATCAATCCGTAAGTAAACATATCAACAATCAACATTAAAATTAGAGTTTCATTTCTGCAGGTGTTTTGGATTTTGTAATTTTGCAAAAAACAAATTTATTATCGCTTATGACAACAATTGGAACATCAAAGTCAGGAGTACGCAAAAAAGCGCTAATCTGCGGTGCCGGAGAATTAGGCAAAGAGGTAGTAATTGAGCTTCAACGTTTAGGTGTAGAGGTGGTTGCAGTCGACAGATACGACAATGCACCAGCCATGCAGGTAGCTCACCGTTCATACACAATCTCCATGCTTGACGGAGCAAAACTTAGAGAAGTGATTGAGAAAGAGCGTCCAGACTACATCATCCCAGAAGTGGAAAGTATCGCCACTACAACTCTTTTGGAGCTAGAAAAAGAGGGATTCAACGTAGTGCCAACAGCACGTGCCACATACTTGACAATGAACAGAGAGGGCATCCGTCGTTTGGCAGCAGAAGAACTTGGTGTTCCTACATCCAGATATAAATTCGCGGAGACAAAAGAAGAGTTCCACAAAGCAGTTGCTGAGATCGGAATCCCATGTGTCGTGAAGCCAATCATGAGTAGTTCAGGACACGGACAGAGTGTGATCAAATGTGAGGCCGACGTGGAGAACGCATGGAAAATCTCTCAGGAGGGAGGACGTGCAGGAGCCGGCAAAGTCATCGTTGAAGGATTCATCGATTTCGACTATGAGATCACATTGCTTACAGTAAGACATATCGGCGGCACAAGTTTCTTGAAGCCAATCGGACACCATCAGGTGGATGGCGACTATCAGGAGAGCTGGCAACCTCAGGCAATGACAGGTGCAGCACTGTCAAAAGCGAAGAATATCGCAGAGAAAGTGACAACTGCTCTTGGAGGTTATGGTATTTTCGGAGTTGAGTTGTTTGTCAAGGGCGACGACGTTATCTTCAGCGAAGTATCCCCTCGTCCACACGACACAGGAATGGTGACAATGATCTCACAGGATTTGTCAGAGTTCGCTCTACACGTGAGAGCCATCCTAGGTTTGCCAATCCCTAACATCGCATTCCACGGACCATCTGCATCAAAGGCAGTGGTAGTGAGAGGAGACAGCAACCATGTGACATTCTCTGGAATTGAAAACGTACTTTCATTGCCAGATACACAGATCCGTATCTTCGGCAAACCAGAGGTTCACGGAAAACGTCGTATGGCAGTGATATTGGCCCGTGGCGAGAATATCGAAGAGGCAAAAGAAAAGACTTTCACAGCATACAATAGTTTGAAAGTAGAGTTGTAAAAAAAAAATCACATTATATAAAAATGGCAAATTTTCCAATTGAGAAACTAAGAAAGATAGAGACACCGTTCTACTATTATGATGTAGAACTTTTGAAAGCCACATTGAACGAATTGAAAACAGAAGCCGACAAATACGGTTTTCTTCCTCATTATGCAGTCAAAGCCAACGCTAACGAGAAAGTGTTGGCAATCATCGCCGCAACAGGTATCGGTGCGGACTGTGTAAGTGGAAACGAGGTGTTGGCATGTGTCAAGGCTGGTTTCCCTGCCGACAAGATTGTGTTTGCAGGTGTAGGAAAGACAGACAAGGAGATCAACGCCGCTCTTGACGCAAACATTTTCTGTTTCAACGCCGAGAGTATTCCAGAGCTTGAGGTGATCAATGAATTGGCGGCAAAGAAAGGAAAGATTGCACATGTTGAGCTACGTGTAAATCCGAATGTGGATGCGCACACTCACAGCTATATCACTACTGGTTTGAACGAGAACAAGTTTGGATTCAGCATGGACGATCTTGAAAAGGTTGTCGACATGATCGCCAAGATGAGCAACGTCGAACTTATCGGACTTCATTTCCATATTGGAAGCCAGATCACAGACTTAGGATGCTTTGAGCCATTGAGCGAGAGAATCAACGCATTGCAGGATCAGCTTGAGGCAAAAGGAGTCAAGTTGAAGAATATCAACGTAGGAGGCGGATTGGGAATCGACTATGAGAACCCAGACGGCAATCCAATTCCAAACTTCAAGAAATATTTTGAGATCTACGCAAAATGTTTGAAACTACGTGACGGACAGAAGCTACATTGTGAGCCAGGAAGAAGTGTTGTGGCACAGTGCGGAAGCCTTATCACAAAGGTCACATACGTGAAGAAAGGAAAGGAAAAGCAGTTTGCCATTGTAGACGCAGGAATGACCGACTTGATCCGTCCAGCTCTATATCAGGCATACCACAAGATTGAGAACATCACATCATCAAAGCCAGCTGAGAAGTATGATATAGTTGGTCCGATCTGTGAATCGAGCGACGTCTTCCAGAAAGACTGCTCTATCGCAGCGGCAGAGAGAGGCGATTTGTTGGCACTCCGTTCAGCAGGAGCATACGGAGAGATCATGGCAAGCCGCTATAATCTACGTGAGTTGCCTAAAGGCTACCTTTCTACAGAGATTTAAGAATTAAAAGTCAAGAATTAAGAATGCGTGATTCAGAAATGGGTCACGCATTTATTTTTTTTTTTTTGGGGGGGCATTCTTTATAAAAAGGATCTGACATACCGCAATATAAGGAAAGATATTTTTTTGGATATATAATGTTATTTACATAATTTTGTATCAAACTGCAAGTCAAAAAGACAATGACAAAAAGTAATATCTTTAATATACTAGAGGATTATTTTCTTTACGTTGGAAGATCTGACATAAAAACAACGTCTTCTACCGTTAATGCAATAATCGAAATTCACAACTCTATAGAAAAAAGCATCACAGTTAACCTTGTCTCAAAAATCAATCTTAATGATTCCAATGAAATAAATAGAAAAATAGATGAAAATATTGCATCACTGTGTTCGCTAAATGATAATATAAAAAAAATCAAACAATCTATTTCATATTTCCTTAGCGAAATTACAGATAATATGCAGCAACATGCCGATACCGATTTTGGTTATATCTATACAAAACACAACGACATTGACAATCAAATTGAAATTATATTAGCAGACGGAGGAATGTCGATATATGGCAGTTATATAAAAGCCAACAAATTCATTGAGAATATAGAAAACAGTGATATTTTGGCGGTCGGAATAGCCAAAGATGGTTATTCAACAAAAGATAGACCAGAAGCCGAAAATCGTGGATATGGGCTTTCTTCTAATATTAAAATGATAAACAAAGGACTAAATGGTGATTTTGCTATTATGTCAGGAAATGCCTTGTACATTTCCTCGATAGACAAACTAATAGAGTTGCCTGAACAACTAGATTGGAAAGGCACACTAGTTTTAGCAATAATTCCAACCGACATTCCTTCTACTTTCAGTTTTTACGATTATATAAAATGATCAATCATGAGCAACATAACTTTAAAAATCAAAGACATATATGGTTTAGAAATCAAAACAAGACGCATGATGGAAGATTTTGCAAACTCTCTTTCTTTTGATAATTCATATCTTCTTGACTTCGAAGGTATTGAGCAAATTTCAAGATCAGCAGCTGACGAATTGTATAATATTATCAACGATCATCCATCTATAAAAGTTGTCAATATGTCACCTTTTGTACGAAAGATGTTTGATATAGTTACAATATCCAGATTTTCGCCAAGGGAAAGAACAAATTCGACATCAGAAATAATCAAATGCAATACAATAGAAGAACTATCAGATTATTTCGCCACCTTAAAAAAATCAGCACAAAATTAAACTACCAAAATATGCGTGATTCAGAAATTGGTCACGCATTTTTGATTTCACATCCAAAGCGGTTCACCCTCCCAATTTTTTGGAAAGCCCATAGCTTTTGTATAAAGAATGATTTTCTTTTGGGAATCGCAGCATTGGATACAAATAACCACTTAAACGATAATATCCAACCCTATCAATATACCTTTGTGCAAAATCAACATCTTCTATAACAAGACCTCTATCCAATAAAAGAGATACAATGTCGGATGTGCATGAGAAATGTTTTTTGTACTGTACACTCATAATATTATAAAAATAAAACGACCCCCGATTTGAGCATCCACGAGAGGCTTGGGGGTTCTAGTACTGCAAAAGTATGAACTTATTTCCAAACAGACAACTTTTCAAACAAAAAAAATTCTTTATCGACTATTATCATCCGATTTTATCAATCATACATTTCAAACTATTACCAATTGATTTGCAACCTCTTAATTGGCTAAATATTATAATTATTTTCAATTTTCACCAGCGATTCATTATCTTTGCATAAAACATATACGTTACAGAAAACGGGATTCAACTTTACCACAGACAAAGTATATGGACATTCGCGAACGTGTACTAAATGCCACAAACATCACTGAATTCCAAAGGAAAGTATATCTAGAGCTACTCTCTATTCCTTGTGGAAAGACAATATCATACAAAGAACTCGGCAAAAGAATCGGATGCAATTGTCCACAAGCAATCGGACAAGCCCTCAAACGCAATCCTTTTGCTCCTGATGTCCCATGCCACAGAGTAATTGCCAGCGATGGATCAATAGGTGGATTTTTCGGCCATAGAACCGGTGAAATGATCAAAAGGAAGGCGAAGATGCTGGAAGAAGAGCAAAAGAATAAAATTTAGCAATCTAAATAAAAAATCTGTTTTGAAAACAACATTTTTGAAATGGCTCATCTACGTCATCTTCAATCGAAATCTCTTAAACAATTTTACACATTTTCCTAACCTCTTTTTCGAATTTAATTCCCAATAAAACACCACAGTGCATCTTTTGTAGAAATGTAATTAAATGATGAAAAAGTGATAAATAAAGCATCTACGTCAAATAAAATATTTATGTTTTAATCATGATAAAGAAATTTTTCTACATTTGCACATAAATGAAACGGGCACATTGCATTGTATGTTTTTTGACGGCTCTCGTTGCCGTTTGGCTGACAGCATTAACTAACTGGCAGGAACAGGACACGTGTGACAAGCTTAGCATCCAACAAAACATAGAGTCCGTTTTCCAAAATCCAAACCATCAGATTCATCATGAGGCGACACTGACAGATGCCGCACAAATCTATCGAATTTGCAGTTCTCGGCCTCAACGCAACATCACGACTCAAGATTCAAGATGCCACAGAATGGATTTCCCATCCTATGGCTCCACACGTCGACATATCACTAACCTTCTTTATTCCTACCACGATAGCAGATGGAGTCTCAAATCACACCCTATCTGTCTTTCTTTCTCATGCGATTACTATGTGTTCGCATTGAGACACATCATTCGTTAGCTCTGTTGCCTCTGCCGTTTTCGGCACACTAAACAAATCAACATATTATTAATCAAAACTCGACAACTATGCCCAATATTAAAAGTTTGGAGATGGCTGTTGCTGTCTCGGCATACCAAACGTCGACTACCAAATATTTAAAACATGGCAACTCTAACAATAGCGATAATTATCGTATTCTGTATTGGCTATTTTTTCATAGCCGTCGAAAGTGTCACTAAAATCAACAAAGCTGCCATCGCTCTATTGATGCTTGTGGCGACATGGACTTTGTTTATGATGAACCCTGCCAACTACCTGCCAAATGCAGTGGACGGGCAGACAGCGTCCGTGGTCAGTGAGGTGATAGAACGTCATCTGGGAGCGACCTCGACAACCTTATTCTTCTTGATGGGAGCGATGACCATCGTCGAACTTGTCGATCAGAATGGCGGATTCAATTTTGTCCGCGACGCGATGCAAACTCGGAGCAAACGTGCTCTGTTGTGGCGTATCGCCTTCATGACGTTTTTCCTTTCCGCCATATTGGACAATCTGACCACATCTATCGTGATGATCATGATTCTCAGAAAATTGGTCGACAATCATAAAGACCGTATCATCTATGCTTCTCTGGTAATCATCGCAGCCAACAGTGGAGGTGCATTCTCACCTATCGGAGACGTCACTACCATAATGTTGTGGAACAAAGGTGTGATCACAGCATCTGGAGTCATCAGTGAGCTGATTTTGCCTTCGATTGTCTCCATGGTAATTCCTGCTTACATTATGTCTTTATCGCTGAAAGGTCAGCTTTCATCCGAATCCGACCTGACACAGGTGAGTGAAGAGAACGGTCTGTCTGCCACACAACGCAAGTGCATCTTCTTCCTTGGTGTAGGAGGCCTCATCTTCGTGCCAATCTTCAAAAGCATCACTCATCTGCCTCCTTTCGTAGGCATATTATTGGTATTGAGCGTACTTTGGACAGTCACAGAAATCTTTTTCGCTCATGCGGAAACTACAGAGGAAAACAATTCGATGCAGAAACGTGTGGCACAAATACTCACTCGCATAGACATGTCAACGATTCTTTTCTTCCTCGGTATTCTGATGGCAGTGGCCTGTCTGGAGACGATCGGTGTGTTGACAATGCTTGGTGAAGGATTGAATTCCGTCTTCGACAGCAATAATTATCTGATAACCGGAATAATCGGTGTGCTTTCTTCCATAGTCGACAATGTGCCATTGGTTGCAGGTTGTATGGGAATGTATCCAGTGGCTCCAACAGGTGATATGGCAGTCGACGGAATTTTCTGGCAGCTTTTGGCATACTGCGCAGGTGTCGGAGGATCAATGCTAATCATCGGTTCCGCAGCAGGAGTTGTGGTGATGGGATTGGAGAAAATCACATTCGGATGGTATCTGAAACACATTTCGTGGATTGTTCTGCTTGGTTATCTCGCAGGAATGTTGTGCTACTGGGTAGAAAAGACATTCATATTCTGATATAGGTCAATCTATTAAATTAAGAGGCTGGATTATGTATGGGAATCCAGCCTTTCTATCAAAATAAAGTTAAAACATGACTGTTTTTAACATATCTCTGATCCGTTAATTTTCAGTTTGAATTTCAGATTCAAGTATGAAGCGGCTTTCTGACACAGTTTCATACGGCTCAAAAATATCTCAAAATATTCAAGCACAGGACTTATTTCCGTGTCAAGAGTAAGCGAAAGGATTAACGATGTACGGTCATCCGACACACAGATATGATTCTCCGTCACAGCATAATTCACTCTGTCATGAATGTCGAATGAACTTTTGTCTATGTTTCTCACACGTGATCGACGGACATCACTTTTATCAGCAATTATAATGGCGGCCGCCACATCACTTACCGGGAAAGCTGTGCTTTCATCATGATTGCCAATAGCCGCTATAACCTTAGCGATATCTTCGTAATGCATTCCCAGTTTGTCAAGTATACGGAATGCCATTATAGCACCCGACTGTGCATGGTCTATTCTGTTGATGACATTTCCGATATCATGCATATAACCTGCAATACGAGCCAGCTCCACATCATTTGGATCATAACCAAGTTGCTCAAGCATATCTCCTGCACTTTTTGACACACGCATCACATGTGCAAAACTATGCTCTGTAAATCCCATACGTTCAAGTGAGAGATCAGCACGTTTGATATATGTCTTGATTTCTTCGTTTTTCCGTATTTCCTTAAATGTTATTGTCTGCCTCATAAATCATAAATATTTTGCGACACGAAAATAATGTATAATTGTCAAATCGCTATTTCAGAAATGTTAAAATCCGTCTTTCCAATAATCAAGACGACTGATATCATACCCCCATCTGAGTCTTGGCGATCTTCTCTATATTCAAACTTCTTGCAGACGCGTCGAAAATTCTGCGGTAGACGCCATTCTTAGCATAACACTCTTCATGAGTGCCGTGTTCCATCACCCTACCCTTTTCCAACGAATATATCATCTCAGAGTCGATAATCTGCGACAGACTATGCGAGATGATGATGACGGTGCGGTTCTGTTTGATGGCGTCAATACTGTTTTTGATCTGCTCAGTAGCGATAGCGTCAAGGCTGGCTGTCGGCTCATCAAGGAATATGATCGGAGGGTTCTTAATGAACATTCTGGCAATAGCCACTCGTTGCTGTTGTCCGCCCGACAATTCCGTCGCCTTGCTTTTGAATCCATTAGGCAAAGCCACCACCTGATCGTAAAGAAACGCTTTTTTAGCAGCCTCCATCACCTCTTCATCCGTAGCGTCGACATTACCATATCGGATATTCTCTTCGATAGTACCGTCGAAAATATGATTCTTCTGAAGCACAAGTCCGATATTATCTCGTAGATACTGTGTGTCCCAATCTTTTAGGCTCACACCATCAAGAAGAACGTCTCCGCAATCCTGCTCATAGAATTTATCCAGAAGATTGATTATTGTACTTTTACCAGCTCCAGATAGTCCGACCAAAGCGGTGATCTTGCCACTTTCAATCTTCATATTGATATCGTGAAGAGCCTTTGTCCCATTAGGATAAGTGAAGTCGACGTGACGCAATTCAAATTCACCCCTGATCTTTTCCGGACGATGTTTGCCACTCTTCTCCGTCTCCTCTGTACCAGCGTCGAGAATCTCAAAGAATCCGTTTGCATAAATCAAAGCATCATTGAAATCATCATAGATTCTATGAAGCTGACGTGTGGGCGAAGTCACATTGCCAAACAACATGATGTGATACATGATCGCACCGATGGTCATATCTCCGTTGAGCACAAGAAAAGCGGTCAGGATAATGATCAAAACCACACCGATCTGCTCGACAAACGTCTTCACTCCTTCAAAGAAGAAACTTGTCTGACGTGTCTTCAGCTGATTTTCTGTGATATTTTTCTGAAGTTCAAGCTGTTTCTTTCCTTCTATCTGTTCACGGTTAAATGATTTGATGACGGTGATGCTTTCAAGAATAGTCATGATACCGTGGCTCTTAGCCTCACGAAAATCTTTATGTTGCGTACGCCATCCCTTCAGTTTGTGTGCCTGCAAATACGTGATATAAAAATAGATAGGCACTATAACAAGGGCGACGGTGCCGACATAGACATTCTGTTTGAACATCAGCACCAACGCAAGGATAGCGCTGCAAAAAAGAGGCAGGATGTCGATGAAGAAGTTCTGGACAATACGAGTCAAACTCTCCACTCCCCTGTCTATACGAGTCTGCAGTTTACCAGGCTCATTGCCAGACTTTGTGAAGAAAGCAAGACGATATGTAAGGACTCTTTCTATCACCTCCTGTGCCAAATCCTGAGAGATACAGATCTTCAGTTTCTGTCCGAAGAATTTTTGTCCGAACTGCACAAGGATAATCATCAGTTCCTTGCCAAGCAAAACAGATGAGATCAAAATAAGGATATCAAGGCCTTCTGCCAAACCTTTTCCAGCAGTGACAAGAGCATTGATGGAATCGACAGTATAGTTTAGCACAATCGCGTTGACCTGGGCCATAAAAGAGCCGATCAAAGTCAGCATCAACGTCGCAAAAACAAGCCACTTATACGGCTTGACATAAACCGAAATCCTTTTGAATATTTCTATGACAGACATCTAATAGTGTTTAATTTAATTGCAGATTAATTTAGACATATCAGACTACGATCGTTTTTAATGATGCGCAGTACTTTTACTTTCCTTCGTTCGGTTCTTTTCTAAGAATAGGCCAAGGTCCATTTTGGTTGACGACAACTTTACACAAACCTTCTGTTGGATCTTCAACCAACAATATCAATCCCCAAAGATATCCATTATAACGATTATTAATTCTCTTCAAAGTGAATGATGTGGCATCCAGTATATCTCCTTCACAGAAGACAATTGAATTACCCATTGGACCATCTGATTCCCAAATACGATGATACATAACTTGCATAGGATTATTTTGTTTATCCAACGCAGATAGATGTATTGGTTTGCTAAAATCAACAGGTTCTGATATTTGCTCATTGAATTTCAACAAAGCGGAGACCGACTTGTTGTCTGAACTAGTATATTCAGCAAATATTTTATAATCCGGGCAACCTATATTATCATGATAAACCTCTAAGTATCTTGGCTTATTCTGACGTACTGTATCACCATCAGACGAACCACTCTGATCCAAAGAGGACTCCTGGGCATGAATATTTAAAGCCCACAAAATAGCAAAAAACAAAAAACAATACTTTCTCATAAATCAAAAATTTAAGAGTATAAGAGTAATTGTATTTATGCTTTCACAAAAAGTCTTCTGACATTGCATCCAAGCAGATTACCGAAAATGCTTAACAGGTATGTGACAAGCAAAGCTGTTTCAAATTTTCCACCATGGAACAGATACAAAGCATAATAAAAACTGTCTGCTATACTATGGTAGAATCCACACAAAATGAATAGAGGCACACCGAACAAAATACCTAGTGGAGTGTTTTTCTTATACATGAACACAGCCATCTCCATGATGAATCCACAGAAAATTGCTTTTATTATCGCTTCCAAAGCAGTGGCATTCAATCTGTTGTTTATTATAGACTGCAGATTGGAAATGACTCCATCACCGGCAACAACAGACAACATCAAAGCGACAATCGTAGTGCCGACAACATTAAACAACAAAATCCATCCAAGGACAGGATAATAGATGTCATCAGACTTGTTGAGTGATACAGAACCTGCCTTACCAGTGTATAGATGCAATCCTATATAGCATACACCAAGAAGACCGAATGCGAACATACACGCACCCACAATACCACTTACTGTCAGATAGATATAACCTGCGACTGCGATAAAAATACCAGCTAGAATAGAGCTTTTGAAAACTTTCTGCATATCCTCTACTTTTTCAAATTGGAAAAATGAATAATTATAATTTTAATGTGGGGCAAAATTACAAATATTTTTTCTCTCAAACAAACTAACGTATAAATACACAAAACACTTACACAATCTATTCATAAAACAAAAAGAGGTTGGATTTCTCCAACCTCTCTATATAACTGTCTGTAACGACGTCGATTAGAACCAACGAGTGTAGCAGAAGTCCATCTTGTGAGCAAGCAAGCTGCTCTTAGGGAACATACGGAATGCGTACTTGTAAGTATCAGCCTCCTCGATAACGATGTTAGCCTTGTAGAACAATCTTGTGCCCTCCTGCTTGTACATCTCCATCTCTACTACCTTGTAGATCTTATCGTGACCCTTCTCATTCTTGTTTGAGATAACGATATCAACACCGATACCATTGTCACCAAGACCATTAACGTTAAGAACAACCTCAAACTGGTTCTTATCACCAACCTCAGGATTAGTCAACAACTTCTCAGGAATCTCAGCCTGCTCGATTGTGATGTTATCCCAACCTGCAGCGATCTTCTCTTTCCAAGCAGCGATTTCCTTAGCCTTAGCGTAACCATTTGCAGAAACCTCGTCGTATGCCTTCTGTAGCTTGTTGTAGAAACGATCTACATAGTCATCCAACTGACGCTTCATTGTATAGTTAGGAGTGATCTGCATGAATGAGTTCTTGATTGTCTGTACCCACTCAGGAGAGTAACCCTTTGAGTTAGTAGCGTAGTACTTAGGGATAATCTCTTTCTCAAGTAGGTTATAGATAGTAGCAGCATCAAGCTGATCCTGGTATGGCTGATAATCGTAAGTTCTGTGCTCAGTCAATGCCCAACCTGCACCCTCACGGTAGCCTTCATACCACCAACCATCCTTAACGGAGAAGTTGATTGTACCGTTCATCAAAGCCTTCTCACCAGATGTACCAGATGCCTCAAGTGGACGAGTTGGTGTGTTCAACCAAATATCAACACCTGAGATAAGCTTCTTAGCAAGAGCCATATCATAGTTCTCCAAGAAGATAACCTTACCCTGGAACTCAGGCATACGAGAGATCTCGATGATTCTCTTGATCAAGCCCTGACCACCACCGTCAGCTGGGTGAGCCTTACCAGTGAAGAAGAACTGAACTGGAGCCTTGTCGTTGTTTACGATCTGAGACAAACGCTTCAAATCAGAGAACAACAAGTGAGCACGCTTATATGTAGCGAAACGACGGCCGAATCCGATTGTCAACGCATTTGGATTGATCTTCTCAGTGATTGCCAACACCTGTGTTGGATCTCCCTGATTCTTCAACCATGTAGCCTTATACTGAACCTTGATGAAATCGATCAAACGGTTCTTCAAAGCCAACTTAGTCTCCCAGATCTTAGCATCGTCAACCTTATTGATTGGTGCCCAAGTAGATTCCTTAGACTGTTTTGCGATATAATCAGCTCCGAATGTAGACTCAAACAAAGCCTTCCAAGAGCGGTCTGCCCATGTTGGCATGTGAACACCGTTTGTAACGTATCCTACATGCAACTCCTCTGGGAAGTAACCCTTCCAAATTGGAGCGAACATCTTCTTTGATACCTCACCGTGCAACCAAGACACACCGTTTGACTCCTGGCATAGGTTACATGCGAACACTGACATAGAGAATTTCTCTCCCTTGTCACCTGGGTTCTCACGTCCTAGATCCATCAAGTCATCCCAAGAGATGCCAAGACGCTCAGCGAACTTGTACATGTATCTTCCGAACAAGCTCTCATCGAACTTATCGTGACCAGCTGGCACTGGAGTATGAACAGTGTAAAGAGCAGATGCGTGAACAACCTCCTTAGCCTGCTCGAATGTCATACCTTCCTTCTCAATGTAATCAACCAAACGCTGAAGGTTAAGAAGTGCAGCGTGACCCTCGTTGCAGTGGTAGATGTCCTTCTTGATGCCAAGTTTCTGTAGCATCAACACACCACCGATACCAAGCAAGTACTCCTGCTTCAAACGGTTCTCCCAGTCTCCACCGTATAGCTGGTGAGTGATTGAACGGTCGTAATCTGGATTCTGCTCGATGTCTGTATCTAGCAAATATAGATCAACACGTCCTACAGCCACTTTCCAGATGTTAGAGTAGATTGTACGGTCGTAGTAAGGCACCTCAAGAATGATTGGGTTACCGTCCTTGTCCTTAACCTGCTCTAGTGGAAGAGTAGAGAAATTCTGTGGCTCGTAAACAGCGATCTGATCTCCGTCCATTGAGATAGACTGAGTGAAATATCCATATCTGTAAAGGAATCCGACTGCACACATGTTGATGTTTGAGTCAGAAGCCTCCTTCAAGTAGTCTCCAGCCAACACTCCTAGACCACCAGAGTAGATTTTTAGAATGTCAGTCAAACCATACTCCATAGAGAAGTAAGCAACCGATGGCTTGCTAGCCTGGTTCTTCTTATCCATGTAAGCCTTGAAGTTCTTGTACACTGAATCAATCTCTTTTGCGAAATCAGCGTCCTTTGCTACTTCGTTAAGGCGCTTGATATTCACTTTTGAAAGGAAAAGAACTGGGTTCTTGCCAGATGCCTCCCATGTTGCAGGGTCAATCTTCTCGAAAAGGTCTGTTGCCTCCTCGTTCCAAACCCACCATAGGTTCTTTGCCAAAGTCTGTAGCTTCTCAAGCTTTGCAGGAATCTTAGCTGTAGTAGTAAGTTCTCTCCAAGCAGACTGATTTGTGTTGCTAGTCTTAACTTTCATAACACTTATTTTTAGTATACTATTTTCTTTATTTAACTCTCATTTTTTCTTCGCACAGCTGCGACGTTTCGGTTTCTCGACTGTCTCAGTTGTCTGTTTTGTAGACGGTGCTTTCTTCACAGCACTCTTCTTCGCTCCTTTAGCCAATGCCTTGTCGTAAGCCTCAACATAAGATGCGATAAATTTGCTCCATGAAGCTTTGTCAGCAAACGCTTTTGATTTCTCCGATGTTTTAGAGACATCCGCGTCTTTCATCTTTGAGAATGCAACAACCTCATTTTCAATACGTGAAGCAACCTCATCGAAATTGAAATCAGTACGGTTGATAACAGCCACACCGTTGCTGATTGAATCAGACTTCTTCGACTCTTTCTTTACCCACAATCCGAATCCTGCCTTGTCTGTGGTGATTGTCGGAACTCCGAATGCCACACTTTCCAATGGAGTGTAACCCCATGGCTCATAGTATGACGCAAACACTGTCAAGTCCAGACCAGGCAACAGATCGTAGTAGCTCATATTAAATATGCCATCATTGCCGTCAAGCAGACATGGCACATAAATAACCTTCACCTTATGGTTCTCCTGATTGTCAAGGCCATAATTACCAATTGCATTAAGAATCTCATTATTCCATGGCTCATTCACCTCATGAGTCGGAACTTTCCAATCCAACTGATTCTTGCCCTTGCTGTTAAGTTTCTCCTGCAAATCTGTGCGTGGACACTTAACCCAGGATGGCACCATTATAAATGCAACGATCTCTCTATCCAAGTTTGGATTCTCATCCAACTGTTTCAACGACTTGACAAAGACATCGATACCTTTGTTTCTCCACTCGAATCTACCGCTTGTAGCGATGAAAAGAGCATTCTTCTGCAGTTTATAACCCAACAAAGCCTCAGCAACTTTTGTCATTTTGCTGCGGGCATTCTTGCGAGCCTTTTCCATCTTGTCTCCTGTTGGCACGAAATCAGATTCGAAACCGTTTGGAGTTACAAATGCCGGAATATCAAGCAACTGCTTGCACTCATCGGCAGTAAGATTTGACACGGTAGTGAAGCAATCCGCATTGTGTGCAGCGGCCTTCTCTATCGAATGCTTATTTGCGACGCCTAGTTCGCCAGCCATCTGATCTCCGTTATAGGCTGTGAAATATGCGTAAAGCTGCTTATTATTGAAACAGATTGAACGGCCAGTTGTAGTGGCATGAGTAGTGAACACAGTCTTAACCTGTGGGCAACGACTCTTTACATACAACAATCCGGATGCAACCTGCCATTCATGGAAATGTGCGACAACACCTGCGTCTGCACATTTATTGAAATTCACAAAACTTTCGACAACCTTTCCTGCAGCCATACCAAATACGGCACAATCGTGGTAGTCGCCAACCGCTCCAAGAGAATTGACGCCGAACTTTTCCCACATCTCTCCATAGAAAGCATCTTTTTCAGCAAAGAAAGGTTTGTAATCAACCAAAATAACCAAAGGATTTCCTGGCACATTCCAAGTGCCGACACGTACAGCCAACCCCTCTTTTGCGGCAGCTGCCTTCCAAGACTTAAGAGCAGTCTTGTTTTCCTTAAAATATATGTTGTCTTCGTTTCCGAAATCAGGTCCGATAAAAATCAAATGGTCTCCAAGTATATCCCCTAACGCTTTGGCGTGTGTGGATAAGACCGTATAAATACCGCCATTCTTATTGCAGACTTCCCAACTTGTTTCTATCACATAGTTGTCCTTATCCATAATCCTTTTATTTTATTATGTAGTTCTTATGCAAAAATAATAATATTCACAATAAAATAACTATAAAAAACAAGAAAATGCCCAACAACATACTATTTATATGCATTATTTGGCATAAAAACTCACTTTTTAGCGATACACTCAATTTCAACCAGTCCGCCCTTAGGCAATTTGGACACTTCTACACACGAACGAGCAGGATAAGGTTTGCTAAAGAATGTGGCATACACTTCGTTAACTGCGGCAAAAGCACTCAAATCTGTAATGAAAACCGAAGTCTTCACAACATTTGAATAATCGCATCCAGAAGCTTTCAGAATCTCACCGATATTCTTCAACGACTGTTTTGCCTGCTCTACTACGTCTGGTGACAAAGAGCCGTCTGCTGGATTCAATCCTAACTGACCAGAAACGAAAATCATATCGCCTGCTTCTATTGCTTGGCTGTATGGTCCAACAGCCGACGGTGCATTATTTGTAGAAATTTCTTTATTCATAATTCACATTTTTTGCGGGATCATCTGTCAATCCCCAGTTCGTTAAAAGAACCATTATGGTTCTCTACAAAATTATGTAATTTATTCAACAATCGCAATTTTCAATTGGAAAAAGAGAACATTTTACTACGCATTTATCACTTGCATATTCGCAGCCGCGTATGCAAGGAATATTCGTTTCAATCCACAATGGTTGAATTCAATGAAAGCTTTCGTCTCTTTGCCTTCTCCTTCCAATTTGACTATCTGTCCGATACCATAGTCTTTATGCTTGACAAATGTGCCAACCTGAAACTGTGAAATATTGACAGGGCCAACCCTTCCTGCCAACATGCTCGCTGGCTTGAATCGTCCTGTTGCCAACGGATGTACATTAGGGGCAGGACGGGAAACTGTGGATGGCTGTGCTGATTGTTGCGACGGTGATGTCGGTCTGCGAAGATTGAACTGCTGTCCGTTTTTCCAACGTGCCTCACCTCTTTCTGATGAAACAGACGCTGTGTCTCTCCACTCTTTCGGCAAAATCAATAAGTTAGGATCTATCTCTTTGATGAAACGGCTTGGATTTGCCACCTTTGGCGTCTGGCCTTCCATTCGTTGTTTGCAATATGTGATATAGCAGTTTTTCTCTGCTCTTGTGATTGCCACATACATAAGTCGGCGCTCCTCCTCAACAGATTCATCACTTGAACTTCGTTTCGACGGGAACATGCCCTCCTCCACTCCAATTATGAAGACCTCCTTAAACTCCAATCCTTTGCTGGCGTGCACCGTCATCAATGTCACTTTATTATTGTCGTCACCCTCGTCTACACTTGTAAGCAACGCAATATCAGTAAGAAAATGATTCAAAGACAAATCGGCATCTTTTCCATCCTCCTCCAAGACTCGTGTCTTGAACTCATGCACAGAACGAAGCATCTCATCCAGATTCTGCTGACGGTTTTTGTTTTCCAACTCATTGTCTTTATGAGCGTCAGCCCAGATTCCAGACCGTTTGATCACGGAATCTACGACGGCATAAGCATCCGTTTCCTCTGACTGTTTGCCAAAATCATTGATCATCTCAGCAAACGCAGCCACTTTATTCTTCGTGCCTTCGTTCAAGAAGTCATAATCACGGATATTATCCACCACATCCCAGAATGAAATATTCGCAGCCGCCGACTGTTCAAAAATCTTTCCGACAGTAACGTCGCCGATTCCTCTCGGAGGATCATTGACAATTCGCTTGAACGCCTCTTCATCACGATGGTTGATCGCAAGACGACAATATGATACAATATTCTTGATATCCGCACGCTGGTAGAATGTTTTTCCTCCCCACACGCGAGACGGAATGTTTTTCTCACGGAGAGCCTTCTCAATCAGACGTGATTGTGTGTTGACACGATAAAGCACAGCGAAATCCGAATATTTGCAATCAGCCTCCTTAACTAGTCTGGCAATAGAATTCGCCACCACCTGAGCCTCTTCTCCTTCTGTATATGCTCCAAAAACACGTACTTTGTTTCCAACTTCCTGTTCTGAAAAAGCATGTTTTTCAAGCTGTTGTGTATTTTTTGCAATCAAACTGTTTGCTACATTCACGATTGTCTGTGTCGAACGGTAGTTTTGCTCCAGACGGAACACTTTAGACTCCGGATAATCGTTGGTGAACGAGAGAATATTACGAACGTCGGCACCACGGAAACCGTAGATAGACTGAGCATCATCACCCACCACGCATAATTTATGATGCTGCCTACAAAGGTTGCGGATTATACGGTACTGGGATGCGTTTGTATCCTGATACTCGTCGACAAGAATAAATCTGAATTTATTCTGATACTTGAACGCCACCTTATCATCATCACGCAGCAATATATTGGTATACAACAAAATATCATCAAAATCGACTGCATTGGCATTCTTGCAACGTGCAGCATATGTAGTATATAAATCTCCGAACGCATACAAGTGATCCTCTACATCCTTTTGATGAAGTTCTGGAATCTCACGATACATCTGAGGAGTGATGAGATCATTCTTAAGACGTGATATCTTGGCATGCATTTTCTTCGGATTGTAAGTCTTGTCATCAAGTCTTTTTTCCTTTATGATTGTAGCCAAAAGATTTTGAGAATCAGTACCGTCATATATAGTGAAATCCTTGTCAAGACCGAGTTTATCCGCCTCAGCACGAAGGATACGGGCGAAGATTGAGTGGAAAGTACCCATCCAAAGTTTACTGGCAGCCTCCGTTCCCACCACTTTTGCAATACGATCTTTCATCTCTGTCGCAGCCTTCTTGGTAAATGTCAACGCAAGAATCGATTGTGGTTTTAGACCAGACTGCAAAAGATATGCGATTTTGTATGTAAGCACTCGCGTCTTACCAGAACCAGCGCCGGCGATCACCAAAGAAGGACCATCACTATATGTGACAGCCTGACGTTGTGGTTCATTAAGGGAATTCAAATAATCCATTTTTTATATTTTATTAATCCTATTTTTTCATTTTAAGGAGCTCATTCTGCAGTTTGATCATCTCATCACGCAGACGAGCGGCCTCCAAAAATTCGAGATCCTTGGCGGCATCAAGCATTGCCTGTTTAGTCTTGGCAATAAGTTTCTCCAATTCAGCAGGAGTATTATAAGTAGACGTGGTTTCAGCCACCATTGCTGGTTTACGTTGACGCTCAGCATAAACGTCTGGCTCAACATAATATTTAGGCTCATTCTCATCACGTTCCTTAAGTATCGTCTTCTTTTCTTTGTTCAAAGCCTTAGGGACGATATGGTTTGCCTCATTGTATGCCATCTGTTTCTCGCGACGACGGTTTGTCTCATCAATCGTCTGCTGCATACTTTCTGTTATCTTGTCGGCATACATTATCACACGTCCATTCAGATTACGTGCCGCACGTCCTGCAGTTTGTGTCAATGAACGGTGCGAACGAAGGAATCCCTCCTTGTCTGCGTCGAGGATAGCCACAAGCGACACCTCCGGCAAATCCAATCCCTCACGAAGAAGGTTGACTCCTACAAGCACGTCGAATAAGCCATTGCGTAGATCCTCCATGATACGGACACGTTCAAGAGTGTCGACGTCGGAATGGACATAACGGCTTCGTATACCAGACTTCTGCAGATATTCCTGCAACTCCTCAGCCATTCGTTTGGTAAGAGTAGTGACCAACACTCGTTCATCCTTCTCGGCACGCACAATGATCTCTTCAATCAGATCATCAATCTGATTGAGACTTGGACGCACATCTATAATCGGATCCAACAGTCCAGTAGGTCGGATCACCTGCTCCACCACAACACCTTCACACTTCTCCAGTTCAAACTCGGCTGGAGTGGCAGAGACATATATGGTCTGATCTGTCAGTTCTTCAAACTCTTCAAATTTCAAAGGACGGTTGTCCATTGCGGCAGGAAGACGGAATCCGTATTCCACCAAATTCTTTTTTCTTGCACTGTCTCCTCCATACATCGCACGAATCTGCGGGATCGTCACATGGCTCTCGTCTATCACAAGAAGCATATCCTTAGGGAAGAAATCCAACAGACAGAACGGACGAGTGCCTGGTTTTCTTCCATCGAAATAGCGAGAATAGTTTTCGATTCCGGAGCAATGTCCCAGCTCACGGATCATCTCCATATCGTAGTTGACACGCTCGCTGATTCGTTTAGCCTCAGCACTTCTGCCTTGAAGTTCAAAGAACTCAATCTGCTTTGTCAGGTCGTCACCGATTTCAATAAGAGAACGGGAGATTCGTTCCTTGGTAGTCACAAAAAGGTTCGCAGGATAGATTCGAGTCTGCTCAAACGACTCTATCGGCATGTTTGACAATGGATCGATACTAATTATCTCTTCAATCTCGTCGCCCCAGAAACTTACACGTAAGACGAAATCAGTGTCTGCCATAAAGACATCAACAGTATCGCCCTTCACACGGAAGTTTCCTCGTTCAAGTGATATCTCATTGCGTTGGTAGAGATTATCACTCAACATTCTCAGAAACACCTGCAAATCAAGTTGCTGACCGACCTGGATTGTGATTGTGTTTGCATAGAAATCCTCTGGGTTTCCCATACCATATAGGCAAGACACAGAAGAAATCACAACCACATCACGTCTGCCAGAAAGCAATGCAGTGGTTGTGGCAAGACGAAGTTTTTCAATTTCATCGTTGATTGCCAGATCCTTCTCAATATAAGTGTCGGAGTTTGGCAAATATGCTTCCGGCTGATAATAATCATAATATGACACGAAATACTCCACGGCATTCTCAGGGAAGAAACCCTTAAACTCTCCATACAACTGTGCGGCAAGAGTCTTGTTGTGGCTGAGAATCAAAGTCGGACGCTGTACTTTCTCAATCACGTTCGCAATTGTAAAAGTCTTTCCCGAACCTGTCACTCCGAGTAATGTCTGGTATTTGACACCATTATTAACACCCTCCACCAGTTGACGGATCGCTTCCGGTTGGTCTCCTGTAGGTTTATATTTCGATGTCAGTTTGAAATCCATTGCCGAATTATATCTTATATACTATTATTCAAAATTTGGGTTACATCGGAACCGACATAACCCATTTTTAGTGTAGACAGGAATAATTCCGTCTACACGATTAAATCAATATCAAATTACTTTTCCGACAGCAACATGATAATCCATGCGATAAGGTAAATACCCAAACCAAAGCCAAAAGCGAGAGTACAAACTGCAAAGATCACACGCATCATTGTCACGTCCATTCCGATATACTCAGCCAAACCAGCTGCAGTACCAGTAAGCATTTTATTGCTTGAAAGTCTCAATTGTTTACTCATAATTATAAAATTTTAGTTAGTCCTCTATAAGCTTAAACGAAGGCTTGGTAGAAGTTTTATCTTCATTAGCCTCTATTATAATCTCATATTTTTTATCGATGCCATTCTCCAAAATCACCTCAGCCACAGCATCCTCGACACATGTCTGCAATGTGCGACGCAATGGTCTCGCTCCATATACAGGATCATAGCTCTTAGACACCATGTAGTCCATAGCATCTTCAGTGATTGTCAGCTTCATACCAAGTTTGCCGATTCTCTCACGGATCGGATTGATCTCAAGTTCGATAATCTTTGTGATAGAATCTTTCTCAAGTGGAGAGAAACTTACAATCTCATCAATACGGTTCAAGAACTCAGGAGTGAATGTCTTGTTAAGTTGCTTGCGGACAACATCATCTGCGACAGACTTGCTGACCTCCGTCTGCATAGAGAAACCTATACCACGGCCAAAATCCTTCAACTGACGTGAACCGACGTTGCTGGTCATAATGATCACAGTGTTCTTGAAATCGACCTTTCTTCCCTGGCTGTCAGTCAAGCAACCCTCATCCATAACCTGAAGAAGAATGTTGTAGACATCAGCGTGAGCCTTCTCTATCTCATCAAGAAGAACGATTGAATATGGCTTTGTGCGGACCTTTTCAGTCAACTGTCCACCATCCTCATGTCCTACATATCCCGGAGGAGCTCCTATAAGACGAGACACAGCATGTTTCTCCATATACTCACTCATGTCGATTCGAATCAGAGACTCATCACCGTCGAACATCTCTTTAGCCAACATCTTGGCAAGATATGTCTTACCGACTCCTGTAGGACCGAGGAACAAGAATGTTCCGATAGGACGATTTGGATCACCAAGACCAATTTTGTTGCGACGGATAGCCTTCACCACTTTAGCCACAGCATCATCCTGTCCGATCACCTTACCCTTCAAGACATTCGGCATTTCAACCAAACGTTGGCTTTCATCTTTAGCGATTCGGGTGATAGGGATTCCTGTCATTGTAGCGACGACACGCATCACATCATCCTCTGTCACGACACGACGGTTGGACTTCATCTCTTCCGTCCATCTCTTTTTTTCTGCGTTCAACTGGATAGTCAACGCCTTTATCTTGTCACGCAACTCAGTAGCCAACTCATAGTTCTGCTTCTTTACCGCGTTCATTTTCTCATCTTCAAGAGACTTCAATTCTGTCTCAAGATCAACGACAACCGATGGAATCTCCACATCAACAATATGAGTGGCAGCTCCTGCCTCATCCATAGCATCAATAGCCTTGTCTGGGAACATACGGTCTCCGATATATCTTCCGGTAAGTTTAACGCAAGCGTTTATAGCCTCGTCAGTATACTTCACCATGTGATGCTCCTCGTATGCCGCCTTGCTATTGTTAAGGATTTCAAGAGTTTCCTCTTCCGTTGTAGGATCGACAAGCACACGTTGGAAACGGCGATCCAACGCACCGTCTTTCTCAAAATACTGACGATACTCCTTTATTGTTGTCGTACCGATACACTGGAACTCACCACGAGCCAAAGCAGGCTTCAACATGTTAGCGGCATCCAAAGTACCAGGAGCTGAACCAGCACCGATCATTGTATGAATCTCGTCGATAAAGACAATCACATTCTTATTACCAGCCACCTCAGAAAGGATCGCTTTCAAACGCTCCTCAAACTGACCACGGTATTTTGTGCCAGCGACAAGAGCTCCCATATCAAGAGCATAAATCACCTTATCAAGAAGGATATGAGGTGCACGTTTGTTGACAATGTCCAAAGCAAGACCATCGACAATGGAAGTTTTGCCGACACCTGGCTGACCGATAAGAACAGCATTGTTCTTTTTCTTACGACTAAGAATCTGAGAGAGACGTTCAATCTCACGCTTTCTACCAACTATTTCAGCCACATTTCCGTTTGCAGCCTCACGAGAAAGATTACGAGCATACTTCTCAAGGTAAGGCATAGCTGAATTTGAAGACGTTGCAGCCTGTTTAGAAGTAGCGGATTGTTTAGACATTATCGAACTTGCGTCAGCATCGTTGTCCATATCATCCTCGTCTTCATCTTCGTCTTCCTGCACACCATCATTGATATTCAGATCCATTGGCTCAATAGTGTCAAGTCCACCCTCCTCTTCTTCAGCGTATTGCTCATCCTTATCCCACATTTTATGTGAGATAGCAAGCATCTTATCATATGTCACGCCTTCAGATATGAGCACTTCCGACGCGAGGTTAGAATCCTCACGAAGGATAGCCAAAAGAAGTATGTCTGTATCCGATTGTTCAATAGTACGGAATTGACGGCGTTCGATTTCCATAAGGAAAAGCAAACGCTCGGTAGATTTCAGCATAGGTATATCTTCATCCAAGAAAGGATTATTGTTTTCTTTACGAATAACATCCTCTATCTTCTGACGGATAATTCTCGGATCAACATTCAATTCCTTGAAAGCGGCCATAGCCGGACCCTCTCCGTCGCGGAAGATACCCAACAGCACATGTTCAGGAGCGATACTGTCGTTTCCTAAACGGGCAGCCTCTTCCTTACTGTATATAATAACGTCTTTAACTCGTTTTGTTACCTTATTGTTAATATTGTTAAAAAAATTGTCCTGTTGCATTTAAGTTCTTTCAAATTATTAATGCAAATATACTCCATTTTTTTTTCAATACATAATTCCAAATAAGAATTGACATTTTTAATCAAAAAAAAAGGAGACGCGATTACTCACGTCTCCTTTTTTCATTATTCAGTCAATTACTACTTAAAGTAGACAACCTCGATAGAACCCTTATGTTTAGAGCCATCCTTCAAAATGATATCATAGAAGTAGACACCAGGATCGACATACTCACCTCTACATTTACCATCCCATCCGTTCTGGCTATCAACCAGCTTCTGTCCATAACGGTTGAAGATGACAACTGGATAACCCTCCATGAACGTATCGTTCAAGCCGACTGAATTCATAGGAGTAAAGGCTGTAGGAATATCCTTGACCACATTGATAGCGACCACATTTGAAGGAACTGCAGGACAAACGCTGTCGATCATCAACACATAGTAAGAAGCTGTATCCTGAAGACCAA
>CACZOA010000114.1 GCA_902782665.1 uncultured Bacteroidales bacterium
ATTTTAAACCGTATGGCAGAAGAAAAGAAAGAAAGAATGGAACAAGTCGGCATGACTTGGCGTATTCCAATCGAAATGAAGCAAAAATTAATTGATACTTTCGGAAATGCAAGTGGAAAAGACGTATCAGAAACAGTACTAGGCACCTACTTCACACGTTATCCCGAAGCTCTTAAAAAAATCAGCGACCTGGAGAAAGAGATCCAGGAACTGAAAGACCATCCAGTGTCTGGTGTGTCGGAATCTCTTTTTGCAGAGAAGCAGCACAAATGCGAGATTTTGGCTGAAAAAGTCGACACGTTGGAAAAGCAGATTGAGGATCAGACAAGAGCTTTGCAGTACAAGGAAGAAGAATTGACTTCCGTTAATTCACTTGTCAGCCGTCTGCAATCCGACTTGGAGAAAACGACAAACGAACTGGAGACCGCAACAGCTGAAGACCAAAGCAAACTCATTATCAGTGTGGATAACGAGATTATCCGCAATTTCCTATTCGCTGTTAAGGAACATCTAGAAAAAAGATACCATAGAGAGGTGTCTTTCTACGAAATCTTTGTCAAGACTACAATTCTCTACAACGTGGAGAAACGTTGCGACTGGTTCTATCCACCGTTGAAGGACGACAAGATCCATGAGATTACAGGTAAGACCGTGAAGGAGTGGGAGAAATTCTTAAACCAAAAGGAGAAATAGTATGGGATTATTCGATAAATTCAAAAGTGGCACGGGCAAACCGTCCGCAATGGGTATGATCATGGAGTTTCTTGCCAACCCGACGAAGTTGAAAGAGGCTCTTTTAGTGCAGCTCTACCCTCATTTGGCAGCGTCTCTGATCAAGCACCTTGACGGCATTGAACTTAATGAGGACGAGACGCAATCAGCAATCATTCTTTACAAGAATCCTAAAACCTCAGACCTTGACTACATTGTGGCAACGGTGTCTGAAGACGACAGAATCCTACGACAGCTGGAGGGCGGTGTGCTATCTGAGAAGCTGGACGAACTGGCAAACAAAGTCAAACTTAAAGATTAAGCGATATGGCACTAGGAGACAAGACATATAACGCCAATCTCCCATCTGGAGATTTGGATGAATTTCTTTCTGATATGAATCAGGAAAAGGCAAGCTATTCAGACACTGAAGATGAGGGTTTGAACGACTTGTTTAACAACCAGGAAGAGAGCAGCTCTGAAGAAGAATTTGGTGGCGGTTACGACGAAGAAGGAAATGAAGGTGGAGAAGACGACGAACGCATAGAGTTTGACGCATCTATGGCTGGATTGTCGGCTGAATTCGCTGCTATGATGACAGACTTGGCTTTGCCATCTCTGATCGCAATGTTTATCAAATGCAGTCCCGAGAAGCTACAGGCTACCAAAGACCAGTATGACAAGCTAACAAAAGCTTATACACAATACTTGCAGACCAAACAGATCGCACTCACTCCAGGATGGATGCTTATAGGTGTGATCGCTTCTATCTATGCCACAAAGATTCCTAACGCACTCCAGGAGCAGAAGTTGAAAGAGAAAGAGGAAGAGTTGGAGGCAAAAGAGAAAGAGTTGGAATTGCGTATGAAGCAGTTTGAAGCCGAAAGAAAGGAGGCAACTCATGAAGACGGATCAGACGAATAACGACACAGGCCGTCGACCGTTCATGACTATGGTTCTTGGCACCAACGGCACCGGAAAAAGTACTATCATGAGAGAAATTCTCGACAAGTGCAACGCCCGAAAAGCCTTGATCGTCACCAACCATATTGAAGAATGGCGAGACGTACCAGAAGTTGACCTTACCAAACGTGAAGACTTTCTGTTTGAAGGGATCCGTAAAACACGTTGTTTCCCACCCACAAAAGACGATATTGGAACGTTGGCCAAGCTCCGATACTTCCGTAAAGGCATTATCGTTTTCGACGATGCAAGACTTTACATGAAGGACGCAAAGACAGACAATCTGATAGAGGATCTTATGATCTCATATAGGCAACAGGAGCTGGATATATTCGTGGTTGCACACGGATTTACAAAAGTACGACCGGTCTTCTACTCTTATGTGTCTAATATTATCCTTTTCCGTACACTTGACAGCGTAGCTTACAGGAAAATGGAGTTAGGAGAAAACTATCAGAAGATCGTCGACACACAAATAGAAGTAAACAAAAAGAGTGAGAAAAACCCACATTATTACAAAAGGATAAAGCTGTGGTGATATGCACGAAACAAAGTACAAAGCAATGACTAAATCTGAATTTGCAGACATGGTTGGAATCTCCAGCAGAACACTAAACCGATGGATCAGACGGATAGATTCGGAGTTAGTGACAGTTGGTTATGACAAAAACAGCCACTTGCTCCCCCCAAAAGTCGTTGAATTCTTGTGCCTTAAATTCGTAATTCTTGTTTAACTATCTCTTATCATTATCGTTGTTTGTTTATTTGGAAGGTTGGCGGTTTCGTCAACCTTCTTTTTGTAAACATGTAAATGATTGCAAAAACTGACAAATCAAGACAAATCAAGACAAAAAGTGACAAATCAAGACAAAAACTGACAGCACCATTTTCGACGGATCTACCTTAGCCGAAAAGAAAACAAAAAATTAAAAACATATAATCATGAAAAATTAAAAACATATAATCATGAATCAAACAAAGACAGCAGTCGTTTTGTCAATTATCACACTTGTGATGGTAGGTGTTGTGATTTACGCACTACGTGACAACTTTTCGAGCAAGAAGGAGAATGCGGTAATCGCTCCAGCTCAGTAAACATCATTCTAGTTTAACAGTAATTAATTAAAAAAAATGGGACAGGACATTTTAGGCGGTAGAGTTAACCGCAACAACGTTCAGAGAATCGTTAAGCAAAAGGCAGAGGGTTCTCACTACATCGGTGTAGGCGACAACTTGCTTGATTTTGGAGCTGCACAGTCATTTCTAAAAGAGGACAACTGTGGAAAGATATTCTCTTTCAACATCGTTAACTCTGGATCAAGTGCAATCAAAGTGGCACTAGCACCAGGCAACTTTGCAACTGGATCATCTTACTTGGATTCAAGCAACATCATCGCAGAAGGTACTGTAGCAACTGATTTGACTTGCTCAGGTACTCCAGAGAAGATTGACGCTCTTTTGGCATACGTAAAGGCTAACCCTTCTCGTTTGCGTGCTATCAAGATCAAGGCAGACAATGAGTCTCAGCTTGACTTACCTATCATCTATCGTAACGTCAACCCATTTAAGGGATATGCCGACGAGAAGAGAATTCCTGCACAGTATCAGAGATCAGGCGATAACAACACTAAAGTTATCGAGTTAACCGACATTGATTGGATTCTAGGTGCTGACAACATTTTGATGACAACAATTGGTGCTGGTCGTTCTGTAGTCATTTCGCTTATCTTCGGTGCGTCTCTTGACACAGAGAAGGGTCTTCAGAAGAAAGCGGCCGAAGCGATGGCGAACGCAGCAGCATTGGGTTTCACTACAATGTGATCTAATCAGCAAAAACAAATAGCCTATGACTCACAATATTGGTGAGCTTGAAAATAAAGTTAGAGCAAACCAACCCGGTTTGCTCTCTTTGTTTGAACAAGCTGGCATTCCAACTGGCGACGTGGTTAGGCTACAAGATCTAGCCATATTGCGTAAAGCATCACACGAAAAGTTTCTTGAAGCTTATGCTATGCTTTACCCAGAGACTAAAGCGACGGCTTCTCCGATCTACTACTTTCAGAACGGATTCGAATCCACACAAGAAAAAATCGACCGTTTGGGGATCGATCCCGATTTCAACTCTAAGTACACGGCTGATCCTGATAATTTTGAGAAAGTGACAAGTGAGACTGTCACACTATCTTACAAACACATTCTCAAATGGGTTGGATATATCGCTATAATCATTGCCACACTGGTTGCATTATGGTATTTCTATAAAAAAAATGAAATAAACTATGGATAAAAACACATTAGTATTTCTATTGATTGTTCTCGCAGTAGTGACCGTTGTAGGTGTCCTTTTCTGGAAATCGTACGAGTCGCAGAAAGCGGAGACTAACAGAAGTGACGTGGGAGTGGCGATTGCGAATTCGGCTGGAAATGCAGCGTCTAGCTTCTTCAATGCTTTTTGGGGTGGAGGTAAGTCATGACAATAAAATGGTTTGATTTCTTCCCTGAAAATCCGTCCAACCCTGCCAGAACGGACATGCAAAACGGCATCATAGAGATAAACCGCCAGGCGTTCAATCTTCTGCCTGAATATACACGACGTTTCGTGATTCAGCATGAGATAGGACACTACGTCTTAAAGACGCTTGACGAAACGAAAGCCGACGATTACGCACTGTCAAAAATGGCACTGAAAGATCCGTATTCTCTACGAAATCATATTGATTCCGTCTATATGCTAGCAAGGGATGATGTGAAACGAAAACAGCACGCTCTTATTTCTGTCCTTACCGTCATGGCTGGACTTGGAGACAAAGAAGCAATCGAACTGTTAAAAAACCGATAAACATGGATAAACAAAAGATAAAAATACTCCTTATCGCTTTGGCTTGTGTGCTTGCCCTATTCCTTCTTTACAAGGTATTCGGAAAAGTGGCAGACAACAAACTGGAGGCACAAGGTAAAATAGACAGCTTCAACGCTGATATGGAAAACAAAAAGACTCTCGATGCCTACACAGAGCAGAGAGAGGAGGTGGGTAAGACAGCCGAGGAAAAGAAAGTTGATCTGATAGACGATGCACAACAGGCTGAAGGTATTCTTACTCTGTCTGATTATCTCGCCACACTGACAGACGCAGACAAAGAGAGGTATAATGCTATACGAGGCAATTATATCCGTGTGATGGGTGTTGATCCTGGAGTGATGAGCCTTAAAGATCTTGAAAGTTGGGCTGAGATGTATGACGAATGGAGCGAGTGGAACAACATGTATCTCGAAACAACTGGAACAAGCTTGTCGATTCTTAATCCGGACTATGATACTGTTGATGAGATCAAAGCCGCAGTGTTGGCAGCACAGGACATTGTTGATCAGATGTGGTATGACGAATACCTATTGTTTGTCAATGGCAGACCAGAGCTTAATCTTATTGGGTGCAAATACATCTCCGCTGCTGATCTTCGTAAATGGTTGCCTGATCCTAGGGATATTCTCGATTTCCAGTATGAGATGCAGAAAGCTTATAACGCATTTGTCAGCAAGTATTCTGAGAAAGAAAACACATACAAGGCTCTGAGGGACTATTTCAACGGAGGTTATA